>NZ_JALLIN010000073.1 GCF_023630175.1 Streptomyces cellostaticus | reverse complement strand
CCAGGGCGAGCATGCCCCGGCACCGCGGGCGGGGGCGGCATGGACGGCACCGGCCCGGCGGCCGGAGCGCCGGACTCCGCCCTGGCGGGGTCCGGCGGGGCGGACACGCCCTCGGCGGCCGCCCCCGGTCCGGCCGGGGGCCACTCGGGCGCCCGGTCCGGCATGGCCGGCGGCGGCGACGTCACCGGTGCGCCGGCCCCACCTCCCGCCCCGTCCTCCCAGCGCTGGGTCTCCTCGTTCCAGTACCGCGCTCCCCCGCTCATGGCCTCCGCCTCACAGCCCCACCAGGCCGGCCAGCGTGCTCGCCGAAGCGAGCAGCGCCACCAGCGCCTGGGAGTCGTCGAGCAGCCCGCGCAGGCGGTCCCGCCGGGAGGGCGCGGCCCGGCCGGTGCGGGTGATCTCGTCCTCCGTGTCCGCGAGGGCCGCGTCGAGCTCCGCCGTCCGGTCGTCGGCCCTCACCCGGGCCAGGTCGGCGCGCAGCTCGCGCACGGCGAGCAGCAGTTCCTCGGCCGCCGCGTCGCGCTGCGCGGCACCGCCGTGGTGACTCTCGGCGTGCGCGTGGTCACCGATGGCGAAAGTGCTGTGCGAGACATCGCCGATGCTGACCCTCGACTCATCCGTTGCCATGTGCGTCGGCTCCCTTCCGCGGCTCGCCGCCGCCGTTCGTGGAGGAGGCGGAGGAGTGGTCACCGACGGCGAAGGTGCTGCCCTCGACGCTGCCGATGTGCACGCCCCCGTTGCTGATGTTGTTGATCTGCTGGACGAACTCACCGGTCTGGTAGCCGGCTTCGGCGAGCGCGGTACGCACCCCGTTCGCCACCCGGTCCTGGATGCTCGTGAGGTAGCGGGCGGCGTCCATCTCCTGGAACTGCGATCCGGCCTCGGCCGAGCCCAGCTCACGGACCGACAGCGCGGGGCCGTCCGGCAACGCGTTGGCGTACCCGCCCGTCAGCAGCCGCCAGCCGTAGGCCACCGCCCTGCCGAGGACGATCAGGGACCCGGCCGGCGAGCCCGGCACCCGGGTCACGGCCCAGACCGCCTTGCCCAGCCAGTTGTTGTGCCGGTAGCGGTGGGCCGTGCGGTCGGCCTCCTTGAAGAGGGGACGCACCGGCTGCAGCACGTGCGGGGCGATCTCCAGCATGAGCATGCGGCCCTGGGTGTGGACGCGCACGAACACCGTGACGACCAGCTCCTCCTCCCAGCCGCCGACGCGGATGCGCAGGAAGTGCCGGCGCTTCTCGGCGCCCTCCTCGACCGCGTGCGCCCGGTGCTCCTCGAAGGCCTGCGGCTGGTAGGGCGCGTCCTCGCGGCGCAGCAGGCCCTCCGCGGGCAGGAACACGCACTCGTCGATCTCCAGCCTGCGCAGCCGGTCGCGCACCGCGGTCCCCGCGTGCTCGGCGGGCAGCCGGAGCCGCTCCACCAGCGGCCGGATCTTCTCCAGCACCAGCCGGTTGCTGATCGGCTGCTGCTTCTTCATCGCGTCGGGCCTCAGCTCGACGGCGAGCACCCAGTCCTGCTGCGCCTCACCGGCCCCGCAGAACGGACGCGCCTCGTGGTACATGACGAGCGGCGCCCGCTGCTCCGTCCGGATGCGGTGCCTGAGCCACTGGAACCGTCGGCTCTCGCCCTGCTCGGCGGGGTCGCCGGCGGCGTCGGGAAAGCGCTGCGGGGACAGCTCGGCGGCCAGGACGCGGGCGAACTGGCCGCGCTGGGCCGCCAGGCACACCGCGACGAGCGCCAGGACGACCAGGACGGCCCAGGCCTGCCAGGGCCTGAACGAGGTCCCGGCGTCGCCGGAGCCCGGCAGGAGGACGTCGCTCAGGTCCGGCGATTCGGAGGACCGGTAGGAGTCGTACGAGCCGTACGAGCCGCCGTAGGGGTCGGACGGCGTGCCGTCGTCCCCGCCGCCGAACGCGGCGATCACGGTGATGACCGCCAGCACCGCGAGCAGGATGCGGCCCCACCAGCGGAAGAGGAAGGCGGGCAGGGTCCGGTACAGCGGGGCCTTCGGCGCGCTGCCCCTGATCCGGGTACCGATCGCGAGGTACAGGCTGGGAAGCAGGTAGAGGGCCAGCAGGCCCTGGGTCAGTGCCGCTCCCACCAGCCACAGGCCGATGACGGCCCCGGCCCACTGGAGCTCCCGGCGGCGCGCGCGCAGGGCGTGCGCGAGGACCCGGGCGGCGTCCAGACCGAGCGAGGGTGCCACGAACCGCTGCTCGTTGAGGTGCAGTTCGTCGATCACCTTGTCCCGGTAGCCGGGGTCGAGGTACGTCCCCGCGCAGAGCAGCCGGGTGGCCTCGCTGGCGTGCGGTGGGGTGGGTGGCGCTGCGGACGGTGCCGCCGCAGGCGTCGGCTGCGGTTGCTGCGGCACGAATGCGGTGTTCACGCGATTCCCCCGAGGCGTGGTAAGTCACTCAGTGATGAGATGAGTTGACGAACCATCAGCATAGGGCAACGGTGTGACACCGGGCGGGCCCGCCCGTATGCGTGCGGCGTCACCGCCGCACTCGTGCTCAGATGAGGCCGAGACCGCGAACCGCCTCGCGCTCCTCCTCGAGCTCCTTGACGGAGGCGTCGATGCGGGCGCGGGAGAACTCGTTGATGTCCAGGCCCTGGACGATCTCGTACTTGCCGTCCTTGGTGGTGACCGGGAAGGAGGAGATCAGGCCCTCCGGGACGCCGTAGGAGCCGTCCGACGGGATGCCCATGGAGGTCCAGTCGCCCTCGGCGGTGCCGTTGACCCACGTGTGCACGTGGTCGATGGCGGCGTTGGCGGCGGAGGCGGCGGACGAGGCGCCACGGGCCTCGATGATCGCGGCGCCGCGCTTGGCGACGGTCGGGATGAAGCCCTCGGCCAGCCACTTCTCGTCGTTCACGACCTCGGCGGCGTTCTTGCCGGCGACCGTGGCGTGGAAGATGTCCGGGTACTGGGTGGCGGAGTGGTTGCCCCAGATGGTCAGGCGCTTGATGTCGGCGACCGTCGAGCCCGTCTTCTTCGCGAGCTGGGTCAGCGCGCGGTTGTGGTCGAGGCGGGTCATCGCGGTGAAGCGCTCGGCCGGTACGTCCGGGGCGGCGGCCTGGGCGATCAGGGCGTTGGTGTTGGCCGGGTTGCCGACGACCAGGACCTTGATGTCGTCCGCGGCGTGGTCGTTGATGGCCTTGCCCTGCGGCTTGAAGATGCCGCCGTTGGCCTCGAGCAGGTCGCCGCGCTCCATGCCCTTGGTGCGGGGGCGGGCGCCGACGAGCAGGGCCACGTTGGCGCCGTCGAAGGCGACGTTCGGGTCGTCGCTGATCTCGATGCCCTGAAGGAGCGGGAAGGCGCAGTCGTCCAGCTCCATGGCCGTGCCCTCGGCGGCCTTCAGCGCCGGCGTGATCTCCAGGAGGCGCAGCTTGACCGGCACGTCCGCGCCGAGCAGCTGGCCGGAGGCGATGCGGAAGAGCAGGGCGTAACCGATCTGGCCGGCCGCGCCGGTGACGGTGACGTTCACGGGAGTGCGGGTCATGGCGTTCTCCGTATGACAGCTGGCGAAGGGGCGGCACTGCCCCGGATGATCGATCTCTTGGCGTCAAGAGAATCCAGCGGTCAGGCTATCGCGCATCCGCCATGCGAGACCTCCGGGGCCCTGTGGCCCAGCCCACAAGCCGCGCCGGCGGGTCACGGGGGCACGCAGGAGGCGGCCGCCCGTCCGGGAGAGCAGGACGGGTACGGCCGCCGGTGGGGGGACCGGACTGCCGGACTCCCGTGGGGGTACGGTTCGCGTGCCCGGCATCCCGGAGCTCATGCGCCCCGCCCCGGAATTCCACCCGAACGAGCCCTTCCGCTTCCGCCCCGGCCGCCGGTCCCCGCCTCCGCCGCGTTTCGCCGGTCCGCGGTTGCGCGCGGCCCGCCGCCTTCGTGCGGCCTGCTACTTCGTGCAGCCCGTCTGCCCGGAGGCGAGGGTCGCGCAGGCCTCCGCCTCGGCCGCGTCCTTCACCGCGACCATCGGCGTGTAGGCGATGGTGTCCCCGGCGGTGGTGATGTCGCCCTTCTGGCGCGCCTTGCCGGCCGAGACCCGGACCTGGTCGCCCGGGGCGCCGCCGGTGATCCGCCCCCAGGCCGCGCCGCAGGTCCGGCTGTAGCGCACCTCGAGGGTGGTGGTGCCGACGGTGGCGGTCTTCGCGGTGGTCACCAGGCTGCCGCTGCAGCCCATCGTCTCCGCGTCCTTGCCGGCGCAGTCCGAGCCCGCGCACTTGACCCCGGCGGGCAGGCTGGGGCGGGTGGTGGCGGTCGGGGAGGGCGACTTCGTGGCGCCCTCGTCCTTGCCGCCGCCCCGGTGCGTGAGCACGAAGACGGCCGCGACGGCGACCAGGACGGCGCCCGCGCCCGCCAGGAGCACCGTCAGGCGGCGCTGCCCGCCCGCCGCCTTGGCGGAACGGTTGCCCGCCGAACTCGGCGGCCGCTGCCCGCCGTGCGGGGCGGGCGGAACCGGCGGCCGGCCCGCGCCGCCCTGCACGGGCACGGGACGCGTACCCGGGCGGCCGCTCGCCCGCGACGGGCCCTCGTAGCCCGCCAGGCCCCAGGAGTTGACCTCGGGGGCCGGGCCGCGGCCCGGACGCTCGCCGTCGTCGGCGTCGGACGCCGTCGGCTGGGCGGGAACCCGTGGCGGGGCCCCGGCGGGACCGGCCGCGTGCGGGACCGCGGGGGAGCCGGTGCCCCGGTGGGCCGTCCGCGTACCGCCCGCCGCCTGGGCCTCGGCCTCGGCCGCCCCGAACTCCCCGAGCGCGGCGCGCGCCTGGGAGATACGAATCTGCTCCATGGTCCGGTCGTGCCGCATCTCCGCACGGCTCCAGGCCCGCTCGGCCAGTTCCCACATCGTGGTGAGGTGGACCGGGTGGGTACCGGTGACCTCGGCGAGCGCCACGATGGCGCCCTTGGGCGCGAGGAGCCGGCCGCCCAGGTAGCGCTCCCAGGACGTCTTGCTGTAGCCGGTCCGGTCCGCTACCGCCGCGACGCTCAGGCCGCTGCGGTCCACGAGCGCCCGCAACTGGCTCGTGAACTCCTTGATCTGCGGATCCAACTCGTCCGGCAAGGCTTTCCATCGAGGCATCGTGCTTCCCCCTCTTCCCCCCGGTCGGTGCTGTTGGTTCCCCGCGCCGGGCTCCCCGTGCGCGGTTCCTCGCGCCGGTCCGGTCCGTTCCCGGCGCGACATCGTTGCGGCCCACCCACAGGGATGCGCCGACCAAGGATCCCAGTTCCCGGAGCGGGAGCGAACGCCAGCACCGGTTCCACCGGGCGCGCGCCGGCCGCCGCGGAGCTTCCGTAACGTAGCGCCGAGTCGTTCGGGACCGCGACACGGCCGGCGCAGGTGTGGCAGTGCGCGGACACCGTAGCGGAACGGTCACTTCCGTGCCACAGCGCACGGACAGCCGTTGAACCGGCCGTGCACGGCGGGGAAGGCTGGTGTCACGACGGCGGTCCGTCCTTGCTCGGGGGAGGGGACGGGCCGCCGTCGCACGGCGTGGACCACCGGGCGGCCCGTCAGGGGCCGCGCCGGTGGCACTACTTGGCGAGCGTGAAGTGCAGTACGTCCTTCAGGAACGGAATGCTCAGCCAGGGGTCGGGCTGGACCGTCATCGCCAGCAGCGCGATCGCGAGACCCAGCACGCCGTAGGTGGCGATGTCCGTGAACCGTGAGCGCACGGCGAGCATGCCGACGCTGGGCAGCGCCCAGCGCAGGGCGGCGCCGGCCAGCAGCGCGGCGCCGATCAGCAGGGTGCCGTAGCGGAACACGTCGAGCGCGGTCAGCAGCAGGCCGAGCGCGACGGCGCAGAGCACGACGAGCATCGGCCACTGCCGGGCGGGCGCCGGGGCGTCGCCCGGGGCGGCCCGGCCGCCGCCCTCCGGGCGGGCGGTGTCTCTGGTGAACAGCGGGAAGCGGCGCGTGACACGCCGCGGGCGCCCCTTGGCGTCCGGGGCGCTGATCGCGTCGCGGGCCGTCGGCCCGGTCACCGTGCGGTCGTCCTCAGCCGGCACTGCGCTCCGCCGCCTCGACCACGTTGACCAGCAACTGCGCCCGGGTCATGGGGCCCACGCCGCCCGGGTTCGGGGAGATCCACGCGGCCACGCCGGTCACGTCCGGGTGCACATCGCCGACGATCTTGCCCTCGGCGTTGCGGGAGACGCCCACGTCCAGCACGGCCGCGCCCGGCTTGACGTCCTCGGCGCGGACCAGGTGCGGGAAGCCGGCCGCCGCGATGATGATGTCGGCCCGCCTGAGGTGGGCGGACAGGTCACGGGTGCCGGTGTGGCACTGGGTCACGGTGGCGTTCTCGCTGCGGCGGGTGAGCAGCAGCGGCATCGGGCGGCCGATGGTCACGCCGCGGCCGACCACCACGACCTCGGCGCCCTTGATCTCCACGCCGTGGGCCCGCAGCAGGGTGATGATGCCGTTGGGCGTGCAGGGCAGCGGCGCCGGCTCGTTCAGCACGAGGCGGCCGAGGTTCATCGGGTGCAGGCCGTCGGCGTCCTTGGCCGGGTCCATCAGTTCCAGGACGCGGTTCTCGTCGATGCCCTTGGGCAGCGGGAGTTGCACGATGTAGCCGGTGCAGGCCGGGTCCTCGTTCAGCTCCCGGACGACGGCCTCGATCTCCTCCTGGGTGGCCGTGGCGGGCAGCTCGCGCTGGATGGAGGCGATGCCGACCTGGGCGCAGTCGCGGTGCTTGCCGGCGACGTACTTCTGGCTGCCGGGGTCCTCCCCGACCAGGATGGTGCCGAGGCCGGGCGTGACGCCCCGCTCCCTCAGCGCCGCCACGCGGGCGGTCAGCTCGGACTTGATCGCGGCTGCGGTGGCCTTGCCATCGAGAATCTGGGCGGTCATGCCCCCATCCTCGCGGATGACCGGCTCCCGGTTCCAATCCGGGTCCCCGCCGTCCGGCACCTGGGACGGCCCCGGAGCCGGTCCCGGATGTCCCGACATGATCGACGATGTTGCACTTGCACAACGCATCGCGAATCCGGCTGGACAAGGACTCGCCTCCCCGACCACGATGAACGGCGCAGTATCGCGGTCCGGTTGGGGGCAAACCGCTCAGATCCTGACGTACCTCCGTTCCTTCCGCGTCGTCCCCGCAGATCCAACGGAGGAAATCCGCCATGAGTTTCGGCTCGCCCAGCAACCCCTACGGTCAGCCGCAGGACCCGCAGCAGGGCTACGGTCAACCGCAGCAGCCCGGCTACCCGCAGGCCCCGCAGGGCGTGCCGCCGCAGCAGCAGGGCTACGGCTACCCGCAGCAGCAGGGCTACCCGCAGCCCCCGCAGGGTGTCCCGCCGCAGCAGGGCTACGGCTACCCGCAGCAGCCCGGCTACCCGGGTTACCCGCAGCAGGGCGGGTACGGGATACAGCCGCAGTACGCGAACTGGGGCCAGCGGTTCCTCAGCAAGCTGATCGACATGATCCTCTACTTCGTCGCCTACGTGCCCCTCGCCGCCATCGGCGCCAAGGCGGGCGCCCCGATCATCACGCTGGTCGGCTTCCTGCTCGGCATCGGCGTCCTCGTCTGGCAGGTGATCCAGGAGGGCAGGACCGGCCAGACCGTCGGCAAGAAGGCGCTCGGCATCCGCACGCTCAAGGAGGACACCGGCCAGCCGCTGGGCGGCGGCATGGCGTTCGTGCGCCAGCTCGCCCACATCATCGACGGTCTGCCCTGCTACCTCGGTTACCTCTGGCCCGCGTGGGACTCCAAGCGGCAGACGTTCGCCGACAAGGTCTGCGGCTCGATCGTGATCCGCAACCCGTGAGCTGAGCGCTCGCACGACGAAGCGGCCTCCGGCTCCCCCGCGCGAGGGGGAGCCGGAGGCCGCTTCTCGTCGCCCCGCGGGCTCAGTGGAAGAAGTGGCGCGTACCGGTGAAGTACATGGTCACGCCCGCCTTCTGGGCCGCCTCCACGACCTGCTCGTCACGGATCGAGCCGCCCGGCTGCACGATCGCCCGGACACCGGCGCCGATGAGGATCTCGGGGCCGTCGGGGAAGGGGAAGAAGGCGTCGGAGGCCGCGAAGGCACCGCGCGCCCGCTCCGCGCCGGCCCGCTCGACGGCCAGCTTGCAGGAGTCGACGCGGTTGACCTGGCCCATGCCGACGCCGACCGAGGCGCCGTCCTTGGCGAGCAGGATCGCGTTGGACTTCACCGCGCGGCAGGCCTTCCAGGCGAAGGCCAGCTCGGCCAGCTCGGCCTCGCTCAGGGCCTCGCCGCTGGCGAGGGTCCAGTGGGCCGGGTCGTCGCCCTCGGCCTGCAGCCGGTCGGTGGCCTGGAGCAGCACGCCGCCGTCGACCGCCTTGACCTCGACCGGGTCGGCCGGGCTGTTCGGAGCCCTCAGGACCCGGATGTTCTTCTTCCTGGCGAGGGCCTCCAGGGCCCCGTCCTCGTAGGCGGGCGCGACGATGACCTCGGTGAAGATCTCCGCGACCTGCTCGGCCATCTCCTTGCTGACCGGGCGGTTCACGGCGATGACACCGCCGTACGCGGAGACCGGGTCGCAGGCGTGCGCCTTGCGGTGCGCCTCGGCGGCGTCCGCGCCGACCGCGATGCCGCACGGGTTGGCGTGCTTGATGATCGCGACGCAGGGCTCGTCGTGGTCGTACGCGGCACGGCGGGCGGCGTCCGTGTCCGTGTAGTTGTTGTACGACATCTCCTTGCCGTGGAGCTGCTCCGCCTGCGCCAGCCCGGCGGCGCCGGCCTCGACGTAGAGGGCGGCCGGCTGGTGCGGGTTCTCGCCGTAGCGCAGGGTGTGCGCGCGCTCCCAGGTGGCACCGAGGAAGTCGGGGAACGACGACTCGTCGACCGGGGCGTAGGAGGAGGCGAACCAGGAGGCGACGGCCACGTCGTAGGCGGCCGTGTGCTGGAACGCCTCGGCGGCCAGCCGCTTGCGGGTGGCGAGGTCGAAGCCGCCGGCCGCCGCGGCGGCGAGCACGTCGGCGTACCGCTCCGGGCTGGTCACCACGGCCACCGACGGGTGGTTCTTGGCGGCGGCGCGGACCATCGACGGACCGCCGATGTCGATCTGCTCCACGCACGCGTCGTCCGAGGCGCCCGATGCGACGGTCTCGCGGAACGGGTAGAGGTTGACGACGACCAGGTCGAACGGCTCCACGCCCAGTTCGGCGAGCTGCTCGCGGTGGCTGTCGAGCCGCAGGTCGGCGAGGATGCCCGCGTGCACCTTGGGGTGCAGCGTCTTGACCCGGCCGTCCAGGCACTCGGGGAAGCCGGTCAGCTCCTCGACCTTGGTGACGGGGACGCCGGCGGCGGCGATACGGCCGGCCGTGGAGCCGGTCGAGACCAGCTCGACACCGGCCTCGTGCAGGCCGCGCGCGAGGTCTTCCAGGCCGGTCTTGTCGTAGACGCTGACGAGCGCCCGGCGAATGGGCCGCTTGGTGCTCTCGGCGGTGGCGGTCACTGGATAACTACCTTTCGTCCCTCAATGCGATAGCCGTTGCGGGCGAGCCGCCCCACGACCTCGACGAGCAGCCTTCGCTCGACTTCCTTGATGCGCTCGTGCAGCGCGCTCTCGTCGTCCTCGTCCCGGACCTCGACCACGCCCTGGGCGATGATCGGTCCGGTGTCGACGCCGTCGTCGACGAAGTGGACGGTGCAGCCGGTGACCCTGGCGCCGTACGCGAGCGCGTCGCGCACACCGTGGGCCCCGGGAAAACTGGGCAGCAGGGCCGGGTGGGTGTTGACGAACCGCCCGCCGAACCGGGCGAGGAACTCCTTGCCCACGATCTTCATGAAGCCGGCGGAGACCACGAGGTCGGGCCGGTGCGCGGCCACGGCCTCGGCGAGGGCCGCGTCCCACTCCTGCCTGGTCCCGTGGTCCTTCACCCGGCACACGAAGGTGGGCAGTCCGGCCCGCTCGGCGCGGGCGAGCCCCTCGACTCCGGTGCGGTCGGCCCCGACGGCCACGATCCGCGCGCCGTACTCCTCGGCTCCGGTGCGCTCGATCTCGTCCAGGAGCGCCTGGAGGTTGGTGCCGGAACCGGAGACCAGCACGACGAGGCGCTTGACCGCTCGGCCAGCGGGGGTGGCGGCCACGGCGGGGCCCTTTCTCGGTGAGCGACATGTCCGGTCGGCTCCTTGTGCGTTCGCACGAATGCTTCGCACCCCGGGATACGGGGAAGTCTACGAAGCGGCCGACCGTCAGCAACGATACCGGCACTCCGGACGGCCCCCTCGGGACGGGGGCGTGGCCGGAAGGTAGCGTTCGGAGGGAATCACGAAGGAGCAGCCTCGGGAACGCGGTCGCCGTACGGTGCGTTCACGGGGTGGAAGCTCAACGCGGACAGCCGCGCTCACCTAGGGGAAGACGCTCTCTTGATGCCCGATCGCAGCCTGCGACTCCTCACGTTCCCGCCGCTCCGGGCCCAGCGAGGCGAGCGTGCCGGAGTGCTGTTCCGGGAGCGGCCGGCCTCGCCGCCCGAGGCCCCGTCGGGCGGCCGGGACGGCGACGGGCAGGGTGGCGAGCGGCAGGACGACAACCCGTTCGCGCCACCGCCGGAGGGCACCCCGGACCAGCCGTGGCGGCCGCGCCGCCCCGAAGGGTCCACGGGCCCGCAGGGCGAGGCCCCGTGGGGCAGCCGGTGGAGCGACCGCCAGCCCGGCCGCTCCTCGGGCGGCGGCTTCGGCGAGCGCCCCGGCAGCCGGCCCGAGGGCCCCGGGCCGGGCGGTCCGTCCGGCCCCGGGATGCGCTGGGACCCGGCGGACCCGGTCCAGCGACGCGCGCGCTACGCCCTGCTGTCCGGCATGTGGGCCATCTTCTTCGCCCTGTTCAGCTGGCCCTACGTGGCACTGCTGCTGGGCGCGCTGGCCGTGTACTGGGGCGTCAGCGCCCTGCGCGCCAAGCCCCGCGACCCCGGCCCCGACTCCCCCGCGCCGGCGCCGGGCGCCCGCCCGCAGACCACGGCGGCGATCAGCGGCCTGGTCACGGCCGGCCTGGCCCTGCTCCTGGTGGGCCTGACCTTCACGGTCCAGCTCGTCTACAGCGACTACTACACCTGCGTCAGCGACGCCCTGACCCAGCAGGCCAAGCAGTCCTGCGACCAGCACCTGCCGAAGGAGCTGCGCGGGGTGCTGGGAGTCAGCGACGGCTGAGGCGCCCTTCGCCGACGGACCGGAGTGGACCGCCTACTCCTCGGACGACGGCTCGGACGGGCCGGGAGTGCCCGTCGGGGTTGCCGGACGCGGCAGAGGCGGACGGTCCGGATCTGCGCATGCCCCGCCGGCCGACGCCGGGGCCGCGCCGGGCCGGTCGCCCCGAGCGGGAGCGTCGGCGGGGACCGGCCCGCCGGCGGGCCGCGGCGCATCCGCCGGGCCGTCGGGGGCCGGGACGCCGTCGGGCCGCGGCGCGTCCGTCGGTGACGGGGGCGGCGGGGCGGTCCGTTCCGGGGCCCGCGGGGGCGTGGCGGCCGCGCGCAGGGCCTCCCAGCGGGAGGCCCGGGAGAGGTCGTCGTGCTGCCAGGCCGGCGGGTACGGGTCCTCGGTGGGCAGGAAGTCGTAGAGCTCGTCCTCGAGGTGTCCGCCACCCGGCGCCTTCGCCGCCTGCACGGCCTTCGCCGCCTGCACGGCCTTCGTGGACTTCGCGGGCTTCGTGGACCTCGCCGGCTTCGGCGTCGCGCCCCCGGCAGTCTCCTCGGCGGCCGTCCTGGGCGCGGCCGGTCCGGGGCCCGTGTCCCTCGCCGCCCGCCCGGCCGGCTCCGCGCCCCGGACCCGGCCCCTCCACAGCCGCCAGGCCCGTGCGGTCAGCGTCACCGGCAGTCCGGTGACCGTGATCCACAGCGCGGTCGCCGGCCCCTCCTGCCACCACACCGGGCCGAAGTCGGCCAGCGCGGCCGCGCCCAGGCGACCGCCCGACAACCAGGCGAGGAGCGCCACGGCCGTCCCGCACAGCAGCGCCGCCAGGACCAGCGCCCCGGCCGTCCGCCCGGCGGACCAGGGTGTCGCCCGCCGCCCGGCCCCCGCCCCGCCCCGCAGGCCCGCGGCCGCACGCACCAGGAACCAGGCCACCGTCGCCCCGGCCGCCACCGGCACCAGGGTCGCGACCCAGTTCAGCCGGGTCCCGGGGCCCGGGTCCGGCACCGCCGCGAGCAGCGGGAACGGGGGCAGCAGCGGAGCGGGGTCGGAGGCCAGGGGGTGCACGAGGTGCCCGGTGCCGAGGGCGAACCCGGGGCCGAGGGCGTAGGAGGCCGACCACACCGCCGCGTTCGGGATCAGCGCGATGCCGAGCAGCAGGACGGCGAACCGGCCGGTCCAGCCCGCCGTGAGCTGGAGGAACGACGCGCGCGCCACCTCGCCGTGCAGCACGAGCGACACCGCGAGCAGCAGTGCCCCGCCCCCGGCGAGCACCGCCGTCCCGGCCGCGGCGGCCCGTACCGCCGCGACCAGCCGGTCCCACGCGTCCGCCCCGGCGAGCAGCCGCCGCACCGGCCCGGGCAGCGGGGCGCGCAGGGTCCCGCGCGGGCAGCCGTGCGCCGTCCACACCCCGGCCGCCGCGGACACCGCGGCGACCAGCGGCAGGCACACCGCCACCCAGCCCCACTGGGGCCGCAGCGCGCCGCCGGAGCAGTAGAGCGCGGCGCCGGCACCGATGCCGAGGTAGCCGAGGACGACGCCCGTCCACGCCGTGCGGGCCGGGACCGGGGGCGGGCCGTCGGGCTCGGGGGAGGCGTCCGTGGCGTCCCTCGCCGCCCGGTACACCAGCCACACCGGCAGCGCGAGGAGCAGCAGCGGGGTCACGCCGACCGGCTGGGGCACGCCGGACAGGGTGTCGGTGCGGACCAGTTCGACGCCGTGCCCCAGCAGCCACAGCGCGGCGGCGACGTGCAGCGCGCCGTCCGGTCCGCTGTCGGGGTACGGCGAGCTGATCCACAGCCCCAGCACGAGGACGGCGAGCGAGCCGAGCCCGAGCGCGGCGGCGACCGCGCCGCCCAGCAGGCCGGCGCCCAGTCCGGGCGATCGGTCGCGCATTCCGTGCAGCAGCGGCGGCAACGACGGTCGGCGATCGGTCATCAGGGTCACGCCCGCCATGCTCCCAACGACACGCGCTTTCCCGTCGTAACAGCCGAACCTCCGATGTGTCGCTCAATATATGTTTATGTACTTTTTCGGCCGAAGGAGTGTCCTGTGACGGAAAGCCCGGCCAGTCAGTTGCCACCACCGAAGGAACGCCGACGCCTGCGGGAGGCCGGGTCGCTGACACGGGCTCAGGTCGCCGCCCGGATCGGCGTCGGCCGTGCCACGATCCGCGCCTGGGAGCGCGGCCGCGACACTCCCGGCGGCCGGGAGGGCGAGGCGTACGGCCGTCTGCTGGCCGGCCTCGCCGGGCCCGCGACCGGCCGGGCGGACACGGACGGCCGGGCGGACACGGACGGCCGGGCGGGGTCACCTCCCGCGCTGTCGCCCGCTCAGGCCTTCGACGCGCTGTACGCGTTCTGCGCCCCCGCCCTCGCCCGGCAGACGTACCTGCTCACCGGGCGCCGCGAACTGGCCCGGGAGGCCGTGGAGCACGCCTTCCAGCTCGCCTGGCAGCGCTGGCCCGAAGTGGCCCGGGACCGGGATCCGGCGGGCTGGGTGCGGGCGGTGGCGTACGAGTGGGCGCTCTCCCCCTGGCACCGCTTCCGCCCCCGATACCGCTCCCCCGAGCCCCCGCCGGCCGACCCCGCCGACCGGCTGCTGCTGAACACCCTGCTCGAACTGCCGCCCTCCTACCGGCGCGCCCTCGTGCTGTACGACGGCGTGGGCCTCGACCTGCCGGAGACGGCCGCGGAGACGGAGGCCAGCACGCCCGCCACGGCCGGCCGGCTGACCCGCGCCCGGGAGGCCGTGGCCGCGCGGGTCCCGCACCTGGCCGACCCGGCCGCACTGCACCGGCGGCTGGTCGAGCTCGCCTCCACGGAGCGCCTGCAGCCGCCGAGACCGACGACGGTGCGGACGACGGGCGAACGCCGGAACGTGTTCTGGACGCGCGCGGCCATCGCCTTCACGATCGCGATCATCGGCTCCACGGCACTGACCCTGCGCACGGCACCGACCCACTACGAACCGCCCATCGCACCGGCCCAGGCGGTGCAGGGGGTGCCACCGCCGGCCGCCATGGGCCCGCTGTCCCAGGAGGAACAGGCACTGCGCGACCGGCTCCGGCACTCGCTGACCGGCGGACCGGAACGCCTGTCGCCCATGGCCGGGTGACCCCGCGCACCCGACGGCACGGCACGAGAAACGCCGGCAGGCCCGCCCCTCGTGCGGGGCGGGCCTGCCGGCGTTCGACCGTACGGCTCAGGCGCTCAGGATCTCCCGGGCCAGCTTCGCCGTCTCGGTCGGCGTCTTGCCGACCTTGACGCCGGCGGCCTCGAGGGCCTCCTTCTTCGCCTGGGCGGTGCCGGACGAACCGGAGACGATGGCACCGGCGTGGCCCATGGTCTTGCCCTCGGGCGCGGTGAAGCCGGCGACGTAGCCGACGACCGGCTTGGTCACGTTCTCCTTGATGAACGCGGCCGCGCGCTCCTCGGCGTCGCCACCGATCTCACCGATCATCACGATCAGGTCGGTCTCGGGGTCGTCCTGGAACGCGGCGAGGGCGTCGATGTGGGTGGTGCCGATGATCGGGTCGCCACCGATGCCGACGGCCGTCGAGAAGCCGATGTCACGCAGCTCGTACATCATCTGGTACGTCAGCGTGCCGGACTTCGAGACCAGGCCGATGCGGCCCGGCTTGGTGATGTCGCCCGGGATGATGCCGACGTTCGACTGGCCCGGGGTGATGATGCCGGGGCAGTTCGGGCCGATGATGCGGGTCTTGTTGCCCTTCTTGCCGGCGTGCGCCCAGAAGGCGGCCGTGTCGTGCACGGCGATGCCCTCGGTGATCACGACGGCCAGCGGGATCTCGGCGTCGATGGCCTCGACGACGGCGTCCTTGGTGAACTTCTCCGGCACGAAGATGACGGAGACGTTGGCGCCGGTCTTCTCGATGGCCTCCTCGACGGTGCCGAAGACGGGTACCTCGGTGCCGTCGAAGTCCACGGTCTGACCCGCCTTGCGCGGGTTCACGCCGCCCACGACGTTGGTGCCGTCACCGAGCATGAGCTTGGTGTGCTTCATGCCGGTGGAGCCGGTCATGCCCTGGACGATGACCTTGCTGTCCTTGTTGAGCCAGATAGCCATGGTGTGTTGTGTCCTCGTCCTGAGTGCTTACTTGGCGGCGTGGGCCAGCTCGGCGGCCTTGTCGGCCGCGCCGTCCATGGTGTCGACGCGCTGGACCAGCGGGTGGTTGGCGTCGGTGAGGATCTGCCGGCCCAGCTCGGCGTTGTTGCCGTCCAGACGGACGACGAGCGGCTTGCTGACGTTCTCGCCGCGGTCCTCGAGGAGCTTCAGGGCCTGCACGATGCCGTTGGCGACCTCGTCGCAGGCGGTGATGCCACCGAAGACGTTGACGAAGACCGACTTGACGTCGGGGTCGCCGAGGATGATCTCCAGGCCGTTCGCCATCACCTGGGCGGAGGCGCCACCGCCGATGTCCAGGAAGTTGGCGGGCTTGACGTTGCCGTGCTTCTCACCGGCGTACGCGACGACGTCCAGGGTGCTCATGACGAGACCCGCGCCGTTGCCGATGATGCCGACCTCGCCCTCGAGCTTGACGTAGTTGAGGTTCTTCTCCTTGGCGGCGGCCTCGAGCGGGTTGGCCGCGGCCTTGTCGTGGAGCTCCTCGTACTCGGGGTGGCGGAACTCGGCGTTCTCGTCGAGCGACACCTTGCCGTCGAGGGCGATGACCTCGCCGGAGGCGACCTTCGCCAGCGGGTTCACCTCGACGAGGAGGGCGTCCGACTTGATGAAGGTGTCCCACAGCCTGATCAGGACGTTGACGACCTTGTCCGCGACCTCGGCCGGGAACTTGGCGGCCTCGACGATCTCGCGGGCCTTGGCCTCGTCCACGCCGTCGATGGCGTCGATCGCGATCTTGGCGACGGCCTCCGGACGGGTGGCCGCGACCTCCTCGATCTCCACGCCGCCCTCGACGGAGGCGATGGAGAGGAAGGTGCGGTTGGCACGGTCGAGGAGGAAGGAGACGTAGTACTCCTCGACGATCTCCGGAGCGGTCTCGGCGATCATGACCTTGTGGACCGTGTGGCCCTTGATGTCCATGCCGAGGATGTCCGTCGCCCGGGCGACGGCCTCGTCCGCGGAGGCGGCCAGCTTGACGCCACCGGCCTTGCCGCGACCACCGACCTTCACCTGCGCCTTGACGACGGACTTGCCGCCCAGCCGCTCGGTGATCTCGCGCGCCGCCTCAGGCGTGTCGATGACTTCACCGGCCAGCACCGGTACATCGTGCTTGGCGAAGAGGTCCCTCGCCTGGTACTCGAACAGGTCCACGCGCTTCCGTCCCTATCAGTGATCTCGCGGTTCGTTGGATGCGTGGGCGTGCCGCGAAGGGCAACCGTGACGTCCGCTGTGTCACAAGGGAAGCGCACACGGTGTCCGAGCGCGCGGCATGTCCGTCTCGCAGGTTATCGCCGCTTGCCGGGGGTCCCTAAATCGAGCGTCACACCTGAGCGGTGATACCTGTCACATGATGCCGTTTCTGCTGGCACCGCGTGCCGACGACGGGGGGACGTGCGCGGCCTCACCGGGCTGGGGTGAACCCGGTGAGGCCCCCGAACGGGCCGCTGGGGCCCTGGACGGACGGCCCCCACCCCAATGGGGACCACCCGCCCCGTGCCCGTGGAGGGCCGGCCGGACGGGCCGACGGGATTCGGCCGTCCGGGTCCGGTCCCCTCCACGGAGTCGGTCGCGGACCGTCAGGTCCACGGATCGGGTCGCGGACCCTCGGGTCCACGGGGTCGGTCGGACCGTCAGGCACGCCTGCCGTACTGGTCCGTCAGGTCGTGCGCATACCCCGGCGTGACCGTCTCAGCGGCCTGCCCGGCACCGTGCGCGGCATGGGCGGCGGACGGCCCGGCGGTGACCCGCGCGGCCCAGCCGAGGTCCTGGGCGAAGGGGCCCACCTGCCGCGTGACGGGGCCGGTGGCGCCGACCGTGCCGTCCGCGAACGGCACCGCCTCACCGGCCACGCCGTACGCCAGTCCGCTCGCGCCGCCGCCGACACCGTCCACCACCGGCCGGGCCGTGCCGGTGACCTGGTCCGCGACCGGACGCAGGGACCCGGTGGCCGCGGCCGCGAACGGCGGCACCTGCCCGGTCACGTCCTGCGCGAAGGCGCCGGCCCCGCCTGCCACGCCCTGGACGGCCGGCGGCACGGCGCCCGCGACTCCGGTCGCGAAGGGCGCCACCGCACCCGTCACGCCGTACGCGAGCGTCCCCGCGTCCGCGACGGCCCGCCCGGCGACCGGCACGACCCCGTGCACGGCGGCCCCGGCGACCGGCGGCAGCACGGCGTGACCGGTGTCCTGGGCGACCTGTCCGGCCGGCCCGGCGGCGTAGGGCGGGACGCCCTCGACCACACCGCCGGCCACGGGAAGGACGTCGGCCGGCACACCCATGGCGGTGCCGGACACCTCGGCCGCGGCGGACCCGGCGGCATCGTGCACGCCGCCCACCGCGCCCCTGGCGGTGCCGTCGGCCCCGGTCACGGCGCCGGCGCCGACACCGTCCAGGTCGGCCGCGGCGTCCGCGGCGAGTCCGCGCAGGCCCGCCACGGCGTCCGCGGCGGCGCCCCCGACTCCCGCGACCGCGTACCCGGCGGCGGCGAATGCGTCCGTGGCGGCGCCCGTGGCGGTGTCCCGGACGCCCGTCACCGCGCCCGTGGCGCTGCCGTGCACGCCCTCGGCCGCGTGTCCGGCGGCCGGCACGACTCCCGTCACGGCCTGCCCGGCGAGCGGCAGCACACCGTCCACGGCGGCGTCGGCCACCGGCGGGACGGCGGCGGCGGTCGTCTCGTCCACGACCGCGGCGGCCGTGCCCGGCACCGCCCGCACGCCGCCCACGGCCCGCCGCGGGGCACCGGTGACCGTGCCGGTGACGTGTGCGGGCACACCGGCGACGGTGGTCTCGGCCCGCAGGCGGGCTTCCGGCGCGGCGGTCCGGAGCCCGGTCCGGGCGGCGGCCAGCGCCTCCTCCACCTCGGGGGCGAAGGAGGAGAGCGGGCCGAAGAGGTAGTCGATCCCGCCCTGGGCGGTGGAGGCCGGGAGCGGGGTGACCGCCTCGGTCACCCTGGCGGCCCTGGCGGTGGTTCCGCCGAGGAGCCCGTCGCCCGCCTCCCGCGGGTGCTGCGCGTGCGGTGCGGCCGGTGCCTGCGCCTCGGCCCGGTGCCGGCCGGCACCGGCGGCTCGCGCGCCCTCGACGGCCCGGTCGCCCTCGATCCGCCCTGCGGTCGGGGTTCCGGCGTCGGTCAGGTGGCCGGCCCGGCCGGCGGTGCCGGTGACGGTCCCGGCCTGCCTGCGCGCCTCGGCCGCCGTGCCCGAGACGGTGTCGGTGGCCGTGTCCGTCAGCCGGGAGACGGTGCCGGTGACGCCGGTGTCGCGCGCGGCGTCGGTGTCCCCGGCGCTCTCCGTGACGCCGGTGACGCCGGTGAGGACACCGTCGACCGTGTCGGTGAGCGTGCCGGTCAGGGTGCTGGTGCTGCTGTCGGCGTCCGGCACGGAGACCGACGGGGAGGACAGTTCGTCGGCGCTGGCGGTGACCGAACCCAGCGCCCAGGCGCCGGTCACACCGGCGGCGATCACGATGGAACGGCGGATGTTCTTGTTCATTGCGTGCGTCAGTCCTTCGGAAACGGCTTGGAGTCCGTCCGGGGATCGCGGAGAGGATCGCGGAAGAAGGCCCGGACGGGCGGGCGGACCTGCTGCGCCCCGCGCGGCAGGTCGGTGACGGGGGTCTGCCCTGGGCCCTAGCCGGGGAAGAGCGGGATGTCCCGGTGCCGTTCCCGGGTCACTGGCGCGTCGACGCGCGCGGTGGTGCCGGGCAGGAGCCGCTGAGGCGCCCGGCCGTCGAGGGAGATGGCGTGTGCGTCGCCGTGCCGCGACGCGCCGCCGTCGGCAGCCTGCTTGCCGAGGACGCCGGCCGGGTCTCCGGGCGGCGTGGGCCGCTGGGCCGGGGCACCGGTCGCGGCGGCGGAAGGGCCGACCGAGGCGTGCGCCGC
>NZ_JALLIN010000072.1 GCF_023630175.1 Streptomyces cellostaticus | reverse complement strand
CGAAGCGGCCGGCATCAAGAGCTGGTTCCAGCGCGTCCTGGACCCCTTCGACGGGCAGAGCCACACGTTCAATGGCTCGGCGGTCGGCGACATCGAGGTGTACGAGGCCCGCGAGGCCAAGGGGTACGCGAACGTGATTCTGGCTGGCGACAAGCTGGACGGCGACGACCTGAAGGAGTGGCAGCGCCTGATGCGCGAAAACTCCCATGACAAGGTCTTCAGCCAGACCCTCCTCAACTCCCTCGGCGCGGACAAGACCCTCAAACTCACCAACAAGATCGACGACCTGGCGTACTACGACGGCACGAAGGACAAGAACGTCTACCTCCAGATCAACGGAGGCCTGGCCGACTCGCTGGCGACCGCCACCCAGGTCCCGGGCTTCAAGGACGCCAGCGGCAAGCACCTGCCCTACGGTTCAAAGGGCTACAACGATGCCTTCGACAACTGGCTGCGGACCGACGGCGCCCAGTTCTACGTCAAGTTTGGCAACGACCTCAGGGAACATGGCGCCGACGGGTACGATCTCAAGGCTGCCGGGGACAAGGTCAATACGGTCGCCAAGGGACACGGCCAACAGGTGCGCGGCTATCAGAGTCTGGTCACGCTGATGCAGCAGGGACATGGCTACTCCCCGCAGTTCCTCGCCGACGTCACCGATGGCGCAATCGCCACGGAGAAGGACAACTCGAACGTCTGGGACCTCTACGGCGGCGGCTTCGGCGGCGAGACTGGCGACGGCTGGTTCGCCAATGATCCGGTTGACGGTGCACTGGGCATCATGGGCCGTGACCCGGAGGCAGCCACCGGCTATCTCGATCCGCACGCGAGCGGCACCCACGACCGTCTTCACTATTTCCTCAAGGAACGAGACTGGAACGTCGTCAACACCACTGACTGGCGGGGAAACCTGGAAGTCGATTCGGGTGACACCGTCGACGGCGACAATCGCGTGGGGCTCGGTGCCGCGATCGAAGCGGGAACCACCGGCCATCCCGCTGGCGACACGTCCGCCCAGAGCGACGGCAGGCACAGCGCGGCCGAAGCTCGCGTCATGCAGCAGACGGTGAATGTCCTCGACCAGGGCACGAACGGCGACAGCATCCCCGCCAACCTGCGCGACCCGATCGCCCGAGCCCTGGTGGACTACGCCCCGGACACCCACAACACTCTGACGCACGACCCCCGTTACGGGTACCAGCAAGGCGGCTCGGTGTTCCAGGATGCCAACGGAGGTCACCTCAACGTTGCCCAGGACTCCCTGACACGCGTGTTGCGGGGCGTCTCCGACAACCCGCAGAACTTCGCCCACCTCTACGACGCCGAACGAGCCCAGGCCGCCCACACGCTAGCCGGGGCAGATGCGACCTACAGCAACAACAAGGACTGGGAGAATCGGGTCGCCGACGTGGGCATGGGGGCCGGTGTCTTCAACGCCATCGGCGCTGACGCCATCCTCGACGACCGCGACGCCCGCAAGGGATGGGCCGACGACGTGGCCCGGTACTCATACCATGCCATCGGCACGCCCATTACGATGATCCCGGTGGTCGGAGACGAGGCACAACGCATGGTGGACGCCGCCACCTATGAATGGTCCAAGGACGTGAAGGCCGAGGCGGACCAGGTCGCCAACATTGGCGTGGCCAAGAAGATGGGAGACATGTCCCACGGTGCACTCGACTTGGTCCAGCAGTGGGAGAAGTCCCGTGGAATGGACTACACGAAGGACCCCACCGCGAACTACCTCCAGGACTACATGAACTTGCACTACGGCTCAGCCCGTGACCAAGCCCTGGCCGACCTGCATCGGGGGTTGTCCTGATGAGGAAGTCCGTCATCGGCGCTTCGGCAGCGGCTGTGCTGATCGTGGGTGGCGGCATCGTTTACGCCACCGGCATCTACGACGACTGGCGCGACACGAGAGCGCTTGACGACGCATGCCGAGGACTGGTCGACGCTGGCGAGGTCCAGAAGGCACTGGGAGCGGACCGTGTCACAGGCAAGGACACCGGCAGCGCAGGATGCCGGGCCTATGACCCCGGCGACACAAAGGCATCTCTGACGATCTCCGTACAACGTGGCCAGGACGCCGCGTCGATCAGACTGGACACGGACGAAATCCTCGCGCACGACCCCGCCGAGATGCTCGTGCCCGTAGGACGAGGATGGCCGGCCTTGGTTTCGGCCGGCAGCGGCACCGATGCTTACGCCACCGCCTTCCTGCCTTGCGGGAAGGGGACGGACGACGACCTGGTGCTGAGCCTGACCGCCACACGGGCCCCCTCGACCGGCAGCGTGCAGGAACAGCGCGACGGCATGACGGTCCTGGTCACCCGAGCCCTGAAACAGGCCGCCGCGCAGAAGAAGTGCGCCCTGCCTCACACCGACACGGTGCACAGTGCCCCTTCCGGCGCGTTCGAGCAGCTTAAGAAGGCTGGCGCGGCAACCGGCACATGCAAGGGCATCAACACGTACGGCTACGAGGCAGAAGCGGACAGCGCGGCGCCCGTCGAACAGTGCCTCCTGGCCAACGCAGCAGGCACACCGACCTTCCGCCTCGCCGCCTATTACGGCCCCTACATCAACGCCCCACGCCGCAACCCTTGGCGCAACCCCTACGATTACGTCGGTGCCAGCGGCACCAACGACAGTAAGTCCTGGACCACCGCGTCATGCCCCACCGGCACGGCGCTGTACATACTCGAACCGCTCGCCTCCCACGCCACAGCCAGCGCCTCCGAGCGCCAGGCACTCGATACCTTCGCCGCACATTCAGCGAAGCGGCACGGTTGCAGCGCCCCAAAGAAGCTGTGAGTGAGTAGCTGGCCACGGCTACTCACCGCGGTTCATCGCGGATGTACAGGCGTCGAGATCGAGGCGTCCGTCCTTGAAGGCGTTGGCCCCCAGCTTCTGGTTCGGCTGCGGCGGCTCGATTACTTCGAGAACCCGCGCTACGACGCCCACCCGGCCATCTGCGTCAGCTGGTGGAGCGCATACGCCTTCGCCGCGTTCGAAGGCGTACACATACCTCACCGAACCGCAAGTGTGCGTGCACTCCGCGCGCATGTACCCCTGCGATCCGGTGGACGTTGACGGCGTGATCAACCTCGACTTCGATGAGCAGGGCCGCCTCATCGGCATCGAGGTGTTGGCGGCCAGTTCACAACTACCCGAGTACCTGCTCCAGTCCGGTGCTGGTCTGGGTGAACTCGCCCTGGAACAGCGCCACCTGGCGGCCTCGCCGCACTCGCTAGTACGTGTAGAACCCCGACCCCGTCTTCCGGCCCAGCCGGCCCGCCTCGACCATGCGCTGGAGCAGCGGGGGAGCGGCGTACAGGGGCTCCTTGTACTCGGTGTACATGGAGTTGGCGATGGAGACGACGGTGTCCAGGCCGATCAGGTCGGACAGCTTCAGCGGGCCCATCGGGTGGGCGCAGCCCATCTCCATGCCGTTGTCGATGTCCTCGCGGCTGGCGATGCCGGACTCGAACATGCGGATCGCGGACAGCAGGTACGGCACCAGCAGTGCGTTGACCACGAACCCGGAGCGGTCCTGGGCGCGGATCGCGTGCTTGCCGAGGAGCTTCTCCGCGAAGGCCTGGGCCCGGCTGAGGGTGCCCTCGGAGGTGGTGAGCGCCGGGATCAGCTCCACCAGCTTCTGCACCGGGGCCGGGTTGAAGAAGTGGACGCCGACGACGTGGTCGGGCCGCGAGGTCGAGACCGCCAGTTTCACCAGCGGGATGGAGGAGGTGTTGGAGGCGAGGATCGCGTCCGGGCGGGTCACCACCTGGTCGAGCACCTGGAAGATCTCCGTCTTCACCTGCTCGTTCTCCACCACGGCCTCGATCACCAGGTCGCGGTCGGCGAACTCGCCGAGGTCCGTGGTGAAGCTCAGCCGCTCCTGCGTGGCGTCCCGCTCCTCCTCGGAGATCTTGCCGCGCTCGGCTGCCTTGGCCAGGGAGTTGAGCAGCCGGGTACGGCCGATCTCCAGGGCCTCGCCGGTGGTCTCGGCGACCTTCACGTCCAGTCCCGCGCGGGCGCACACCTCGGCGATGCCCGCGCCCATCTGGCCGCAGCCCACGACTCCGACGCGCTCGATGTCGGTCACATCGTCCCCTTCGCTGGTTCTCCGGCTTTGTCCGGGTGTGGCAGGACTCCGGGTCGGCGCCTGCTCCGACCGTGCACGTTACCGTCAAGTATCGATGATCGATCGCGCGGGTGGGGGCGTCCTGGGTCGCGAAACGATCCGTGAGGGTGCGGACCCGGAGCGTACGGGGGCGGTGACACGAGGGTCCGGCTCACGCCGGACGGTCGCCGCGGCGGCCGCCGACGGCGTCGGCGGCCCGGGGTGACGGGGCCGGCCGTACGTCGGGGAGGCGCTGTACGAGGCGACGGCGGAGAACCAGCCGGGGGCAGGACCCGCGGAGCCGTCGTGTCACCCCACGCCCCGCGCCCGCCGCCCGCCAGGGAGGTGGCCGCGGACCGGACCGGGGTGAGGGCACGGGTGATCGCCGACCGCTACCGGCAGCCGGCGAGTACCCCGTGCTGAGCTACAGCCGGTGTTCCTTCTCCTTGTGCTTGATCTGGCAGTCCGGGCCGGGTGACATCACGGCCTCGTGTCCGTCGGGGAAGCGGACCCGGTAGGGCGGGCTGCCCTCGGTGCCCATCACCTCGACGACTTCCGACACCTGGTCGTGCTGGCCGACCACCCTGCCGTGCTGGACAAGCTGGTCTCCCACGGATGCACGCATCGGCAGGCCCTCCTCACGTCACGACCGCTGGGTGACGGCGATGCACACGAGCACGGCGACGGCGGTCAGGGGTGCGGCCGCCGTGAAGGTCTCGCCCAGCAGCAGCGCCGACCACACCAGTGTGAGCAGCGGCTGGGCCAACTGCAACTGGCTGGCCTTGAGGACGCCGATGGCCGCCATGCCCCGGTACCAGACCACCAGCCCGAGGAACTGCGAGCCCAGCGCCACCCACAGCAGACCGCTCACCCCGTGCACGGTCGGCGTCACCGGCTCGTACGACAGCGCCAGCGCGGCGCCCGGGACGCTCAGCGGCAGGCACAGCACCAGGGCCCAGCCGATGACCCGCCAGCCGGGCATCACCCGGGCCAGCCTGCCGCCTTCGGTGTACCCGGCCGCGCACACCAGCAGCGCGCCGAACAGATGGGCGTCGGCGACGGTGAGCGCGCCACCGTTCCGGCCGACGGTGAAGGCGACCACGGCCGCCGCGCCCGCCAGCGCCGCCGGCCAGAACCGCCGTGCGGGGCGGTGGCCGGTGCGCAGGGCCGAGCAGACGGCGGTGGTCAGCGGCAGCAGGCCCACCACCACGGCGGCGTGCGCGGTGGTGGAGGTCTGCAGGGCCAGCGTGGTCAGCAGCGGGAAGCCGAGCACCACCCCGGCCGCGACGACCGCCAGCCCCGGCAGGTGCCGGCGTTCGGGCAGCGGCACGCGCAGGGCCAGCAGGCAGCCGCCGGCCACCAGCGCCGCGAGGACGCTGCGGACGGCGACCAGCGTCCAGGGCCCGAAGCTCTCCAGACCCCAGGCGGTGGCCGGGAAGGTGAGGGAGAAGGCGAGGACGCCGAGTGCGGCCTGACCGGTACCGAAGCCCCGGCGCTCGGCGGCGGGGGTGGTGACTGCTATCGGAGTGGTTCCAGTAGCGCTACTCTGTGCTCTCATGGAGCAGAGTAGCAGCGTGAGTGAACTGGCAGAACGGCTGCGCCGGGAACTGGACCGCTACTCGTACGGTGGAAAGCTCCCGTCCAGCCGGGCCCTGGTCGAGCGCTTCCGAGTGAGCCCCGTGACCGTCTCCCGGGCCCTCGCCCAGCTCGCCGCGGAGGGCCTGGTGGTGACCCGGCCCGGCGCCGGTGCATTCCGGGCCGGACCGCGCGCCGCCCCCGCGCCCGCCGGGGACACGTCCTGGCAGGAGGTCGCGCTGAGCGCCGACGGAGCCGAACTGGTCCCGCGGACCGTGGACGCCTCCGGGGTCACGGTCTCACTGGCCGCGCCGCCACCGGGCGTGCTGGAGTTCAACGGCGGCTATCCGCACCCCTGCCTGCAACCCGAGCGGGCCATGGCCGCCGCGCTGGCCCGGGCCGGGCGGCGGCCCGGCGCCTGGGGCAGACCGCCGCTCGAAGGGCTGCCGGAACTGCGGGAATGGTTCGCGCGGGGCATCGGCGGCGCCGTCACCGCCGCCGAGGTGCTCATCGCCGCCGGCGGCCAGTCCGCGCTGGCCACCGCCCTGCGGGCACTCGCCCCGCCGGGCGCGCCGGTGCTCGTCGAGTCCCCCACCTACCCGGGCATGCTCGCCCTGGCCCGCGCGGCCGGACTGCGCCCGGTACCGGTGCCGGTCGACCCGGACGGGGTCCGCACCGACCTGCTCGCCGACGCCTTCCGGGCCACCGGCGCCCGGGTCCTCGTCTGCCAGCCGCTCTTCCAGAACCCGACCGGCGCCGTCCTCGCCCCCGGCCGACGCGCCGAGGTGCTGGGCATCGCCCGAGCGGCGGGCGCCTTCGTGGTCGAGGACGACTTCGTGCGCCGTCTGGTGCACTCGGACTCCGGGCCGCTGCCCCGGCCGCTGGCCGCCGACGACCCCGACGGCGTCGTCGTCCACGTCGGCTCGCTGACCAAGGCCACCTCACCCAGCCTCCGGGTGAGCGCGCTGGCCGCCCGGGGTCCGGTGCTGGAACGGCTGCGCGCCATCCAGGTGGTGGACAGCTTCTTCGTGCCCCGGCCGCTGCAGGAGGCGGCCCTGGAACTCGTCGGCTCCCCGGCCTGGCCGCGCCATCTGCGGACCCTGTCGGCCGAGCTGAAGGCGCGCCGCGACACCATGACCGCCGAACTCGCCCGTCGTCTGCCCGAACTCGTCCTGCCGCACGTCCCGTCCGGCGGCTACCACCTCTGGCTCCGCCTCCCCGACGGCGCGGCGCGCGCCGTCGGTGCCGGCCCCGAGGCGGAGGCCGCCCTCACCGCCGCGGCCCTGCGCGCCGGCGTCGCCGTCGCGCCCGGCCGCCCCTACTTCAGCGCCGAACCCCCCGCCGGGCACGTCCGCCTGAGCTTCGCGGCGGTCGCGAGCACGGGGGAGATCACGGAGGGGGTGCGCCGGCTCCGGGCCGCCTGCGACGAGGTGTTCCGGCCCGGTCGCCACTGACCGGCCGCCGGGTGCGCCGACCCCGCCGTACGCGGCAAGGGGGGCGGCGCCGCGTTCGTCGGCCCGGCCCGCGGGCGCCTGCGCCGCTGCGGCGCCGCGTCCTGCCGGCCGTCGAGGACGCGCGGGGGACGTGCACCGGGCCCGGCTTCCGTGCGGTCGACCACCCGGACCAGCGGATGGCGCGCGTCTCTGAGTGAAGCGGTCCGTACCCTCGGTGACCGACGGGCGGAGCCCCTTGACCTCCGTAACCCCGAGGCTCACCATCACCGCATGCCACTTCGGGTGACGTTCGTCGCCGCCGCGCGCAGTTCCCCGCTGCTCGCGGAGCGCTTCGAGGACGACCGGCCGCTGGACCGGGCCGGCTGGGACGAGGTGCAGCGCGCCGCCGGGGACCTGCTGCCGCTGTCGGCGGCCGAACTGCGCTACTGCTCACCGACCTCGCGCAGCCGTGCCACCGGCGACGCCATCGGTTGCGCCCCGCTGGTCCAGCTCGCCCTGCGCGACTGCGACATGGGCCGCTGGCGCGGTCTCACGCTGGGCGAGGCGATGGCCCGCGAGCCGGAGTCCGTGGACGTGTGGCTCGCCGACCCGCGTTCCGCCCCGCACGGCGGCGAGTCGCTGCTCGCCTTCATCTCCCGGATCGGCGGCTGGCTCGAGACGCGCCCCGTCGACGACGGCGACCGGGTCGTCGCGGTCG
Source organism: Streptomyces cellostaticus (assembly GCF_023630175.1). GTDB lineage: Bacteria > Actinomycetota > Actinomycetes > Streptomycetales > Streptomycetaceae > Streptomyces > Streptomyces cellostaticus_A. The sequence goes on along the minus strand of NZ_JALLIN010000072.1, from coordinate 11,493 downwards.
CGGAACCCTCCGTGATCCGCGCCGCCCTGGTGTACGCCCTGAAGGCGCCACCCGCCGCGTACTGGAACATCGACGTCCGCCCGCTGTCCGTCACCACCGTGACGGGCCGCTCGGGCCGCTGGAACCTGCGCCTCGACGGCGTCCTGGCTCAGCCCTCGCGCACGTAGTCCGTGGTGAGCACCAGGTCCTTGGCCGGTCCGCCCACGTGCCACACGGTGCGCCAGTGGTCGGCGTCGGTCACGGTGAACTCGCCCCGGTAGAAGTCGGCCGCGCAGGGGTGGGCGGCGACGTACCGCCCCGAGGTCAGGTCCAGCTCGTGGAAGGGCCGGCCGTCCGCGAACCGCACGTCCGCCGTGCCCGGCTCCCGCCCCGGCAGGAACCGCAGGGTCCGTGTCGCCGGCCGGGTCACGCCCCGCCAGGTGAACTCCCCGGACTCCTCGTGCAGCAGCCCGCCACCGTCGAGCGGGGCGAAGACGGTCACGCCCGTGAAGTGCCCCGCCTCCCCGCCCGCCAGATCCCGCACGCTCCGGTCCACGCGCCAGCGCCCGGCGAGATGGGCCAGCACGTCGGGCACGGGCAGCACCCCGCTCACCGCCGGCCCGGCCGGGACCCCGGTCGTGGAGCGTCCGGCGACCGGGTGGGCGGCACCACGGCCGGAGGGCCGGGCGCGATCGGACAGGGCGTCAGCGGTTGCATGCCCCGAGTCTACGAGCGGCCCCCCGTCCGCCCCGGTGCGCCCGCGCCGCGGACGTGCCCGTGCCCTTCGCCGAGGTCAGCGCCCGGCTGCCGCCACGGCCCCCGGCCGGCTCCGCCGCGTCCCCGCGGTCACGCGGAAGCGTCCCCGGCCGCCGGCCGCCGCCCCACCGGCAGCAGCCCGCGCTCCGCGAAGACCTTCTTCGCGGCGAACGTGGCGTTCAGCGCTTTGGGCATGCCGCAGTAGACGGCGGAGTGCAGCAGCGCCTCCGTGATCTCCTCCGGGGTGAGGCCCACGTTCAGGGCCGCGCCCACGTGCACGTCGAGCTGCGCCTCGCAGCCGCCGAGCGCGGTGAGCACGCCCAGCGTGACGAGCTGGCGCTCGCGCGGCGCCAGTCCGGGGCGGTCGTAGATCTCCCCGAAGGCCCAGGAGACGACCTGGTGGCCGAGCTCGGGGCTGACGTCCGCGAGCGACTCGACGACCCGCTGCCCGGCCTCGCCGTCGACCTTCCGCAGGACCGCCAGGCCGTGGGCGAAACGCTCGTCACGGGTGGTGCTCTCGCTCATGCCGTACTCCCCTTCCGGGCCGCCGCGCGACGCGGCCGCCGTTCGCCGTCACCGGAACGCTAGGAGCTGGAGCGCACTCCAGGTCAAGGCCGGGCGCCCGGGGCCCGCCCCGCCGTCCATCAGATACCGTCACCCTCCTGGTGAAGGCGACCGACGTGGAACGTACGAAAGACCTCATCCCTTGACGCCGAGACGGACCGGGGTACCGGAACAGGCCGTGATATCGAGACAGATCGTGAGCTTCGCCGTGGTCGGGGCCGTCAACACGGCCGTGTACTACACCCTCTACCTGCTGTTCCTGCACTGGATGCCCTATCTCGGCGCGCACGTCCTGGCCTTCGCGCTCAGCATGGTCGGATCCTTTTTCCTCAACGCGCGCTTCACCTACCGGACGCGGCCCACCTGGCGGAAATTCCTGCTGTTCCCGCTGACGAACGTCACCAATTTCCTCGTCACCACCGCGGGTGTGTACGTGATCGTGGACGTCCTGCACGCCGGAAACCGCTTCGCCCCCCTGCTCGCCTCCGCGGCGGCGATCCCGGTGACGTTCGTCGTGTCCCGCCGTATCATGCTGCCCGGCGCCGGGAACGCGCGGGAAGGCGGGGGGCCGGCCGCGGACGCCCGCGTGACGTGATCCGGCGCCGCCGGCATCACCCCGTTCGGCAGCCTCCCGGCCACCGGCACCGGCACCGGCCTGGCACCGCCGTGGCCGCCGGCACCCCGGCCGGCCGGAGCGCCGGCTCGCCGGTCCGCCCGCCGCCCCCGGGCGCCTGGACGGGGCTCGACACCCGGCGGCGGGAGCCTGGCTCGATCTGGTCCGGGAGCGGGGCTGCAGGCTCGGGCACCAGGACCGGCGGGCCGGACGCGCCTGCGAGCTGGACGGCCGGTACATCACGGACGAACCAGGGCTCCATCCGGCGCTCGGCGAGGCCGTCAACGGGCCGGGCGGCTACTTCCGCGGCTGCCCGGACGCACTCGTGGACTGTCTGCGCGGCGGCTTCGGCCACACCGCCCCCGCGACCCTGGTCCGGCGGGACGCCGCGACCGCACGCGAGCACCTGTCCCGTGTACTGGCGCCCGAGGCGAAGCCGTCCGACCTGTCAAGCCCTGGTGGTCGAAGTGCCGGCCGAGGGCGGGATGCACGTGACCCCCAGGTGAATCGGCCGGGCCGCCGCACGGTGCCGTGGGTGGTCCGCGGCCGGTCCGCGAGGCGAGCGGTCCGTTTCGGGTCGTGCCTTCAGGGGCCGCTGTTCCCCTCGAAGTCGCCCAGGTTGATGAAGCTCACCCGGTTCTCCCAGACGTCCCACGTCACGTGCTTGCGGGCGCCCCAGTAGTAGGCCTCGTAGCTCATGAGGTCGCCGTGCGACTCGTTCTCGTGCGTCCGGTCGGGCCGGCCGAACGCGGTCAGGAACTCCTCGTACGAGGACAGGTGCCCGAAGTGGGACAGATGCGGGCCGCTGATCGCGAAGCCGACCACCGCTCCGGCGTGCACCTTGTAGTTGATCTTTTCGGTGCCGTAGAGGAACCCGTCCGAGCGGACCACGTCCTCGATGACCTCGTCCAGCGTCAGACTCCGTCCATCGGCGTCGTAGTACTCGCTCTCGACGTGGTTCCCACCGCTGTACCGGGCGACGACGGAGGACATGCCGCCCACGATGCGCTGCCGTGGAACGGCGGTGGCCGGTGCCCCGAGGGTGATGCCGTTCACCACGACACCGGCGAGGTCGAGGTCCGGCCGGGCCAGCAGGTCCAGGTTCTCGAGGATATCGATCATCGTCGGAGTCTAGGGCTGTGACCGGAAGGGTTTGCCGGAAGGCTCGCGGCGTCCGGTGCGGTGCATCGCAAGACGGAGCGTCGTCCGCGTACCGGACGCACTCGGGTGATGCGACAACGCGGCGAGGTGCCGTGCCGGGCGCCGCGAGCCGGTGAACCTTTCCGGTCGCAGCACTAGAGGTGCCCGTCCGGGCCGGGACCTTCGGGACCCGCCAGGACGTTCCACGACCGCCGGCCGGCGGGGGCGCGCGACTCGGGTCCGAGGCCGGCCGCCTTCGGGGCCCCGCCCCGGTTGTGACCGAGAACTTTAGTTGGCGAATCATGGACTGAGACGCGCAGGTCGGGAGCGCGTGGAGAATCCTTGTTGGCAAATCATGGGAGGCATAGTTGGCGAATCATGAGCTTGGATGCTCACTGTGAGTGAGCGACGGGGTGAGCTGGTTCCTCGCCGGCGATGCTGAGCGCCTGGTGAACTCGATCCCGTAGGCGCCGGACGTTCGGGGTTGGGAACAGGCGTCCGTTGTCAGTCCTGGGCGCTACCGTGACGCACGGAGGCGCTTGTTGCTGGTCGCAGTGATTTCTTCGGCTGCATCAAGGATCGTCCGCCAGCCCTAGGAGACGCGCGTGACCGCTGCCCGCTTGACCGGCCGCCCTTGGCACGATGTAGATGGCCCCGTGCTTGTCGCGTCGGCAGCCGCTCTGCAGTTGATTCCTCAGAACATTCCGCGCCTTGTAAGGCTTCAGCGCCTTGCTTCCATCGGGGCGTGCCTCCCCAGCCGTCCGGATGCACCCCGGCTGTCACCCAGCAAGCTCCGAGCGCTGCTCAAGGATCCCCTGGTTAGCGGCTATCAGATCCGTGCCCAAGAAGACTTGTACGACGACCTGTACACCGCCGAGGTTTCCTTCCACGGCGGGCCATGTCTCGTCGCGCAAGGACTGACATCACGGTGTGCTCACACCCTCGATCTCATGCTGCGGAGCATCCTCGGGCCTGACGGACAGGCTGGATTGCCGGCGCAGTTCGTCAAGGAGACACAGTTGTGGGCGCACACGGCATTGAGGTTGAGCGACGCCACGTTGTGTCGGGCCGGGCTCCACCGGGGTGTCGCTCCGCCGCAGCAACACGGCGACGAGGTGTTCGTTCCGGGAGAGAAGAACCTCACGGCCCTGCGGGAAGCCGTCCGCTATCGCTTCACCGACCTGTCTGACCTGCTGCCAGCCAGTTCCGCCGATCTCCTCGCTGGATGGGGTATCCGGCCTGGCGAACACACGTTCACCACGGGACCCGGGCCGGACGATGGACTCGTACTCAAACCTCTTCTCCTCATGGAAGACGGCTTGATCGTTGCAAATCCGTCCGAACTGGTTACGTCGCTGCGCCATGAACTCATCGTTCAAGCCGGGTTGTATGAGTGCCGACCCCAGCTTGCGCGCCTACTGCGCGATCAGACGATGAGAGACACCAGCCGCCTTTTGACGTTGTGTGGTGCGGCCCCGAAAGAGCCGGCTCAACAGGTGAGTGACGACCTGATCACCCGCCGCACCTTCACGTTTGCTGAGGACAAGATCCTCGACCTTGCCGTGGTCATGGATGACCTGTCCGACTACGACGACACCAATCCGGCAGGTCACTGGCCCGTCCGGGATCTCGGTCTGCGGGTGCAGAGCGTTATTGACCCTGTCGGCCCGCCTCTTCCCGAGGACGCGTGCACTCTTCGCCTCATCATCAACGAAGGCGTAGGCCGATCCTCGTTCTTGGGACTCGCCGCCCAGCGTCGCACCGGCCCGGTCGTCGTGACCTCTCTCAGCGACCTTCAGGTCATGGCAGAGCTGGACGGCTCAGACCCCTTGTTCCTATGGCGATTTGCGCAAGCGGAAACGGAGCTGCACGAGACGACTCGTGTGCAGTCGTGGAGCGCACTGGACAACTACGGGCTCTACCGGAACTGCGAGTACAGCTACTACCTGTCAGACGACGCGAGACCTACGATGCTTCTCGTCGAACAGGACCACTCTCGAGCGCTGCGCATTGAAGTTCAGCAACGCTACGATCGTCATGACGTTCCCAGCCCGCAGAGGCCTGCCTTCGTGCCGGTGGCTTCCGTATACGGCACGTCTACGGCGCCGATCTATCGACCTCTTGCAGACGTACCCGAGGTGGGGAGACTCGTCGAAGTCCCAGACGTAAATGTGTGGTTGGGTGCTGGCGACCATGAGGTTGCCGACGGGCTGGAGGATTTCCATCACCTGACGGTAGAAGCAGCAGCCTTCTGGACCTGGCAGATTTCCACCACCCGCCCCGAGTTCTTGCCGCTAGCCGCGTCTACTGACGAGCTATACGTCAGGCTTTCCTTCGACGATCCCTCAGCGTGGCAGGCTGCGTTGGACGGCAATCCTGGTACCGAATGTGAACGTCCCTGGGTCGGCGTCCGTGGCGCCGAACCTGGGCTCGTCGATCTGCGCCTCTACGCGGAGGGGATGGCCAGCCTTCTCGCAGACGCAAATGGCGCCGACCGCATCCTGCTACGAGCCCTGCTTGAAGGCATCACGCAAACCGCCGGATTGGCGGACGAGGATCTTGACGCGCTCGTCGATCAACTGGCACCCGAGGGTCCCAAACAGATGTTGCATGTCGAACTGAACCCACGCCTTCCGCTGCGTCCCGGACCACTCCCTATGGCTCGACTGGTACAACCTGCCGCTTCCGCCACGGTTCTTGACGAGCTGGGCCGGTACCTAGGTAGCGCCGGTACGCCAGTGGGGACCATCCCCTCGGAAGAGCGTACCCAGGTTCTGCAGAAGGTCGTGGGGCACTACTTCGCGCTCATCGAGGATATGGTGGCCGGTCTGGCGGCCGAGGGACTCGTCGAGTCGCTGATTTCGCGGCACGAAGCGCTTCTGTACGACGAGGCCTTCAACGACCAAATCCTCCCATCGCGCATTGCCTGCTTCGGAGAGGCAAGCCAGCCGGCCGAGAACCTTGTCAGGACCACCAAGCGCCAAGTGGAAGCGGCTCAGGCCAGCCGATTCCTCATCGAATACGTCGCTGCCCAACCTCCCAGGGGAGACTCGTCACTCACCCTGGACACGTACGACCACCTCATGGCGTTGTCTGCAGAACTCATCTCTCGTGCCACTCTCTCGGAAGCCATTCACCATGACTTCTCAGACGCTCAACTTGCCTTGTTGGCCTCCGGCCGACTCGGTGTCTCCCGCGGCGACCAATACGAATCAGGCTCCAACGCCCTTGCTACAGCCCGAGCAGAGGCACTCCTGGTTACGGCACCGACTCGTCATTCCCGCCGGGGAGCCGAGCCCCAAGGGCCCACCCCGCAGGTAGAAGAAGCAATGGTCGCCGAGTTCGGCTTCTCTCTCACCGACTTGGCCCAGGGGGTCGGCGAGGTCATCGCTCTGGGGTATGAACGCTGCCAGTCAGAGCCCTACACCCTTGCAGAGTCGGTTGTTGCCGATCACTTGTCCACGACGCTGCACTGGGAACATGAGAAAGCGCAGACCTTCCTCGATCGGCTCACACTGCGTCCCCGGGCCAAGTTCCTTTCTGTCAACTCCGATGCGTGGCCGTGGCGCTACAACCGTGAATGGTCGTACGTTCGACGCCCGCTTATCCGTGTGGGCACAGGGGACGGCTCTCAACTCGTCTGGGGAGCCAGACACACTTGGAGCAGTGGCTCGTATTGGGTCAACCTCATCTACTCCGGACGGTTGCGCAGCACGTCATCGCCGATGAAGAAACTGCTGGGCGTGATTCGGCAGGACGAGAACAAGGCCTTCGAAGCGCATGTCGTCGACACACTCAGGGCTGGAGGCTGTTCCCTCGCTGTCAAGGGTGTCTCCAAAATCGCGGGACGTAGACTCACGTCAGTCGAGGGTCACGATCTGGGCGACATCGATGCGCTTGGTATCAACGCGGCTAGACGCGTGATTATCGTTATCGAAGCCAAGGACTTCGAGATGTCACGTAATCCAACCGAAATGGCCAACGAAGCCGATGCTCTATTGCGCGGCGACAAAAGTGCCCTTTTCAAACTTGGTCGCCGCACAGAGTGGATACGCCAAAACCTTGCGGCGACGTTGACTCACTTCCTTGGAGATCGCGATAGCACCAGCTGGACTGTTACATCCGCCATCGTCACCAGCAGGGATCTTATGGCTCCCCGAGTGCTTGCCTCCAACGTGCCAGTAGTCCCTATCAGCGAATTCGAGCAGTGGGTCGCCGCGGAGCTCGTTCGGGGTAAGCGAGGCAATGGGCGACGCCGCTCTTGATCTGGACCCATATGTATGGGATCGAGGGGGGCGCCGTCCAAGCGAACCACCATGTGGCCGAGGGTGCTGTCTGAGGTTATTCCGGCGTGCGGTGGGTACTTTTATCGGATGGTCAGAGCGCGTTCGGCCGTTGCCTGGTCGGTGTGGTGCTTCCCTTCGAACTCGGTGGGCTGAGGTAGCGGAGCCATTTCCGGCTGTGCCGGGAGTTGTAAATGCCCTCCATCTACCCGAACAGCGCGATGCTCGCCTCGGTCGTTGATGAGACTCGTTGGATTTGATTCAGACCGAAATTCCGTGAAGGATCTTGGGATCCGCCGGCCCGCAGGCATCACGCTAGGGCCTATCTCAAGGATGGATGATCCCTGAAGCGAACCAGTCTTGAAGTGTGGACTCCGCCCCTTCCGGGAGATCGTTGACGAAAACCACGGCCAGGCCGCGCTGGGCTCGCGAGCAGCACACGTAGAACAGGTTGCGTGAGCGCTCGGTACGGTCGGGTTTGTCGGTGCCTGCGAGCATCTTGCCGATGTTGTACCTGTTCCAGGCGCTGTCGTCGACCACCACCACGACGTTCTCGAATTCGTCGCCCTTGACACCGTGCTGGGTTGAGAACGGGGTGAGTTCGTCGATGAAGTGTGTGACGCTGATGACTTCCCGGTAGGCCACGTTGCGGAGGTTGTTCGAGAAATCCGCCCGTCGCTGGTCGCGCTCATTGAGACCCGTTGCGGTTCTGCGGCGTTCGAGGTCTTTGAGCTTTCCTGGCGTGGCGAGGAGGTGGCCGTCGCCCATCAGGTCGAGCACGTCGCCGATGGTGCCGCTCGTACGTACGGCGTCGAGTGCACGGATGGCCTGACTGATGGCGCGTTTGTCGGAGTGACGGGTAATCCGTGTCCGTCCCTCGTCCAACAGGCTGGTCAGCTCCGCGAAGTCGTTGTTGCGGAAGGCCGTGCTCACGGCCTCGACGCGCGTCAGGTACTGGATGTAGGGCTCATTGCGTGCCATGAGGTCGTCGGGGCCGTACCGGCTCAACTTTCTGTACTCCTCGAGGAGGTTGGCGTACTCCAGTGTGCCCGCGATCCTGCGGTGAGTGAGCAGGAGATATTTACTGTTCTCCCGAGTCCAGCCGTTCTGGGCAAGTGTTGCTTCGGCGGCGGTGAGCCGCTCAGGGCCGGCTGGGGTGTCGGTGTTGAGGAACAGGTGGACCTCGCCTGTCTGCTGGTCGCCGATGGCGTCCTGGATGAGGTCGGGACGCATCCGGTTGAGCACCTCGACGACGGGAGGTGAGCACCGGTAGTTCTCGTGCTTGGTGATCTCGGTTAGGAGGCCGGGGCGTTTCACCGCTCCGACGCCGGACTCGTAGATCTTCTGCATGGAGTCGCCGAAGAGGCCGATCACGCAGTTCTCGTGGCCGGCGCCCGCCAGGTGGTCCAGTAGGAGCTGGATCGTCTTGGGTGAGGTGTCTTGGTACTCGTCGACGAAGATGATGGGGTACTTGCTGGCGATGATGCGTATGAGCTTGGGGTGTGCTGTGACGAGGCGGAGCGACAGCGCGATGACGTCGTCGTGGGAGATGCGCCCTTCGCTCAGCCTGCGCCCGCGGTCGGAGTACTCGATCGCTGGGGGAGCGGTGACGTCATCGAGGTCTTCGGGCTTGGTCAGGTCCTTGTTGTAGTCGAGGATCTGCAGCCAGAGTTCACGCTGGTAGGGCTGGATGGCACTCCAGAGGAATTCGTGGATGGTGCCGACGTCGACGAGGGGGTCCGCGGCGATGCGTTCGTGGATCTTCTTCTTGGCGACGTTCGTGTATGTAATGCAGGCGATCCGCCGACCGTGTGCCTCCAGGTCTGTGCGGTGGTGGTTCAGGAGGTCCTGCAGGGTGCGGACCAGGGTGGTCGTCTTGCCGGCGCCGGCTCCTGCTTCGACGAGGAAGCTGCGCCGGGCCTCCATCTCCGTGGCGACGGCCTCGAGGGTGTCTAGGCGAGCCACTGCAGTCCTTCGGCGATGTAGCGGGGAACAGCCCAGTCCTCCAGGAGCATGACGTCGAAGGCGAAGTCGGTCTTGTGGTCGCTGAGTTGCTGTGCGATGTCGTAGGCCTTGGCTTCGATGTGGTCAGCGGTGGGGTCGGCCCCGACCTCCTTGGCGAAGGCCGCCTTGAGAGCGAGCTGGCGGAAGTCACGCGCGAGGGGTTCTGCGTTGGCGATGATGAAGGCATCCTCGAAGCTCCGCGCGCAGACTCCCGAATCTCTCTCCGGGATCTGGTAGGCGACGCGGACGTGTCCCTGCTCCTTCTCGGCCGGGTCGGTGGCGAGCAGCTCGGCGATGCCGGACTTCGCGGGCAGCCAGTTCTTGAGCGTCTGGTTCGAGGTGACTGTCTGCCCCTGGCCGGGTGGGCAGGCCTTGCGGTGTTTCGGGCATACGGAATCAATGTCGGTGATGACGAGGGTCTTGACGTTCAGGAAGGCGAGCAGTTCCCGGAAGCGGACGGCGTAGGCGTCGCCGACCTCGATGACCGATACGTACTGGTGCAGCAGCGCCTTGGCGCAGCGTCGGACCATCTCGGGCAGCAGCAGGCGTTCCGCGGTGCCCTCGATAAGGATCACCTTGTCGGCGAAGAACATGTCGCACCGGTGCAGGACCATGTACTGGCGCAGGAAGCGCATGGTCTCGTCGCCCTGCGGGGTGGCCTTGACGTTTGCCTGGAAGGTCGAGAGGTCCTTGACCGTGAGCTGCGGATCGGAACGGTCGAAGTAGCGCACGGTTTGGAAGCCGCTGCTGGCGACGATGTGGGAGGAGTGCGTGGTGATGAACACCTGCACCTTCCAGCCCGTCTTGCGGTCGATGAATTCCTGGATGTTCTTGATGAACGTCTCCTGCATCTGTGGATGCAGATGGGCTTCCGGCTCCTCTATGAACAGCACCTGCAGCGCCGGCTTGGGTGTGGTCCGTTCGTAGGTCTGGTGAAAGCTGATGACCTGCAGGATCGTGAAGATCAACTTGCTGTAGCCCAGCCCGTTGTGGCCTTCGGGAAGGTGGAAGCCGTCGTCCCCGGACGGGTACTGGATGCGGGTACTTCCGCGCAGGATGCCTGAGGCCTCGATGAGGGAGACGATGCGGGGCTTCTGGACGGGGGTGATGGTGCCCACCCCGAAGGTGCGCAGGTCCTCGAAGATCGGGTCGAACAGCGTGGCGTAGTTGTCGTCGAGCTGCTGCGAGGCGGACGCCAGAGCGGTCTCGATCTGCTCGATGCTTTGGTGACGGTCCTCTTGCCCGCTGTTGACTTTGTAGTAGGCCTCGAACGTCTTCGACAACGTGCGGGCCTTGTCGGTCGGCGTGTCGTCCACCTTGGTCTGCGCGTAGACGAACTTCACCGACAGGATGGATTCGGCGGCGCCGCGCTTGATCTCCTTGCGGACGTTATCGTCCAAGGGACTGACCGCTCGGTAGGCCGGGGCGAAGTAGTCCGAGAAGTTCTTGCGCAGCCACTTGATGCGATCGAACGGCTTCCGCTGGCTGGCCAACCAGAAATCCTTGAGGAAGTCGTGCGGGCGGGCAACCTCCAGAGCCACCTCGATCTTGACCTCGAAGCAGGCATCGTCCAGGTCGAGGATCACACCCGTGAGCGGCGCGAGGTCGTCGTCTTCCGTGTACTCGATGGTAAGGACCAACCGGATGGCCGGGACGAGGTCGTACGCCTTGGCCCGCAGGTCCTCGCTCGTCTCCGTGTCGCCCCGGTCAGCGTGCGTCTGTGCCTCTCCGAAAATCTGCCGCGCTTGCTCGATGTCGGCGATACGGCAGGTGGAGAAGTCCTCCAGGACAAACCTTGTGTCCTCCTCACCGAAGAACTTCTCGAAGAGATTGACGAACGATGTCTTGCCGCTGTTGTTGCGTCCGACAATCAGGGTGGCCTTCGGATCAACCCGGACGTCCACTCTCTCCAAGGCGCGAAAGTTGATCACTTCGGCACGGATCAGCTGCATCTCACTCCCGACATCGTCCCCACCCAGCTCCCGGGGCGACATATGCCTGCAACTACCGAGAGTCAGAGCAGTATCTGATACGGAAGGGACGGAGATCTCTACTTGGCTCAAAGTGGTCAGTGACGCGAAAAACTACGTCCAGTTCGGTCCTGACCGGTCACTCGGTCGTTGATCCCCAGGGCTCCGGCAAAGTCGTCTGGCG
>NZ_JALLIN010000071.1 GCF_023630175.1 Streptomyces cellostaticus | reverse complement strand
TCGATACCGGCTGCGTCGCATGAGCCCTGTCCAGGACTTGGACGGGTTCAGGGGATGAGGTGGGCCAGTTCGCGCCACTCGGCCCGGGGCATGGAGGAGCGGGCGACTACGTGCAGGCAGACGTGGTCGGCCCCCGCCTGGTGGCGCGCGCGGATGCGCTTGTTGATCGCCTCGGAGTCGCCCCAGGCGACGAGGCTGTCGCTGCGGCCGCCGGTCAGGTCGTCCCCTGTGAACCGCCGTCCCTCCGGTACGGGTGGGACGGGCCCCAGCCGTGGTCGGCCACATTGCGCTGTTTGCCAGGTCTTGTCGGTCTCGTCGGTGACGCCGACCACGACCTCCTGCGGGCCGGTGCCCTTGAGCGTGTCGGTGACGTCCGCGGAGGCCCCGTCGTAGCAGCCTCGGTGGGCGGCGACTTCGTGGCCGTCGACCCAGACCTTGGTGTCGTGGTCCACGGCCTGGAAGTGCATGAGGAGTCGCTGACCGGGCACAGCTGTCCAGCTGCGCGGGACGGTGAGGGTTCGGCGCTACCACATCCGGTCCTCGTGGCGCTTGATGCCGGACAGCGCCGACTCCACCGAGTACGGCACGAGGATGCGCTCGTCCAGGTCCTTGTCGAAGGGCGGAGTAAAGGCCGATCTTGCGGACGTTTCGAGCGGCAGGACCGAACCGGCCTGCGAGACCACGGCTCGGCCGTCGTCCCGGACTCGGGGGTAGGACCCGGTAGGCTGCTTCACCTGGAGAGTGCCTCCGACAGGGGCGGGAACAAGGACCTCAGCAATCCTCATTCTCGCTGTTCAGAGGCGCTTATCGCTTATCTGACCGCCTGTCGGGCAGCCCGCTTCATGAAGGCGCGAGGCTAATGGCTGTTCCGTTGTTCCCCGAGGCCGGACGACTGCATCCCCTACGCGGCTGCAGCCCTGGCATCGTAGGCCAGCCCGGTGCGAGGCTGCGTGTAGCCCCTCGTTGGTGTGATCAACTCGCAGATGCTGCCGTCGAGTCGCCACTTCCAGTGGTGGTCGCGTCACTCTGCAGGGCTTGCCGGCGGGCCTCCGCGAGGCGATAGCGCAGTTGGATCTCGATCATGCGTTCCCCCACCAGCATCCACGGTGCGTTCATCAGCCGGTACATGGGGAACGAGGCGACAGCGACAGCGCCCGCTCCAACGACGAACAGGCAGGCACTTGCATGTTCAGGGTCCGCTGGGTGCTTAGGGTCCGCAAGCCACGCCAGACAGATGATCGTGACCGCCGCCTGTGCCACCATGATCGCCACCCAGAGGAAGCCAGCCGCCCATCGGACAGCCACCTTCATCATGCCGAGTCCGATGCCTACGGCGTGGGCCTCCACCACCCGTCTTATCGTTGCTCGTCGGTCGTCGACGGAGTGATCCAGCAGTGGCAGGAGTTCCGGTTCGAGTTCCTGCACTAAGTGGGCAACCCATCCCTGAATGGCTCTCTGGTAGGCAGTGACCTCCAGGGCTGCGGCGATCAGAATCGCGGGAGCTACGGCGGCGGTTGTCGTGGCGAACGACTCAGTCATCTGCACGCCGCTGATCCTGCTCTTCAGCACCGGATGGACCAGCGGCCTTTACGAAAGACTGACCGTTCGGGCTGCGGGTCGATCGCGGTCCCGCGGCAGGGTTTGGGCGAGTTCCGGGGGCTGGCGGTTGGGGTGCACAGCAGAGCAGGCACGGGCTTCGTGATCTTTGGGGTGTGAAGCCCAACGATCACGAGGAGGCCCAGCCCTGCCGCCCCCGCGTGCGAGGCGGGGCCGCTGGTACTTGCTGACCGCGATCCTCCTCGTCTGCGCCTGTGCGGCGGTTTCGGGGCCACCCGGCTGCGTAGCCGTGGACGAGCCGCTCCAGTTCGCGGTAGCCGAACGTGTGCGGCACGCCTCCCTCGCCCAGCTCGTACATGGCTGTCCGGTCGGGTGCCAGGGAGGCGCCCGTCAGCAGGAACTCGTGCAACAGGCGGGCCGCGGGGGCCCCTCCGCTCACACTCGGCCGAGCGCGGGGGAGGGGCCGGACCTCCTCACGGACGGTCACCATGCCGGTCATCGGTCCTTTCGTGAAGCGGGTGGAGCGGAGCCCGGACGGGGACGTGGGGCGCCGTTCAGATCCAGAAAGGAGCCGGCGGGACCTTGCCGTCGCCGGAGGCGCTGAGCCCCGTACCGGGGGAGCGGCCGCTGAGCCAGGCCAGGAGGTCGGACTGCCGTCCGCTGACCGCGGGGCCACCGGTCCCGATGGCGTGGACCAGCCCGGTGTCGGTCGCCTCCAGACGCAGCGCGGGGGTCGTCGGCCGTCGGGCGAGTGCCTCGACGATGTCGCCGGTGATCCACTGGGCGGCGTCGGCCGGTATGTCCGCGAAGCGGTAGCCGGCGTCCAGGTCGGCGTGGTGGATCTCCAGTTCGCGCAGCCGGGTGGGGACGAGGGTGGAGGGCGTGCGCAGTTCGCCGGTGCGCATCCGCACCTCGCTGTGCCAGGCGTCGGGGGGCAGGGCGCGCACGGCCTCGTCGAAGCGGACGGCGGTGTCCCGGAGGTCAGCGACCAGGTCGGCGACGGGACGCCGGGCTCCGGCCTCGATCTCGGCGGCACGGGCTTCCATGCTCGTGTACTGCGGTGTCTCCACGCCGGTGCGTGCCCAGGTGAGCAGTCGGCACAGACTCTCGGCGGCGCGGGCGACATGGGTGATGACGTGGCCGCGGGTCCATGGGGGGACCAGCGTGTGTGAGCCGACGTGGGCATCGGTGAGGGAGGTGACGGTGGCGATGAACCGGGCCGTGGATGCGTTGATCGGGTCAAGTGCCCCGAAGTCCTGCATGGCGCTCCTCGCGCATATTCATATTGCGGAAACAACTGTTCGTATTGCGGAAAGTCTGCCGACTGTAAGTGCGCCGCTTCGGCGACGTCAACCGGTCCATCCGGAAGGTCGGTTGGAGGAAGTGACCTGGATCGCTGAGCATGGTCCTGGCTGTTGAGGCGTCTCAGCGTGATGTTGTGATGCGGGTGAAGTATTCCGCATAGCGGAAGTGGATGCAGTAGCGGAGACCGCTTCCCGGTAGCAGTGCTGAGCGGTGCCGAGCGGCAGACCCATGTGCGAAAGCGCACGGGGCGACAAGGCCGCCCTGTGGCCCGCTGTACCGATATCGACCGGCCGTTCGCGGCCGACCCGATGGGGGATGTGTGCAGCGCGACAGAGAAGAACACCGACTCCCGGGCGCGAGGCGCCGGCCCGCGGCCCTGTCTGCGGTCCGGGCGGACCTCCTGGACTGTGTGCAGTCCAACCTGGCTGTGCTGGCCGACCACTTCCAAGGTCAGGGCATGCGCCTGCGTCTCGGGTCCCGGCTGAGCAGCCGGTGGTTCCCGGGTGCGGACGGGCTGCCCACCGTCGACCTCCCGCCTGCTGCGCGAACTCCTCGCCGCGGACACCGCCATGTGGACCGAGACCGACGAGAGCGTCCCGGCCGTCCTACGCCGCGCCCACGGCAGGAGAACGCCCAGCTCGAGCGGGCCAACGAGGTACTGGGGCGGAGGTCTCGCCGAGCAGGCAATGGGACGCCAGACGCTAGCCTTCCTCGCCCAGCTCGACGCGGCCTGCCACGCGTGCGACGACCTTGCGCACGACATCGAGGAGCTGTTCTTCCAGCATCCCGATGCGGAGATCATCACGAGCTTCCCCGGACTGGCCACGCTCACCAGCGCGCGGATACTCGCCGAGATCGGCGACGACCGCTCCCGGTTTGGCCGGGCCGGCGACCTGAAAGCCTATGCGGAAGCGCGCCAGTGACCCGGGAGTCCGGCAAGAGTCGTCATGTCACGCACCGTCGGATCAAGAACAACCGCCTGGCTGCGACCGGCCGGCACTGGGCGTTCGCTGCGCTGACTGCCTCTCCCGGGGCCCACGCTCATTACAACCACCGGCGCGGCAGGGGCGTTCGCTACCACGCAGCCCTCCGCAATCTGTTCAACCGCATGCTCGGCCAACTCCATCACTGCCTGGCAACTCACCAGTTGTTCGACGAGGCCATCGCCTTCGACCGGCCAACGTGTTCCCCACTCGCGTCGGCCGCTTGACCGAGTAGCTGTATGGGGTGTCTTGTCGGCCAGGACCACGTCCGGGGTGGTCCGGGACCGGCCGATCGGCCGTGGCACGCGCAATCGGGACATGACCTGGGGAAAGGGCGGGTGTGTCACCGGCCTGTCCGGGCGTGAGAACGAACGCGAGCGGACGGCATCGGCTGTCCGCAGCGAGATGGATCTTTGTGGTCAGCCCGCCGCGGGACCGTCCGAGGGCATGGTCGTCCGGCTCACCGGCCGGGGCCCCTTTCGACGGGCCCCGGCGGCGTGCTGGTGGGCACGGACGACGGTGGAGTCGACCGAGACGATCCACTCGAGGTCACCTTCGGCGTCGGCCTGAGCGAGGAGGGTGGTGAAGACCTTCTCCCACGTGCTGTCGGCGGCCCACATCTGCGGCCGATTGTGGGCGCCCTTCCACGAGCCGAAGTGCTCGGGCAGGTCCATCCATGGTGTTCCGGTGCGGTACTTGAACGCGATCGCGTCGATCACCTGCCGGTGATCCTGCCACCGCCCACCCGGCCGAGGTGTCCGGTCCGGCAGTAACGGCTTGATCCTCGCCCACTGGGCATCGGTCAACGACACACATCAATCGCTGGTTGGGGGGTGTTTAGTGGTTGCTGGTCGGGGGTGGTGTTGTGGCGGGTTGGTTGGGGGGTGGGTTAGCGGATGTGGCGGTGCATGGTGACGGTGGGGGTGAAGTTGGTTTGGGGGTTGGTGGTGTGGGGGTGGGGGGCGTGTGCTGTTTCGTGGTCGAGGATGGTTTTGATTTGTTGGGCGAGTTGGTCGGCTTGGTGGGTGATTTGGTTGATGGGGAGGTGGGATGTGCGGAGGGTGTTGATTTGGTGGTTGATGTTGTTGAGTTGGGTGCGTGCTTGGGGGGTGAGGGTGAGTTGTTGGGGTGTGGCGATGATGAATTGGTAGGCGGCGGAGAGGGTTTGGCAGGTGGGGCAGTGGTTGTTGATGGATCGGCTGAGGTTGGTGGCGTTGATGAGGCGTGCGTTGGGGCCGGAGGTGGTGATGATTTGGTAGGAGAGGGCGATGGAGCGGCAGGGGTTGTCGGGGGTGCATCCGGCGGAGATGGCGGTGGCGCGGTTGTTGGCGGTGACGGCGGTGGTGGGGCCGTATTGGTGGATGGTGAAGGTGGTGTCGGTCTGGTTCACGTGGGTCCTGTTGGCGTGGCTGTAGGCGTTGTCGACGGCGATGGCGGCGCGGGGGATGGTGCGGGTGGGGGTGGCGCGTGCTGTGGTGGTGACGGCGGTGATGGCGAGGCCGGCGGTGACGGCTGCGCCGAGGCGGGTGGCTTTGGTGGTGGTGAGGGTGCGGGGTTTGCGGTGGTGCATGGGTTTCTCCTGGGTGGGGTGAAGGTGGTGTGGGGTGGGGTGGTTGTTGGGGGTGGGGGGTGTGGGGCAGGGGTGTTGTAGTCAGGGGGTGAGGGGGTGAGGGGGTGGGGGGTCAGGGTTGGTTGGGTGTGGGTGGGGTGGTTGTGGTGGGTGGGGGTGGGGTGGGGGTTTGTGTGGGGGTGGGGGTGTGGCTTGGTGGTGGGGTGGGTGGGGTGGGGGTGGTGGTGGGTTGTGTGGTGGGTGTTGGTGTGTGGGTGGTGTGGGGGGTGGGGGTGAGGGTGGGTGTGGGGGTGGTTGTGGGGGTGGGGGTGTGGTGTGTGGGGTGGGGGGTGGGGGTGGGCTGGGTGGGTGTGGGGGTGGGTGTGGGGGTGGGTGTGGGGGTGGGTGTGGGGGTGGGGGTGGTGGGTGTGCGGGGTTGGAGGGCGGGGGTGGCGGGGGTGGGTGTGGGGAGGGGTTGGGGGGTGAGGCCGTGGGTCCAGGCGGTGGCGAGGATGGCGCAGGCGGCGGTTGTGGTGGCGGCGAGGGTGAGGCGGAGGAGGGGTTTGCCGTGGGTTGCTTTGGTGGTGGCGCGGTAGAGGCGGGTGGTGAGGCGGGCGGTGAGGTAGGTGCCTCCTGCGAGGGGGCATAGGAGCATGAGGGTGCCGATGGTGCCGACGATGCCTGCTGTGGTGTGTCCGGTGGTGAAGGCGGTGGTGGTGCCGAGGGTTTGGTCGTGCAGGGCGCGTGCGGCGGTGGTGAGCAGGCGGGGGAGGTTCCACAGGGCGTAGGCGGCTTCGGCGAGCAGGAGGGGGACCATGGTGAGGACCCATGCGGTGACGATGGTGCGTGCGGAGCGTTTGAGGTCGGCGACCTGGGCGGCGGCGTCGGGGTGGCGGTTGCCGGGGAGCAGGTTGAGGAGGATGGGTTTGATCTTGCCGTAGAGGTCGGGGACGCCGGCGAGGTCGCCGAGGATGTAGTAGCCGTCGAGGCGGACGGCGGGCATGAGTTGTTCGAGGACTTCGAAGTGGGCGAGGTAGACGGCGGCGAGGAGGAAGGGCTGGCCGGTGAGGAGGTAGGCGGCGGTGAGGGCCAGCATGAAGATGATGTTGAAGTAGACGCCGCCGAGTCCGGTGCGGAGGCGGCCGGTTTTCCCGATCCGGTAGACGTCGGTGACGTCGGTGTACATGGAGGGCCAGATGAGGAAGATGCCGCAGCCGATTTTTCCGGGGACTGCTCCGCTGTAGCGGCAGGCGGAGGCGTGTCCGAATTCGTGGAAGAGGAGGGAGGCTACGGTCAGCAGGAAGATGATGAGCATCCACAGGGGTTGTTCGAGGACTTGCAGGACGGCGGTCATGGCGCCGTGGACGGCGAAGAGCCAGATGTCCATGGCGATGGCGCCGGTCAGGGCCAGTGCCACGATCCAGGGCCGGTGGAGCCAGGCGAGGGCGGCGGCGATGCGGGCCACGTGCCGTTCGTGGAAGATCGTTTTGTGGCCGCGCAGGGCCAGTAGCAGGTCGGAGCGGGGGGCGGTGATCTCGTCGGAGTGGCTGCCGGGGGGGAGGGTGATGCCGAGCGGGGTGAGTTTGTGTTCGACCAGGTGGAGGATGTTGTCGGTGGTGACTTCGGCGCCGTAGCGGCCGCTGACGCGGTGGGAGATGGTTTCGGCGTCGCGGGTGCCGTCGATGCTTGCGACGACGAGGTAGAGCAGGCGGGAGAGTTGGATGACTTGTCCGTCGCCGCGGCGGACGAGGTAGCGGCGTTCGGTGAAGCCGGATCCCTTGTACTCGCCGAGGGTCTGCAGGCCCTGGCTCGGCCGGGGGACGGGCGGGGTGTGCGGGGGTGCGGGGGTGTGGGCCGTCGTGCCGGGTGCCGGGTGTGCCGGGTGTGTGGGGTGGTCGGGCGTGTGGCCGTGGGGGGCGGGGGTGGCGGCCGGCTGTCCGGGCATGTGTCCGCGGTGGGGAGGGTGGGCCTGCAGGGTGGTGCGGCTGGCGTGGTCTTCGAACGCCGGCATGGTCTTCTCCTGGGCGCGGTTGACGGTTCGGCGCATGGGCGTGGTGTGCGGCGGATGCCGCTCGCGGTGCGGGGCGTTCCCCTGGGCGGTGGTCCTGGTGGGGCGTGAGGGCCGTGGCAGG
The DNA here is from genome assembly GCF_023630175.1 of Streptomyces cellostaticus. GTDB lineage: Bacteria > Actinomycetota > Actinomycetes > Streptomycetales > Streptomycetaceae > Streptomyces > Streptomyces cellostaticus_A. The sequence continues at coordinate 12,584 of NZ_JALLIN010000071.1, read as the reverse complement.
GTGTGAGGGCCGCGGCGCGGGCGGGGTGCGGCGGGCCGTGGTGCGGTGGCGTGGGGTGCGGGCAGAAAAAGGAGTCCCGGCGCGGTGGGTGTGGCCGCTCGGGGCCAGGGTGCGACGGGATGCGTACGTTGTGGGCGTCCACCGTCAACTGCGCCGGTGGCGGGATGCCTTGGAGGTGTCGGGAACGGCGGGTGGGGGGCGGGGGGCGGGGGTGTCTGCGGGTGCCTTGGGAGTGCGTGGCGGGGGGCGGGTGTGCGGGGCAGGGCCGGGTCCGTCCACCGACCCGGCCCTGCCCGGCTTTCGCGTGCTACTGCTGCACGCTGATGCTCTGCGCGGCCTCGGACTGGGCGACCGCGTAGGGGGAGCACTGGTTCAGCGCGGCGGACTCGTTGTGGGCGTCCACGTGTGCCACCTTCTTCGTGACGGTGGTCATCTTGGCGAAGTTGAATGAGAACTTGCCGAGCGCCTCACGCCCGGGCAGCAGTTCCGCGGTCTCGGCCTCGAGGTGATCCATGTTCATGAGAAGAGTCCCTTTCATCCTTCAAGTGATGTGTGAACAAGACGAGTTCCGGGATGTCGGCGGCCCAGCATGGCCGCTGGGCCGGCTTCTCCGGCCTCGTTCTCGGTCCTGCCGGCGCGTTCCGGCTGACAGTGAGCGAGCAGCAGGTTGCCTGCACGGCCCGCGCCGGAGGACCGGTGGACGGCGAGGAGTCCCCTTCTGCCGCGGCCGGGTCATGCGGAAACCCGGTCGCGCAGTCGGGGCAGGCGGAACTGGGGGAGAGCCGCCCAACCGTCCGAAGCCTCCGAACAATTCGTTCGGAGGGCCTGGACAGTAGCCGAAGCCGAAGGAAAAGCGCAAACAATCCAAATCCGACATTCGTTCAAAGTCGCATAGCTGTTCACTCGTGCGGTATGGCCAGGACCCGGCTGCGCGTGGCTCGGCCGCGACGGCGCGCGCCCGCCCACCGGCCCCGCCCCCGCCTCCACTCGCGGCCCCCGTCCTCCGGCCATCGGCGGCACCCAACGGCCCGCCCACCGGCGGTGCGCGCCACCTCGCGGCCTCCGGTTGTCACCCGTCGGGCTTCGTCCTTCGGTCATCGGCGGTGCCCAACGGCCCGCCCACTGGCGGTGCCCGCCGCTCATCGGCCTCCGGTTGTCACCCGTCGGGCTTCGTCCTTCGGTCATCGGCGGTGCCCAACGGCCCGCCCACTGGCGGTGCCCGCCGCTCATCGGCCTGCGGCTCCTGCCGACCGTCCCTCGGCCCCCTGTCGTTGGGTCGCTGCCCGTCGCCCGTCGCCCGTCGCCCGTCGCCCGTCGGCCGTTGGTCATTGGTCGTCGGTGGCTGTGAAGGCCCGGTTCGCGGGGGTCGGGGAGGGTGTGCGGGTGGCGGCTGCTGCACGGCGGGGTGGTGGCATCGTGCGGTCGTGGTCCGGTGGATGAACACCGGGGACCGGGTGCGGTGCGGGCTCCGGTTGCGGGGGATGTGCCGGCCGGTCGTGTGGTGTCCCTGGCCCGTTGCGGGCGGGTTCGCGGGTGGTGCTGGATGCGGGAGGGGGGCGAGGTGGCCTGGGCTGCGGGGCTGTGCGTGCGTGGGGGGGGATTCAGTGTGGAGGCGGCCGCTGCGGGCCGGTCTGATGGCTGTGCCGCCGCTGGGCGGGTCGGGCGAGTGTGGGGGCTGTGTTCGGCGGGCGGGTGAGGGGCCGGTCTCGCAGCCAGCCCATGAACACGTGGCAGCACGGACACCTGATGGACCGTGACGAGACCCGAGGGCGGGCCTGCCGGCGTCCTGTCGGGACGCGCGTTCTCCACGGCTCGGCCGGAGGCAGGGTGGGGATGTGCGGTGATCTTCCGGGCGGTGTGGGCTGTGCGGCCGGGGACGGTGCGGGGCGTCTGCCGAGGCGGAGGCGGCTCCGGCGGGCTGCCTGTGGTTCGACGCCTGCGTCAACGCGCTGTGTCGCTGCGTTGAGGGACCGCGGGGCGGGCCGTGTGCTCGCCGTTCGCCTCGAGGCCGTGGGCGGCGTCGGGGTTCCTGCTCGAGCTGCTCTTCGCGCTCGAGGGGCGTCCCTGCCCCTGCGGCACGTGCCTGCGGGGGAGAGAGTTGGCCCGGCGTCCGCTCGCGGGCCCGGGCGAGCTGCGTGCTGCGGCGTGCCGCGGACCGCGGCGCGGCGACGGGCGGGGTGCCTCCGCGGCGGTGCCTGCGGGCTCGTGGAGGCGGTCCGGCAGGCCGGGCACGGTGCGGCAGCGGACGCAGGGGGCGAGGATGTTCACCTCGTGCGACCGTGACGGGTCCGGCCCGGAATCCGGTTCCGGCGTTCGGTCACGGCCTAGCAGGCGCCTGGCCGGACCCGGATGATCCGGCGGCGCGCTGCCGTGTGTCCCGTGCGCGGGCCCGGGAACGGGTTCTGGGCCTTCCGCGCCGGGGAGCGTGTCTTCGGCCCTCTCCCGCGGTGCCGCACGGGTCTGCGCTGCGACCGGGGTGCGGCAGGTGGGGACGGCGTTTCGTCTCGTCGCGCGGCCGCGCCCACCGGAACCGGTGGCCGTGGCCCGCGCGTACGCCCTCGGCGGCCCCGGACAGCTCCCGGCCGGGGGTGTACGGCGGGGTCCGCTCGACCTCGGCCGGCTCCGGATCGGCGGGTCCCGCCGTGCGCCCGCGTGGCCGGCGCCGGGAGCGCGGGGTCTGCGGCGAGGAGCGCGTGCCGGCTCCCTCTCCCGGTCGAGGGTCCTGCGGGGGAGGGCGCCGAACTCCCGGCAGCGGGCCGCTGAGCCGGTGGACCGGCACGGGCGCCGGCGGCCGGGGGAAAGGGTGGCGAAGGAGGCGGAGGGGACTTCCCGCAGCCGCAGCCGCAGCCGCAGCCGCAGCCGCAGCCGCAGCCGCAGCCGCAGCCGCAGCCGCAGCCGCAGCCGCAGCCGCAGCCGCAGCCGCAGCCGCAGCCTCGGCCGCAGCCTCGGCCGAGGCTGCGGCCGAGGCCCTGCGGCCACCGGGGGGTGCCGGGGGTTGCGGGGGGTCCTACCGTGTGACGCGGTAGCGCAGGTGGACGACGTCGGAGGAGAAGGTGCGGGTCTCGACGAGTTCGAGGTCCACCCGGCGCTCGCGGTGCGGGAAGAACGGGATGCCGCCGCCGACGAGTACCGGGTAGACCATGACCCGGTACTCGTCGATCAGGCCTGAAGCGGCCGCCTGGGCGGCGAGCGTCGCGCCGCCGATCGCGATGTCGCCGTGGCCGGGTTCGGCGCGCAGTCGTTCGATCTCCTGCGCCAGGGTGCCGGAGGCCAGGCGGGCCCGGCCCTGCACCGTCTGCAGCGTGGTCGAGAACACCACCTTGGCCAGCGGCTTCCACAGTGCGGTCCACTCGAGTTCGGAGGCGTCGAGCGTGGGGTCCTGGTCGGCGGTCTCCCAGTACAGCATCGTCTCGTACAGCCGTCGTCCCAGCAGGTGGACGCCGACGTGGCGGATCTCGTCGATCCAGAAGCGGAAGACCTCCTCGTCGGGGGTCGTCCAGCCGAACTCACCGTCCGGCCCGACGATGTAGCCGTCGAGCGAGACGCCCATCGAATAGGTCACGCTGCGCATCCGAAGTCCTCCTCGGGTGACGGGGTTCGACGCCGGGACCGGCTGATGCCGCGGAACTCCTCACGGCTCGCGGCACTCCCAGGGGCGCAGTCGCCTCACGAGACCATTTCCCCGGGGGCGCGCCTCGCCCGGAGCGGGCAATCGCCGGGAGCGCACCTGCCGCCCCTCGGCAACGAGGAACCCCCCTCGTGTTCGACTGCCGTGGGCCCGGGTTCAGTTGACGTTCAGCCGGTAGACCGTCAACTCGTTCCCGCCGACACGGACATGGAAATCCGGCGGTCCTGTGCCGAGCGCGGTGACGGCGTGGTGGACGGTCTGGAGTTCCGCGGCGCTGAGCACGGCGGCAGCGGCTTTGATCATGTCCGTGAACGCCGTGTCCGGTATCTGCCGCGGCGAGTCGCCGGAAAGCAGGACCACCGCCTCACCGGTGCTGCTGCGCACGACAGCGGTCATGGGGGCTCCTTGGACGACAAGCACCTGATACCCCTCTCGGCATGGCCATTTCCGACCCACTGGATGCCGGTACGGCAGGAGGATATTCCTCGCTCTTCCCGTGACCGTGAGCCGTGGTGCGGGCGCTGGATTTCGGGAAGATTCCGCCGAGCTTAGCGGGAGAGGCATTGTCAGGGGGGACGGACCCGGCGAGCGCGCATGTGCTCGATTTCCGCGCCGCTTCCGCGCCGCCGCGCATTCGGCGTGTGGTCGAAGATCACGGCACCCGGCCGCCCCCGCCCCCGCCCTCCCCGGCACCCGGCAGCTCCCGCCCTCCCCGGCACCCGGCCGCTCCCGCCCTTCCCGGCCGCCCTGCTTCCGGTGTCCGGCCGTCCCCCTGTCCGGCCGCTCCCGCCCCCGCCCTCCCGGCACCCGGCCGCTCCCGCCCTCCCGGCACCCGGCCGCTTCCGCCCCCGGCCGCCCCGCTCCCGCCCTCCCTGGCCGCCCACGTCCGGCGTCCGGCCGTTCCCCTCTCCGGCCGCTCCCGCCCCTCCCCGGCCGTTGCCGCCTCCTTCCCGGTGCTCCCGGTCACGCCGCACCACGCCACGCCCCGGTCCCCGGCGCGGTGTGGCGTGGCGCGGCGGTCACCGGACCGGGCCGGTGACGGACGACCGCACCCCGGCCCGCGCGCCCCGCGGTGCCGGCCGGGTACGCGAGAGCGGGCCGGGGTGCCGGCCGGGTACGCGAGCGGGCCGGGGTGCGGCCGCGACCAGGTCCGTGAAGGGGCGGGCGCGGCCGCTGCCGGGCGTGGCTGCTGCCGGCCGCCGCGGCCGGGTGGGCCGGGGTGGCCCCTTCCGCGCGCAGGCCGGTTCACACCGCGGTGGGGATGCGGTGTCCCAGGCGGGGGGATCTTGGCGCCGGCGGTGTCATCCGCGGGTGCGCCACGTGCCCTTGTTCTCCTGCGGGGTCCTGGATCCCGAGGCCGCGTCGATTTCCGCTTGGAGTTCGATTGCGTGGACGATGCTCCCGGTCAGTGTCCTGCGGATGATGGGGTCGGTGATGCGCCACGCGGTCATGGCCTCGTCCGGTGAGAGGGCTGCCGCGTGCGGTGCCCGCCGTGGTGATTCCGGTCCCCGCTGCTCGGGAATGAGACCGCTCTCCACCAGAACCCTCCGGTGATCGAGGTTGAGGACGGTCGCCCACGTCGTCAATTGTGAGGACAGCGGCATTGTTTTGCCGTCCAGGGTCCGGCTGATCGTGGTCAGGCTCAGACCGGTCGCGACCGCCAGTTGCGCCCGTCCGCCGTGGCGGCGGCGGACGTCGTATCCGGCCGCCGTCGCGGCCTGGGTGAGGTACGCGCCGATCCGCTGCGCCTGAGCCTGCCGTTCGGACCGGATCTCGTGGGGGGAATCCTTCGCACTCCGCATGGTCGGAGGGTAGCGCGCAGGCATGTTGTCACATACTGGTTGCACGCGTGCACCTTTGCAGGTCAAAACCTAGATCGGCATTTCTGCAGGCCATATCCCGAATCTCGTATTCGTGTGCGAATCAAAATACCCTTGCGTCACTCATATCCGGCAACTTGCATATGTTGCGCGCGTGTGGGTCAGCCGCACGGCCGCACGTTGCTGAGGGGGTCTATTGACCATGCTTCGCCTCCATATGGCCACGCTCCTGCTCAAGGCCAGGGAACTGGGTGACGAGAGCGTCGCCGACATGGCGCAGCGCACCGGTATCAGCAGGTCGACGCTCCACCGGCTCGCCACCGGGACGAAGCAGCCGAGCCTGGCCACGCTCTGGACGCTGCGCGACGCCTACAGCGTCCGGCTCGACGCGCTCGTCTACGACGACCCGCAGACCATGCAGCGCGGCCTTCCGCAGCGCCGGCGGGTGCCCGCTCCGGCGCGGCACCGCCCGCCGCACCGGGATTCCGGCCGGCCCGCGGCCGACTGAGAAGGAGGCGGCCGGCCGAGAGGAAGACAGCCGGCCGCGAAGACGACCGGGCCGGCCCTCCTGCCCGCATCCGCGTCCGGGTCCCCGGAGGCGGTCCTCGCATCCCTGCCCGGCGCTCCGCCGGCAACCCATCGCACTGTCACTTCAGTTCGCTTAAGACCGGGAGCAATCCTTGACCACTCAGGCCCACGACGCCGTCCTCGACAGCAGCGCCGACACGGGGGAACCGGCCCTCATCACCCGCGCCCAGCAGGGCGATCGCGAGGCGTTCGCCGAGCTGTACCGGATGCACCACGGTGTCATCGCCCAACTCATCGGCCGGCGCGTCAGGTCGAACACCGCCCTGGCCGAGGACCTCACCGCGGACGTCTTCATGAAGGCCTGGGTCAAGATTCCCACCTTCACCTGGAACGGTACGTCCATCCGCGCCTGGCTGTGCACCATCGCACGCCACGCGGTCGCCGACCACTTCAAGACCGCCACGACCCGCAACCTCACCTTCGTCGACCACATCACCCAGATCACAGACGACTGGGCCCCTGTGGTGGGCGACCCGGCAGAAACCGTTCTGTCCTCGCTCGACGTGGACGACCTGCATCACGCCCTGTCCGAGATCACCCCCCGTCAGCAGGTCGTCATCCGGCTGCGGTTCCTGGGGGAGATGTCCGTCCGCGAGACCGCCCGCACCATGGGCACCACCGACGGCGCCGTCAAAACGCTCCAGTGGCGCGCGCTCGACTCCCTGCGCAAGGCCTATCCGGGAGCTGTGGCATGAGCATCGCCCACGGCAGGGACGGGGACATCGAACGGGAACTCACCGCGCGGCTCAGCGAACTCGCCCACGCCTTCGTCGCCGACCTCAACGCGCAGGGCCGCCTGGTGGAAACCGGCGGAGCCGACACCCTCAGACGACTCAGACAGCAGCACCAGACGCCGCCCCCTGAGCTCCGGGCGGAGCCCGGCGACGCCGGATGCGAGGAGGTCACCGAGATCGAGGCGCATCCCGCACCGGGCGCGCCGAACCTGTGGGAGGCGGTCACGGCGCCCCGCGCCGGCCAGGACACGCCCGCCCCGCCCACAACGCTCCGCCCGCTGCACATCCTTGACGCGCCCGACCCCCACCCCGCGAGCGCGAACGCACCCGCCCCGCAGACCGTGCCCGCCCCGGTTCCCCCCCAGCAGACCGCCGCGCCCGCGTCGGTCACCGCGCGGAACGTCGGCGACGGCCCCCGGGCGCAGCCCCCGGTCCCCGCCGGGCAGCCGGCCGCGCTCGAAGCGGTCCCCGCCCCGCAGAGCGCCGCGCCCGCCCCGGCCCCCGAGCGGCGCACCGGCGTCCCGGAGTCCCTCCCGGCCGACGACGGCCGGCCGCAGCCGCCGGCCGCCGCCACGGCGGCCAGGCTGCGGGCCGAGAACACCGGCCGGCTCGAGGTCGCACGGATCACCTCGGATCACGAACGTGTCACCGTGCACATCCACGCGGTGTCGCTGGGCGACTGGGAGTACTGGCTGACCGCGATCGGCGCCGCCCCGGACGCGCCGACCCACCGCAGCGGATGGGCCCAGACCGCCACCGGGCACCTCGACGGTGTGGAGGTCCATCTCACCGCGGAGGCCGTGCCCCGTCTCCTGGAGGAGGCGGCGCGGCACGCCACCGTCCCCTTCCTCCTGGGAGGCCGCGTCTACGACCTCGCCCTCGGCCACACCGACCGCCTGGGGCAGACCTGGCACTACCACGGCCGGAGCCAGGAGGACGACACCCCGCTTCTCACGCTGGGCGGCACCGGCGGCCCGCCCTACCCGCTGACCGCCGTCGTGACGGCCAACGGGCCCCTCACCCCCGCCGCCCCCGACCCCGCTCCCGCCCCCGACCTCGAACCCGGGCCCTGAGCCATGCCGCGCACCACCGGCCGACGCCTCCCGCACCCCCGGACCTCACCACGGCAGCACTGCACGCCCCACGACGGCCGCCCGGGCCCAGCAGACCCCCCAACCGCCCGGGGGAGTCCCCCCACGGGACCGGCCACCGGGGGAGTACCCCTGCGGGCCGGCCGCCGGGGCAGCGCCCCTGGACCGGTCGAGGCCGAGGACCGGCAGGTGGGTGCAGGTGGGTGCGGCACGGAGCCGGAGCGGGCCGTGGGGGGGCAGGGGACGAGGGCCGGGGCCGTCCGTGTCCGCAGGCGCGGAACCCCACACCCCGGCCGCCGCGCGCGGCCCCCGCGCCGCTCGTCACGTGCCGCGCCGCCGGTACGGCACGCGACCCGGGCACGCGGCCGGGGGCGGGAGGCCGGGGCGGGCGATCGCGGTGTGGGTCGTAGGGTGGGCGGCGGCTTCCTGCCGAAGGTGCTCGGTGTGCCGGCTCTGCCGAAAAGGTCGGCGGCGACCGATGAGTTCGTTCATGATCGACAGTCAGAGATCACGGTTGGTGTGCGGCGGCCGCGCAAGCGGTCGCAGCCCGCGCCGACCCGGTTGGCCGAGAGACGGACACGAGACACCGAGGAACCAAGATGCGCACCCTGATCACTACCGCCTTCATCTCGCTCGACGGCGTCGTGGAGGCCCCCGGCGGCGAGCCCGGCTACCGCAACGCCGGGTGGACCTTCAAGGACGTCGAGTTCCTCCCCGAGGCCTTCGACATCAAGTCCCGGGAGCAGAAGGAGGCCACCGCGATGCTGATGGGCCGCACCAGCTATCAGTCGTTCAGCCCGGTGTGGCCCGACATGGAGGACTTCGCCGACTACAAGGTGATGCCGAAGTACGTCGTCTCCACCACCCTCGGCCAGGACGACCTGGTGACGAACTGGGGCGAGACGACGATCCTGCGTTCCCTCGACGAGGTCGCCGCGCTGAAGAACACCGAAGGCGGCCCGATCATCGTCCACGGCAGCGCCTCGCTGAACCAGGCCCTCGCCGACGCCGACCTCATCGACCGCTACCACCTGCTCGTCTTCCCGCTCCTGCTCGGAGCGGGCAAGCGGCTCTTCAGCACCACGGACAAGGACACGCAGAAGCTGAAGCTGGTCGAGCACGACGTCTACGCCAACGGCCTGCAGAAGAACGTGTTCGACGTCGTCCGCTGAACAAGCACCCCCGGGCCTCCCGCCCCGCCGTGCCTCGCACGGCGGGCCCGGCGGAAGCGATCCCCCCGGGCACCGGCCCACCGGGCAGCTCCCAGGGAAGACGCCCGCACCGAGACGCCCGCAACGAGACGCCCGCGAGGCGGCGCCTGTGAGGGGAGGTCCCGCCGGGCGGAGGGCAGCGGTCTGCTCTCCCGTGGCGGGAGAGGGGATGCCGCGCCGCTGCGCGAGACGGTCGATCCGGCGCTGGACGGTGACGCGGGCCGTCCTGCCGGGTGAGGCCGAAGCACACCGCCCCCGCCCCGGGCCGACGGCCGAGGCGGGCACCGTGACCGGGACGTGCCGGCCGCGATCCTTCGCGCACCCCGCACCACTGCTGCACCCCGCACCACCGCCGCGCCCCGCACCCGCCGCGGACGACAGCGCCCAACGGCGGTGCCGGGAGCGGCGGGAGCGGGGCGCGGCGAGGACGACGGCGCAGGGAAGGCTCCACACCGGTGCGGGCCTCGACCACCACCCGCTGCGGCGATGCCGGCCCGGCCGCGCCGCCGCACCTGCCGCATCGTCCGCGGGTGCGGCGAGACCCCGACGCGACGTCACCGCCGCTGGGCCGGCGAACCGCACCGGGGCCCGGCTCGCCGGCGCCCGGCGCCCGTATCGGCACCGCGATCGCGGGGCCGGCCGCTTGCCGGCCTGAGCCGACCGGCATCGCCCGCATCCTCGTCCGTCCCTCGCCGGCCGCAGGCCGCACGCCTGGGCAGACGGCTTCCCGGGTGCGTCGGGGCCGGTGGGGCGGGCGCCGCGGCGGGCGCGGTGGAGAGGGGCGCGGCGGCCGCCGCCTCGCCCGGGCCGGCCCGAAACGCGCTCGAGAAGTACTCGAGCCGGCCGCCGCTGTGCCGGCCGGCGATGCGCACCGGGGCCGAGGTGGCGTCGGCCGGACCGGCACCGGCAACGGGCGGGCCGGGCACCGGCCGAGCGGGACGCCGGCGCACCGTGGTCTCCCGCGCGCAGTGCTCCCGCCCCGCGCGCCGGAGTGCGGGGCGGCGCCCCGGCCGCTCGGCGCTGCCGCGGGCGGCCCGGGGCTCTCGCCCGCCGGCCCGGCCGCCCGGACCCCGCGCCGAAGGCGTGCCCCACGGTGTGCGAGGAGCGCTGCCCGCGGCGCCGGGGGCCGTCCGCGGGCAGCCGGCCGTCCGCCCGATGAGGCCCGGTGAGGCCCGGTGAGGCCCGGTGAGGCCCGATGAGGCCCGGTGAGGATCGGGTGGGGGCCGGTGAGGATCGGGTGGGGGCCGGTGAGGACGGGGTGCGGGGTGGGGGTGCGGTTCGCGGCCCGCGGGCTCGCCCCGGTGGGAGGCGCTCCTCGTCCCGCGGTGCCGGCCGGGCCGGTCCGCAGGAGTCGATCATGACGTGAAACCGGCGGGCGGAATAGCGCGGGGGGCCGGTGGAGAAGAAGGGGCGGAACGCCCCGGCAGTAGGGCCGTTAGACTCATCGACAGGCGGTCACTCCCTCTCCACAGGAAGAACCGGCGTGCCCAACACACTGCAGGAAATGATCAAGCACAAGTTGGACCAGAACGGCTGGTCCTACAGCGATGTAGCGCGCCGCGGTGGCATCTCCCGTTCGACGGTCCACCATCTGGCGACGTCGGAGCGGCTGGCGCAGATGCCCCAGCAGACCACTTTGGAGGGCTTGGCCAGGGGGCTGGGCATTCCGGTGGCGCCGGTGCATCGGGCCGCCGCCGAGGCCGCGGGCGTCAACCTGTACTTCGAGGACGCCGCCGAGGCCGCGGACCCGGAGGTGGCGATCCTCATCGCGAGCGTGCACAAGCTCAGCCCGGCGGACCGCCGGCATGTGGCCGTCCTCGTGGAGTCGTTGCTGCAGGCGGACGGCACCCCGTAGGAGCGGGCGCCTCGTTCGCCCCGGTGGGGCTCCGTCACCTCGGATGCGGGAGCGGGTGCGCGTGCGGGTCCGGGTGCGCGTGCGGTTCGAGCGTGCGTGCCGTGGTGATCCAGTCGATGACCGTGTGCACGGTGACGCAGTCGAGTTCGGCCAGTTTGAACACGGCCTGGACGTCGGCGGCGGCGAGGGGGTCGCACACCCTGTCCAACGCGCTGTACAGGCGCAGTCGGTGGGCGTGGGCGGGGGAGGTGTCCTGCTCGGCGTGCAGGTCGGGTCCGGGGCCGCCGGTGGCGGGCAGAGCCGGTGTCGTTTCCAAGGGATCCGCCTTTACGCTGTGGATGGGCTCGCGGGTCCGGCGGCTGGCACCTGCCGGGCGATGCGGTCGAAGGTCTGTCCGAGCCGGCCCTCGGCGCCGCGGGTGTCCGGCCAGGGCCAGGGGCCCTGCAGGTCGTCGTGGACGGTGTCCCAGAAGGCCCGGACGACCGCGTGGTCGTACCGGTCGGCGACGGTTCCGCCGGCGGGCGCGCAGCCGAGCGAGCCGGCCCGCTCGGTGAAGGAGCAGGCCGGCAAAGGCTCGTACGCGGTTGCGGCGCCCGGTTCGGCGTGGGCGGCGGCGCGGGTGACGGCGGCCATGAGGGCCTGGTGGACGAGGGCGCGGTGGGCCGTGGCGGCGGTGCTCCAGCCGACCGGGCGGTGCGACGCGGTGTCGAGGACGACGGCCGTGTACAGGGGGCCCTCAGAGGTGGTGAGGGCGTGCACGTCGACGATCCAGCGCCGGCCGGGCGTGCGGGCGCCTTCCGGCGGGGCCGGCCGGCGCACTCGTCCCGCCCGGCCGCTGATCCCGGCCCCCCTCATGATGCGTTCCACCGTGGTGTCGCCGATGTCGATGCCGTAGCGGCGGCTGATCTCCCGCCGCACTCTGCGGTATCCGTAGGTGGAGCCGGACTCCCGGTGGATGCCCAGGACCAGGCGGGTCAGCCAGGCCCGGCGCAGCGCGCGCGGAGAGGGGCCGCGTGCGCGCCAGGCGTAGTAACCCGACTCCGAGACGTCGAGGAGCACGGCGATCCGGCGTGCCGGGAAACCGTACGACGCCATGCGGTGGATCACCTCGTACCGTCTTTTGGGGGCATCATCTGCCCCATCGTGGCGATGACTTCGCGGCACAGGAGGACTTCGCGCTCCAGTTCGTCGACGCGGGCGCGGGCCCGTGCCAGGTCCGACCCGGACGCCGCGGCGCGCCGCCAGCGGTAGACGGTCTGCGGGGCGACGCCCAGCCGCCGCGCCACTTCCTTCGCCGGATGCCCTTCCAGGACCAGCTGCTCCGCGCGGGCCCGCAGGGCTGCGGGGTGAGGACTGCTCACTGGATGGATCCCCACTCGTTCATGCCGCCACCGCCGGCGGACGGACCAAAGGGCCTGCGCCGGGGCCCGGCTCACCGCCCGGCGACCACCGGTGGACGGGCGTTCGCCGGGTCCGCCGCCCGCCCGGCACCCGAGGACCGGCTCCCCCCGAGAAGAGGTGCACGCCCCCGACCGGCGGGCGCCGCAAGGGTCCTGGCGCCTGCGAGCCGTCCGGCACCGGCCGTCCGGCACCCGCCCGACACAGGTGCCGGCCGCGCCCCTCATCCGGGCACGCCGTGCCGGCCCCGACCCCTGCG
>NZ_JALLIN010000070.1 GCF_023630175.1 Streptomyces cellostaticus | reverse complement strand
AAGGTTTGCCGGAAAGCTCGCGGCGTCCGGTGCGGTGCATCGCAAGGCGGAGCATCGCCCGCGTACTGGACGTACTCGGGTGATGCGACAACGCGGCGAGGTGCCGTGCCGGGCGCCGCGAGCCGGTGAACCTTTCCGGTCACAGCACTAGGTGCCGTGCCGGGCGTCGCGAGCCGGTGAACCCATCCGGTCGCAGTACTAGGGACGCCGCCCGGCACCGGCCCGCACGCGAGAGGGGCCCGCCGCGGGTGTGCGCGACGAGCCCCCTTCCGCTGTGCGAGGGTCAGCTGATCCTGGCGTAGGCGTAGTTGACGAGCTTCTTGACGTCCGACGTGCGGTTGGTCGCCGAGGGGGCGGTCATCACGGCGCCCGTGATCGACTTGCCGTTCAGCGTGGCCGCGAAGACGAGGCAGTACTTGGCCTCCGTGCCGGAGCCGGTCTTGACGCCGAGCACGCCGTTCCAGCCGAGCAGCGTGTTGGTGTTGGTCCAGGTCCCCATCGTGCGCGTGGCACCGGAGCTCGCGATCGTCTTCGCCGTGTACGACTTGGTCTTCACGACGGACCTGAAGGTGGAGCTCTTCATCGCACTGCGGGCGAGCAGCGTGAGGTCCTTGACCGACGAGTAGTTGGAGCCGTTGCTGATGCCGTCGAACGAGTCGAAGTGCGTGTTCGTCATGCCGAGGCTCTTGGCCTTGGTGTTCATCTTCGAGATGAACGACTTCACGCGCGCGTTGACCGTCGAACCGGAACCGTACTTGTCGGCGAGGGCCATCGCGGCGTCGCAGCCGGACGGCAGCATCATCCCGTACAGAAGCTGACGGACGGTGACCTTGTCGCCGACGATCAGGTGGGCGGACGACGGATAGCCCTTGCGGACCATGTAGTCGCTGATCGCCTTCTTGATCGTGACCTTGCTGTCCAGGTTCAGGTTCGACTGCGTGAGGACGACCTTCGCGGTCATGATCTTCGTGGTCGACGCGGTGAGCCGGTGGGTGTTCTCGGACTTCTTGTAGAGCGTCGTGCCCGTCGCGGTGTTCATCACGTACCCGCTCTTGGCGGTGATGGTGGGCGTCGTGAGGGCCTGCGCGGGCGCAGCGGTGAGGGCGCCGGTGGCGAGCACCGCACCGGCCGTGACGGCGACGGCGGTGGCTCTGCGGACACGGGTGCCCTTAATGCCGGTAATCAAAGCGATATACCCCGATTGTCTGGAATGCCCCTGGTGTGCGGCCGAGTTGAGGTGGCGAGCGAGTGGGGCCGCACGAGTCTGACACGTAAATAGCACAGAAGGTTGTGCGGGCGCTGGGGGGCGACTTTCGTCGCGTCCGCATGATGGACGCGATCCCTTCTTGCGTACGCGTTGTATCTATCCTGTGGCCATGGCAACGCCCGTGAAGCAACCCCCCGCCGCCGACCGCGTCTACACGCACGTCAAGCAGGGCGTACTCGACCGCCGCTACGAGGGCGGCGCGCTGCTGACGGAGGGTGAACTGGCCGACGCCGTGGGGGTTTCGCGCACCCCCGTCCGGGAGGCGCTGCTGCGGCTGGAGGTGGAGGGCCTGATCAGGCTCTACCCGAAGAAGGGCGCGCTGGTCCTGCCGGTGTCGGCGCAGGAGATCGCCGACGTCGTCGAGACCCGGCTGCTGGTGGAGGAGCACGCGGCGCGCAAGGCCGTACCCGCGCCGCCGAGCCTGCTGGAGCGGCTCGCGGAGCTGCTGGAGAAGCAGAAGGCGCAGGCTGCCGCCGGTGACTTCGCCGCCGCCGCGGTGAGCGACCGCTGCTTCCACGCCGAGATCGTGCGCAGCGGCGGCAACGAGATCCTCTCCCGGCTCTACGACCAGCTCCGCGACCGGCAGCTTCGGATGGGGGTCGCCGTGATGCACTCGCACCCGGACCGGATCGCCAAGACGCTCGCCGAGCACGAGGAGATCCTGCGGGCCCTGAGCGCCGGTGACGCGGAAGCGGCCGTCGGGGTCGTGCACCGGCACGTGAGCTGGTTCTCGCACCTCGCGCGGGGTGAGGTGCGATGAGCGGCGCCACCCTGCCGAGTGACCCCCCGGGCGGCCGTCGCGCCGTCGCGGTGTGGTCCGTCGGCGTCGCGGTCTACTTCGTCGCCGTCATCTTCCGCACCTCCCTGGGCGTGGCCGGCCTGGACGCGGTCGCCCGCTTCCACGTCGGCGCCTCGGCGCTGTCGACCTTCTCGATCCTCCAACTGCTCGTCTACGCCGGCATGCAGATACCCGTCGGCCTGCTGGTCGACCGGTTCGGCACCAAGAAGGTGCTGAGCCTCGGCGCGGTGCTGTTCACGCTGGGCCAGCTCGGCTTCGCCTTCTCGCCCTCCTACGGCACGGCGCTGGCCTCGCGCGCGCTGCTCGGCTGCGGTGACGCGCTGACCTTCATCAGCGTGCTGCGCCTGGGCACCCGCTGGTTCCCCGCCCGGCGCGGGCCGCTGGTCGCCCAGCTCGCGGGTCTGGCGGGCATGGCCGGCAACCTGGTCTCCACCCTGGTCATCGCCCGGCTGCTGCACGGCATCGGCTGGACCGCCGCGTTCGCCGGCAGCGCGCTGGCCGGCGCGGTGGTACTCGTTCTGACACAGCTCTTCCTGAAGGACCATCCCGAGGGGCACGAGCCCGCGCCGTCCCCGCACCGGGGCGCGGTCCACGTCCGCCGGCAGATCGCGGCGGCCTGGCGGGAGCCCGGCACCCGGATGGGCATGTGGGTGCACTTCACCACCCAGTTCCCGGCGATGGTCTTCCTGCTGCTGTGGGGCCTGCCGTTCCTGGTCCAGGCACAGGGCCTCAGCCGCGCCACGGCCGGTGAACTGCTCACCCTGGTGGTGCTCTCCAACATGGTGATCGGCCTGGTCTACGGCCAGGTCGTGGCCCGGCACCACGCGGCCCGGCTGCCGCTGGCGCTGGGCACGGTGGGCGTGACCGCGCTGGTGTGGGCAGTGATGCTCGGCTGGCCGGCCGAGCACGCGCCGCTGTGGCTGCTGACGGTGCTCTGCGCGGTGCTCGGCGCCTGCGGCCCCGCGTCGATGATCGGCTTCGACTTCGCCCGCCCGGCCAACCCGCCCGAGCGGCAGGGCACCGCCTCCGGCATCACCAACATGGGCGGCTTCATCGCCTCCATGACGACGCTGCTGGCGGTCGGCGTGCTGCTGGACGTGACCGGCGACGACTACGCGGTGGCCTTCTCGGCGGTGTTCGTCCTGCAGGCACTCGGCGTCGGCCAGATCCTGCGCCTGCGCGGCCGGGCCGCCCGCCGGGAGCGCGAGCGCCTGGTGTCGAGCCGGGTGGAAACGCTCCACGTGCCCGCGTGACCCGTGCGCTCGGCGGGCCTCCCGCGGGCGGGCCTCGCGCGTCCGGTGCCATCGGCGTCCGGAGTGCGGCGCCCGCCCCGCGCGCGGCCCGCGTTCCGCTACGGCGTCACCCGGAGGTTCCGCAGGATGGCCGCCGTCAGCTCGGGGTCGCCCTCCGTCTTCACCCGGTCCGCCACCGCCTCCGGGGTCACCCGGCCGCAGGACAGGCGGACGTAGGTCTCCCAGTCGAGGGTGAGGGTGGCCGCCGGGCCGAGGGCGGGCGCGGTCTCCAGGGTGCCGCGTCCCTGGATGTCGACCCGGATCGTGCGCAGGAACTCGACGGGTCCGTGCACGTCGAAGACGATCGCGGAACTGCGCGGCGCGTTCGCCTGCTTCGCCACGACCCTGGGCAGCGCCTCCAGCAGCATGTCGCGGGCGACGTGGGCGCCCGGTGAGTCGAGGTTGCCGGGGAGGGCGAGGGCCGCGCGCAGGTCCTGCTCGTGCACCCACACGTCGAACGCCCGGGTGCGCATCGCCTGTTCGAGGGTGACCTCGGTGCCCATCGGGCCGCGCACCTTGGTGCCGGGGTCGCGGGACTCGTTGCGCAACTGGCGGTTCCTGCGGATGACGGTGTACTCCAGCTCCGCCGTCATCTCCGGCGCCGTGTGGTGACGGCGGACGTCGACCTGCATCTCCATGTAGCGCTGGTGCTCGTTGGCGACGTGGAAGAGGTCGCGGGGCAGGGTGTGGATGGGCCGGGGGTCGCCGAGCATCTCGCAGTCCAGGCCGATGACGTGCGAGACCACGTCGCGGACGGACCAGCCCGGGCACGGGGTCCGCCGGTTCCACTCGGCCTCCGGCAACGGCTGCACCAGCTCGGATATCGCTTCGATGGAGTGGGTCCAGGCGTCGGCGTAGGGCTGGAGGGTGGGATGCAGACTCACGGAACGGGACCCCTCGGCGGTCGGTACACGGGCAGGTTGTGGCGGCGTTGCCGGCGGACGGTGGCTGCACTCGGCGGGTGTCGTGGCACTCCCCCGGCTCTCGACTCCGCTCGAGCGGGGGACCCCCAAGTTACGCTGCTCCGAGGCACCCCGGCAGTGCTTTCGTGTGACGATCGTAGGCCTGTATGGACGACTCGAATGCCAGGACGGTGGTAGTGTGCGCGCCTCGCTGATCCAGATCGCCGTGGACGAGGACGAATCGGTGGCCTCCCGAAGGCGGCGGGCGGCCGCTCTGATCCGGGAGCAGGCCGGTTCGGACCTCGTGGTCCTGCCCGAGCTGTGGACCACCGGCGCCTTCGCCTACGAGGGGTTCGGCACGGAGGCCGAGCCGCTCGAGGGACCGACGTACGAGGCGATGGCCGAGGCGGCGAGCGACGCGGGCGTGTGGCTGCACGCCGGCTCGATCCCGGAACGCGCCGCGTCCGACCGCGGTTCGGCCGCGTCCGAGGACGCCGCCGCCGCGGGCGACGGCCCCCTCTACAACACCTCTCTCGTCTTCTCCCCCTCCGGGGACCTGGCCGCGGTCTACCGCAAGATCCACCGCTTCGGCTTCGACCAGGGTGAGGCGGTGCTGATGAGCGCGGGACGGGAGGTGGTGACGGTCCGGCTGCCCGGTACCACCCTGGGCGTCGCCACCTGCTACGACCTGCGCTTCCCCGAGCTGTTCCGGTCCCTGGTCGACGCGGGCGCCGAGACGCTGGTGATCCCGGCCGGCTGGCCCGAGCGGCGGCGTGCGCACTGGACGCTGCTGGCGCGGGCGCGGGCGGTGGAGAACCAGGCGTTCGTGCTCGCCTGTGGCACGGCCGGGACGCACGCCGGAGTCCCGCAGGCGGGTCACTCGATCGTGGTCGATCCGTGGGGCGAGGTGCTGGCCGAGGCGGGCGCCGGCGAGGAGGTCCTCACGGTGGACCTCGACCCCGGGAAGGTGGCGGCGACCCGGGAGCAGTTCCCGGCCCTGAAGGACCGTGTGCTGGGACTCGAACCGCCGCGCCGCTGAGCCGTCGGCCGCCGCGCCGGCGAGCCGCCCTGTCGTCGGGCCGGAGGGCGCGACGCCGGTGAGCCGCCGTGTCGTCGGGCCGTCGGGCCGTCGGGAAGGGGAGCCACGGCCGGGGTCCCCACCCGGCCGTGGCCCCGGCTCAGTCCTCGCGCTCCTTCTCCGCCAGGTGGATCACGCACACCGCCACCGCGATCAGCAGCGCCGGGTCCGCGTCCTCCCGTACGACGTCGACGCCGTACGTCTCCCGGAGATGCAGCCAGCGCCGGGAGACCACGGCGAGGAGTTCGCCGTCGTACTCGACGGCGAACTCACGGTCGAGGATCTTGCCGCTGACGTCCAGGTCGGTGCCGTCGGCCAGCGACACCCGGTAGTGGTTGCGCAGCAGGGACAGCCGTTTGCGGCGGATCGTGGCCAGGCCTTCGCCGTCCCGCTCGATCACCATGGTGTCGCGCAGGGCGAACATCTTCTGGTGGATGTCGATGAGGACGCGCCCCTGGATGTCCTTCAGCTCGAAGGTGTCCCGCAGCCGCATGGCCTTGCCGTCGACGAGGAACACCTTCGAGCCGTGCTCGTCCTCGATCCAGTAGTCGTCACCGATGCCGAGGATCCGGTCGCGTACGAGGAATCTCATGTGCTGACCGTTCCCCGGCACCGGGCAGTCGTCACAGGGCCGCCCCGAGCCGGGGAGATCCTCACACGCCGTAGCCGTCGGTGTAGCCGTCGCGGACGTGATGGTGGTGGCGGGGCTCCTCCTCGACCACCGGCGTCGACGGCACCACGACCCGGCGGCGCCGCGCGATGCCGCTGAACGTGGCGACGCCGATGAGCCCGACGGCCATGAGGATGATCCCGACGAGGTCGAGGTTGACTCCCTGCACGTGCCAGTCCGTCGCGAACGTCAGGATGGCACCCAGGGCGATGAGGATGATGCAGCCGCCGAGGCCCATTGTCGTCGCCTCCCCTTCCGGTTCCGGAATCTCCGGTGGCGTCCGGGTACCCGAAGCCGTCCCGAACATGTGTGGCACGGCCCGTGACGGGCGTTCAGGGGCGCGGGGACGGCCCGGGCTCAGTCCTCCAGGAACGCCACCAGCGCGTTCGCCAGCAGGAACGGGTCGTCGGCGCCGCACAGTTCACGCGCGCTGTGCATGGAGAGGATCGCCACGCCGATGTCGACGGTCCGGATGCCGTGCCGGGCCGCGGTGATCGGGCCGATGGTGGTGCCGCACGGCATGGAGTTGTTGGACACGAAGGTCTGGAACGGCACGTCCGCCCGCTCGCAGGCGGCGGCGAACACCGCGCGGCCCGAACCGTCCGTGGCGTAGCGGTTGTTGACGTTGACCTTCAGGATCGGACCGCCGTTGACCCGCGGGTGGTGCGTCGGGTCGTGCCGCTCGGCGTAGTTGGGGTGGACGGCGTGGCCGGTGTCGGAGGACAGGCAGACGGTGCCGGCGAAGGCGCGGGCCCGGTCCTCGTACGAGCCGCCGCGGGCGAACACCGAGCGCTCCAGGACCGAACCGAGCAGGGGACCGTCCGCGCCGGTGTCCGACTGCGAGCCGTTCTCCTCGTGGTCGAAGGCGGCCAGCACGGGGATGTGGCCGAGCGCGGCGCCGGAGGACGCGGCGGCGGCCAGGGCGGCCGCGCCGGCGTGCACGGACAGCAGGTTGTCCATCCGGGGGCCGGCGACCAGTTCACGGTCCCGGCCGAGGTAGGCCGGTGCCTCCACCGGGTGCACCATGAGGTCCCAGCCGGTCACCGAGCCGGCCGCCAGGCCGGCCTCCTCCTCCAGGAACGCGATCAGTTCGCCGTCACGCGGGGCGTCGCCGAGGCCCCACACGGGCTGCAGATGACGCTGCTTGTCGAGCTTGAGGCCCTCGCTGTTGACCGCGCGGTCCAGGTGGATGGCGAGCTGCGGCACCCGCAGCAGCGGGCGGTCGACGTCGACGAGGACCGTGCTGCCGTCGCGCAGGGTCAGCCGCCCGGCCAGGCCCAGGTCGCGGTCGAGCCAGGAGTTCAGCAGCGGTCCGCCGTAGATCTCCACCGCGACCTGCCGCCAGCCGTGGGCGCCGGTGTCGGGCAGCGGCTTGACCCGCAGGTTCGGCGAGTCGGTGTGCGCGCCGATGATGCGGAAGGGGGTGTGCGGTGCGGCGCCCTCGGGGACGTACCAGGCGACGATCGCTCCGCCGCGCAGCACGTACTTGCCGCCGCTGGTCCCCGCGGCGCCGGCCGCCGGTGCCCCGGTCCAGTCGTCCGTCTCGGCGACCTGACGGAAGCCCGCCTTCTCCAGCCGCTCGGCGGTGTTCGCCACGGCGTGGTACGGCGACGGGCTCGCCGCCAGGAAGGACATCAGGTCGTCGGTGTGGCCGCGATCGAAGCGGGCTGGTGCGCTCATGGGCTTACCTTAACGACGTGCGTGGGCCCGCCCCCGGTACGGGAGCGGGCCCACGTCCGCGATCGGTGGATGCGGAACCGGTCCTCCGGCGCGCGGCCGGACCGGGGCTTTCCTAGAAGGCGGCCTCGTCCAGCTCCATCAGGTCGAGCTCGACGCCCTCCGAGATCTTGCGGGCCAGGGTGACGCCCGGCAGGACGTTGGCCGCGAAGAACTTCGCCGCCGCGATCTTCCCGGTGTAGAACGCCTTGTCCTTGGCGGAGGCCGTCTGCAGCTTCTCGGCGGCGATGGCGGCGCCCTTCAGCAGCAGGTAGCCGACCACGACGTCACCGGAGGCGAGCAGCAGGCGGCTGGTGTTCAGGCCCACCTTGTAGATGTTCTTGACGTCCTGCTCGGTGGCCGCGAGGTCGGTCAGCATCAGGCCGACGATGGCCTCCAGCTCGACGGCCGCCTTCGCGAGGTGCTCGCGGGCACCCGCCAGCTCCTCGCCGCCGGTGCCGAGCGCCAGGAACTGCTTGATGTCCTCGGCGAGCGAGTTGAGCGCGGCACCCTGGTTGCGGACGATCTTCCGGAAGAAGAAGTCCTGGCCCTGGATCGCGGTCGTGCCCTCGTACAGGGTGTCGATCTTGGCGTCGCGGATGTACTGCTCGATCGGGTACTCCTGCAGGAAGCCGGAGCCGCCGAAGGTCTGCAGCGACTGGGCGAGCTGCTCGTAGCCCTTCTCGGAGCCGTAGCCCTTGACGATGGGCAGGAGCAGGTCGTTGAGCGCGTGGTCGGCCTTGGTGTCCTCGCCGTTCGCCTCCTTGACCGCGATGGTGTCCTGGACCGAGGCCGTGTAGAGGACGAGGGCGCGCATGCCCTCGGCGTACGCCTTCTGCGTCATCAGCGAGCGGCGGACGTCGGGGTGGTGGGTGATGGTGACCTTGGGCGCCGTCTTGTCCATGAAGTTGGCCAGGTCCGGGCCCTGGACGCGCTCCTTGGCGTACTCCAGGGCGTTGAGGTAGCCCGTGGAGAGGGTGGAGATCGCCTTCGTGCCGACCATCATGCGGGCGAACTCGATGATGCGGAACATCTGGCGGATGCCCTCGTGCTTGTCACCGATCAGCCAGCCCTTGGCGGGGTGCCGGTCGCCGAAGGTCATCTCGCAGGTGTTGGAGGCCTTCAGGCCCATCTTGTGCTCGACGTTGGTGGCGTAGACGCCGTTGCGCTCGCCGAGCTCGCCGGTCTCGAAGTCGAAGAGGTACTTCGGGACGAGGAACAGGGACAGGCCCTTGGTGCCGGGGCCGGCGCCCTCGGGGCGCGCGAGCACGTAGTGGAGGATGTTCTCCTCCATGTCGTGCTCACCGGAGGTGATGAAGCGCTTCACGCCCTCGATGTGCCAGGAGCCGTCCTCCTGCTGGATCGCCTTGGTGCGGCCGGCGCCGACGTCGGAGCCCGCGTCGGGCTCGGTCAGCACCATGGTGGAGCCCCAGGTCCGCTCCACGGCGATCTGCGCGATCTTCTTCTGGACGTCGTTGCCCTCGTCGAAGAGGATGCCGGCGAACGCCGGGCCGGAGGAGTACATCCACACGGCCGGGTTCGCGCCGAGGACCAGCTCGGCGTAGGCCCAGATCAGGGACGGCGGGGCCGTCGTGCCGCCGATCTCCTCCGGCAGGCCCAGGCGCCAGTACTCGGAGTCCATGAACGCCTTGTAGCTCTTCTTGAAGGACGCCGGCACGGGCGCGGTGTTCGTCTCGGGGTCGAAGACCGGCGGGTTGCGGTCGGCGTCCGCGAAGGACTCGGCCAGCTCGTTCTCCGCGAGACGCGTCAGCTCCTCGAGGACGCTCCTGGCGGTGTCCGTGTCCATCTCGCCGAACGGGCCGGTGCCGTACAGCTTGTCGCGCCCGAGCACCTCGAACAGGTTGAACTCGATGTCGCGGAGATTCGGCTTGTAGTGCCCCATGGTGACGGCTCCGTATCGGACTCGGCGAGGCACTGGCTCCTCGCATCTGGTTCACGTACCAACAAGTAGCTACGATGATGCTACCCGTCGGTAATAAGACGCAAGCCCGATTCCGTCATCTGTGACTGAGTACTCTTCTGTCCATGTACGGATACGGCCAGCCCATGGACGGTGGCGCCGCTCAGCAGAGTTACGTCCCCCCGCAGCAGGGCGGTGTCGGCGGGTACGGCCAGCAGGCGCCGCTCTATCCGGAGCCCTCCCCGCCCTCGCTGGCGGACGCGGTGCGCGCCTTCACCACCGGTCAGACGCCCGCCGAGGACTTCCAGCAGATCTTCGCGACGTCGAAGGTGTACTGCCCGCGCGGCGACACCCCCGGCTTCCTCGCCCTGCACAACACCCAGCAGCCGGTGATCCCGATGTTCACCTCGCTCAAGGAGCTGCGCCGGTACGCGGGCAAGGAGTCCAAGTACTTCGTGATCACCGGCTCCGAGGTGATCGACCTGCTGCCGAGCGGCTACGGCTTCGTCCTGGACATGGAGGGGGAGCACCGGATGGTGTTCGACGCCAAGGCGGTCGAGCAGATGGTGGACTTCGCCATGCGCCGCATGTACGGCGGCTGACCCGCGCCCCGCTGCGAGCCCGGAGGGAATTCCCTCCGGGCTCGTTCTGTTGGGAGTGGCAGAAAGTTCAATGCTCAACTAAACTGGGCGCACAAGGAGGTACCGACCATGCCTGCAGTGACCGTCGAGAACCCGCTGAGCCTGCCCCGCGTGACCGCTCCCGCCGACGCGGTGGCACGGCCCGTGCTCGCCGTCACGACCGCCCCGGGCGGCTTCGAGGGCGAGGGCTTCCCGGTGCGCCGGGCGTTCGCGGGGATCAACTACCGGCACCTCGACCCGTTCATCATGATGGACCAGATGGGCGAGGTGGAGTACGCGCCGGGCGAGCCCAAGGGCACCCCCTGGCATCCGCACCGCGGCTTCGAGACCGTCACCTACATCATCGACGGGATCTTCGACCACCAGGACTCCAACGGCGGCGGCGGCACCATCACCAACGGCGACACCCAGTGGATGACGGCGGGTTCGGGCCTGCTGCACATCGAGGCGCCGCCGGAGTCGCTGGTCATGTCCGGCGGTCTCTTCCACGGCCTGCAGCTCTGGGTGAACCTCCCCGCCAGGGACAAGATGATGGCGCCGCGCTACCAGGACATCCGCGGTGGCAGCGTCCAGCTCCTGACGAGCCCGGACGGCGGCGCGCTACTGCGCGTCATCGCGGGCGAGCTGGACGGGCACGCGGGCCCCGGCATCACGCACACGCCGATCACGATGATCCACGCGACCCTCGCCCCGGGCGCCGAGATCACTCTGCCCTGGCGCGAGGACTTCAACGGCCTCGCCTACGTCATGGCGGGCCGCGGCAGCGTCGGCACCGAGCGCCGGCCCGTCCACCTGGGCCAGACCGCCGTCTTCGGCGCGGGCGGTTCGCTGACGGTCCGCGCGGACGAGCGGCAGGACTCGCACACCCCGGACCTGGAGGTCGTCCTCCTCGGCGGGCAGCCCATCCGTGAGCCCATGGCGCACTACGGTCCGTTCGTCATGAACACCAAGGAAGAGCTGATGCAGGCCTTCGAGGACTTCCAGAAGGGCCGCCTCGGTACGGTCCCGGCCGTCCACGGCATGACCCCGAGCGGCCCGCGGGCCTGACCCGCCCACCCCACCCCCGCACCCCGCCCCCCGTCGCCCGGACCGCTCCGCCCGCGGTCCGGGCGACGGGCGGGTGCGGGTGCGGGGGCCGGAACCCTCACCCGGCCGGGCCCGCGCCGCAGGACAGCGGGGCATGCGGCGTGATCCGCTGGTGGTGTGTCGCTGCTGCCCGAGTCCGTGCGCCGTCTCGCCGCCTGGTGCGCGGTCGTGCTGCTGGTCGCCGGGGTCGGGTGGGTCGCGGTCCGACTGTGCGCGGCGCTGCGTACCGCCGTCGTGCCGGTGCTGCTCGCGCTGCTGGGGACGGCACTGCTCGGACCGCTGTACCGGCGGCTGGTGAAGGCCAGGGTGCAGCGGTCCCTGGCCGCCGCACTGACCTGCGTCGCCGTGGTGGCCGTCGTCGGCGGTGCCGTGTACATCGTGGTCGCCGCGCTCGTCGACACCGGTGACCAGATCATCGCCTCGGTACGGCACGCGGTCAGTGCCCTGACGAGGCACTTCGGGGCCGCCGGCACCGGGCTCGACGATCTGGCCGCCAACGCGAAGGACCTGCTGGGCAGGTTCGGCGGGACCGCGGCCTCCAACGTGCTCAGCGGGGTCAGCGTGGTGGGCGAGTACCTGGCCATGGCCCTGCTCGCGCTGCTGCTCGTCTTCTTCTTCCTGCGCGACTCCCACCGGGTGGCCGGAGCCCTCAGGTCCGTCGCCCCGGGCGCCTGGGGCGACACCCTGGAGGCGATGGCGCGGCGCGCCTTCGGGGCGGTGCAGGGGTTCATGCGCGGCACCACGCTCATCGCGCTCATCGACGCCGTCTGCATCACCGCCGGCCTGCTGATCCTGCGGGTGCCCGGCGCGATCGGGCTGGGCGCGCTCGTCTTCGTCGGCGCCTACATCCCCTACCTGGGCGCCTTCGTCTCGGGCGCGGTGGCCGTGCTCGTCGCCCTCGCCGACCGCGGTTTCGTCATCGCGCTGTGGGCGCTGGGCGTGGTGCTCGCGGTGCAGGTGCTGGAGGGGCACGTGCTCCAGCCGGCCATCCAGAGCCGGACCGTGCAGATGCATCCGGCGGTGGTGCTGCTGGCGATCACCGCCGGGGCGTCCGTGGCGGGCATCCTCGGCATGCTGCTCTCGGTGCCGCTGACCGCGGCCGCCTTCGGCGTCGTGAACGAACTCCGTGAGCGTCAGGCGGCGGCCGGGCCGTCGGACTCGTAGAGCTCGGACCAGATGCTCTTGCCCTTGCCGGGAGGTTCACCCCCCACAGGCCGGCGAGCAGCTCGACCGGCATCAGGCCGCGGCCGGAGGAGGCCGGCTCCCCGGGCCGGCGCCGGTGCGGGAGGCCGTCGGCCGTGTCATCACGGTGCCGTCGGCCATCCGGATCGCCGGGTCCGGCTGCCCGGCGCGGGCGATCTCCAGCGTGCCGGTCGCCGGACCGGCCTCGACGCAGAGGCAGGTCGCGGAGCGCACCCTTGGCGGACGCCGTAAATGGTGGGGAGCCGATCTTGGCGTGCCCGGTACGCTTGACGGGTCCGGGCCTCGTGCCCGGCCCCCGCCGGGGCGGCAGTCCCGGCACTCATCACCCCACCACGAAGGACGATGAACGACGATGCATCGGTACAGGTCCCACACCTGCGGCCAGCTCCGCGCCTCTGACGTCGGCACCGACGTCCGGCTGAGTGGCTGGCTGCACAATCGGCGCGACCTGGGCGGCATCCTCTTCATCGATCTGCGCGACCACTACGGCATCACGCAGCTCGTGGCCCGTCCCGGTACGCCCTCGTACGAGGCCCTGGACAAGCTCTCCAAGGAGTCCACGGTCCGCGTCGACGGCCGCGTTGTTTCACGTGGAACCGAGAACGTGAACGCGGACCTGCCCACCGGTGAGATCGAGGTCGAGGTCTCCGAGGTCGAGCTGCTCGGCGCGGCGGCCCCGCTGCCCTTCACCATCAACGCCGAGGACGGGGTGAACGAGGAGCGGCGCCTGGAGTACCGCTTCCTGGACCTGCGCCGCGAGCGCATGCACCGCAACATCATGCTGCGCACGGCCGTGATCTCCGCGATCCGGCACAAGATGGCGGCGATGGACTTCAACGAGATGGCGACGCCGATCCTGTCCGCCACCTCCCCCGAGGGCGCCCGCGACTACGTCGTGCCCTCCCGGGTGCACCCCGGCAAGTTCTACGCGCTGCCGCAGGCCCCGCAGCAGTTCAAGCAGCTGCTGATGATCTCCGGCTTCGACCGCTACTTCCAGATCGCGCCCTGCTTCCGCGACGAGGACGCCCGTGCCGACCGTTCGCCGGGTGAGTTCTACCAGCTCGACGTCGAGATGAGCTTCGTCGAGCAGGAGGACGTCTTCCAGCCCATCGAGAAGCTCATGACGGAGCTGTTCGAGGAGTTCGGCGGCGGCCGCCACGTCACCTCCCCCTTCCCGCGCATCCCGTTCCGCGAGGCGATGCTGAAGTACGGCTCGGACAAGCCGGACCTGCGCGCCAAGCTGGAGCTCGTCGACATCACCGACGTGTTCGAGGGCTCGGAGTTCAAGGCGTTCGCCGGCAAGCACGTGCGTGCGCTGGCGGTGCCGGCGGTCCAGGACCAGCCGCGCAAGTTCTTCGACCAGCTCGGTGACTTCGCCGTCTCGCTGGGCGCGAAGGGCCTGGCGTGGGTGCGTGTCGGCGAGGACGGGGCGCTGTCCGGCCCGATCGCCAAGTTCCTGACCGAGGAGAACGTCGCCGAGCTGACCAAGCGCCTGTCGCTGGCGCCCGGGCACGCCGTCTTCTTCGGCGCCGGCGACTTCGACGAGGTCTCGAAGATCATGGGCGCGGTGCGGGTCGAGGCCGCGCGGCGCGCCGGGCACTTCGAGGAGAACGTCTTCCGCTTCTGCTGGATCGTCGACTTCCCGATGTACGAGAAGGACGAGGACACCGGCGCGATCGACTTCTCGCACAACCCCTTCTCGATGCCGCAGGGCGGTCTCGAGGCCCTGGAGACGCAGGACCCGCTGGACATCCTCGGCTGGCAGTACGACATCGTCTGCAACGGTGTCGAGCTGTCCTCCGGCGCCATCCGGAACCACGAGCCGGAGATCATGCTCAAGGCCTTCGAGATCGCCGGTTACGACCGCGAGACGGTCGAGGAGAAGTTCGCGGGCATGCTCCGCGCCTTCCGCTTCGGCGCCCCGCCGCACGGCGGAATCGCGCCGGGCGTGGACCGGATCGTCATGCTGCTCGCGGACGAGCCGAACATTCGGGAGACGATCTCCTTCCCGCTCAACGGGAACGCCCAGGACCTGATGATGGGCGCGCCGACCGAGCTGGACGAGTCGCGTCTGCGTGAGCTGCACCTCTCCGTCCGGAAGCCGCAGCCGAAGTAGTCCGCGCCGTTTCCACGGTGGCAGTGAGGGCGGCCCCCGCAGGGGGCCGCCCTTTTTTCTGCCGTGCCCGGATCACTCCGCGGATGTGGTTCGCGGTGTCAGAGTCACGACGAGCGCGACCCTGCTGCGACGGCGTGCCGCGGCCCGGTTGGCCGCTCCGACCGCGGTCGCTCACGCGTCCGGACCGGAAGCCGGCTCCGGGTCCGGTTCGTCCGGGGAGGCGCCGTCCTCCATCAGCCGCTCGGCGATGTCGTCGGACCAGTGCTGCGCCCAGGCGCGCAGGGCGAGGATCCGGGCTTCGTCCAGGCCGTACCGGAGGAAGTCGGCGTCGGCGTAGAAGTCCGTTCCGGTGAGCCGGGACTGGAGGGTGGGCAGGTCGAAGGCGTCGTGGGCGTGGCGGCGGCCCAGTTCCTCCAGACGGGGCAGCGAGAACCGGGCGGCGGCACCCCGCGCGTCGACGAGGTCGACGGCCGCCCCCCGGTCGTACAGTGCGCGGATCTTCGTGCCGACCGCGTCCTCCGCCGACAGGGTGGGCCCGTACGCGGTGAGCTCGGGCGGATGCCGGCAGGCTTCCCTGTGCAGGGCCAGCGCGATGGACTCCCCGCTCGGCGGATCGGTGGCGGTGAGCTGCGCGGTGAGCGGGGTGACGGCCCCGACCCGCACCCGGCGTCCACGCGCCTCCAGGGCCGAATCGACCGCGGCCACGATCCGCTCCATGACCTCGGGGCTCTCGGTGGCGAAGTCGACGTTGTCGTGCGGGCGGGACACGAGGCCGTGCGCCTGCAGGGCGTACCCGCCGGCGAGCACCAGTGCGTACGGGCCGCCCACGCCCAGAATGTCCGCCAGAAGTCGCCGCTGGGGGTCGGAAGGGTTCACGGCAGCTCGTCTCCATGATCGGCCCGGGTGCTCATGTGTCCTCCCCCGGGCGCCCTGACCAGGGTATCCGGGAGGGACCGCGGTGCCCGTAGTGTTTCCGTGGCGGCGCCGACGCGGAGGGTGAATGTCCGGGACTCGTCGGCTGCTGTCCGGGCCGCCCGAACCGGGCCTGTGGGCAGCGGCGTTGCGGCACAGCGGTACGACGGAGGGTGCGGGATCTCGGTGGACGGCGAGGTGCGGCGGCTCCGCACTACAGCTCCGTATGGTTCCAGTCGCCCTTGGGGCCCTCCTGGGGGAGCGTCAGCGAACCGAGCATGAGCGCGAGGTAGCGTGCGACGTCGCGCCAGCTCCGCAGGGTGCCGACGCCGTTGATGGAGGCGGGGGCCGTGCCGGGATCGTGGGAGACGGCGTAGCCGTACTCGGAGATCCGGTTCCAGCTGTTCTCCAGGAACTGCTGGAGGGGCGGCAGCCCGTGGTACGTCGTGCCGCCGCTGCGCGTGATGGCCGAGCCGATGCCGAACACGTCGTTGAACCGGGC
Source organism: Streptomyces cellostaticus (assembly GCF_023630175.1). GTDB lineage: Bacteria > Actinomycetota > Actinomycetes > Streptomycetales > Streptomycetaceae > Streptomyces > Streptomyces cellostaticus_A. The sequence continues at coordinate 4,251 of NZ_JALLIN010000070.1, read as the reverse complement.
GGCTTCGGAGGTCACCTGGATCATGAACATCAGTGAGCGGGCGATGTCCTGCTGGTTGCCGCCGCCGGTGTACTGGGCCAGGTTCCGCACCGAGCCGAGGAAGTCGGCGTAGCCCATGGGCATGGCCTCACGGCCCCGGCCGGCCCGTCCCGACAGGGAGTTGTAGTTGCTGCCCATGCCCAGGGTGCGGCCCGTTCCCGGGGGCAGTTGACCCAGGTCGTCCATCAGGGTGCGCAGGTTGAAGTCGGCGTCGTTGAACTGCCAGGTCAGACCGTTGCTCGCGGTGAACCCACGCAGGTAGAGATCGCCCGGGGTGAACCAGAGCGTCAGCTCACGCCGCTCGTTGCCCACCGGCACGGTCAGGGTCATGCGGATCAGCGCGCGTCCGGTCGTCTGGGTGACTCCCGTGCCGTCGCGGAAGGGGTGCCCGGCCGCCTGCCGCAGACTGTTGATCAGGGCTCCGTACTGGGACTGCTGCGACGGGCTCGCCGTGTCCCCCAGGTTCATGTAGACGTGGGTGACCTGGCGGTAGGGCGTGTCGGCGGCGGCCGGGGTGAGGGAGCCGGACGCGCCGAGCAGGCAGACGGCGGCCAGCGCGAGAGCGGCGGTGCGGGAGGCGCGCCGGGGTGCGAGGGGAGTGCTCATCGTGTTCCTGGGGTCGGGATTCACCGCGAGCGGTGAGACAGGGGGTGGCGGTTGCCGAACGTACCGGTTCGCGCGCACCACGTGTCCGCCGTGAGCGCACACCTCTCGCCCAGCAGCGCACAGGCCCGCCGACCCGGACGGCTCCCCCGGGGCTCGTTCCCCCCCGACGCTGGCCCGGTCCTCACCCGGTCCCGGGCCGGACCGGGTACGGCGAAGGCCCCGGCGCAGCGTGAACGCTGTCGGTGCGCCGGGGCCCGTCGGCCCGTGTCAGCCCGTCCCGTGTCAGGCGGGCTCTCCGCCGAAGCGCTCCTTGTAGGTCTCCAGGTCCTCGTCCGTCAGCTTGGCGAACAGCACCGGCGGGACCGTGAACGGGGTGCCGGCCGGGACGGTCGACAGGGCCCTGGCCTCGTCCGCCGAGACCCAGGACGCGGTGTCGTCCGCCAGCGTGAACGCCGCACGCATCGCCCGCGCGGTCGCCGGGATGAGCGGCTCGGAGACCACCGCGTACAGGTGGATGAGGTTCATCGCCGTCCGCAGCGTCAGGGCCGCGCCGTCCTTGTCGGTCTTGATCTCCAGCCAGGGGGCCTTCTCCTCCAGGTAGGAGTTGCCCGCCGACCACAGGGCACGCAGGGCGGCGGCCGCCTTGCGGAACTGGAGTGCCTCCATCTGCGTCTCGTACTCGGCCAGCAGGCGCGCGATCTCCTCACCGAGCTTCGCCTCGGCCTCGCCCGGCTCGCCGCCGGCGGGCACGTCGTCGCCGAAGCGCTTGCGGGAGAAGGACAGGACCCGGTTGACGAAGTTGCCGAGGGTGTCCGCGAGGTCCTTGTTGACCGTGGCGGTGAAGTGCTCCCAGGTGAAGGACGCGTCGTCCGACTCCGGGGCGTTGGAGATCAGGAAGTAGCGCCAGTAGTCGGCGGGCAGGATGTCCAGCGCCTGGTCGGTGAAGACGCCGCGCTTCTGCGAGGTGGAGAACTTGCCGCCGTAGTACGTCAGCCAGTTGAAGGCCTTGACGAAGTCGACCTTCTTCCACGGCTCGCGCACGCCCAGCTCGGTGGCCGGGAACATCACGGTGTGGAAGGGGACGTTGTCCTTGGCCATGAACTCCGTGTAGCGGACGTCGGTGTCCACGTCGTACCACCACGACTTCCAGTCGCGGTTCGCCGGGTCCTGGTCCGCCCACTCCTTCGTCGCGCCGATGTACTCGATCGGGGCGTCGAACCAGACGTAGAACACCTTGCCCTCGGCCGCCAGCTCCGGCCAGGTGTCCGCGGGGACGGGGACGCCCCAGTCCAGGTCGCGGGTGATCGCACGGTCGTGCAGGCCCTCGTTCAGCCACTTGCGGGCGATGGAGGAGGCGAGCTGCGGCCAGTCGTCCTCGTGCCGGGCCACCCACTGCTCGACCTCGTGCTGGAGCTTCGACTGCAGCAGGAAGAGGTGCTTGGTCTCGCGGACCTCCAGGTCCGTGGAGCCGGAGATCGCCGAACGCGGGTCGATCAGGTCGGTGGGGTCCAGCACACGGGTGCAGTTCTCGCACTGGTCGCCGCGGGCCTTGTCGTAGCCGCAGTGGGGACAGGTGCCCTCGACGTAGCGGTCCGGGAGGAAGCGGCCGTCGGCGGGGCTGTACACCTGGCGGATGGCGCGCTCTTCGATGAAGCCGTTCTCGTTGAGCTTGCGGGCGAAGTGCTGGGTGATGTCCCGGTTCTCCGCCGAGGAGCTGCGGCCGAAGTAGTCGAAGGCCAGCGCGAAGCCGTCGTAGACCGCCTTCTGCGCGTCGTGCGCCTGGGCGCAGAACTCGTCCACCGCGAGGCCCCGCTCCTTGGCGGCCAGCTCGGCGGGGGTGCCGTGCTCGTCCGTGGCGCAGATGTACAGGACGTCGTGGCCGCGCTGCCGGAGGTAGCGGGAGTACACGTCCGCCGGGAGCATGGACCCCACCATGTTGCCCAGGTGCTTGATCCCGTTGATGTACGGAAGGGCGCTGGTGATGAGGTGTCGAGCCATCGGGGGCTGCTCCCAGGTCGGGTTGTTTTGCGAACCTTGAAATCGTAGCCGACATGTGTATGCCGCCCGCTTCTCGTTTTACGGGGTGAGAAGCGGGCGGCATCCGGCGTGCCGGTGCGTTGTGCGCCGTTACGCGTTGCTACGGGGTGTTACGGGCGCCAGGCCGCGAGCACGCCCTCGTACAGCTCGGTGTCCGTGAGCTCGCGGGGGGTGGGGCCGGCGTGGAAGAAGGACGTGTTGCCGGTCTTCAGTTTGCGCAGGTAGTCGAAGGCCTTGTTGTCGTGCTCGCCGAACGCGACGAAGGAGAAGAAGACGCCGGGGTGCTTCTTCGCGGCCTCGGTGAGGGACTGGGTCGCGGGGGTCTTGGCGTCGGGGGCGCCGTCCGTCTGGAAGACCACCAGCACGGGGGTGCCGGGCTCGTTGTGCTTCTCGTGGTGGGCGAGTACGGCTTCGACGGCGGCGTGGTAGCTGGTGCGGCCCATGCGGCCGAGGCTCGCGTGGACGTCGTCGATCTTCGTCTCGTGGTCCTCGGTGAGGGTCAGGTCGGTGGTGCCGTCGATCTCCGTGGAGAACAGGACGACGTGGACCGTGGCCTCGGGGTCGAGGTGGGCGGCGAGGGCGAGGGTCTGGTCGGCGAGGGCCTGGGCGGAGCCGTCCTTGTAGTAGGGGCGCATGCTCGCGGAGCGGTCCAGGACGAGGTAGAGCTTCGCCCGGGTGCCGGTGAGGTCGTTCTTCGTGAGGGCGGTGGTGGCTGCCCTGTAGGCGGTGGTGAGGCCGGGGGCGCTGGTCCTGATCCTGGTGAGGGGTGTTGCGGGCTTGCCGGTGGGGGCCTGCGGCTCGGGGGACGCCTCGGCCGACGGGGCCTGCGGCTCGGGGGACGCCTCGGCTTCGCCTTCGGCCGGGGTGTTCCCACCCGCACCACCCGTGCGGGTGTCGGCGTCGGGTGCGGGTGGCCCCTGTGGGGCGTCCTCGCCGTCGGCGGCCTGCGGCTTCGGCTCCGCCTCCGTCCCGGTTCGCGCTTCGGCTTCCGCCTCTGCCTCTGCCTTGGTCGCCTCCGCCTCCGCCTCCGCCTTCGCCTCGGGTTCGGGCTTCGCCGCGGTCGGCTGCGGGGCCGGCCCGGGCCGGGGCTCCGCCTCCGCCTCGGCCTTGGCCGGCGCCGGGGTCGTTCGGGGCTCCGGCTCCGGCTCCGTCACGGTCTTCGGCTCGGCCGGCTCCGGCGTCGGCTCGGCCTCTGCCTCGGTCTCTGACTCCGGCTCGGCGCTCGTCCCAGCCTCTGCCTTTGATGCCGCCTCGGCTTCGGTCGGCTCCACCTCGGGCTCGGCCTCGGTCGGCGTCGCCTGGGGATCCGGTTCCGGCTCTGTCGCCGCCTGCGTCGCTTCGGGCTCCGCCTCGGCCTCGGCCGCCGTCGCCTCTGCCTTTGGTGCCGCCTCGGGCTCCGCCTCGGGCTCCACCTCGGCTTCGGTCGGCTCCACCTCGGGCTCGGCCTTGGCCTCGGCCTCGGACGGCGTCGCCTGGGGATCCGGTTCCGGCTCTGTCGCCGCCTGCGTCGCTCCGGGCTCCGCCTCGGTCGGCGTCGCCTCGGCCTCTGCCTTGGTTTCGGTCAGCTCC
>NZ_JALLIN010000007.1 GCF_023630175.1 Streptomyces cellostaticus | reverse complement strand
CTGGCTGGAGCACCGGCGAAACCGGTGGCCGAACACCGCGAACCTCCACCTGCTGATCAACAACCAGACCGCTACCAAGACCAGCCGCGCGAGCAACCACTGGATCAGCGCTTCGATGCGCGGACAGGACGCGACACTGGAGCGGCTCCGCGTCGACCGGCAACTCGAAGAAGCCCTGACCCACGGGCCCGATCCGCTCCACCTCGCCGAGGTGTTCGGGCTCGACGAGAAGACCGCGATGCGCTACGCGGACTCCGCCCGCCGACTCCTGGAGCGACCCGTCGAGCGGCTCTGACCGTCGTGCCACGTCGAAGATGATGCCGCGTTCAGGGCCGTGGGAACCAGGAGCCAAAAAGCTATCGCGGTGCCCCATAGAGGGCTGGTAGCAATTGATGATGTCGACTGAAGCCCTTGACCCGATGGAACGTCTCTTCGCGGAGCGAGCCTGTGAGCGTCTGATCGTCGAGTTCGTGCGTCGTCTTGACCTGGGAGATCCGAGCAGTGTCGCGGACCTCTTCACGCCTGACGGGGTGTGGGAGTGGCCTCACGGCGACCGCAAGGTGGAAGGGCGTGAGGCGCTCCGCAGCTACTTCGGTTCGCGACCCAAGGACCGGCTGTCACGCCGCATGTCTACGAACATCTTGGTCACGGTGAACTCCGTGTCGACGGCCACCGCCACCTCTTACTTCGCCACTTACCGAGTCGACGGCTATACCGACGGCATGGTGCCCCCGAGGCTCCCCGCGAACGTGGGCCACTACGAGGACACGTTCCGGAAGGTCGAGGACACCTGGCTCCTCGCCAGCCGAGTCACGCACCTTCCATTCGGCGGAGAGACGGCACGACTCAGCCACCCCGGCCAGTCCTGACCGCGTGGCCCAACCTGCTACGTCCACTTGCTGCCGTCCTCGCACCGGCCCGCGACTTCACCACGAACTCACGGATTCCACGTCGCGAGGCACAGCGACAGACCTGCGGGTTCCCGCCGGGAGCCCTTCAGTCTTCGCGAACTCGCGGGGCTCCCCGGGCGTGGGTAGTTCCGGTACAGAAAGTGCCGATGAGAACGATCACGCCCATGCAGCTCAGCTACCACCCTGCGAACCGCATTTGACCCGCAGGCTGACCAATCGCGAGTGTGCGCCGCACGCGAGGCCCGGCGTGCCACCGAACTACTCACGCCCGGAGAGCCTGCCAGCAGGCAGCACGTCAGCCGCGAACGGCCCACGGCCGCCCTCGTCGACCGCCCCTTCGATCACGTCCTCGCTGTTGACCCCAGAACGCAACTGGGCAGCGAACCGGGGTCCCGGCGGCAACACCCAGATCTCCAAACGATCGAACATCAGACCACTCTATGGGGCGCGCTGAAATCGGCGCGTGCCCCGGCCGACACCTACCTCTACCCGGCTGGGGGAGCGACGACAAGGTGCCTCCCGTTCTGGTGAACATCGACCACCGCCCGGGCGGGGCGCCTCCCGAAGTCGTGCACATCTGCCGTCGGAGCCGGAGCTCGTGAACAGAACCAGATGTGTCTCCAGTGCGGGCCAAGGTGGTCAGAAGCCTCGCAGCGGCTCGCCCGCCTTCAGGCGGTCGAGGCGCTCGGAGAGCCGACGGCTCATCAGATGCTGGGACGCCTGGGAGGCGCGCTTCGCCACTGCCGCGTGCTCGGCCGAGTCACCGCGCAGCCGCGCCAGTTCGGCCTCGGTAATCAGGAGTTCCACCGTGTCGCGTGTCCGGTCCGATGAAAGGACCGACGCCTCCTTCAGGGCCTGCGCCCCCTGTTCGGCCAGCCCGGCAACGGCAAACGCCCACGCCGTCTGTCCCTCCAGCTCACGGAAGTCGAACCACTCCAGCCAGGCCGGACCGGTGCTGCTCTGCGCGCGGGCGAAGAACTCGCGGGCCCGCTTCACCGCCGCCACGACCTGATCCGGCTGTCCGTTCAGCGCCCATGCTCGAGCTTCGGTCACGCACGCATAGGCCCTGACGAGGGGAGGCGCTCCCTCGGCCGCCAGCACAGCACTGCGCGCGTGAGCGAGCACATCCGCCTGCCCGCCCTGCGTTGCCGCCAGCCGGGCTTGGTGGATGTGGACCCGAGTGATGCGGGCGCGGTCGCCGATCGCCTGGGCCAGCCGCATCGCCTGAAGGTCGTAGCGCTGCGCCAAACCGGGGAGCTGATCGTCGTAGGCCATCGAGGCCATAGCAAGAACCGCGTCCACCACGCTGCCGTACAGTCGGCGACCGGTCCGTGCGGAGAAGCTCCCGTTCAACATCGGTGTGGCGTGCGTGTCCATCATCGACGCGAACACACTGCGGAACTTGCCCCCGCCGTGTTGGGAGTCCAGCTTGCCGTACAACCGAGTCTGCTCGTCAAGCAGGTCGATGTCCGCTGCGGTGACCCTGTGCTGCCCGTGGCCACCGATGGCGGCGTCCGCCGGCATCACGAGCGCCTCGCGCGACGCGGGACCAAACACGCTCGGTGAGAACGCGCTCTTGACCACGCTGCGCCGGCGCATGGCGTCCAGGGCCCACAGCTTCGACAGCATGCGTACGGCGTGGGGAACGTCCAGGTATTCCAACGATTGCACCGCGACCAGGCCGGTGTCGGACGGCCAACCTAAGCTCTCCGGCGTCACTACCCGGTGCAGCGCTGCCGACAGTACATGGCACGCGGCGGCTGCGAGGTCCTCGCCGGGAGTCGCGCCCTTGCACCACCGAGAGACGGTGCTAGTGGCCACTGCGTAGGGCAAACGGATCGCCTCACAGCGTGCGGCGATCCGGCGTGCGAAGCCGCTGATCGACCAGTCCAGCGTCTCCAGATGCTTGAGTAAGACCTCGTTGCGCTCCGCCTTCTCTGATCTCGGACTCATCATCGCGCCGCCCCATCCCGGTGGAGTCAGGGAAAAGATCGAAGTGGTACCAGCTGGGTTCCGTGCGTTCAGCGGCTCCCTGGGGCGGAGCCCGTGCGAGTCGGCTGCAGCCGCTGGCCCTGCTCACGGATTACTCCCGGCCAAGGCGAGGTCCTCGTCGTGGTCCGGTACCGGGACCGGTAACGAACCGCTCCCGCCCGCCAGGCGTTCGCGCAGCAGCCGGAACTGCTCTGCGTGGGGGAGCAGCCCGACCTGTGCACGCCGGACGTCGAGCTGATCGCGGCCCTGGACCGGGTAGAGCTCGAGCTCTCCGTCGGGCCGACGGCGGTGCTGCGTGCCGTAGACCTGCAGTTTCCCGTCGCGCGCCAGGGACCGGTCGTACAAGCGCGCCCATTGGCTCGCACTCACCTCGCGTTGCCGGGCGGCCTCATGGACCGCGCGGAGGAATCCGTTCTGGGCACGGGGGTCTTGATCGGCGTTCAGCGCGAGCGTCAGCGCGGCCCGCGCAGCCTCCTCGCCGACGAGGCTGCGGCCGGGCCACCCGTGGGCGGCCACAATCCGCTCAAGCACCTGGGTGTTGGCCTGGTCCGTGAGCAGCGCGGCGCCGGCCCCCGTCGGCCCCTGCTGCGTCGCGGCGGTGGAACGGGCGGCCCGCCGGTTCTCACTGGCGGCCTCAGCGCGCTGGATCAGGGTCTGGGCGAGGTCGGGCCGCTGCGGCTGGTGCTGGTCGGGCGTCGTCACTGCGTACCTCCGGAGGCGCGATGGCCCGGCAGCATGGCCGGGGACGGCGAGGCCGAGGTGTCCGGCTTCGTGGTCGTCTCGGAGTCCAGGAGCTGCCAGGCGTGGGCCATGCCCACTAGGTGGCTGGAGTTGAGCGCGCCGGCCTTGTCGGCGAGGTCGCGGATGCGGGTCGTCACCAAGGCCGGGGCGATGCGTGCGGCTGCGGCGATCTCGTCGTTATCCGATTTGGTGGCGACCGCGCGGAGCAGGAGCAGTTCGTCCTCGGTGAAGGCCGGGACGGTGTCCGGCGCTTCCGGAGTGGGGGCCTGGCCGCTGGCCAGCGCCGCGTGGACCTTGGCCGGACGGGAGCTGACGCCGAACTTGAGGCCGATGCTCATGACGTGCCGGCCCAGGGTGCCGGGCTGCATCCCGAGTTCGGCGGCCGCCTCCTGGTTGCTGAGACCGGCCGCGATCTTCTCGGCGACGCGCTTCTCGGTGGGCGTCAAGGTGGTCAACTCGGTTACTGAGCGGCGGGTGGCAGCCATGCGTCTTCCCTTCCGGCCACAGGCCGTGGTGGTGGGGTGAGTGGTCAGGAATCGGCCGGGGGTCGAAGGCGGACGGGGAGATGCCGGTGGCCGTTGGAGATGAAGGAGGACAGCGGCTTCAGCTCCTCCGGATCGACGGCCAGGCGCAGGTCCGGGTAGGAGTCGAAGAGCATGGGCAGGGCGATGGCGGCCTCCAGCCGGGCCAGCGGCGCGCCGGGGCAGAAGTGCGGGCCGTGGCCGAACGCCAGGTGCTCCCGTGCGGTGGTGCGGGTGATGTCGAAGGCGTCGGCGCTGGCGCCGTGGACGTGCGGATCGCGGCCGCCCGCGGCGTAGTTGATGACGATGGCGTCGCCCTGCCGGAAGGTCAGGCCGGTCGGCTCGTCCTCGATGTCGCGGGTGGGGAACCGCATGATGATGCTGGCGATGGGCGCCTGGTGCCGCAGCGTCTCCTCGATGGCCTCTTCCCAGGCCGCCTTGCCGGAGGCGATCAGGGCGTGCTGGTCGGCGTGGGTGAGCAGGTTGGCCACGGCGTGGTCGAGGAGGTTGACGGTGGTCTCGTGACCGGCGCCGATGACCAGCATGAGGCTGTCCAGGAGTTCCTGGCGGCTGAGCGTCCCGCTGTCATGGTCGGCGATCAGCGTGGAGGTCACGTCGTCGTCCGGCTGCTTGCCCTTGGTCTCCACCAGCAGGTTCAGCAGCCGGTACGTCTCCGCGTACGCGGCGGCGGCCTCCTGCTCGTTGCGGGAGGTGTCGAACAGGGCACCGATCGCGGCCCGGAAGCCGTCGTGGAGCTCCTCGGGGACGCCGAGCATCACGTTGACGACGAGCAGCGGCAGCCGCCAGGCGAAGCGGGCCCGCAGGTCGACGACCTCGTCCGGGGCAGTGTCGCTGAGCTCGTCCAGGAGCTGGCGGGTGATCGAGGTGATCTGCGGGCGAAGGGCGCGGACCCGGCGCGGGTTGAACGCGGCCGCCAGCGGCCGGCGCAGACGGGTGTGCTCGCTGCCGTAAGCGCTCAGGGCGTTGCGGACCTCGACCCAGACCCGCAGCGGCCAGTCGGCGGGTATCTCCCCGTTGATGAACGCGGGCCAGTGCCGGTGGGCGTCCTTGGAGATGTCGGGGTGGGTGAGCAGCCGTCGGATCAGGTCGGGGTCGGTCACGCTCCAGGCCGCCACATCGCCGGGCAGCTCGACGTGGGTGGCCGGCCCGAGGGCGCGCAGGGTGGTGGCCTCGGCGTGGATGTCGGTGCCGGCTCCGTCGATCCGGTACGGGCAGCGGGCGGGCGTCTGCGCGGTCATGTCGGTCACCTTCCGGTCGGGGCGAGGGCTGCTGCGGGCTGGAAGCGGACGGGCAGAGCGGTGAAGCCGGAGTGGAACGTGCCGGGGCGGCGGATCAACTGGGTGGTGGCCAGGGCTAGGTGCGGCAGGCGGTCGAGCGCGCGCTCGATGGCGGTCTCCGCGATGATCCGGGCGAGGTCGGGGGCGGGGCAGGCGTGGACGCCGGCGCTGAAGGCGAGGTGCCCGCGGTTGCCGGCGTAGGAGGTGGGGGCGAGGCCGAGGGAGGGGTCGCCGTTGGCCGCGGCGAAACTGACGAGGATGGGGTAACCGGGCTGGAGCACCATGCCCTCGAAGGTTTGTTGGCCCAGCGTGTACAGCGGGCTGTAGTTGGAGACCGGGGGGTCGGTCCACAGGACTTCGTCGAGGGCGTCGGAGACGGGCTGGACGCCGTCGTGGACGCTGCCGGCGAACCGGGGGTTGGTGATGATCCGCTGGACGGCGTTCGTGATCAGGTTGCTACTCGGGGTGGTGGCCGCCCCGATGACCAGCAGGATCGTCTGCACCATCTCCTCGTCGCTGAGACTGGCCTCGATCAGCCAGCTGGTGACGTCCCGCTGGGGTGCTCCGCGTTTCAGATGGGTTAGCGCCAGGCAGGCGTTTTCCAGGTCGGCGTTGGCCGTCGCGGCGTCCTGGTCAGTGTCGAACAGGCGGGCGATGGCGGTGGTGATGCGTCGGCCGATCTCGGGCGGGCTGCCGAACACCTCGATCATCGTCAGCATCGGCAGCGGGTCCGCGTACTGGGCGACCAGGTCGCAGACACCGGTCGGGGCGAAGGCGTCGATGAGCTGGTCGGCGATCTGGGTGACGGTGGCCGCCAGGGCGTGGGTGTCGACGCGGGCCAGGCTCCCCGTGATCGCGTGGCGCAGCCGCGCGTGCTCATGGCCGTCCATCCACAGCGCGTTGTCGCGCGGCTGCATCATCATTAGCGCCGGGCTGTCGGGCGGGACCTGGCCATTGGCCAGCGCCTGCCAGTGGCGGGGGTTCTTCGCGAACCGGTTCGGCGTGTTGCGCAGGAGGTACAGCGCCGAGCGGTAGGTGGTGGTCAGGTAGCCCCATACGCCGGGGGAGATCTCCACCGGGGCGATCGGGCCCTGGGCGCGCAGCAGCGCGTAGGTGGCGTGGGGGTCGGCGTTGAACCCGGGACCGTAGATCGGCAGCGGCTGGAAGGGGCGGTCGGGCCGGGCGGCCTCGCCGGCGTGCGCGGGGCAGCGGCCGGATGCGGGCTGGGGCGTGGTCAACGGGATGCCTCCGGGGCGAGGGACAACAGGTGGCGCATCAGGACGATCAGGGCGTCGGTGGAGCTGCGTCTGTCGCGCGCGTCGCACGTCACCAGCGGTGTCGAGGGCTCGAGGTCCATGACCTCGCGCAGTCGCTCGTCGGTGTGGACCGGGGCGTCGTCGAAGGCGTTGACGGCGATGGCGTACGGCAGCGCGAGGCCCTCGATCAGCTCCAGGATCGGGTAGGTGTCGGTCAGGCGGCGTGTGTCGGTAAGGACCAGCGCGCCGAGCGAGCCGAAGGACAGGTCCCGCAGGACAGGGAAGAACCGCTTCTGGCCGGGGGCGCCGAACAGGTAGAGCACGAGGTCGTCGCTGAGCGAGAGCCGGCCGAAGTCCATGGCGACGGTTGTCTTGGTCTTGCCCGGCAGGTCGGTGTGGTCGGTGCCGACGCCAGCGCTGGTCATCACTTCCTCGGTGCTGAGCGGGGTGATCTGGGAGAGGGTCTGGACGAGCGTGGTCTTGCCCGCGCCGAAGTGGCCGGCGATCAGGAGCTTCGCTGTGCGCTCGTTGCCGCGCAGGGGCGGCGCCACCCGGGTGTCAGAGGCGTTGGAGTCCGGCAAGGACGTCCTCCAGGAGCTTGATGTCGAGCCCAGTGGTCTGGGTGATCTGTCGTTGGGTGGTGATGTGGCCGGACTCCATGAGGTCGGCCAGCAGGATCCGCATCACGCTCAGCGGCAGGACCAGGTGCGCCCCGAGCTCGGCGACCGAGTAGGCGCTGACGGACAGCAGGTCCAGAGCGCCCCGGTGCTCGGGGGTCAGTCGGGTGCGGTCGAGTTGGGGGGAGGAGGCGGAGAGGCTGATCAGGGTGATGTGGTCGAAGTGGTTGCGCGCGGCGGCGGTTCGGCCACCGGTGACCACGTAGGCCCGGACCAGCCGGTCTCCGCCGCTGGCTCGGGGCCCGTTCACGCGTTGCCGGTCCGGTCCTGCCGCGGCGCGATTCCCAGGGTCTGACCGACGCGGTCGATCGTCTTGAGCATGCGGTAGGAGACATCCGCGATGTCCGCGTCCCGGTCGGCGCCGACGGCCAGGTAACTGCCGTCGCCCGCGGCCATGAGGACGAGGAAGGAGTTACCGAACTGCGTCAGCGTCTGCTCCCACGGCGAGTTGGGGTCACCGCTGGCGAAGGCGGCCCCCGCGCGGCTGAGGGACTGCATGCCCGAGGCGATCGCGGCGACCGTCTCGCCCAACTCCCGGTCGACGCCGGAGGAGGCGGCGGTCAGCAGGCCGTCGGCGGACAGCAGCACCGCGTGCCGGGTGTGCGGCACGTTGACGAGCTCGTCCAGGATCCAGCTCAGGTCAGCGGAGGGTGCGGAAGGGGCGCTCACTGGGTGTTCTCCTCGTCGGTGGGGTTCTTGTGGGGAGCTCGTGTGCCGCGGACGAACGCGGCGAGGTTGCGTCCGCCGTCGGTTGGCGGCTGGGTGGCGGGCTGGGTGGCGGGCTGGCCGTGCGCACGCTTGGCGCGGCGGCGCATGGGCAGGCCGTCGTCGGCCACCGGATACGCGCCGCTGTTCTGGGGAGCCTCCGGCGGGTGCGGGGAAGAGCCGGAAGGGGCAAAGCCGGTGTTCGGCTGCGGCGTCTGCAGTTGCGCTTGCGGTGCGGCCGGTGCCGGGGCGGGCACGAGGAGGCCGCGGTGGAGGTGGACGATCGCGCGCACGCCGCCGTGGTCGGACTGCTGTGCCACGGAGACGTGGAAGCCGTAGCGCTCGGCGAGCGCGCCGATGCCGAGGAACCCGAGCCGGGGCGGGTTGCGCAGCTGCGTCAGGCGTACCGGTTCCTTCCCGGTCAGCAGCCGCGCGGCGTCAGCGCGGGTTTCCGGGGTCAGCCCGATGCCGGCGTCGTCGATGACGATGCTGACGCCGTTGTGCGCGTGGACGAAGTACACCTCCACGGTCGTTCCCGGCTGCGAGTTGCGGGCGGCGTTGTCCAGGAGTTCGGCCACGGCCAGGACGACCGGCTCGATGACGGTGCTGCCGACGTACTCAGTGGGCTCCCCGGTGATCCGCACCCGGCGGTAATCCTTGATGCGCGACTCGGCCCCGCGCACGACGTCCAGCAACGGGGTGTCGTCCCGCTGTCGTCCCGGCCACGCGCCGGCCAGGAGACCGACGATCTGGGCCTTGCGGGCGAGCTGACTGCAGGCGTGGTCGATCTCGTAGGCGTCGGCCAGGACCTTCTCGTCGTCGTGATGGTCGATCATCGAGCTGATCGCCCGCTGCTGCTCGTACACCAGCGCCTGGAGCGCTCGTGTCACGGACTGCACGGCAGCCTGGGCAGCCCGCTCCGCGCGAGTGGACGCCTGCTCCGCAAGGGTGCCGAAGTATTGAAGGATCTCTTTCTCGGCCTGGGCGAACGCGGTGCCAGCCAGCTCAGGGTGGAGCGGCTGCCCAGCGTCGCCACCGGAGCCGCCCCATAGCTCCCCGGCCACCGCGGGAAGCCTGTGCGTGGCCAGGTGCTGTATCTCCTGGTCCCGCAGAGCGGAAAGGCTCTGCGCTCGTTGGAGGACCTCCTCCAGTTCTGTCTTGTCGGTGGCGTGGCTGTGTGCTGTCCGGCGGTAGCGGACGGCGGCAACGGTCGCGCAGACGAAGCCCGGCGCGAGCAGGGCAAGCGCGGCGTCCTGTATCGGGGCGGTCATCAGGTCAGGTCCTCATACGAGTTCGGGTGTCGGAACGCGGGGCGGCACCGTCGCCGGACCGCTGTCGTTTTCCTCGTGCGCGCTGATCGCGGCCAGTGCCAGACTCAGAAGGAGCGGGGCCGTGAATGCGCGTCCGGCCGCGTTGCCGAACCTCGCCCACCGCGGCGAGCCGTTCTGGGTTCCGATCACCGGCGGCACCACCAACAAGCCCGTGTTCTGGTATTTCGCTCCGGGCGGCCACACCTCCCAGTGGGAGCCGGGCGGGAGCGGCAGGCTCCACCCGCCGTCGGCGGCGATGGCCGCGCCGACCGGATGCGGCTCGTTGTGGGCCAGCACTCCGATCACCGCCCGGACAGCGCCCTCGGGCAGTGTGAGGACCTCGAAGCGGGCACCCACGGGGAACAGCCTTGGTTCCGGGCCGGCGCAGGCGCGGAACAGATCGAAAACCCTCGGATTTTGCGGGTTCATGCCGCCTCCGCAAGAGAACGGGCGCGCTGGAGCCGCAGCGCCGTGTCGATCAACGGCACGTGACTGAACGCCTGAGGGAAGTTCCCAACCTGGCGCTTGAGCCGCGGGTCCCACTCCTCGGCGAGCAATCCCAGGTCGTTGCGCAGGGCCAAGAGCTTCTCGAACAGCTGTTGCGCCTTGTCGACGCGGCCGATCATGGCGAGGTCGTCGGCCATCCAGAAGGAGCAGGCCAGGAAGGCGCCCTCGTCACCGGACAGCCCGTCCAGACCCGCCTTCGGGCCGGCGGTGCGGTACCGCAGGATGAACCCGTCCTTGGTCGACAGTTCCCGCTGGATCGCCTCGACCGTGCCGATGACGCGTTTGTCCTCGGGCGGCAGGAAGCCGACCTGGGGGATCAGCAACAACGAGGCGTCCAGCTCGCGGGAGCCGTACGCCTGGGTGAACGTGTTCCGCTCCTGGTCGAAGCCCTTTTCGCAGACGTCCCGGTGGATGTCATCCCGCAGCTCGCGCCACTGCTGGAGCGGCCCGACCGCGCGCCCGGCCTCGATCAGCTTGATGGTGCGGTCGACGGCGACCCAGGCCATCACCTTGGAGTGGACGAAGTGCCGACGCGGGCCGCGGATCTCCCAGATGCCCTCGTCCGGCTCCCTCCAGTGGTCCTGCAGGTAGGCGATCATCTTGAGTTGCAGGGCAGCCGTGTGGTCGTTCGGCGCCAGCCCTGCCTCCTCGGCCAGGTGCAGCGCCTCGACGGTCTCGCCGTAGACGTCCAACTGGAGTTGGCCGGCAGCTCCGTTGCCGATACGGACCGGGGTAGAGCCCTCGTACCCGTCCAGCCAATCCAGCTCCGCCTCGGCGAGCTCGCGCTCGCCGGCGATGCCGTACATGATCTGCATGTTCTCCGGGTCCCCGGCCACCGCCCGCAGCAGCCAGTCCCGCCAGGCGCGCGCCTCCTCGCGGTAGCCGGTGCGCAACATCGAGGAGAGCGTGATGGCCGCATCCCGCAGCCAGGTGTACCGGTAGTCCCAGTTCCGCACCCCGCCGATCTCCTCCGGCAGGGAGGTGGTCGGGGCGGCAACGATCCCGCCGGTCGGGGCGTAGGTGAGCGCCTTCAGTGTGATCAGCGAGCGGACCACCGCATCGCGGTACGGACCGCTGTACGTGCACTGGCCGACCCACTCGCGCCAGAATTCGGCGGTCGTCTGCAGCGCCGAATGCGGCTCCGGGAGCGGGGGCTCGCCCTTGTGGGAGGGCTGCCAGCTGATGGTGAAGGCGATCCGCTCGCCAGCCCGAACGGTGAAGTCGGAATAAGTCGTGCGGTCTTCACCCCGCGAGGCCACTGAGGCGTCGAGCCAGACCGAGTCGGGCCCGGCCACGGCCGCGGTGCGGGCACCGACTTGGTTCACCCACGGCGTCACGCGGCCGTAGGAGAACCGCATCCGCAGCGCGGAGCGCATCTTCACCTGGCCGCTCAGGCCCTCGACGATCCGGACCAGCTGAGGGGCGCCGTCCCGTGGCGGCATGAAATCCGTGACGCGTACGGTGCCCTGGAGGGTGTCCCACTCTGAGCGGAGGATCAGCGAGTCCCCGTCGTAGTTCCGCCGGTCGGCGGTCGGCGGTTTCACCCCGTCGGCGCAGGCCGGTCCCAGACGCCAGAAGCCGTTCTCCTTGGTGCCGAGCAGCCCGGCGAAGACCGACGGGGAGTCGAAGCGGGGCAGGCACAACCAGTCCACGCTGCCGTCCCGGCATACCAGGGCGGCGGTCTGCATGTCCCCGATGAGTGCGTAGTCCTCGATACGCCCAGCCATGGAATATCCGTCTCAGTAGGTGCGGGCGCCCCGATGCCTGCGGGGGCAGGGAGCGCGGGTGGGTAGCAGGGGGTGATGTGCGGCTCGTCCGACGCCACGGCGGTGCACGGGGCGGACGGGCCCGAAGTCCCGGCGAGCGCGGCCGGATACCGGGGGACGGGCACGTCGACACCTCGGTCATCGGGCACCGGCTGTCGCGCTCAGGTCGCTCAGGTCCACAGCGGTACAGCCTTCGAGCGACAGCACCTGACGTGTGGCCACGAGCCAGCGGATCGCGGGGTCGTCGTAGGCGACCATGGCGAGGTCGTCGCCGGGAACGGGCAGCAGAGTGCGTCGGTCGTACGGAATGCCCGTGACTCCCCAGTTCACCGGCCGCTCGACCCAGGCCGCGACGTGCTTGCGCAGATGCGGGCAGTGCCTGACCGCGATGAGCGCGCACGGCGGGCAGACCGGTGCGGCGGTGGTCAGCTCTCCCTTGCCCACCGGCCGGCCGACGTTCTTGAGGAGGAACAACTGCCGCTCCGGGTCCTGCTCCAGGGTGTCGGCGCCGCACACCTGACACAGCATTCGGCTGATCGCCCGCCGCTGGCGCAGAGCATGGACGGTCGGGAACAACGCCCTGCCGGATCCCGGAGCGATGGCCTGCCGGATCCACAGCACGCCTTCCATGTCGCGGTCGTACGGCATTTCGTCCGCGTAGCCGATTCCTTGCCTGGTGCGGTGCAGGACCACGGTGGGCACCGTGTGCGTCTCCGCGGTCCACGCGGTCACGTACGGCACCGGAAGGCCACCCTGCATGTACCGATGGCTGGTCATGCGGCGGCACACGCCACGGCGCCGGTCACTCGACGAGGGGCGACGATCTTCCCGTCGGGAAGGATCTCGCCGGTGTCATCGAAGAGCACCACGCCGTTGCACAGAAGCGACCAGCCCTGGTCCGGGTGCGCCGAGACCACGGTGGCGGCCTCGCGGTCCGTGGCCTGGGCGGAGGGGCAGGCGGGCTTGTGCTGGCACATGGCGAATCCTTGGGGGAAGCGGAGCTGGAGGGGATGGCACGGGCGGGTTGACGAGGGAAGAGACCGGCTGCCGCGGCGGAAGCCCTCGCCGCGGCAGACAACGGGTGGCAGGCGGAGCTGTCCAGCCGAATTACGTGTGCCTGGCGTTGCGTGAACCTGTGAATAGCGTTGCCCCTTGGGGGCGTTGTCGGTAGCGAAAACGGACCCCCACTTCTCCCCACTTCGACATCGGCGAGCACAGTCGGGATTTCGCCCACGCGTCACCGGCCCCGCAGGCAAAAGGGGTGAATTCGGTCATTAATCAGTGTGTCGAGGCTTGTGTGAGGGCCCACCGCTAGAGGCCGGCCGCGCCGCCCCCACTTCACCCCACTTCACTGGAAGTGCTTGACTGAAATGCGTGAACGGTGATAGGCGCGCTCGCGGGTGGGATAGTGGGGCTGAAGGGTCCCCCCTCATTTGCGTTCTGCCAGCTAAAAGCCGCTCTCGGCACTCCTGTCGGCGTCAGCACGCGGTCAGACTCGGGGCGCAAAGGACGCCTTGTTCGTGGTCGCAGTGCTGGGGGACTGCGCAAATCCCGATCCTTTGTGCGGATCCTTTCCTCTGTGACTGTCGTCCCGCCTCGGTAAGTTCGCGAGCCCGGCGGCGAAGTGGGGAGAAGTGGGGGTCCGTTTCGCTGTCGCCAGCGCTGCGTGATGGGCCACGGTATTCGCCAGGACTTGCCAGTCCGTTTCCCCGGGCATCGCGAACGCAGCGAGGAGTGATCCCGTGCTTGGTCCCACCAGTACGGCCTTGGCGCGCGGCCAAGGCCGCGCCGCCGGCAGCCCCGTGAAGCATGCCGCGCTCGACCTCCGCGGCCTCGACGCGCCGCAGAGCGCCGCCCGCCGCATAGTCCGCAGCGCGCTCACGGAGACCCCCGACGAGGAGTACAAGGACGACGTGGTGCTGGTCGCCGACGAACTGGTGGGCAACGCCCTCGAGCACGCCGGAGAGGCCCTCGGCATCTCCCTCGATCTGTACCCGTGGGGGACGGTTGTCCAGGTCCGCGACGGCGGCCGGGACACGGCCGCGGTGCCACGGAATCCGGGACGGGCCGACGATGACGATGTGGACGGGAGAGGCTTGTTTCTGGTTAACGCACTGGCAAGTGCCTGGCGGGTTCAGTACGACGACGCGGGGAAACGAGTCGTCGCGGTCTTTCTGCATCGAGCGGGTGACACATACTGATGCTGCCGAATGATCTCACCCACCGCCCCGTGGCTCGGGACTTGCTCTTGGGCCCTGTGGGCATCGGCACAGGCACCTCCCGGTGGGCCCAGACCGCCGTTCAGCCGGACGACGCTCAACTGCTCGACGGGCTGCGCCGCGCCGTGGAGTCCGGTGTGGAACTCATCGACACGGCAGACAGCCACCGGTACGGCCACGCCGAGCGGCTCATCGGCAAGATCCTCAAGGAGAACCCGGGCCACAACGTGCGGGTATCCAGCACGGTTGGCCGAGTCCGGGGCTCTGCTCCCCACCCGTACGCCGGTCCGCGCCTGCGGCACCAGCTCGAACAGACTCTGGAGAACCTCTACCTCGACGAACTCGCCGTCTACACCCTTGAGTCGTACGACTTCGGCAACGGCGACCGCTACCTCGGCCCTGTCATCGAGCAGATGCACGTGCTACGGGATCTGGGCCAGATACGAGCGATCGGTCTGCGCGGCCCGGATGGCCGCTCCTCGGCCCGTTTTATCCGCCGCTTCCTGGACCTCTTCGACCAGATTCGCCCCGACGTGGTCTGGACGCAGGCGAGCGGCTTGCTCCCGCTGGCCGATCTCGGAGACGGCGAGGACCTCGGCGTCTTCACCGCCCGCCGCGGCGTCGGCCTGCTGGTCGCCTCTCCGCTGGCCAACGGCGTCCTCGCCGGCCGCCGCCCGCGGACGGAGGGCCTGGCGGACGACCGAACGGACATGCAGACATCTTCTATCACGCACGGCCTCGCCGTACTGACCGACCGGTTTGGCTCGTCCGCTGATGCCCTGCTGCGGGTGGCCTTACGGTTCATCCTTCACCAGGTGCAGAACGCAGTGGTGATCGTCGGCGTGGGCGATCGGCAACAAGTCGGCCGGTACTTTGACTCTCTCGGCCAGCCCCTGTGCGCCAAGGACCTGACGGTGATCGAGGAGGTCTTCCGCCGCATCCGAAGCACGGTGAGCCCTACCGAGGACCGTAGCCTCTCCGTGGAGGTGACCAGCCGAGACGGGCGCGCAGCCGTCCCCGTTCAGCAGGGCACCCCGTTGCGGAGGTAGCGCGGAATCCCGTCGTCCAGCACCTTCAAGGCTTGTTGCGCTCGGGCCCGCTGCCGGTCCGGCAGCAGACGCAGCGCCTCGGTGACGTCGAAGAAGCCGTGCTCGGAGATCTCTTCGTCGCAAGGCTTCAGCTTGGCGGCCTGTTCGGGTGACAGAACGCCGGCGTCGAAGACGAAGCCGAGGTAGTCGTCCCATGGGCCATGCGGTTCGACCCAGTCGACGCACAGGAACCGCAGGCTGGTGATGTCGAGGCCGAGCTCCTCGCGGAGTTCCCGGCGAAGAGCGGCATCGGGGGGCTCGTTGGCCTCCGCCATGCCCCCGGGAAGATCCCACCCGTCCTTGTAGGTCGGGTTCACCAGAAGCAGTCGGCCGTCCCCGTCTCGAACCAGGGCATCGGCAGCCGCCCGCTTCCGGGCCTGCTTGGCGTTGCCTTCGGCCAGGTAGGCGTTGCGGCCAGGGTCTCCCGGCCTGGGGGCATCGTTCACTGCGGACCTTCCGGTAGCGCGAGACTGCCGAGCAGCAATCTACGGTGCTGAGCAGCCGCGGCCATACGCGAGAGCAGGTCGCGGACCTCGGGCACCTGGCGGTACCGATCGAATTCGGCCTGCAGCGAGTCGAGTTGACTGCTCAGCCGCAGAGAGGTGACCGACTGGCCAGCGGTCAGCAGCTCCACGCCGACCTGACAGGCCGCGTCGACCTGCTTTTGCGCCAGCAAGACCCGCGCCAGTGTGACCTGTCCGAACGCCATGCTTCGGACCCGGCTCGCGTCGCGCAGCGCCAGGGCGCGTTCCGCTTCCTGGGCCGCGGCGTCGAGCTCGCCGAGATCCAGCAGCGCTGAGGCAGCCTCGCTGGCCAGCGCCGCTTCGTCGAACGGCGCCACCCAGTGCGAAGCTGGAACGGAACGCGCAAGAGCCAAGGCATTGCGTGCCGAGTCGAGAGCCCGCTGGGCGTCGCGTCCCTCGTTGAGCTGGGCGAGCGCGCGGGCCTCCATGGCGTGGAGGCGGGCCGAGAGGGCCGGGACCCGGAGGCCGGCGGCAAGTCGTGCCAGTCCGCTGCGGGCGAGGTCAGCGGCGGCGTTCACCTGCTCGGTCTGCAAGGCCAGGTGGCTCATGCCCGCCAGCACGTTCGAGCCCGCGGTCACGTCTACAAGACTCTGCGCCAGACGCAGCGCGCGATTGAAGTGCCCGGAGGCCAGGTCGTCCCGTCCGACATCGTGAGCCATCCACGCCGCCATCTCCGTGAGCACGACCGCCGCCCCGAACGCGACCTCGCCATTCTCACGTTGGTCCGTCGCACTGAAGAGGCCCGGGGCGACGACGGTGTTGAGGTAGTGCACCACAGACCGGTAGACGTGGCCTCCACCGAGTTGGCGGTCCGCGAGCCGGAACGACTCCATAGCGGCGACGTGCGGTGACAACCCGAGATTTCCCAGCGAGCGTTCGCCGCTTGCCGCTGCCCCGGTCTCGGCCCGCTGGTGGGCGTCCGGCTCGGCCGGCCCGAACAGCCGCTCAGCCGTCTCGACGAGAAGGTGCTCCAGGATCCGGCAAGTTGGGCGCCGCGGCAGCCCCTTGATGTCTCCGACCATCCACCGGTCCCAGGTGGACCGGGAGACGTACACGGAGGCGAGAGTGGGGTCACCGTCCAGCCGGGCTACCTCCTTGGCAGCCCGCTCGAACTGCACCGTGAACGTCTCGTAGACGCGCATGCGCCGAGCCTCGACCACCTTCGGGAAGAGGATCGCCCTGCGCATCGCGGTCTCCCCCCTCAGCTGGCCGTGCCGAAGCCGAGGAGAGGGACGTCGTACAGGTTCGGATCGCGGCGCCGCGTCAGCGCCGGGCCCGCCACGTCGCCGACGACTTCGACGATGGGGATCTCGCAGATGAACTGCACCTTCGCGCCGAGCAGGTGAGACACCCGCCCGTCGGCCGACGCGCCCTTGATGCCGGCCGCGACGTGAATATGAGGTGCCAGGCAGTCATTCTCCAGGTCCCACGCGAGCGTCCCGCCACCGAGCGCCTCGAGCGTCTCGACGGTGATCTCCTCCCACAGGGGGGCCTCGGGGTCAGCGAGGGGCTCGCAGGAGCCCACCAGGCGCGCAGAGCGGAACCCGCCGACGAACGTCGGGATGTATCCGGAGCGAATGCCCTGGTCTTCACAGAACCGCGTGAGTCCGTCGAGGAGGTCCTCCCCGTGATCGAGGGCGAGAACGAACTGCCGGCCGGAACGGACCTGGGCGAAGCGCATGGTCGGGGGCGTCCTTCGTGCTGGTTGGGGCGGGATCAGGAGTAGTCGAGGAAGACCTTGGCGATCTCCGAGCGCGGTGTGCCTGCGGCCAGGTGGGCGACCAGGAGCAGGCGGGCCTTGTACGGGTCGAGCGTGCCCGCGGAGACGAGGCCCCGGGCCAACAGGTCGCTCTCGGAGCCTGGGAAGGCGTAGGTCGAGGTAAGGACGGGCCCGGTGCCGATGCGTGACGCGAGGACGACGGGCATCGCAGCCGCCAGCGCTTCCAGCCGGGAAACCCACGTCTGGGGGACGTGGCCGACGCCGAAGGCGGCCACGACCAGCCCGGAGACCTTGCCTTCCAGCCCCTCCAGCAGGATTCCGCTGCTGCCCAGGGAGGCGGTGATTACCTCCACCTCGGACGAGGCGCCCGGGGCGCCGAGCGGCAGCGGGACGGTTCCGGTCCTCTTCAGGGCGCGCTGGAACCGCGCTGTTCCCTCCACCAGACGGCCGAGCGGGCCGGTCGCCGGGGAACCGAAGGCGGCCGGACTGGTCGTGTGCATCTTCCGGACGTGCCGGGCGGCATGGATCTCGTCACCCAGGACGACAAGTACCCCTTGTTCCCGTGCACTTGCGCACGTGGCGGTCTGCACGGCGGCCAGGAGATTCGCCGGACCGTCGGCACCCGCTGACGCGGCGCTGCGCATGGCCCCGGTGAAGACCACCGGCGCGCTGCCCCGGTAGTAGAGGTCGGTCAGGAACGCGGTCTCCTCCAGGGTGTCGGTGCCCTGGGTGACCACGATCCCGTCGACGCCTTCACGATCGGCCTGCTCCAGCCGGGCCACCAGGTCGACGATGTCGCTGGTCGTCAGGGATGCGCCGGGCAGTTTCCGGAAGTCCTCAGCGGTGACCGCGGTGCCCTGGAGGCCGGGCACGGCGGCAACGAGATCGGCGCCGGTCAGAGTGGGCGCGACCTCGGACGCCGAGGCGGTGGGGGTCATGGCGATGGTGCCGCCGAGGGCCAGGACAACAACGGAGCGGTGCGGGTCACGGTCAGCGGAGGACACGAAGGGCCTTTCATACCTGGGGGCGGCGTGGACAGGTCTCATTGGTCGGACGTGAGCTTGCCGAGGAAGAGCAGGGTCTCATCCAGCGCGTTCACCGTCAGCAGACGGCTACGCGGTCGAACGAGTCCGGCGACACCGTACTCACCCAGGGAGCGGCACCGGGAGGTCAACCAGTCCCAGTCCAGGCCCAGGTAGCCGCAGAGGGCCCGCAGCCGGCTCGCCGAGTCCGCAGCGCCCGACAGGACATCGTTGCCCTGCGCGTCGGCGAACGCCGCCGCGTACGTGCGCAGGTCGCCCCGGGTCGACGTGCTGCCGGCGGCCCAGAGTGCCCCGCCGGGAACCCGCACCCAATTGGCGACAACGGCTTGCTGACCGGGGACCAGGGCCACGCCGTCCACCTCTGAGTATTCCGGCTTCGGTATTACCCGCACCCGGATACCGACGCGCTCCATGAGGGCGATCGCCAACAGCAGCAGGACTCTCTCGTACCGCGCGGATTGGGCGACTTCACCTTTAGGCAGGCAGAAGACCCGTACGGTCTGCGTAGAGGCACTGTGGAAGCGCGTGAGCGCCTGGAGGTAGTCGAGCTTGTGCTTGAAGAACAGCCAGGGGGCCGCTTCCTCCCCGCTCTGCTCGCGTGTCCAGAAGGTAGGCACCTCGGTGGCGTTGGCCAGCTCCTGCTGGATGTGCTGGGCGCAGAACGCCGACCCCATCCAGCTGCTTCCTGCGGCGGTGAGGTCTACGAGCAACTGGCTGGGCGCTGATCTCGGTAAGGACAGGTAGGTGCTGATGAGGTGCCGCTCGCTGTCGAGGACTTGGTCGTCGGCCAGGAGGCCGTCGTCGAGTTGAGTGAGCGCCCAGAGGATGCCGTACGTGAGGTCGTCCAAGAGGTAGGCCGAGGGAATTGACAGGGTTCTGGCGGACTGCGGTCCCGGTCGGCCCGACCTGCGGGCGGATGCGGCTTCGCGGACATACAGGTCCAGGTCGCCGCGTCGCTCCTCGACACCGACGATGAATCCGCGGCGCGCCGGCCGTAAGAACCCCTCCAGGTCGCGCTGGCCGTCTTGGCTCAGGTCGTCGGGGTTCACTTCCTCGCCCCGCCTGATGACCGGGAGAAGGTGAACTGCGGCGCTCGTCCCGTCCAGGCGGTGGCGCCCGGTGATCTCCCAGGTCCCAGCGGGGCCGCCTGCGGGGATCAGCATGCTGGAAGTGGGCCAGCGGGATCCGATCCGCGTTGCCACCGACCCCACGGCCACCGGGGACTCGCTTGCATCGGGTGCCGGGCTGAACAGAACGTCAACGGGGTGCCCGAACATGCGCTCCAAGATCTGCGCCGCTTCACCGCGGGGCCGGCCGTACCAGCTGCCGGAGGACCATCGGTCGAACGTGGTGCGCCCCAGGCTGACCGTGGCGAGACGGCGGTTGCCGGTCTTGCGGGCGAGCTCCCGGCCGGTGGCCGTGTAGGGCACGCAGAACACTTCCCAGGTGGTGAGGTTCTGCTTCTTCAACAGGAGGCTGAACAGCGTCCGACGCATCGCGGCGGCCCCTCCCTGGGCGTGTGCGGACAGCGGAGCAGCGGAGCGGCCTCCACACATGGCGACGGGCGCTGCACACTTCGTGACCCTGGCTAGGATGCTCCCAAAGGCAAGCCGTTAGCAATATGGTCGAGCAAATTGCGCGACCATATTGCTTGTAGGGAAGGCGACGAGCCGTCAGACTGGCCACCATGCCAGAAGCGAAGACGCCGTGGTCGCTGACCCTCAGTGAAGTCGGCCTGCGCCTGGAGGACTTGCGAGAACGCCGGGACCTCACGCAGGGCGATGTTGCAGGCCACGAAGTGCTGCGCCGGCGCGGAGTCAAGATCGACAAGAGCGGGCTGAGCCGACTCGAACGAGGGCAGCGCCGACGTGTGGCCCGGGATCTCATCGAAGCGCTGCTTGAGGTCTACCAGGCCAGCGACTCCGAGAGTTCGGAAATCCTGGCACTACTGGGGGCGGACACCACTCCGGCCGGTCGACCACGTCCTGCCCTGTGGCGACGCAACGCACACTTGCTGGGGCCCATGCAGTTCGAGGGCTTCCTGAAGATGGAGCGCCGGGCCGCTGCGCTGTCCAACTATGAACGGGACATCTGGCCGGGGCTCTGCCAGATCGAGGAGTACGCCTACGCGGTTATCGCCCAGATGCGGCCCGATCTGCGTCCCTCCGAGGTCAAGGCACTCGTCGACGTCCGCATGGACCGCCAGCAGCAGGTGCGAGAGGGTGCACTCGCCGAGCTCCGTGCCCTGGTGGATGAGCGTGCGCTCCATATCGCCGGCGACGACCTCAGCATGGCGAGGCGGCAACTGGAACGAGTTCTGAAGGAGTCCGAAGATCCTCGCAACACCATCCGTATCCTGCCAGACGCCGTCGGATTGCATCCGGGGTCTGCGGGCCCGTTCGTCCTGATGGCCTTTCCGGAGGCCGCCCGCCAGGTTGTGTGGGTCGAGACGATGGTCAGCTCGTTGTACTTCGACGGGGAAGATGATGTGCAGCGCTACACCGCGGCTTTCACCAACCTGTGGGAGCGGGCGCTGGACCCCGACGAGACGCGCACGCGCCTCAAGAAAAGGATCAAGGAGCTAGAACAGTGACAGCGAAGCCGGACCCGTCCTCGTTCGACCTCACGTCGGTCGAATGGACGGTGTCCAAGTACAGCGGCGGCGGCGGGAACTGCGTGCGGGTCGCCGTCAAGGACGGGTACGTCCTGATCGGTGACTCGCAGAACCCTGGTCGCCCGCCCCAGGTCTTCACCCCGGCCGAGGCCAAGGCGTGGCTGCTCGGCGCGAAGGACACGGACTTCGACTTCCTGCTCGATCTGTGACCCCGTCCTAAAGCACTGCACGACAACGGGCCGGCCCCACGGCAGATGGGGCCGGCCCGAGCGTTCCTGCCCGCTGCCCGGCCCAGCCACACGGGGAATCTCGTCCGCAGTCCGTGGCCGCCGTCTCCGAGGCATCGCCACCTAATATGCCGTTCAACGGCGCACCGCCCGGCCGCGGGTTGCTTTCCTCGTCGCGACGGACCCGCCCTGTCGACGCCGGCCGTCGCTGACTTCGTCATTCGGGTGGGTGGAAACGGACGAATCATTCCCCTCGGTTTCCCAGGACGGTCGTGATGCTGCGGCGAGCCTTTCCCGCGTCGCGTCCGTGCCGCATCAACCCCTCATGAGAGGGTAAGTAGGGGATTCGCCGACGGCAGACAAGAAAGAGCGCCGAAAGACTGGAAAGCTAGGCCGGGGCCATGTCAACGTACAACGTCCCGCGAAACACCAGGTCAGACGGTGCTACTCGTTGACTCGCTCAGGTTTCCGAAACTGCTCGGAATGACGCGTTGCGCGAGTTGTCCCGCTGGCGTGGCCCCTACCTGGGAGGCCCGTCTGTCAGACTCCGCTATCCGATCGGCCCGCTTCACTTCACCCGCACTCTTTGTCCTTGGCGGACTGAACGCCTGGATCGGCCAAACGACGGGTGCCTACCTTGCGGTATCCACCGGGCTCTGCGTCTGCGTCTGCGTCTGCCCGGCCGGCCTATTCGGTGAGGATCTCCTGCAACGAGGGTACCGCGGTGATCGTGTCGTCCTCGTCTATGTTGCGGGGCATCCCGGTGCCACAACACGGCAAGTGGCACAGGCCATCAGGATTCTCGAGCGCCGCGCTACGCGAAATCTCGACCGGCTCACGGACGACGGCCTGCTGATGGTCGCCTCGGACGGCAAGCCCGAGCCTTGCACTCATATCTGCTTTCCCTCGCCGATGGCGAGCCCAAGCAGACGCCGGGTTCGTGATGCAGCGCGCAACATAGACCACGCTCGCCGGTTAGCCAAACCGGCGATCGTCGCGACCATTGGGCAGGTCCGCATTTGGCTGTACTTGGCGGTGGAGCCGTGGCGGACACAGCAGAAGGCAGCGCTCCCCAAACCCACTGGGGAGGAAGAGAAGGAGCATCAGCTGCCGCAGCCGTGATGCCGGCGGCACCCTCCGCTGAAGCGCAGTGACTCCTCCGCTCCTGTGTAGTTTCCACACCCTCAAGGAGAGTGAGTATTCTGTCCGATCCCATCAAGAAACTTCCGCCGAACTCGAAGGGGAAGGTTCGATACCAGTTTGTTGTCGACGCAGGAATCGACCCCGAAACTGGTAAGCGTAAGCAGTTGAGGCGCACCTTCGACTCGTTGAAGGAAGCTAGGGCTGAGTACGCGAACATAACTAATCGGCGGCATGATGGGTCGCTTGTGCCGCCCAACAAGATCACCGTGAATGAGTGGCTCGACCGATGGCTGGCCATGAAAGCGGAGGACCTCGAAGAAACCACCATCTACAACTACCGGATTACCCTGGACCGAGTTCGGGGGAGGCTCGGCAGTATCCGTCTCCAGGACCTCACTGAAGAGCACGTGGAAGAGTGGAGGGACTGGGCGCTGGCGCAAGGCCGCGTGCGTGGTAAAAGGGCCGGGACGCCACTCAGTGTCACGAGTGTGGATATGAGCCTTGCTCGGCTGAAGGAAGCGCTGGGGAGAGCCGTTACCCGCCGATTGGTGTACGTCAATGTCGCTGCGTACGTGACCATTCCTCGGAGGGCGCGCAAGGAAGAGCGGAAGACTAAAGAGGAGGTGCGGCCTTGGAATGTCCAGGAGGTTCAGAGATTCATACATGGAATTAGGGGTGAGCGGCTCTATGCTGCGCTTCTTCTTTCGCTGATGGGGCTTCGTCCAGCTGAAGTCTGCGGCCTCCGGTGGGAAGACGTTGACTTGGAGAACGCCACGATCGTCATTGCCAACACGCGCACGATGATGGGCAACCGGTGCGTGGTGGAGAAGGACACCAAGTCTCTTGCGGGTGAGCGGGATCTGCCGCTGCCGGCGCTGGTGCTGGGAGCCCTCAAGGCATTCCGGGCTCTCCAAGCCGAGGAGAGGCTCGCCCTGGGGGAGGCGTACACAGTGTCGGGCTACGTGCTGGCGCACGAGGCGGGCGACGCCTTCACGATCAAGCAACTTCGCCGACGCGCGTACCGGCTTATGGAGCTCCTCGGGCTCCGCCGCGTCAGGCTCTACGACGCACGCTCGTCGTGCTTCACCTTCCTGGCCAACAACGGTGTCCCGGACCACATCCTCGCGCGATGGGCCGGACACACGAACGTAAAGACGACCAAACGGTGGTACGTCAAGCCGGACGTAGAGGATCTGCGCGGAGCCGCCACGACTTGGGATGGCCTGCACGGGGGTGCGGCGGAGGGGCAACAGTGAGCCACGCGGACTATCAGCCGAGCGACTTGCGAGCAGTACAGGATTGGGGCGACGTGGATTCGAGGTCCGCTTGCTGGTTTTGGACCGGTGGCTGTCACTGAGCCTGGATCCACCGCGTGAATTCTGATCTGCGGTCGCAGGCGGTTTCGGGGTGATCTTTCGGGGTGTGGGCAGCGTGGTGTGCCGGGTGGCCGTCCGGTGCGGGGTCTCCGAGGTTCCTGCAGGTCGTGGGCGGTCAGGTCCAGTGACGTGGTTCAGGTGAGCATGCGCTGGCCGGCGGCTGTCCACAGGTCGCTGAAGTCGTCGGCCCAACGCCAGCGTTCTGGCAGGTGAAGGGTGAGGCGGCGGGCTCTGGTCGCGATCCGGGCCGGAATGTTGATCAGATGGCGGCGGATGGTGCCAGTCCTGGCCTTGGCGTGGAAGACGGAGGCGAGGTGGCCGGCCGCGCGGGTGAGGTTGTAGGCGGTGGCAGCCAGGGTGAGCCAGGCGGCGTTCGCGGTGAACTTCCCCGAGGGCAGATGGCCGAGCGCGGAATCCTCCAGATCGGCGAAGACCTGTTCGACCACGGCGTGTTCGCGGTGCATCGGCTCGGCCTGGGACAGGACGAAGGGACTGTCGGTGAAGATCACGTGGTGGCGCCAGACGCCGAACAACTCGGCCTGACCCTCGGGCACGCTCTTGGGGTTCAGCCGTTTCACCCGGCGCACGATCAGCCGGGCTGTGGTGTGGAACGCCTTCTTCTTGCTGGTGAACGTGGTGAAGGAGACCTCGGCGATCTCGGCGTCGGAGATCCAGCGTTCCTCCTCGGCGTCCCAGACCGCGGCGGCGTACTCGATCGGCGTCCAGGCGTCCTCGGGGATCGTGGTGATCGCCTCACGGATCTTCTTCTTGACCGCGACCGCGAGAGAGAAGGCCGCGCCGGCCTTTCGGCACACCTCGACGACCTTGTGGGAGAAGTACGCCGAGTCCGCACGGACCACGACCTGCGCGGTGATGCCCATCGCCCGCACCGTGGCCAGCGCCTCACGCAGCAGGCTCGCCGCGCCCTTGCCGGATCCCGCCGCGCCCTTGCGCAGCCTGGTGGCCACGATGACGGGCGCGCAGGTGGAGGTCTTCACGGTGACGATCTGGAAGTGCAGACCGCGCTGTTTGGTGTAGCCGAACGAGGTGCCCTGCTTGGCCGGCCCGTAGACCTGCTTGACCTTGGAATCGATGTCGACGAACACCACCTCGTCCCGCGTGGGGAGCATGCCGGTGTGCGCGGCCGGGCGGCAGGTGAACGCCCGCGTGGCGGACTCCAGTTGGCGCACATGTCCCCAGGTGAAGGCGCGCAGGAAGCTGCCCAGCGTGGACGGCGCCCGCACCCCGACGAACAGGCGCGGCAGCCCGCCGTGGCGCAGTACGTCCAGGTCGTCGATGCTGTCCGCCCCGGCGACCATGCCGCCCACGATCGACATCGCTTTCGCGTCGGCGGCCGTACCGGCCCCGTTCTTCGCACTGGTCAGGTGGACCTTCTCGGCCACCAGCCGAGGCAGATCACACCGCTCGGCCAGCCGGATCGTCGGGACCAGCCCGGCATGCGCGATCAGGTCCGGGTCGTCGAACGCGGCGAAGAGCTCCGCGGGTCTGTGGGAGACTTTCACTTACGAGGTGCCTTGCTTCGTGGGACTGATGTGGGCGTAGGAACTCCCATCATCCCAGGTCAGCAGGCACCTCTTCTCTTTTCATCGCCCACAGACCGAGTATCACGCGGTGGATCCAGGCTGAGAGCATGCGGCTACGGCCAAGCCGTCTACCAAGCGTTCACCGTGTGGTGTTCAAGCTGCTGTTGGGCGGGATTCCGGAAGGTTTCCAGGTGAGTCACACCGAGCCTCGTCCGTGCCACCACACTTGATGCTGCAACGCGAACTGCCTGGAGGCCGTGATCAAAGGGAAAAGCGTTGCTCGTAGTGACTAAGAAGTCATCTCATTTGGCCGGGTAGGCTGTTGGTTGTGGCGAGGATCGTTGAACGGCTGGTTCCGGACGAGTTGTGGGATCTGTTCCAGAGGGTGGTGCCGGAGGCGCCGTCGCGACCCCAGGGTGGTGGCCGGCGTCGCCATGGCGACCGCGAAGTGCTGGCCGCAATCGTCTTCGTGGCGACCTCAGGCTGCACGTGGCAGCAGCTGCCGGCCGCCTCGTTCGGGCCCTCCGGCGCGACAGCTCACCGACGCTTCACCGAGTGGACGAAAGCCCGCGTGTGGGCCAAACTCCACCGCCTGGTCCTCGACGAACTCGGATCCCGCGGAGAACTGGATTGGTCCCGATGCGCGATCGACTCGGTCAACATGCGGGCCCTGAAAAGGGGGACCTGACAGGCCCGAATCCTGTAGACCGGGGCAAGTACGGGTCAAAGATCCACTTGATCACGGAGCGGACCGGCCTGCCCCTGTCCATCGGCATCTCCGGCGCCAACACGCACGACAGCCAGGCACTGATCCCACTGGTGAAGGGCATACCACCGATCCGCTCCCGCCGGGGACGCCGACGGCGCAGGCCCCACAAACTCCACGCCGACAAGGGCTACGACTACAACCACCTGCGGCGATGGTTATCCGGCCGAGGCATCCGGCATCGCATCGCCCGCAAGGGCATCGAGACCTCGCAACGACTCGGCCGTCACCGCTGGACCATCGAACGCACCATGTCCTGGCTCGCCGGATGCCGACGTCTGCACCGCCGGTACGAACGGAAAGCCGACCACTTCCTCGCCTTCGCCAGCATCGCCTGCACCCTGATCTGCTACCGCAGACTCACCAAATGAGATGACCTCTAAAGGAGGGCACGCCCCCCGGAGGGCCCACTGTCGACACGGCCACGAGTGCATGGCGGATAACCTATGCCTGCGCTCTCGTCGGCAGGTCTGGCGGTGCCGGAGCGTGGCAAGGTCCGCGAGGTTCACCCCGGCGATGTGACATCTCGTGACAGATGAGAGGGTCAGGCGGGTGAGTGAGACACCGATGAACACCCTGCAATACCGCTTTGACGGGCCAGAAGACGCCCCGGTCCTGATCCTCGGTCCCTCACTGGGTACCACATGGCACATGTGGGACCGGCAGATCCCCGAGCTGACGAAGCAGTGGCGGATCTTCCGGTTCGACCTGCCCGGCCACGGCGGCGCACCCGCGTACCCGGCCCCCTCCGCCGGCGAGTTGGCGGCCCGGCTGCTGGCCACGCTGGACGCGGTCGGCGTGCAGCGCTTCGGCTACGCCGGCTGCGCCCTCGGTGGCGCCGTCGGTCTCGAACTGGCCCTGCGCCACCCCGAACGCCTCGCCTCGCTCGCGCTGGTCGCCGCCTCGCCCCGCTTCGGCACCCCCGACGAGTTCCGCCAGCGCGGGGTGGTCGTGCGCACCAACGGGCTCGACCCGATCGCCCGGACCTCCCCCGAGCGCTGGTTCACCGGCGGGTTCGCCGCCGCCCAGCCCGCGATCACCGAGTGGGCCGTGCAGATGGTGCGCACCACCGACCCGGGCTGCTACATCGCCGCCTGCGAGGCACTGGCCGCGTTCGACGTGCGGGCCGAGCTGGGCCGGGTCGGAGTGCCGACGCTCGTGCTGGTCGGCTCCGACGACCAGGTCACCGGTCCCGCCGAGGCCCGCACCCTGGTGGCCGGCATCCCGGACGCCCGGCTCGCGGTCGTCCCCGGCGCCTCCCACCTGGTCCCGGTCGAGCA
Source organism: Streptomyces cellostaticus (assembly GCF_023630175.1). Lineage (GTDB taxonomy): Bacteria > Actinomycetota > Actinomycetes > Streptomycetales > Streptomycetaceae > Streptomyces > Streptomyces cellostaticus_A. Next base: position 154,048 of record NZ_JALLIN010000007.1, on the reverse strand, counting down.
GCCCGCCGCCGTCACCGACCTGCTGGTGCGCCACTTCTCCACCGCCTGGCAGCGGCCCCACGACACCGGCCCGACCGCCCTGCCGGCCGCCCCGACGGGCCACCCGGCCGTCGCCGCGCCGCCGCAGCCGGTGCCGGTCGCCGAGATCGCCCCCGTCGTGCCGGAGCAGCCCCTCGGGCCGCCGGACCGGTACCAGAGCGGGCTGAAGGTCCGCCGGGAGGTGCTGGGCGACGCGCACGTCGACGAGGAGCTGGCGCGGGCCGACGAGTTCTCCGGGGACTTCCAGGAGTTCACGACCCGCTACGCCTGGGGCGAGATCTGGGATCGGCCCGGCCTGGACCGCCGTACCCGGAGCTGCGTCACGCTCACCGCGCTGGTCGCCGGCGGCCACCTGGAGGACCTGGCCCTCCACGTCCGCGCCGCCCTGCGCAACGGACTCACCCCCCACGAGATCAGGGAGGTGCTGCTCCAGGCGGCCGTGTACTGCGGGGTTCCGGCGGCGAGCCGGGCGTTCCGGGTCGCCCAGCAGGTCGTCCGGGAGGAGACCACACCCGCGGGGTGAGGCCCTGTCCCGCCGCGCGCGGCAGGATGGGGAGCCATGAGGCTCACCAAGAAGACCCATGCCTGCGTCCGCCTGGAGAAGGGCGGGCGGACGCTCGTGATCGACCCGGGCGGGTTCGGCGAGCCGGACGCGGCGGCCGGCGCCGACGCCATCCTGGTCACCCACGAGCACCCGGACCACTTCGACGAGGGACGGCTGCGGGACGCGCTGGAGGCCCGTCCCGGCGCGGAGCTCTGGACCCTGAAGTCGGTGGCCGACCGGCTCGCGGCGGCCCACCCGGGCCGCGTGCACACCGTCGGCGACGGCGACACCTTCACCGCCGCCGGATTCGACGTGCAGGTGCACGGCGAGCTGCACGCGGTGATCCACCCGGACATCCCGCGCGTCACCAACGTCGGCTACCTGATCGACGGCGGCCGGGTCTTCCACCCGGGCGACGCCCTCACCGTCCCCGGGGAGCCGGTCGACACCCTGCTGGTCCCGGTGATGGCCCCCTGGAACAAGATCTCCGAGATCATCGACTACGTCCGCGAGGTCGGGCCGCGGCGCGCCCTCGACGTGCACGACGCCCTGCTCACCGATCTCGCCCGCCCGATCTACGACGGCCACATCGGCCGCCTGGGCGGCACGGACCACCAGCGGCTCGCCCCGGGGGCGTCGGCCGAGGTGTGAGCCGGGCCGGTTGTCACACCCGGCGGGTAGGTTGTGAGACATGCGCATCGCCACCTGGAACGTGAACTCGATCACCGCCCGCCTGCCGCGGCTGCTCGCCTGGCTGGAGAGCAGCGGCACCGACGTGCTCTGCCTCCAGGAGGCCAAGATCGCCGAGGAGCAGTTCCCGTTCGAGCCGCTGCGCGAGCTGGGCTACGAGGCCGCGGTGCACGCCACCGGCCGGTGGAACGGCGTCGCGGTGCTCTCCCGCGTCGGCATCGAGGACGTGGTCAAGGGCCTGCCGGGCGACCCGGGCTACGACGGCGTGACCGAGCCGCGCGCCCTCGCGGCGACCTGCGGTCCGGTCCGTGTCTGGTCGGTGTACGTGCCCAACGGCCGAGAGGTGGAGCACCCGCACTACGCCTACAAGCTCCGGTGGCTGGAGGCACTGCGGGCCGCCGTCGCCGGTGACGCCGCCGGCAGCCGCCCGTTCGCGGTGCTCGGCGACTACAACGTGGCGCCGGCCGACGAGGACGTCTACGACCGGGCCGCCTTCGAGGGCTCCACCCATGTCACCCCGGCGGAGCGCGCCGCCCTCGCCTCCCTGCGCGGGGCCGGCCTCGCGGACGTCGTCCCGCGGCCCCTGAAGTACGACCACCCCTACACCTACTGGGACTACCGCCAGCTCTGCTTCCCCAAGAACCGCGGCATGCGCATCGACCTGGTCTACGGCAACGAGCCCTTCGCCGGAGCCGTGAAGGACGCCTACGTCGACCGGGAGGAGCGCAAGGGCAAGGGCGCGTCCGACCACGCGCCGGTGGTGGTCGACCTGGACGTGTGATGCCACGCTTGGCCCATGAACATTCCGTTCCTGGGCCACCGGCACCACAAGAACGGCCGCGCGGCGCTCCCGGCCGATCCCGAGGCGATCGCCGCGCTGCTGTCCGAATGTGAGCTGCTCCGCTCGCAGGCGGCCCAGGCGGGTGTCCGCCTCGACGACACCCCGGCCTCCCTGGAGGCGCTGGACCAGCTCGTCCCGCTCTGGCGCGACGACGCGGAGATCCTGCCCTGGCTGGGCAACGACGCGGGACTGTACGTGGGCACGGTCGTGGTGCGCACCGTGCCCGGTGCCGCCTGGCGGATCCGGTCCGACGGCGAACCGGTCGTACGGCTCGCCTCCGGCCGCGAGTTCGAACTCGTGCGGTCGGGGCGGGAGTGGGCCGCGAGCGGTGTTCCCGAACTGTCCCAGCTCTACGCGGAGGTCTCCGAGGCCTGAGGCCGGTGGAGCCGGGCGCCTGCGGACGCGGTACGGCAGCGGCGCCGAACGCGGGCGGCGGGAGGCCGTGTTCGCGCGCCCGGGGCGAGCCGCCGGCTCTTCGCGCCGGCGCCGTACCCGGGTCATGGCGCACGTCGTCGCACCGTCGGCCGTGCCGCCGCCGTCGGCCGGCCGTCGGCCGCCCTGAAGGACACTGCGCCGGGCTTGCCGGGCACCGGTGAGGAGTTCCTCCACGCGGGGAAGCCCGTCGCGCCGAACCTCGACTACGATTTGCCGTTCATCCCCGTGGTGATGGTGATCGCGCCGCTCCGCATCGGGATGTACATGCTGCTCTCGTGGTGCGCCGGCCGGGTGTCCCGCCGTGAGCGGCGCAGTCCCGGGACCGGGTCGGTGACGGTCGTCACGACCGGTCCGGGGGCGCTGCTGCCGGGTGGGGAAGCCCCCACGGCCCCGCGACCGTAGGGGGGTGGCAGTTCATACGGGCCAGGCTCGTCCGGCGGCAGCCGGAGATCACTGCTCGCGCACGGGGACGGACAGATATGACGGGTCGTTCGCCGGCGAGGAGAAGGTCAGCTGCGCGCCGGACGGGTTGTGCTCGATGTAGAGCGGGTCGACCGTGTCCACCACCAGCGCCAGGCGGTGCCGGGCGGGCACGTCGTAGGCGGTGGAGAACAGGTCCAGATCCACGTCGAACGGCTTCCCGGGCGTCCGGCCGTGCCAGGTGAGGGGTGCGTGGGTCACCAGCTTGCCGAAGCCGAGCGGGCCCACGTCGTAGAGGTAGGCGACCAGGGTGCCGCTCTCCGCGGTCGGGGTGAGCGTCGTGTGCAGGGCCGCCGTGCCGCGCACCCGCTGGGCCGTGCCGAACCGCTCCGACTTCCACACGGCCGCCCAACGGCGCGGCAGCAGCGGGATCGAGGCGACGGGCGGGAGCTTGGCCACCTGGTCCAGGACGCTGGAGAGGAAGACGATCCCGCCGTCCGCGCCGGAGTCGACGTTGGCGTGGATGGTGGTGGAACCGGCGAGCGCGATCTTCCGCCGGGTCGCGCCGACCGACTTCCAGTCCGGGTAGCCCTCGTATCCCCCCGCGCTACGGGACTTGAGCTGGACCGGCCGCTCACGGTCGATGCCGTTGTCGACGCCCCTGAGGTAGTGGTCGAACCAGCGCCCGGTGTCCGTCCACACGTCGTTGGGCAGGCCGAACAGACCGGGCAGCTCGGCCGTCGCGTGGTCACCGGGGCGCAGCTCCAGCCGCTTCGGCACGGTCAGCTTCTGGTAGAAGTCGGCGTACTGGTTGGCCGGGAAGACGGTGTCGCCCCAGGCGTTGGCGAGCAGGACGGCGGCGCCGTTGCGGTTCAGCCGGTCCACGTAGGTCGCGGCGGAGCGCTTGCTTCCCCAGTCGATCATCTCCTGCTCGTGGGAGAGGTCGGCGGTGTAGATACGGTCGAAGATCTGCCGGAGTTCGGGGCTCTCCCGGCCGGTGAGAGTGCCCACGCCGTCCAGCACGGCGCTCGCCTGGACGTGCTGGGTGCGGCCCGAGTAGATGGAGCCGATCAGGTCGGCCCAGCCGCTGAGCGCGGCGACCGCCTTGATCCGCTTGTCGTGGGCGGCGGCCAGCAGGCTGATGCCGGCGCCGTAGGAGACGCCCGCCATGCCGATGCGGTGCTCGTCCGCCGGGGTGTTGGCCAGCGCCCAGTCGATCACCTTGGAGGCGTCCGCCGTGTCCAGCGGGCCGGCCACTTCTATCTCGCCGCCGGACCGCCAGAATCCGCGCACGTTGTACGTCAGCACCACGTACCCGGAGTCGGCGAGCCGCCGCGCCTGGGCCAGATACTCCGCCTGCGGAAAGCCCCAGCTCGTGGGCAGCACGATGAGCGGGTGGGTCCGCGAACCGTCAGCGGGGGCGACCACGTTCGCCTTCAGCACGGTGCCGCCGGCACCGCTGATGTCCACGAACCGTACGGACGGGGCGGCCTGGGCGGCCGGGGCCAGTCCGACGACCGTACCGGCGATCAGCGCCGTGGCGACGGCGCCGACGGCGGAGGTGCGCAGGCCGGTGCGACCAGTTCTCATGGGGTCACTCCTCACTCGGTGACTCGGCAGGGTGCAAAGTGACCCGACGGTAACCGGACGCCCCCAGCATAAGTAACCCGCGGTAAGTTACGTACGAGTAACAGTTGTTGAGGAGTCAGGAGGCCGCCGCCGCGGTCTCCGGCAACGGTGCCCGGGCCGCCCGGGTCACGTCCGCCACCAGCTCCACCACATCGGGGCCGTAGGCCTGTGAGTTGACCACCTTCAGCAGCAGGACGAAGGCGCCGGAGCCGTACTTGCGCGCCAACCTCTCGTGGTGGCGCGCGAGATAACGGGTCGCGGCCTGGTTGGTGATCGCCCGCTGCCCGCAGAACAGGAACACCGGGCGGGCCTCGTCCCGGTTGCCCGCGGTGAGCCGGGCCAGCAGCACGTACTCGCTCGTGCCGGCCTCGACGCGGTAGTCCTCGCCGCCGATGTGGAAGGCGCCCGCCTCCGGGCCCGACTCCGCCTCGGTGTTCACCGCCACGCCCGGCAGCAGGGAGGACAGGTGCGCCGCCATCCGGCGGTTCGAGGCGGGCCCGCCCAGGCAGAACTCCGAGCGCTCGCCGAAGCCCTGCTGGGTCGCGTCGTGCGCCACGACCCGGGCGTGCGCGTTGCAGTCCTTGATCAGGGCGGAGAGCTCCAGCAGGGCGAACACGTCGTGCCGCATCACCGACAGCTCGGGGCCGCCCGCGTTGCGGTTGACCACCAGCAGTGACTCCGAGTGGTCCGGCAGCCCGAAGAAGGCCTGCTTGCGGCGGAGCCTGCGCCGCCACAGGTGGGTACGGGCGAGCCAGCCCAGCGCGGCGCTGACTCCGGCCGCGATGACGCCCAGGACGATGTTGCGCACGTCGTCGTTCATGGCCGCGCATGCTAGCGGTCCCGCACGGCGACTACGCACCCGTGTTCGAGGTGTGACGTTCGTGTGGCAGGTGCCCGAGGCGTACTGTCGGTACGGAGGCAATCTCGTTACGCTGCGCGGACTTGTCCCTGCGGGAGGTACGGATGGGTCGTCCTGGCACGCGGAAAGCGGCGGTTCTGGCGGTCTCGGCGGCCGTCGTGGTCTCGGTGGGGGCGGCCGCGCCGCCCACCGCGAGGACCGGCGGCACGGCCACGAAGGCGCCGGTGGCCGTCGGCTACGGCGGCGCCGTCTCCAGCGTCGACGCGGACGCCTCCGCGGCCGGCATCGAAGTCCTGAGGAAGGGCGGCAACGCGGTCGACGCGGCCGTCGCCACCGCCGCCGCCCTCGGCGTCACGGAGCCGTACTCGGCCGGCGTCGGCGGGGGCGGCTACTTCGTCTACTACGACGCCGGGACCCGCACCGTCCACACCATCGACGGCCGCGAGACCGCGCCCCTGTCCGCCGACTCCGAGCTGTTCACCGAGGACGGCAGGCCGCTCGCCTTCGCCGACGCGGTCAGCAGCGGCCTGGGCGTCGGCACCCCGGGCACGCCCGCCACCTGGCAGACCGCGCTGGACCGGTGGGGCAGCGAGCGCCTCGGCACGGTCCTGAAGCCCGCCGAGCGGATCGCCCGTCACGGCTTCACGGTGGACGACACCTTCCGCTCGCAGACCGCGTCCAACGAGACCCGGTTCCGCTACTTCCCGGACACCGCGAAGCTGTTCCTGCCGAACGGGCGGCTCCCGGCCGTCGGCTCCACCCTCAAGAACCCCGAACTCGCCCGCACCTACGAGGAACTGGGCCGCAAGGGAGTCGGCGCGATCTACCGCGGGGACATCGGCGACGACATCGTCAGGGCGGTCGAGCACCCGCCGGTGGACCCCGCCTCCGGCTGGAACGCCCGTCCCGGCAAGCTGACCGAGAAGGACCTCGCCGTCTACCGGGCCAAGCTCCAGGCACCCACCAGGACCTCGTACCGCGGTCTCGGCGTGTACTCCATCGCGCCCTCCTCCTCCGGCGGCACCACGGTCGGCGAGGCGCTCAACATCCTGGAGCGGACCGACCTGTCGAAGGCGAGCCGGGCGCAGTACCTGCACCGCTACATCGAGGCGAGCCGCATCGCGTTCGCCGACCGCGGCCGCTGGGTGGGCGACCCCGCCTTCGAGTCCGTACCGACCAGGGAACTGCTGTCGCAGCGGTTCGCCGACTCGCGGGCCTGCCTGATCAAGGACGACGCGGTGCTCACCAGCCCGCTCGCGCCGGGGGACCCGAGGCACCCGGCGGCCTGCGGCACCGGCGGGAAGGCGGCGCCGACGACCTACGAGGGCGAGAACACCACGCACCTCACGGTGGCCGACAAGTGGGGCAACGTCGTCTCCTACACGCTCACCATCGAGCAGACCGGTGGCAGCGGCATCACCGTCCCCGGCCGGGGCTTCCTGCTCAACAACGAGTTGACGGACTTCTCCTTCGCGCCGGCCGACCCGGCCGTGCACGACCCGAACCTGCCCGGACCGGGCAAGCGGCCGCGCTCGTCGATCTCCCCGACGATCGTCCTGGACCGCCACGACAGGCCTGTCGTGGCGCTCGGGACACCCGGGGGCGCGACCATCATCACCACCGTGCTGCAGACCCTGACCGGGTTCCTGGACCGGCGGCTGCCGCTGGTCGACGCCATCGCCGCACCGCGCGCCAGCCAGCGCAACGCGGCCCGGACCGAACTGGAACCCGCTCTGTACGACAGCGACTCGCGGACCCGGCTGGAGGCGCTCGGGCACGGCTTCAAGCTCAATCCCGAGATCGGCGCGGCCACCGGCGTCCAGCGGCTGCCGGGCGGCAGGTGGCTCGCCGCCGCCGAGCGGGTACGCCGGGGCGGCGGCGCGGCGATGGTGGTGAACCCCTCGCCCTGACCCCACCCGGCCGGGTGGGGTCGGGTGGGGCCCTACGACTCGGGTGCGGGCGGCGGAGGTTCGTCCGCCGGCCCGGTGTCCTCGCCCGGCCGGGCCCGCGCCGCCGGATCCGTTCCCTCCGCCGGCCGCGAGTCATCGGACCGTGGGGGAGCGGGCGGTGGGGAGGCGGTCTGCGGGGGAGCGGTCGTGGAGGACCGCTCCGCGTGGAAGTCCAGCCGCCCGTCCGCGACGTCCACCGTCACCCGGCTGCCCTCGGTGATCGAGCCGTCGAGCAGCAGCCGCGAGAGCTGGTTGTCGACCTCCCGCTGGATGGTGCGGCGCAGCGGGCGGGCGCCGTACTCCGGCTGGTAGCCGCGCTCGGCGATCCAGTCGACGGCCCCGTCGGTGAACCGCACCGAGACACCCTGGCCGTCCACCAGCCGACGGGTGCGCTCCAGCAGCAGGTCGGTGATCTGCCGCAGTTGGTCGCCGGTGAGCTGGCGGAAGACGACGATCTCGTCGATGCGGTTGAGGAACTCCGGCCGGAAGTGCTCCCGCAGCGGACGCAGGATCTGCTCGCGCCGCGCCTCCTCGTCGGCGTCGGCACCACCCGGGCCGAAGCCGATCCCGGCGCCACGCCGGCTGATCACCTCGGAGCCGAGGTTGCTGGTCATCACGATGACGGTGTTGGTGAAGTCCACCGTGCGGCCCTGCGAGTCGGTGAGCCGGCCGTCGTCCAGCACCTGGAGCAGGATGTTGAAGACGTCCGGGTGCGCCTTCTCCACCTCGTCCAGGAGCAGCAGGGAGTACGGGTACCTGCGCACCACCTCGGTGAGCTGGCCGGCCTCCTCGTGCCCCACGTACCCGGGTGGGGCGCCCACCAGCCGGGAGACGGTGTGCCGCTCCTGGTACTCGCTCATGTCGAGCCGGACCATGCGTTCCTCGCTGCTGAACAGGGCCTCCGCGAGCGCCCGGGCCAGCTCGGTCTTGCCCACGCCGGTCGGGCCGAGGAAGAGGAAGCTGCCGATCGGCCGGTCCGGGCTGGCCAGCCCGGCGCGTGAGCGCAGCACCGCCTCGGCGACCACCGCGACCGCCTCCTCCTGGCCGACCACCCGCTGGTGCAGGTGCTGTTCCAGGCCGAGCAGCCGTTCCTTCTCCTGCTGGGTCAGCCGGCTGACCGGGATGCCGGTCTGCCGGGACACCACCTCGGCGATGGACTCCGCCGTCACCTCGAGCTGTCCCTCGTCGGCCTGCCCGTCGTGGCTGGACTCCGCGACGCGCCGCTTCAGCTCGCCGATCCGGTCGCGCAGTTGCATGGCCTGCTCGTACTGCTCGTCGGCGACCGCCTGGTCCTTGTCCCGGACCAGTTGCTCCACCTCGCGCTCCATCGTGCGCACGTCCGCGCCCTTGGTCCCGGCACCCAGCCGTACCCGGGCGCCGGCCTGGTCGATCAGGTCGATCGCCTTGTCCGGCAGCCGGCGGTCGGTGAGATAGCGGTCGGACAGCTCCACGGCGGCGACCAGCGCCTCGTCGGTGTAGCGGACCTGGTGGTGGGCCTCGTACCGGTCGCGCAGTCCGCGCAGGATCTCCACGGTGTCCGGGACGGACGGCTCGGGCACCAGGATCGGCTGGAACCGGCGGGCCAGCGCCGCGTCCTTCTCGATCCGCCGGTACTCCTCCAGCGTGGTCGCGCCCACGACGTGCAGCTCGCCCCGGGCAAGCGCGGGCTTGAGGATGTTGCCCGCGTCCATCGCGCCGCCCTCCCCGCCGGAACCGGCGCCGACGACGGTGTGCAGTTCGTCGATGAAGACGATGAGCTGGTCGGAGTGGGCGCGGATCTCCTCCACGATGCTGTTCAGCCGCTCCTCGAAGTCGCCCCGGTAACGGGTGCCGGCGACGACCCCGGTCAGGTCCAGGGCGACCACCCGGCGCCCGGCCAGCACGTCCGGCACGTCGCCGTCGGCGATGCGCTGCGCGAGCCCCTCGACGACGGCCGTCTTGCCGACACCGGCGTCGCCGATCAGCACCGGATTGTTCTTCCCGCGCCGGGACAGGACCTCGATGGTCTGCTCGATCTCCTGGTCACGGCCGATGACCGGGTCCACCCGGCCCTGACGGGCCATGTCGGTCAGGTCGCGGCCGTACTTGTCGAGCGTCGGCGTCGCGGTGGGCCGCTGCCGCTCCTGGCGCGGCTGCGCGACCTCGGGGGGCTCCGGTGGCAGGCCGCCCGCCTGGAAGCGCGCCGCGTTCAGGATGTGCCCGGCCGCCGAGTCCGGATTCATGGCGAGCGCGCTCAGCACGTGCTCCGGACCGATGTACCCCGCACCGCTCGCGCGTGCCATGTCGTGGGCGTCGAGCAGGGCGCGTTTGACGGCCGGGGTGAGGGACAGTGAGGCCGGCGGGGGCGCGTCGCCGGGCGGCTGCTGCGCGGGACCGGCGCGGTGGTCGATCTCCGTGGCCAGGGAGTCCGGATCGGCGCCGGATCGGCTGAGCAGGCTCCGGGTGGGCTCGGCGGAGAGGGCGGCGCGCAGCAGGTGCTGTGTGTCCAGGTCGCGGCTGCCGTGCTCGGCGGCGTACTGGGCGGCCCCTCTGACCAGCTCACGGGCCGGCTGGCTGAGCAGGCGGCCGATGTCGATGTGGCGGGGGCCTCCAGGAGCGCCGGGGACCCCGGCGCCGCTGCCGCCGAAGAAGCGGGCGAAGAAATCTCCGAAGGGGTCCTCCGGGCCGTTGTAGCCGCTGGTCATCGTTTCGTTTCCTTCGCAGACGACGTGCGGAGCGGCCGGGTATCCCGGGGGTGGGCCGCTCATGCCACGATGACACGAGCTTCTGCGAAGGGCATGTGCAGGAACGCCCGCTCAGCAGGGCTTCCGTCCTCACCGGCCGCCGTCGCCCGCGTTCTTCAGGCCTCGCGCGCCGTGAGGATCCGGGGGCCGCCGTCCGTGACGGCCACCGTGTGCTCCGCGTGCGCCGCGCGCGAGCCGTCGGACGTGCGCAGGGTCCAGCCGTCGCCCGCCTCGTAGTAGGCGTCCTTGCCGCTGCCGATCAGCATGGGCTCGATCGCGAGGACCATGCCGTGGCGCAGCGGCACTCCCCGGCCGGGCCGGCCCTCGTTGGGGACGTCCGGATCCTCGTGCATGCGGCGGCCCACGCCGTGGCCGCCGAAGCCCGCCGGGATGCCGTAGCCGGCCCTCCGGCAGACCCGGCCGACGGCGTGCGCGATGTCGCCGACGCGGTTGCCGACGCGGGCCGCCTCGATGCCCGCCGCCAGCGCGCGCTCCGCGGTCTCGATCAGGCGCAGGTCCGCGGGGCGCGGCCGGCCGACCACGAAGCTGATCGCCGAGTCGCCCACCCAGCCGTCCAGCTCGGCGCCGCAGTCGACGGAGACGAGGTCGCCGTCGCTCAGCCGGTACCGGGTCGGGATGCCGTGCACGATCGCGTCGTTGACCGAGGCGCAGATCACGCCCGGGAACGGGGTGGGGGCGAAGGAGGGCCGGTAGCCGAGGAACGGTGAGGACGCCCCGGCCTCGCGCAGCACGTCCCGTGCCACCGCGTCCAGTTCGAGCAGTGAGACACCTACGCAGGCGGCCTCCCGTACGGCGGTCAGGGCCCGCCCCACCACCTGGCCGGCCGCGTGCATCGCGTCGATCGACGGGTCCGTCTTCAGCTCCATCATGCCAATTACTATACCGGTATTTGAATGGGGTGGCCGACGGGTGGCGGTATTAGAATGGGTCCATGGTGCGTACCCCCCTCACCCCCGAAGAGCGCGAACGCGGCGAGCGGCTCGGGCAGTTGCTGCGTGACGCGCGTGGCGGGCGGAGCATGGCCGAGGTGTCCGCGGCGGCGGGCGTCTCGGCCGAGACGCTACGCAAGATCGAGACCGGGCGGGCCCCGACCCCGGCCTTCTTCACGGTGGCCGCGTTGGCCGGGGCGCTCGGGCTGTCCATGGACGAGCTGATGGCCGGATGTGCTCCGGTGGCCGTCTGACGGGTGCCGGGCGCGCAGGGGCGCCCGCCGCGCGCGCCCGCCGCGCGCGGAGCCGCTCGCACACTCGCCGAAAACTCCGCGTAGCCGGCCCGTAACACGGCTGGTGTTGCCTGACGGGCGGAATGCTGGCGATCGGGCGGGAGTCGGGCATGGGTGTGGAGCAACTTCCGGGTCGGGTCCGGGAGTTCGCGGAGTACCTGGACGGCCTCCTCGGGCGACTGGACCAGGACACCGGGTGGTGCGCCGTCTTCTGGCAGCGGGACCCCGAGGGGATGGGGGCCTGCCTCCAGGGCCGCGAGCTGCCGCCCTGGGACGTGCTGGAGTCACTGCTGCAGGACCTCGCGTCGGCCCACGGCGCCGCCGTCGCCGCCGCGGAGCGGGAGCGCGCCCGCCCCCTGCACGCGGCGGCCGTCTCGGCGTACGACGCCCTGCCCGGCGCCCGGGACGCCCTCGGCGACCGGATCGACGTCATGCTCCGCGAACAGCGGTACGCCGCCGAACGCCGCTCCGCACTGACCCGGCGGCTCACCCTCACGACGTCCCGCGAGGAGACCGAGGCCCTCCGCCTCGACCTCGCCTGGACCCACGACGACCACGACCGCGCCGCCGCCCGGTGCGCCGAACTCAGGACCCGGCTGTCCCATCTGGACGCGGGGCGCGGGCCCGCGTCCGCCGGAGCGCAGCCGGCGGGACCCGTGCGGCGGGCGGCCGGTCCGCGGCCCGGTGCGTACCGCGCCGGCGGCGCGCCGGATTCCGCACCCGCCGCGCCCGCCGAGGGGGCCGCCGGGCCCCGCACACCCGCCACCGCGCCCGATCCCGCCCCGCCACCCGCCAGGGCCCGCAGGCGCCGCCGGGGCGGTGCCCGGTTCGCGGGGGCCGCCGAGGACGCCGCCGCGCCCGTCGCCGTACCGCCGCAGGCGGCCGTCGGAGCCGCACCCGAGGCCTCCGCCGGGCGGCGTTCGCCGCGCGGGGCGCGGTTCGCCGGGGCGGAGCCGGAGGAGGAGCCGGCGGAGCGGTCCGCCGAGGTGGTGGACGAGGCCGCGGGGGCGGCGGTGAACGGGGTCGTGGAGCGGCTGCTGCGGCTGCGGGCGGAGGGGCGCACGGGGGAGGCGCACGTGCTGCTGGTGGAGACCGCGCACTGGCCCGCCGCCCGGCTCCCGCTGGTCGCGGACGGGCTGCGGCACGCCGGCCTCGGCGCCGACTGGGACACCCTGCTGTGGGAGGCCGCAGCGCTGCCCGCCGACCGGCTGGTCGCCGCCGCCGGGGCGCTGGAGGCGGCCGGGCGGGTGGCGGACGGGCGGCAGATGCTGCGGCAGGGAGTGGCCCGCCCCGCCGCGGAGATCGGCGCGGCCGTGCTGGAACTGGCCGGGCGGGGACGGGACCGCGAGGTGCGGGCCCTGCTGGACGCCTACGTCCGGGTCCGTCCGCCCGAGGAGGCGGCCCGCAGCGCCGCCGCCGACCCGGACCGGCTCGTCCCGCTCCTGCTGGAGGCCGCCGGGGGCGCCTCCGAGGAGCGCCACTGGGATCTGGTGCACGCACTGCGGGTCGCCGGGTTCACTCCGTGACCGTCGCTGCGATCACCCTAAGGAGTGTCAAACGTGATCGACTCCGCGGGTTGGCGACGATGGTCTTGGCAAGGACGTCGGGGAGGCTTACTTTCGTCCCTCTACGGGCCGTTTCTACGGGCGTAGAGGCCCGGACGTAGCGTCGAAGGAGCAGCTCATGGCCAACGTCGTACGTGCCGCACTGGTCCAGGCCACCTGGACCGGCGACACCGGGTCCATGGTGGCGAAGCACGAGGAGCACGCGCGCGAGGCCGCCCGCCGGGGCGCGCGGGTCATCGGCTTCCAGGAGGTCTTCAACGCCCCGTACTTCTGCCAGGTCCAGGAGCCGGAGCACTACCGCTGGGCCGAGCCGGTGCCCGACGGGCCGACGGTCCGCCGGATGCGGGATCTCGCCCGGGAGACCGGCATGGTGATCGTCGTACCGGTCTTCGAGGTCGAGCAGTCCGGTTTCTACTACAACACCGCCGCCGTGATCGACGCCGACGGCTCCTACCTCGGCAAGTACCGCAAGCACCACATCCCGCAGGTCAGGGGCTTCTGGGAGAAGTACTACTTCAAACCCGGCAACCTGGGGTGGCCCGTCTTCGACACGGCCGTCGGCAAGGTCGGCGTCTACATCTGCTACGACCGGCACTTCCCGGAGGGCTGGCGGCAACTGGGTCTCAACGGAGCCCAGTTGGTCTACAACCCGTCGGCCACCCACCGCGGGCTCTCCGCCCACCTGTGGCAGCTCGAGCAGCCCGCCGCGGCCGTCGCCAACGAGTACTTCGTCGCCGCCATCAACCGGGTCGGCCAGGAGGAGTACGGCGACAACGACTTCTACGGCACGAGTTACTTCGTCGACCCGCGCGGGCAGTTCGTCGGCGACCCGGCGAGCGACAAGGCCGAGGAACTCCTCGTCCGCGACCTGGACTTCGACCTGATCGAGCAGGTCCGGCAGCAGTGGGCCTTCTACCGAGACCGCCGCCCCGACGCCTACGAAGGACTGGTGCAGCCGTGAACGACCTCTACGCCCGCCACCGGGGCGTCCTGCCCGACTGGCTGGCCCTGTACTACGACGAGCCGCTGGAGATCACGCACGGCGAGGGCCGGCACGTCTGGGACTCCGCGGGCAACAAGTACCTCGACTTCTTCGGCGGCATCCTCACCACGATGACCGCGCACGCCCTGCCCGAGGTGACCAAGGCCGTGACCGAGCAGGCCGGCCGGATCATCCACTCCTCGACCCTCTACCTCAACCGTCCCATGGTCGAACTGGCCGAGCGGGTCGCCCAGGTGAGCGGCATCCCGGACGCCCGGGTGTTCTTCACCACCTCCGGCACCGAGGCCAACGACACCGCGCTGCTGCTCGCCACCACCTACCGGCGCACCAACACCGTGCTGGCCATGCGCAACAGCTACCACGGCCGTTCCTTCAGCACGGTCGGCATCACCGGCAACCGCGGCTGGTCCCCGACCTCGCTCTCCCCGCTGCAGACCCTGTACGTCCACGGCGGCGTCCGCGGCCGGGGCCCGTTCGCCGGACTGGACGACCGCGCCTTCATCGACGCGTGCGTGGCGGACCTGAAGGACGTCCTCGGCCACACCCGGCCGCCGGCCGCGCTGATCGCCGAACCCATCCAGGGCGTCGGCGGCTTCACCTCGCCGCCGGACGGCCTGTACGCGGCCTTCCGCGAGGTGCTGAAGGCCCACGGCATCCTGTGGATCAGCGACGAGGTGCAGACCGGGTGGGGCCGCACCGGCGAGCACTTCTGGGGCTGGCAGGCGCACGCCCGCAGCGGCCCGCCGGACATCGTCACCTTCGCCAAGGGCATCGGCAACGGCATGGCCATCGGCGGGGTGATCGCCCGCGCCGAGATCATGAACTGCCTGGACACCAACAGCATCTCGACGTTCGGCGGCACCCAGATCACCATGGCCGCCGGCCTCGCCAACCTCGGCTACCTCCTCGAACACGACCTCCAGGGCAACGCCCGGCGGGTCGGCGGCCTGCTCCTCGAACGGCTGCGGGCGATCGGCGCGGGGCTGCCCGGGGTCCGTGAGGTGCGCGGACGAGGACTGATGATCGGCGTGGAACTGGTCAGACCCGGAACCGACGAGGCCGATCCACGGGCGGCCGCCCACGTTCTGGAGGCGGCCCGCGACGGGGGTCTGCTCATCGGCAAGGGCGGTGGCCACGACATCAGCGCCCTGCGCATCGCCCCGCCGCTGTCCCTGACCGTGGCGGAGGCCGAGGAAGGCGCGGCGATCCTCGAACGCGCGCTGAGGAGCACGTAGCAGAGAGCGGGTTGACGGCGATGACCACCACCTCCTTCCACTCCCCGCCCCCGGGCTGGCAGCCGATGGAACCCGCCCTGTCCGTCCGGCAGGTGCTCACCCTGGAGCGGGTGCTCGCCGGGGAGCCCGAGGTGGTGGCCGGAGCCGGGCAGCTCGACCGCCCGGTGCGCTGGGTGCACGTCGCCGAGGCCGCCGACGTCGGGGTGATGCTCACCGGCGGCGAGATGGTGCTCACCACCGGGGTGCTGCTGGCCGGTGACGAGACCAAGCAGGCCGAGTACGTCCAGTCCCTGCACCGGGCGGAGGCCGCGGCCGTCGTCCTCGGGCTCGGCCGGGCCTTTCCCGCGCCGCCCGAGGTGATGCGCCGGGCCGCCGAACGGTGCGGGCTGCCCATGGTCGTGCTGCACCGGCCGTTCCCGTTCGCCGAACTGACCGAGGAGGTGCAGTCGCGGCTGGTGCGGCGGAAGTTCGCCGCCGTCAGCCTCTCGGAATCCGTACGGACCGCGCTCACCGGGCTGATCACCGCCGGCGCCCCGTTGCAGCGGCTGCTCGACGAGGTCGCCCAGCACAGCGGCTGTCCCGTCGTCGTCACCAACCTCGCCCACCGGGTCCTCGCCACGGCGGGCGAGCGGCCCGCGGTGGACGACGTCCTGCGCGACTGGGAGCGGATCGCCCGCCAGGCCGGAGGCAGCGAGGGCGACGGCTGGATCCGCGCCGAGCTGGGCGGCCGCGGTGAGCGATGGGGCCGGCTGCTGCTGTGCGGATACCGCGGCGACGCGGCCACCGGGCGGGTGCTCGCCGACCGGACCGCCGAGGCGCTCGTGCTGCACCGCATGCTCGGCGGTGGCTCCGCCCGCACCTGGGAGGAACAGTCGGCCCAGAGCCTGCTCACCGACCTCGTCTCCGGGGTCGTGCCCGCCCGGCAACTGCTGCCGCGGGCACGGGCGGCCGGGCTGCCGGTCAACCGGCGGACCTTCGTCCCCCTCGTCGTGCCCGGCGGGGTCCCGGGCCGACTCGAGCGGACACTGCGGCTGCTGGGCCTGTCCGGGCTGGTCGCCGAACTGGCCGACGGCGCCACCGCGGTGCTGCTCAGCCTCGCCCGCGACCAGCGCGCCGAAGCGCTCACCGCCCACTTCGCCGAGCGGCTGCGGACGGAGAGCGGGGCGCCCAACGCCGTGGTCGCGGCCGCCGACCCGCGCACCGTGTGGGAGGAGGTGCCCGCCGGGCTGCGGGAGGCCCGGCATGTCGCCGACGCCGTCGCCGACTCCTCCGCCGTTCTCGACCTGCCGGCCGTCGTCCGGCTGCGTGACGTCCATCTGCGCGGCCTGGTACGGCTGTTGCGGGACGACCCGCATGTGCAGTCCTTCGCCGAGCGGGAGCTGGACGGGCTGCTGTGCGAGGCCGGCCAGGAACTGCTGAACGTGCTGCGCACGTATCTGGCGACGGGCCGCAACAAGTCCCGCACCGCCCAGTTGCACCACGTCTCCCGGCCCGCCCTCTACCGCCGGCTGGAGGCCATACAGGCACGGCTGGGAGTCGACCTCGACGACTTCGAGCAGGCGGCCTCCGTGCACATCGCACTCCTGGCGCACGACGCGCAACAGGGGTGAAACATCCGACGAACCGGGAAGACGGCGGTGAAACATGAGCCGGCGAACACGTGACACGGTGGCACGCCGACCGCCCGCGGACGTGACACGCTGCAACTCAAACCGGCCCACCGGGCTTCCTAGTCTCGCCGTACACCGAGCGACCGGAGGTCCCGATGAGCCGAGTGATCCGTGCCGCCCTCTTCCAGACCGCCTGGACCGGCGACAAGGAGTCGATGATCCAGGTCCACGAGCAGGCGGCCCGCGACGCGGCCGCACAGGGCGCCCAAGTCCTCTGCTTCCAGGAACTGTTCTACGGCCCCTACTTCTGCCAGGTGCAGGACAAGGCCTTCTACGAGTACGCCGAGCGGATCCCCGACGGCCCCACCGTCCGGCGCTTCCAGGCGCTGGCCCGGGAGCTGGGCATCGTCCTGGTCCTGCCGATGTACGAGGAGGAGCAGCCGGGCGTCCTGTACAACACCGCCGCCGTGATCGACGCGGACGGCTCCTACCTCGGCAAGTACCGCAAGACCCACATCCCCCAGGTGCAGGGGTTCTGGGAGAAGTTCTACTTCAGGCCCGGCAACAGCGGCTGGCCCGTCTTCGACACGGCCGTCGGCCGGATCGGCGTCTACATCTGCTACGACCGGCACTTCCCGGAGGGCTGGCGGGCACTGGGCCTCGCCGGTGCCGAGATCGTCTTCAACCCCTCGGCCACCTCGCGCGGCCTCTCCCGCTACCTGTGGCAGTTGGAGCAGCCGGCGGCCGCCGTCGCCAACGAGTACTTCGTCGGCGCCATCAACCGGGTCGGCGTGGAGGACCTGGGCGACAACGACTTCTACGGCACCACCTACTTCGTGGACCCCGAGGCCCAGTTCGTCGGCGAGGTCGCGAGCGACAAGGAGCCGGAACTCGTCGTCCGCGACCTGGACCTGGCCAAGCTCCGCGAGGTCCGCGACCGCTGGCAGTTCTACCGCGACCGGGCCCCGGGTGCCTACACGCCGCTGACCGCGCCCTGACCGCAGCGCCCACCCTGGGAGGAGAGGGACCATGAGCAGCCGTACCGTCATCCGCGGTGGTCTCGTCATCACCGCGTCCGACGAGATCCACGCCGACGTCCTGATCGAGGACGGACGCATCGCCGCCCTCGCCGCCGCCGGCACCCCCGCCGCCGAGGCGTTCACCGCCGGGCTGAGCGAGACGGGGCCACCCTCGCCCGAAGGGTGGGGCAGGGTCATCGACGCCACCGGGAAGTACGTCATCCCGGGCGGCGTCGACGGACACACCCACATGCAGATGCCGTTCGGCGGCACCACCGCCGCCGACACCTTCGAGACCGGTACCCGTGCCGCCGCCTGGGGCGGCACGACCACGATCGTCGACTTCGCGATCCAGAGCGTCGGCGGCACCCTGCGCGAGGGCCTCGACGCCTGGCACGCCAAGGCCGAGGGCAACTGCGCGATCGACTACGCCTTCCACATGATCGTCTCCGATGTGAACCAGGAGACGCTCAAGGAGATGGACCTGCTGGTCGAGGAGGGGGTGACCAGCTTCAAGCAGTTCATGGCCTACCCCGGGGTGTTCTACTCCGACGACGGCCAGATCCTGCGGGCCATGCAGCGCGCCGCCGACAACGGCGGCCTGATCATGATGCACGCCGAGAACGGCATCGCCATCGACGTCCTGGTCGAACAGGCCCTGGCCCGCGGCGAGACCGACCCCCGGTACCACGGAGAGGTCCGCAAGGCCCTGCTGGAGGCCGAGGCCACCCACCGTGCCATTCGGCTCGCGCAGGTCGCCGGGGCCCCGCTGTACGTCGTGCACGTCTCGGCGCAGGAGGCGGTCGCCGAACTGGCCCGGGCGCGGGACGCGGGGCTCAACGTGTTCGGCGAGACCTGCCCGCAGTATCTGTTCCTGTCCACCGACAACCTCGCCGAACCGGACTTCGAGGGCGCCAAGTACGTGTGCTCCACCCCGCTGCGCCCCAGGGAGCACCAGGCGGCCCTGTGGCAGGGCCTGCGCACCAACGACCTGCAGGTCGTCTCCACCGACCACTGCCCGTTCTGCTTCAGCGGCCAGAAGGAGCTGGGCCGGGGCGACTTCTCCAAGATCCCCAACGGTCTGCCCGGCGTGGAGAACCGTATGGACCTGCTGCACCAGGCCGTCGTCGACGGGCGCATCTCACGGCGCCGCTGGATCGAGATCGCCTGCGCCACCCCGGCCCGCATGTTCGGCCTCTATCCCAAGAAAGGCACCATCACCCCGGGCGCGGACGCCGACGTCGTCGTCTACGACCCGCACGCCGAACAGGTCATGTCCGCCGAGACGCACCACATGAACGTCGACTACTCCGCCTACGAGGGCAGGCGCACGACCGGCCGGGTGGAGACCGTGCTCTCGCGCGGCGAGATCGTCATCGACCAGCGGGAGTACACCGGACGCGCCGGTCACGGCGCCTTCACTCCGCGCACCACCTGTCAGTACCTCAACTAGGAGTGGCGCCCATGGACTTCGGACTCGTCCTGCAGACCGACCCGCCGGCCTCCCGTGTCGTCAGCCTCATGAAGCGGGCCGAGCGCAACGGCTTCACCTACGGCTGGACCTTCGACTCCGCCGTGCTCTGGCAGGAGCCGTTCGTGATCTACAGCCAGATCCTCGCGAACACCACCGGGCTGCGGGTCGGCCCCATGGTGACCAACCCGGGCACCCGCACCTGGGAGGTCACCGCCTCCACCTTCGCCACCCTGAACGACATGTTCGGCAACCGCACGGTGTGCGGGATCGGCCGCGGCGACTCCGCGATGCGCGTCGCGGGCCGCAAGCCCAACACACTGGCCCGGATCAGCGAGGCCATGAAGGTCATCCGCGCCCTCGGCCGGGGCGAGGAGGCCGACCTCGGCGGCACGAGGATCCGCTTCCCCTGGGTCGCCCCCGGCGCCGAAGTCCCGGTGTGGATGGCCGCGTACGGCCCGAAGGCACTGAAGATGACCGGGGAGGAGGCCGACGGCTTCATCCTCCAGCTCGCCGACCTCTACCTCACCGAGTACATGGTCAAGGCCGTCAAGGACGCGGCCGCCGCCGCCGGCCGCGACCCGTCCGAGGTCACCGTCTGCGTGGCCGCCCCCGCCTACGTCACCGCCGACGACTCGCCGGAGGCCCTCGCCCATGCCCGTGAACAGTGCCGCTGGTTCGGCGGCATGGTCGGCAACCACGTCGCGGACCTGGTCGCCAAGTACGGCGAGCACTCCGCCCAGGTGCCCGACGAACTCACCGACTACATCAAGGCCCGCCAGGGCTACGACTACGCCCACCACGGGCGCAGCGGCAACCCCGACACCCACTTCGTGCCCGACGAGATCGTCGACCGGTTCTGCCTGATCGGGCCGCCCGAGAAGCACATCGAGAAGCTCGACGCCCTGCGCGCCCTGGGCGTCGACCAGTTCGCCGTGTACGACATGCACGACGCCCAGGAAGCCACCATCGACGCCTACGGCTCCCAGGTGATCCCGGCGGTCAACGCCTGACCGTCGCCGACCCGTTGGTCTCCCTCTCGCCGCGGCCGCCCCGCCACGGCGAGAGGGCACAGGGCGCCCGCCCGCGCACCCCCCATGCGCCGCCCGCACGGCCTCTCCCGATCCACCTCACCCCGATTGGCCCGCCCATGACCGACACCGCTCCCTCCGCCATACCCCCGTCCGGCCAGGTGACCCGGCCCGACGGGCGGGTCGAACTGGCACCCGGCACCCGGCCGCCCGGCGGCCGGTTCGCCAACGAGGACCTGCTCCCCGTCCCGGTGGACCGGCGCACCTGGACGACGTACAACTTCTCCGCCCTGTGGGTCGGCATGGCTCACAACACGGCTTCCTGGACCCTGGCCTCCGGGCTCATCGCGGTGGGCATGGACTGGAAGCAGGCCGTGTTCACCATCGCCCTGGCCAACCTGATCGTGCTCGTCCCGATGCTGCTCACCGGTCACGCCGGACCCAAGTACGGCATCCCGTTCCCGGTCTTCGCCCGGGCGAGCTTCGGGGTGCGCGGCGCCAACCTGCCCGCCGTGGTGCGGGCGCTGGTCGCGTGCGGCTGGTTCGGCATCCAGACCTGGATCGGCGGCGAGGCCATCTACTTCCTCGCCGGCAAACTCATCGGCGACGGCTGGGCGAACGCCTCGCACGTCGGCGGTCACGCCTGGACGATGTGGCTGTCGTTCGCCATCTTCTGGGCCATCCAGGTCGCCATCATCCACCGCGGCATGGAGACCATCCGCCGCTTCGAGAACTGGGCGGCGCCCTTCGTCCTGGTGGGCGCGTTCGTGATGCTGTGGTGGATGAGCAGCAGGGCCGGCGGTGTCGGGCCGCTCTTCGGCCAGCCGTCGAGGCTGGGCTGGGGCGGCGACTTCTGGAAGCTGTTCTGGCCCTCCCTGATGGGCATGATCGGCTTCTGGTCGACCCTGTCGCTGAACATCCCCGACTTCACCCGCTACGGCCGGAGCCAGCGGGCCCAGACCTGGGGCCAGGCCCTCGGCCTGCCGACCACGATGACCCTGTTCGCCTTCCTGTCCGTGCTCGTCACCTCCGGCTCCCAGGCGGTCTACGGCGAGCCCGTCTGGGACCCGGTCCAGCTCGCCGCCAAGACGGACAACGTGGTCGGCCTGCTCTACGCCCTGGTCACCGTGCTGGTGGCGACCCTGTCCGTGAACATCGCGGCCAACCTGGTCTCCCCGGCGTTCGACTTCTCCAACGTGGCCCCGCGCAGGGTGAGTTTCCGCACCGGTGCGCTGATCACCGCGGTCCTGGCCGTGCTGATCTTTCCCTGGAAGCTGTACTCGGACCCGCAGGGCTACATCTTCACCTGGCTCGGTCTGGTCGGCGGCCTGCTCGGCACCGTCGCGGGCATCCTGGTCGCCGACTACTGGATCCTGCGCCGCACCCGGCTCGTCCTCGCCGACCTGTACCGCGAGGGCGGCCGGTACTGGTACGCGGGCGGCTGGAACTGGCGGGCGGTGGCCGCGTTCCTGGTCGGCGGCGTACTCGCGGTCGGTGGGGCCGACTTCCACCCGCTGATCGACGGCCGCCCCGTCCCGGCCCTGTCGTCCCTCGCCGACTACGGCTGGGCCGTCGGCCTCGGCACCTCCCTGGTGCTGTACCTGGCGCTGACCTGGCTGACCGGGCGGAGGCCCGACGCGGCGCGGACGGTGGCCTGAGACCGGTCCACCCCGGCGGCCCCGGGCCGCCCGGGGTGGACCGTCCGCCCGCACGTGCTCTCCAAGCCCCCCCGACGTCACTCGCTCATGGCCCCGGCGGGACAATCACGGGTTGTGAGGATACGAGCGTTGCTGTGGTCCGCCGCCTGTCTGGCGCTGGCCTCCTGCCATGCCGGGATGGCGACCGCCGGCCCGGGAACGGAACGGAGCGGGCTCGTGCCCGCGGATCGGCGCGAGGCCGCGCCCGAGCTCGTCGGGGACAGTCTGGACGGCAGACCGCTCCGGCTGGCCGACCACCGGGGAGAGGTGGTCCTCCTGAACGCGTGGGCGTCCTGGTGCGGTCCCTGCCGGGCCGAGGCGCCCGAACTGCGGGCGGCGCACGAGCACCTCGCCGCACGGGGCGTGCGGGTCATCGGGCTCGACGCCGACAGCGATCCCGCGCGCGGCCGCGCCTTCCAGCGGGAGCAGCGTCTCGGCTACCCCAGTTTCCGGGACCCGTCCGGCCGGCAGCTGCTGAGGTTCCCCAAGGGGACGGTGCCGCAGGGTGTGCCGTTCACCGTCGTCATCGACACCCGCGGCCGGATCGCGGCCGTACACGCCGGACCCGTCACCGAACGGGAGCTGAGGGACCTGGCGCTGCCGCTCACCGGCTCCTGAGGGGCGGTCAGCCGGAGGCTTCCGACCCGAGGGCGGCCACGGCGCTCCTGGCGGCCTTGATGGCACCCTTGTTGATCTCGTCCGTGCTCGGCGCCTTCCTGGTCTCGAAGTCGCTGCCGTTGTAGGTGACGACGACCAGCGCGTTGGAGGCCCGTACCAGCACCACGCCCTCGCGGGTCTCCTGCTTGTCCTCGGTCGTGAGGTTCACGACCGAGTAGCCGGCGTCACCGACCCCCGGAACCTCGCCACCGCCGCTCTTCTCGGCGACCCGCTGCTGGAACTCCTCCTTCGCCGCGTCGTCGGAGTCGGTGATCTCGAACGAGACGTCCAGCCAGCGGTAGTCGTAGCCCTTGAGGGCGTTCCAGGAGCAGGTGCGGCGCAGCGAGGTGTCGGTCGACGGGATCTCCTTGCCCGACGTCTTCGCCCCGGGCACCAGGGACTTGACGGTGGCCGCCGGCACGCTGGAACAGGCGGCGGGCGCGGTCGCGTAGGCCTTTGGAACTTCGGCGGACGACGGGGCGGACGCGGGGCCGGTGGGCGTCCGCTGGGACGGCCGGTGATCGGCGGCCGCCGTCGCGGCCGGACCCGACGACATCGCCCAGCCGGCACAGGCGAGGACGACGACCGGCGTCAGGCGCGCGGTCAGGGCGAGCGGCAGAGGCAGTGAACGCACGGCGCACTTCTCTTGGGGGAGGGGGCGCGGAGGGGTCCCGCGGGGTGGGCTGGGACGACAGTGTCACACGACTCCCCGTGCGGCGGAAGGCCGAACTCGCTGTGTGCCCGGCCGGTAACCCAGGCCCAGGGACGCCGTGTTGGAAATGCTCATATGTCCGGTCAGGGGATGTGCCGGTCCAGCGTCCGGTCCGCGTCGATGTCGTACAGGGTCACGCGGTGCGGCACGGCCCCGGGGCCGCCGCCCGGCCCTGCCGCCCGCTGCCGCGCCGCGAGCTCGCCGCCGGGCACCTCGTACCCGCCGTGCGCCGCCCGGACCTCCCTGCGCCGGGAGGAGGGCAGCGCCGGGAGACGCCGCGGTGCTCCCGGTGGAGACGGTGAAGAAAGGGGCACGGAAGCCGGGCCGGAAATCCACGGCGCCCGCACCGGGCGCCTCCGATACTGGTGTCCCGGCCCCCGCACGCGCGAGCACCGAGGTGACGGATGACGTTCACCACCCGGCCCACCCTCCAGGGCACCTTCGGCATGGTGTCCGCCACGCACTGGCTGGCCTCCCAGTCGGCGATGGCGGTGCTGGAGGACGGGGGCAACGCCTTCGACGCGGCCGTGGCCGGGGCCTTCGTGCTGCACGTGGTGGAGCCGCACATGAACGGGCCCGCCGGCGAGGTGCCCATCCTGCTCGCGCCGGCCGGCGGCGAGGTGCGCGTGCTGTGCGGGCAGGGCGTCGCGCCGGCCGCCGCCACCGTCGCGCACTACCGGGGGCTCGGCCTGGACCTCGTACCCGGCACCGGACCGCTCGCCGCCGCCGTGCCCGGCGCCTTCGACGCCTGGCTGCTGCTCCTGCGCGACCACGGCACCCGGTCGCTGGAGGACGTCCTGAAGTACGCCATCGGGTACGCCGAGCACGGACACGCGCCCGTGGAGGGCGTCGGCGCGATCGTGGCGGCCGTGCGGGAGGTGTTCGAGACCGAGTGGACCTCCTCCGCCGAGGTGTACCTGCCGGGCGGCCGGCCGCCCCGGGCCGGTGAACTGCTGCGCAACCCCGCCCTGGCCGCCACCTGGCGGCGGCTGCTGGCCGAGACCGCCCGGGCCGGCGACCGGGAGGCGCGCATCGACGCCGCGCGCGAGGTGTGGCGCTCCGGCTTCGTGGCCGAGGCCCTGGTCCGGCAGTCCCGGCGGCCGACGCTGGACACCAGCGGGCGGCGGCACACCGGCACCCTCACCGAGGCCGACCTGGCCGGCTGGTCGGCCGGCTACGAGGCGCCGGTGACCCACGACTGGAACGGCTGGACCGTGTGCAAGGCCGGCCCGTGGAGCCAGGGCCCCGTCTTCCTCCAGCAACTGGCCCTGCTCCCGCCCGATCTGCCCGCCTACGGCTCGGCCGACTACGTCCACCTGCTGATCGAGGGCTGCAAGCTCGCCATGGCCGACCGGGAGGCCTGGTACGGGGACGCGGCCGACGTGCCGCTGGCCGCGCTGCTGTCGGACGAGTACAACGCCGGGCGCCGCGCCCTCGTCGGCGACGAGGCCTCCTACGAGCTGCGCCCCGGCAGTCCCGGCGGGCGCGTCCCGCGCCTGCCCGCGCAGGCCCGCGCGCGCGTGGCGCGGAGCGGTCCCGGCCCCGGCCGGCCGGGTGCGGGCGAGCCGACCGCCGCGGACCCGGCCGGCGGGGCCCGGGTGGCCGCCGACGGCCGCACCCGGGGCGACACCTGCCACCTGGACGTCGTGGACCGCTGGGGCAACATGGTCGCGGCCACGCCCAGCGGCGGCTGGCTGCAGTCCAATCCGGTCGTGCCGGAACTCGGCTTCCCGCTCGGCACCCGGCTGCAGATGACGTGGCTGGAGGAGGGGCTGGCGAACTCCCTCACCCCGGGCCGCCGGCCCCGCACCACCCTGACCCCGTCCCTCGCGCTGCGCGGCGGCGTCCCGGTGATGGCGTTCGGTACTCCCGGCGGGGACCAGCAGGACCAGTGGCAGCCGCACTTCTTCCTCGCCGCCGTGCTGCGCGCCCCGGTCCGCGGCGGACTCGACCTGCAGGGCGCGATCGACGCCCCGAACTGGCACAACGACAGCTTCCCCAGCTCCTTCCACCCGCGCGGCCGGCGCCCCGGCAGCGTCACCGTGGAGTCCCGCACGGACCCCGGGGTGATCGGTGAGCTGCGCCGCCGGGGTCACCGGGTCACGGTCGGTCCCGGCTGGTCGGAGG
Source organism: Streptomyces cellostaticus (assembly GCF_023630175.1). Lineage (GTDB taxonomy): Bacteria > Actinomycetota > Actinomycetes > Streptomycetales > Streptomycetaceae > Streptomyces > Streptomyces cellostaticus_A. The sequence continues at coordinate 128,549 of NZ_JALLIN010000007.1, read as the reverse complement.
GCCGTCTGTGCGCGGTGGCCCGGGATCCGGAGACGGGCGTCCTGTCGGCCGCCGCGAACCCGCGCGGGATGCAGGGGTACGCGGTCGGCCGCTGACGTCCGGTCCGGCACCCGCTCTTCATCCCGATTCCACCCGCTGTCCACCGGGCGGGCGGGGATTGTCAGTGGCACGTGGTCTCATGGAGGACATGATCGACGAAACGGAAACCATCGAGGAGTTTCTCACCCGCGGCTCGGCCGACGTGGAGGAAGCGGTCCGCAAGGCCGCGGCGGCCGAGATCCTGCCCCGCTTCCGCCGCCTCGCCGAGCACGAGGTGGACCGCAAGAGCGGTCCGCACGACCTGGTGACGGACGCGGACCGGCTCGCCGAGCAGCGGCTCACCGAGGTCCTCGGCGCCCTGCTGCCCGGTTCGGTCGTGGTCGGCGAGGAGGCGGTGCACGCCGACCCGGCCACCTACGAGGCCATACGCGGCGACGCACCGGTCTGGATCATCGACCCGGTCGACGGCACCAGGCAGTTCGTGAACGGCGACGAGGGCTTCTGCACGCTGGTCGCGCTCGCCCACCGGGGCGTCGTACAGGCCTCCTGGACCTACGCCCCCGTACCGGACCGGTTCGCCGCGGCCGTCCGCGGCCGGGGGGCCTTCCTCGACGGCGAGCGGCTGTTCGCGGGCCCGCCCGCGCCCGGCCGCGACCTGGCCGTCGCCACCTCCCACCCGGACTTCACCACCGACGAGCAGAAGCACGCCCTGCGCGCCCTGTGGACCGACGGGTTCGCCCCGCGCCCCTGCGGCTCCGCGGGCCTGGAGTATCTCGCCGTGGCGCGGGGCGACTTGGACGCGGTGGCGTTCTCCTGGGAAGCGGCCTGGGACCACGCGGCGGGCCTGCTGCTGGTCGAGGAGGCGGGCGGCGCCCACCTCACGCTCACCGGCGAGCCGTTCCGGGTGACCGGCGGCAACACCCTGCCGTTCACCGCCGCCCGGGACGCCGCCACCGCCCGCCGCGTGGCGCGCCTGCTGGCCGCGGGCGGCTGAGGCACCCGGCCCCGGCCGCCACGGGACCACCGGCATATCCTGATCGCGAGTGGCCATCGGCTGACGAAGGAGTCCGAAGGTGCCGTCGATGCTCGATGCGGTCGTGGTGGGTGCGGGTCCGAACGGACTGACCGCTGCCGTGGAGCTGGCCCGCAGGGGCCACTCCGTCGCCCTGTTCGAGGCACGCTCCACGGTCGGCGGCGGCGCCCGCACCGAGGAGCTGACGCTGCCCGGCTTCCGGCACGACCCCTGCTCGGCCGCGCACCCCCTCGGCGTCAACTCGCCCGCCTTCCGCGCCCTGCCCCTGGAGCGGTACGGCCTTCGGTGGGTACACGCGGACCTGCCGATGGCGCACCCGTTCCCGGACGGCAGCGCGGCCGTGCTGGCCCGGTCCGTCGCCGAGACGGCGGCCTCCTTCGGCCCGCGCGACGCGGGCGCGTACCGCAGGCTGGTCGCGCCGTTCCTGTCCAGGTGGGACACCCTGGCCAGGGACTTCATGTCGCTGCCGTCGACCGCGCTGCCCCGCGACCCGGTGACCCTGGCCCGCTTCGGCCTCGCCGGGCTGCCGCCCTCCACCCTGCTGATGCGCCGCTTCCGCGACGAGCCCGCCAAGGCCCTCTTCTCCGGGCTCGTCGCCCATGTGATGGCCCCCCTCGGCGGCTTCGCCACCGGCGCCATCGGCCTGGTCTTCGCGCTGGCCGCGCACGCCCGCGGCTGGCCGCTGGCCCGGGGTGGGTCCCAGGCCGTCTCCGACGCCCTCGCCGCCCACCTCACGGACCTCGGCGGCGCCGTCCACACCGACTACGAGGTCAAGCGCCTCGACGACCTGCCGCCGGCCCGCGCGTACGTGTTCGACACCTCACCCACCGCGCTCGCCCGCATCGCCGGCTTCGGCGGCCACTACGACCGCTTCCGCTACGGCCCGAGCGTTTTCAAGATCGACTACGCCCTGGACGGCCCGGTCCCCTGGACCGCCCCGGAGGCACGCGTCGCGGGCACCGTGCAGATCGGCGCGAGCCGGGCCGAGATCGGCACCGCGCTGCACGCCGCGTCCCGCGCGGGCCGCGCCCCCGACCGGCCCTTCCTGATCACCGTGCAGCCCAGCGTGGCCGACCCCACCCGGGCGCCCGCGGGCAAGCACGTCTTCTGGGCCTACGGCCATGTCCCCAACGGCTGGCGGGGCGACCTCACCGACGCCATCGAACGCCAACTGGAGCGCTTCGCGCCCGGGTTCCGCGACCGGGTGCTGGCCCGCGCCACCATGGGCCCCGCCGAACTCGCCGCCCACAACGCCAACTACGTCGGCGGTGACATCGCCTGCGGCGCGACCTCCGGGCTCCAGTTGCTGCTGCGCCCCAGACTGTCCCTGTTCCCGTACCACACCCCTCACCCGGCCGTCTTCATCTGCTCCTCGGCCACCCCGCCGGGCCCCGGCGTGCACGGCATGTCGGGGCACAACGCGGCCAAGGCCGTCTGGCGGAGACTGAGGCAGACATGACCACCATCACCCTCGTCCGGGGCGACATCACCCGGCAGCGCGCCGACGCCATCGTCAACGCCGCCAACTCCTCCCTGCTGGGCGGCGGGGGCGTGGACGGCGCGATCCACCGCAGGGGCGGCGCCGCGATCCTTGAGGAGTGCCGGAAGCTGCGCGCCTCCCGGTACGGCAGGGGCCTGCCCACCGGTCAGGCGGTCGCCACCACGGCCGGCGCGCTGGACGCCCGCTGGGTCATCCACACCGTGGGCCCGGTCTGGTCGGCCACCGAGGACCGCTCGGAACTCCTCGCCTCCTGCTACCGCGAGTCCCTGCGGGTCGCCGACGAACTCGGTGCCCGCACGGTCGCCTTCCCGGCCGTCTCCACCGGCGTCTACCGCTGGCCCATGGACGACGCGGCCCGTATCGCGCTGGAGACGGTGCGGGACACACCGACCTCGGTCGAGGAGGCGCGCTTCGTCCTCTTCGACGAGCGGGCGTACCGGGCGTTCGCCGCGCGGGCCGGCTGAGTGCGGCGTCGCCGCCGCCTCGAAGCGGGCCACCGGCGCCCGGACCGCCGCGTTCCCCGCGGCACCCGGTGTCAGCTCAGCAACCGGCGCTTCTGGGCCTCGAACTCCTCGTCCGTCAGGACCCCTTGCGTCTTGAGGTCGGCCAACTGCTTGAGCTGGTCGATCTTGTTCGTCATGTCGTCGCCCGCGGCGGGCGCGGGTGCGGGTGCGCTGGCCGGCGGGGGCGGCGGGGCCGGCTGCTGCTGTGGCTGCGCGTACTGCTGCTGCTGCTGTTGCTGCTCGTAGTCCTGCTGCGCCCAGCGGCCGGTCTGCCGGCGCGAGACGCGGTTGGACACGGCGGTCGCGGTACCGGCGACGACGGCGGTGCGTGCGACGCCCCTGAGCAGTCCAGGCATGATCGTCATCTCCCAGTGTCGAAGGGGGCGGCCGGTCAGGCGGCCGCGGAACCGCCGGGGGGAACCGTCTCCTCCGTGGCGTCCAGCGCGGCCAGCAGGGCCTGGACGGGGATGCGGCCGCTCGCGACGAGCTGGGCGCCGCCGCGCCGCAGGGCGCGGGCCAGGGGTGCGGCCCACAGGTTCTCGTACACCAGCACCGCGGCCGAGTTGCCGGGCTCCAGCGCGTTGCCCGCCTCGTCGATGTCGCCCTGGTCGAGCAGGCCGGCCGAGGCCCCCTCGAAGACGGTCAGGTCGACCTCGTCACCGAGGTCGCGCAGCTCCAGCGCGACGACGGAGCCGTCGGTCTCCTTGCGGATGAAGGCCAGGTCGATGATGCGGACGACGCCCCGCTCGGCGAGATCGACGAGCAGGGGGAACGCCTCACCCGTCATACGGTTGCCGGGAAACTCGATCACGAGGTAGTCGACGGGGCCCATTTCTTCGACGCTGTCCATGACCAACTCCTTGGAAGCCGCGTACGTCCGCCCCCCCAGCGCCAATTCCAGCACGCGGCGCCGGGCCCCGCACGTCCGAACCCGTACGCGTCAACCGGTGAGCTGGTAGATGCTCTTGCCCACCAGCCAGAACCCCAGCAGCAGGCACAGACTCACCAGCGCCTGGTCCTGGTGGCCCTCCAGCCACGCGCGGAGCCTCAGCAGGCGGGCCCTCGCCGCCGCCGGGGAGAACACCACGTACAGCTCACCGGCGAGCAGGGTCGCGGTGGCGAGCAGGCAGAATCCGCACAGGGCGAGCCAGGTCGTGACGTGCGAGGTGTCCGCCTCCACCACCGTGGTCGCCGCCGCCGCGACCATGCCCCAGGGCTGCAGCAGGACGGCGAGCGCGGCGGCGGCCCAGGGGGTGCCGCGGTCCATCCGGGTGGTGAGCCGTGCGGAGGAGGACTCCCGGCCGGGAGCGGCGTCGGCCGGCCCACGGCGACGCCGGTGCTCGCCGTAGAGGATCAGCGACAGCCCGACGACCAGCTTGACCGCGAGGGCGGCGGTCGAGGGCGGGGACCTGGGCGGCGGTGGCTGCCCGCCGGTGAGGGCGAGGACGACGGCGATCACCGCGACCAGGCAGGCCAGCCAGCTCAGGATGAACACCAGCCCCTTCCACACGCCCTTCGCCGACGCCACCACCAGGACGAAGGCCATGAGGGGCAGCGGGTCGAGCGTGATGGCCAGGCCGATGAGCAGCAGGTCGAGCACCATGGCGGACCCCAACGTGTCGGGACACCACGAGGGTAGGCAGGTGCCGCCGGAACGACACCTCGGGCCTGTGGTTCCGGGCCGCTGGTTCACCCGGGTCCCGTCCCGCGCCTCCGGGCCCCGGGCGGGTGACCGGGGAACCCGTGCCGCGCGTCCGGGGTGCCGTGCCGCGCGCCGCCCCCCACTCTGGACGCAGCGAAAGGAGCCACGCCATGCCCACCTCCGCGCGGGTGCCGTCGGTGGGCCGGATGGTCGCCTGGGCGAAGTCGGCACACCGCCGGGCGGAGAAGCGCTTCCCGGTGGTCACGCATCTCGCGGACCGCATGGTGTCGGTGAACATCTTCGACTCCGGTACCCGCCTGGCCGCGCAGTGCTTCCTGACCGCGGTCCCGCTGCTCTTCGTGGTCGCGGCCTACGCCCCCTCGTCGGTGCGCCGCCAACTGGCCGAGTCGGTGCGGGCGGTGTTCGGGCTCACGGGCCCGGCGAACGCCGAGCTCGTGAAGGTGTTCGAACCCACGTCGGGCAACCTCCGGGAGGCCACGGGCATCGTCGGGGGGCTGATGGTGCTGCTGTCGGCCACCGCCGTCAGCCGGGCCATGCAGCGGCTGTGCAAACGGGCCTGGGAGATCCCGAGAGCGGGCACCCGCATCGCCCCGTGGCGCTGGCTGGCGTGGCTCGCCCTGTGGCTCGGGGTCCTGGTGCTCCAGGGTCCGGTCCGCGACGGGTTCGGGGTGGGCGTCTGGCTGGGCGTGCCCTTCACGCTGCTCACCCAGGTGGGACTGTGGTGGTGGACCCAGCACCTGCTGCTCGGCGGACTGGTCGGCTGGAAGCCCCTGCTGCCGGGCGCCGTGCTCACGGCGATCGTGCTGACCGTGCTGGCGATGACCGCGCGCCTGTACATGCCACGAGCGCTGAACCGGGCCCTGGCCGAATACGGCGCGGCCGGCTCCGTCTTCGTGCTGCTGTCCTGGCTGATCGTGGTCTGCGTCGCGGGAGCCGTGAGCATCAGTGTCGGCGCCGTCGTCGCCCAGGAGCCGTTCCTCGCCCACCGCCTCGGCAGCCCGCCGTCCTCGCGGGACCGCGACCCGCGCACCCGCTGAGGGCCCGTCCCGTGGGCGGTGTTCCGGTCCGTCCGTCCGCGGCCCCGCCCCCGGCAGGGTGTGCAACGCGCCCGCCCCCGAGGCCCCCGCGACCGCTCCCGCCGGGGCCTCGGGGGCTCAGGGGGTGGGGCCGGCTCAGGGGGCGTCGGAGAAGTTGTGCACGCCCCACCAGCCGGAGTCGTCGTGGTAGATGCCGACGCCGACCTCGGTGAACGAGGTGCTGGTCTGGCTTCTGTAGTGACCGGGGCTGTGGCGCCACATGGACTGGAACTTCTCTGCCGCCTCCTGGGCGGTCATCGAGGCGTCGCTCCACCAGACGATGTTCTCGCCTATCCAGGTGCGGCCGCCGGTGAGCAGGTGGTCGGTGTCCGAGGAGCCGGAGTGGCCGAAGCCCGAGGTGCGCATGTGCCGGGCCCATCCGCGCGCGAATTCGCTCAGGTCCGTGCGCAGTCTCAGGGGCGGCAGGCCGACCGTGGCGCGCTCGGCGTTGAGCAGCTTGAGCGACATCGCCTCCGCCTGGCTGGTGCTCTGTGTCGTCGTCCGGGGACCGGGGAGTGTGGGGTCGGGGCCGACCGGGCCGCCCTTCGGGGCCGCGGTCCGTGCCGGGGAGGGGCTCTGGGGGCGGGTGGAGCGCGTGGCCGTGATGCGGCTGCGGGCGGGAGCGGGGGCGGAGGTGGGGGAGGCGGACGGGGACGGGGAGGCCGACGGCGACGGCGACCGCGACGCGGTCGCGGACGGGGAGGCGGACGGGCCGGTGGTCCGGGACAGCGGTATCCGGTCCCCGGGGCCGGTGGCGGCGGTGGTGGGGGCGGTGGCGGCGGTGTCCGCCACGCCGTCGTCCCCGTCGGTGAACACGACCGCGCCGGCCGCCAGGGCGGCCACCGCCACGGCGCACAGGGCCGCCGTGCCCGTCCTCGCCCCGATCGCCGCGCCGCGGCGGCGACGCCTGCCGCGGCGGTGGCGGCCGGGCTCCTCGTGTGCGGTGTCCATCCCCGTGGTGGGCCGGTCGTCGTGCAGGTGCATGCTGTGCTCCGTGATGGTGCGGACCCGCCGGGCACGGTGCCCGGCCTCCGGGAGACCGGCGGGCCGCGGCCGGACAACGGTTTTTTTGCGCCGGACGTCCGGGCGCCGCCCCGGTCCGCGGGCGCACGCGGGGCGGCGGGCGGGGAGTGCGGGCGCGGCGCGGGACGGTCTCCCCCCAGGGCGGGCGGTCGGGAGGGGGGTTCCGTTCCGGTGCCGGGGGTGCGTAGGGTCCGGCTGCGTTTTTCTGTTGTCGGCGGCGCGCCGGCGGGTCTCCCGACGACAGGACGTACCGAACGACGGGCAGGGCAGGGATGCACACGGACAGCGAGCACACCCGGGAACTGGTGAGCGCGGCACGCGCGGGTGACGGCCGGGCGCGCGAGGTGCTCGTCGCCGACTACCTCCCGCTCGTCTACAACATCGTGGGGCGGGCCCTGGACGGGCACGCCGACGTCGACGACGTGGTCCAGGACACGATGTTCCGGGCGCTGGACGGGCTGGGCGGACTGCGGGAGCCGTCGCGGTTCCGGTCGTGGCTGGTCGCGATCGCGATGAATCAGATACGGCGGCGCTGGACCGACCGGCGGCAGGCGGCCGACGCCTCGCTGGAGCGGCTGGCGGAGCATCCGGACCCCGCGGGTGACTTCGTGGACCTGACCATCCTGCGGCTGGGGTTGTCGGGGCAGCGCCGTGAGGTGGCCGAGGCCACCCGGTGGCTCGACGAGGACGACCGGGCGCTGCTGTCCCTGTGGTGGCAGGAGGCCTCGGGACGGCTGACGCGCGCGGAGCTGGCGGAGGCGCTGGGGGTCTCCGACCGCCACGCGGCGGTGCGGGTGCAGCGGATGAAGGCGCAGTTGGAGACGGGGCGTCTGGTGGTCCGGGCGCTGGCGGCTCGGCCGGTGTGCCCTGGTCTGGCCGACCTGACGGCGGAGTGGGACGGCGTTCCGTCGTCGGTGTGGCGCAAGCGGGTCGCCCGCCACGCCCGGGGGTGCGGTGCGTGTGAGGGCCACCGCGGCGGACTGGTCCCGGCGGAGGGGCTGCTGGCCGGTCTGGCGCTGGTCGTGCCGGTGGCCGGGTTCGCGTCGCTGCCGGGGGCGGCGGACACGGCCGCCGCCGCTGCCATGGCGGCCGCCGGAGGCCCGGCGAGCGGCGGGCCCGAGGCGGGATGGGCTCCGGCGGGCGGGCCCCAGGACGTGGTGCAGACCGCGGGCGGGCCCGGCGGCGCGGGGTCCGGCGGTGGCGTGCTTCCCGACGGAGGCACGGCGGGCGGATCCCTCGGCGGTGCCGGCCCGGTACGGGACGGGGTGCGGTGGAAGGCGCCCGCGGCCGCGGCCGCGGGCGGGGCGGTGGCCGGCGCGCTGGCGATGGCGCTGCTGGGGCCCGGGACGGCTCCGCCCGAGCCGGGTCCCCAGAAGGCACCGGCCGTGGCGCGGTCGGCCCCGCCGGCCCCCTCCCGTGCGCCGTCCCCGCCGCCGTCGCCGTCCGCCGTGCCGTCGACACACAGCGCGAGCCCGACGCGCTCCCCCTCCCACGCAGCCGCACGGCCGAGCCTGGCGCGCCAAGTGGCCGACCTCGTCAACGCCCACCGGGCCGAGGCCGGGTGCGCCCCGGTGCGCCTGGACGACCGGCTGACGGCCGCGGCACGCGCGCACGCGCGCGACATGGTGGACCGGGGCTACTTCGGGCACGAGAGCCCGGAGGGGCGGCACGCGGACGCCCGGATCGCGGCAGCGGGGTACGACGCGGGGGCGTGGGCGGAGAACCTGCACCAGGGCCCCCGGGACGCGGCCACGGTGGTGGAGGAATGGATGGACGGCTCGATCCACGAGGAGAACATGCTCGGCTGCCAGTACCGGGACATGGGGCTGGCGGCCGTGCCGGGGCCGCAGGGCACCGTGTGGGTACAGACCCTGGCCGGTCCCGCCTGACGGGGCGCCGGTGCGGGAGAAGTCCGCCCGGCATCGCCCGTACGGCCCCGCGCACGGCGCGAAGGACCCCTGCCGCTCGCCCGTCCGGTCTACCCAGCGCGCGTCGAGCCCGGGGGACTGACGCAATGGGGATGTTCAGGCCCCTACCACGCCGGAGGCCCCACGTGCCCGCCTCACCCGACCCGCACGCACCCGGCCCCGACCCCGAGCACCCCGGTCCTGCCTCGCCCGCGTCGGGTTCCGGTGGCGGGCACCGGCGACAGGACCCGCCCGTGGCGGGATCCGACCCCGAGCACCCGGACCAGGCTCCACCTCCAGCCGGTTCCGGCCCGCGCGACCCCGGCCCCCCCGCGCACGGGAACGGCCCCGCCGACCGGCCGCCGCCGGGCGGGCCACCCGGACCGGGGCCCGGCACCGGCGGCGGGGGCGGCGGGGCACGGCGGGGCGGCGGTGCGGGGCATGTGGCGCGCGCGGTCGCCTCGGCCGTGCTGATCGTGCTGACCTGCGTCCTCGTCCCCGTCGCGCTGCTCGCGACCTGGGTGCACGACATCGTGCTCGACACCGACCGCTACGTGGCCACGGTCGATCCGCTGGCCACCGACCCCGCGATCCAGGACGCCGCCGTCCAGCGGATCACCGAGGCCGTCGGCGCCCACGTGGACGGTCAGCGGGCCGCCGCGGACCTCGCCTCCTGGCTGCGGTCCCAGGGCCTGCCGCCGCTCGCCGCCGACGCGGTCAGGGCGCTGGGACCGCAGCTCGACTCCCTCGCCAACCAGGCCATCGAGAAGACCGCCACCCGCGTCGTCGACAGCGACGCGTTCGCCACGGTGTGGAACACGGCCAACCGCGCCGCCCACACCGCCGTGGTGCACGCCCTGACCGGCCAGGGGCGCGGCGCGGTCGGCGTCAGCGACGGCACGGTCACCCTGGACGTGGGCACGGCCGTCGACCGGGTCAAACAGGAGCTGGTGAACGCCGGCCTGAAGCCGGCCGCCCACATTCCGCCGGTGAACAAGCAGCTGGTGCTGTTCCAGTCCGAGGAACTCGCCAAGGCCCGCAAGGCCGCCCACCTCCTGGACGTCGTCGGCAACTGGTTCCCGGTGCTCGTCGTCGTCCTCGGCGCCGCCGGGGTGTTCCTGGCCCACGGCCGCCGAAGAGCGCTCGCGCGCACCGCGCTGGGTGCCGCCTTCGCCTGCCTGGTGGTGGCCGTCGCCCTGGTCGTGGCCCGCCACTACTACCTCGACCACCTGCCGCCGCAGGTGCAGTCGAAGGCCGCCGCCGCGGCCGTCTTCGACACCCTGCTGCGCTTCCTGCGGGTCAGCCTGCGCACGGCCGTCGTCCTCGGCGTCGTCATCGCGCTCGGCGCCTACTTCGTCGGGCCCGGCCGGCTGCCCGTGGCCGTCCGCGGCGCGTCCGACCGCACGGCGGACTCGGCCGCGCGCTGGGCGGCCGCCCACCACGTCGGCACCGGACGCGTCGGCCCCTGGACACTGGCCCACCGCCGGATCGTCACCCTCGCCGTGCTGCTGATCATCGCGCTGGTCTTCGCGCTCTGGAACCACCCGACCGTGCTCACGGTCCTGCTGCTGGTCCTCGTGCTGCTCGGCGCCCTGGCGGTGCTCGCGCTTCTCGCGGCGTCCGGCCGCACCCGGCTCCCCGCCGCGCGCGAGACGACGCGCCCGCCCGCGGACGGCACCTGACCGGGACCCGGCCCCCGGCCGCGGTCCGCCGGACGCGGCGGCGCCCCGGAGGCCATGGCCCGCCCGGTCCGTCCCGGTGCGAACTGCGCGGGGACGGGAACACTGCGATCCTGATCGTGGAGAGCAAGCGTCCACCGGCCCTCGGACGGGGGTGATGACCCCGTGGCTGCGAGACACGAGAACACACGGGGACCAGCCGTCGGGTACGTCGACCCGCTGGGAGAGCCGTTTCTGCAGACCCGCTTCGCCCTGCCCGCCAGGCCGGCCACGTTCCTGCGCCGGCGGCGGCTGACCGAACACCTCGACCAGGCCCTCGACACCCCGCTGACGATGGTCAACGGCTCGGCCGGCGCGGGCAAGACCCTGCTGGTGGCGGACTGGGCCGCCCGGCTCGGACAGCCGGTCGCCTGGTTCACCAACGAGGCGGAGGACCAGGGCTGCGGGATGTTCTGGGCCTACGTCCTGCAGGCCCTGCGCGCCGCGGGCGTACCCCTGCCCGCCGAGATCGGCTGCCCCGGGGACGCCGGCCGGGTCGACCGCACCCTGCTGGCCCGCCTCGCCGACGAGCTGAGCGGACGGGTGCGCCCCGCCGTCCTCGTGCTCGACGAGTTCGACCGGGTGACCGCCCCGCGGATCGCGGAGCAACTGGAGTTCGTGCTGCACCACGCCGGGCCGGGTCTGCGCCTGATCCTCGTCACCCGCACCGAGCCGCTGCTGCCGCTGCACCGCTACCGGGCCGCTGCCGCCATGACCGAGATCCGGGACGCCGAGCTGGCCTTCACCGCCGACGAGGCGGCCGCCCTGCTGGAGCGGCACGGCCTGCGGCTGTCCACCGAGGCCACCCGGGCCCTGGTGGAGCGCACCCGCGGCTGGGCCGCCGGGCTGCGCCTGTGCGCCATGGCCGCCCAGCAGCACCCCGACCCCGAGACGTACCTGGCGGACTTCGAGGCCGGCCGGAGCACGATCGCCGACTTCCTGCTCGCCGAGGTGCTGAAACGGCAGCCGGCCCGGACCCAGGACCTGCTGCTGGGCGTCAGCGTCATGGAGCGGTTCTGCCCCGAACTGGCGGAGGCGCTGACCGGCACCGGCGGCGTCGAGCCGGAGCTGGCCGGGCTGCACACCCAGAACGCGTTCGTGGAGGACCTCGGGCACTCCTGGTACCGGCTGCACCCGCTCTTCGGCGAGATCCTGCGGACCCACCTGCGGGTCCGCTCGCCCGGCCGCGAACCGGAACTCCACCGGCGTGCCGCGCGCTGGCTGCGGGCCTCCGGGTCCCTGCCGGAGGCCCTGGCACACGGCGCCGCCGCGGGCGACTGGGAGTTCACCACCCGCGCCCTCGTCGACGACCTGGCGATCGGCCAGCTCTTCACGGGCCTGCGCGCTGACGACCTGACCGAGTTGTTCGCCCGGATGGGACCCGAGGTCCCGGGCGCGGCGGCGGAACTGGTGCGCGCCGCGCGGGACCTGTCGGGCCGCGACGTGGAGCGCGGCCTGAGCCATCTGCGCCGGGCCGGGGACAGCCTGCGCGCGGTGGACGGCCCGCGCCCCGGAGGCGGCCACCTGGCCGGGGAGGTCCCGCCCGCGCCGGCGTCCGACGCGGCGGCCCGGCTGAGCTGCGTCCTGCTGGAGGCACTGGCGGCCCGGCTGACCGGATCGCCCGGCCGGGCCGAGCGGGCGGTGGCGCAGGCCGCCCGACTGCGTGGCGAGGTCCCCGCCGAGCTCCTGGAGAAGCACCCCGAACTCACCGCCCTGCTGCTCACCCACCTGGGATCCGCCCGGCTGTGGGCCGGACGCTTCGACGACGCCCGCGACGCCCTGACCGAGGCGGCCGGCTGTCCCGGCGGCGCGCCGACGGCGCTGCCCCGGGAGGACTCCCTCGGCCACCTGGCCCTGATCGACTATCTGAACGGCTGGCTCTGCAGGGCGGAGCGCCAGGCCATGGCCGCGTTGAACGAGACGGAGCGGTTCGGGCTGGGTCGCCCCTCCGGCCCCGGGCTGGGACAACTGGTACTGGCCGCCGTGGCCGTCGAACGCGACGACCTCACGCGGGCGCGTGGCCTGCTGGACGAGTCGGCGGGCTCCGGTGCGGCCCCGCTCGACCCGGTGACCGCGGCCGGCCGGTCCCTGGCGACGGCACGCCTGCTGCTGGCCCGGGGCGAGCCGCGGGCCGCGGCGGCCGCGGCCGACCGCGACATACCGGCCCTGACGGCCTCCCCCTGGGCGGAGGTGCACACCGCGCTGGTCACCGCCGCGGCCCATCTGGCCGAGGGCAGGCCGGACTCCGCCGCGAAGGTGCTGGACGAGGTGCCGTACGACGGCGAGCCCGCGTACGCGGCGGAGCTGGCCCGGGCCCAGCTCGCCGCCGGCAACCGCGACGCGGCGACCGCCCTCCTCGACCGGGTGGGCGACTGGGACCGTACCGGTCCCGCGGTCACCGTCCGGGCCGCGCTGGTGCGCGCGCACGCGGCTCAGGAGGACGGGGACGAGGCCACCGCCCGGAAACTGCTCGCCCGTGCCCTGCTGGAGGCCCGGGGCGAACGTCTGCGGCGCCCCTTCACCGAGGCCGGAGCGCGGATCCGGCAGCTCCTGGACACCCCGCCCCTGCAGGCCCTGGCCACCGGCTGGCTCACCCCCGGCGGCCCCGCCTCCCGGGCCCGTCCGGGCGCTGCCCCGGAGCCCGCGCCCCTCGTGGTCGAGGAACTGAGCGGACGCGAGCGCGAGGTGCTGTGCCGGCTCGCTCAGATGATGTCCACGGAGGAGATCGCCGCCGACCTGTACGTGTCGGTCAACACCGTGAAGACCCACCTCAAGAGCGTCTACCGGAAGCTGGGCGTGAACCGGCGCGGCGACGCGGTGCGGCGGGCCCGCGAACGCGGACTGATCTGACCCGGCGGAAATCGGTGAGGTGGAGAGCGTGAGACATTGGCGAGCGCTGATGGTGCTGGGTACGGCGCAGTTCCTCATGGTGCTGGACACGTCCGTCATGAACGTCTCCATCAGCCGGCTGGTCGAGGACTTCGACACCGAGGTCACCGCCATCCAGGCCGTCATCACCCTGTACGCGCTGGTCATGGCGGCATTCATGATCATCGGAGGCAGGCTCGGCGACATCCACGGCCGCCGTCGCCTCTTCCTCCTCGGTCTGGTCGTGTACGGCACCGGGTCGGCCCTGACCGCCCTGGCGCCCGCCCTGTGGGTCCTCGCCCTGGGCTGGTCCGTCATCGAGGGGCTGGGCGCCGCCATGGTGCTGCCGGCCATGGCGGCCCTGGTCGCCGAGTCCTACCGGGGCAAGGACCGGGCGGTCGCCTACGGGGTGATCGGCGGGCTGGCGGGTGCGGGGATCGCGGTCGGTCCGCTGCTCGGCGGCTGGGTGACCACGTATCTGACCTGGCGGCTGGTCTTCGCGGGCGAGGTCGTGGTCGTCATCGCCGTCCTGTGCTTCCACCGGGTGATCACGGAGTCCGGCCGGACCGGGCCGGCGCCCGGGCTGGACGTGGTCGGCGCGGTGCTCTCGGCGGCCGGCCTGGCGCTCGGCGTGCTGGGGGTGCTGCAGAGCAGCACCTGGGGCTGGGTGCAGCCGCGCAACCCGCCCTTCACCGTCCTCGGCTTCTCGCCGACCCTGTTCGTCGTCGGCGCCGGGGTGGCCGTGCTGTCCGTCTTCGTACGCTGGGACCGGGCCCGGGAGGCCGGGGGCGCCGATCCGCTGGTGCACCTGTCGCTGTTCCGGGTGCCGCCGCTGCGGTCCGGGCTGCTGACCCTGCTGAGCCAGAACCTGATCCTGCTGGGACTGTTCTTCACCATTCCGCTGTATCTGCAGGTGGTGCAGGGGTTCGACGCCTTCCGGACGGGGCTGCGGCTGCTGCCGGTGTCCATCACGATGCTCGTCACCTCGCTGACCGCCGCCCCGCTCGGCCGGACCCTGGGGCCGCGCCGGGTCGTACGGCTCGCCCTGCTGACGCTGACCGTGGCCATCGTGTGGCTGCTGACCACCATCGACCCCGTCATCGACGACGCGCAGTTCGCCGCCGCCATGGCCGTGCTCGGCATCGGCATGGGCCTGCTCGCCTCGCAGCTCGGCAACGTCGTGCAGTCCAGCGTGGGCGAGGCGGAACGCAGCGAGGTCGGCGGCCTGCAGTTCACCGCGCAGAACCTCGGTTCGGCGCTGGGCACCGCGCTCATCGGTTCCATGCTGATCGGAGCGCTGGCCCACGCGTTCACCGCGGACGTGCAGAACGATCCGCTGCTGTCGGCGCAGACCAAGCAGCAGACCGGCGTGGCCCTCGAAGCCGGTGTCACCTTCGTGCCCACGGACCAGGTGCGCACCGCGGCCCAGCGAGCCGGATTCCCTCCGGCCGAGGTCGACACCATCACGGACTCGTACGCCTCGGCCCAGCTCGGCGGGCTGAAGGCGGCGATCCTCGCCACGGGCGCGATCACCCTCGCGAGCTTCCTGGTCACGCCCCACCTGCCGACCGCGCCGAAGCGCGGCGGCACGCGGCCGGAGCGCGGCGCTCCGGCCGGCGCCGACGGCCCGGCGCAGTGAGCGCGAAGGGATGTGCCGATGTCCTCGACCCGCCCGACCACCGCACGGACACGGCGCGCCGAGCGCCGCACCCACGCCGACTACACGAGCGCCGTCTACGGATCGATGCTCGCCGCGTCGGTGGCCATCGGGGCCGGTGGGCTGGGCAGTTTCCCCCGGGCCCAACTGGTGCTGCTGCTGGTGCTCACCGGTCTCGTCTTCTGGGTCGGGCACGTCCACGCCACGCTGTTCGGGGCGCGGCTCGCACAGCGGTCGCTGACCCGCACGTCCGTCCTGCGGGTCTGCCGCGAGGAGTGGCCGATCGTCGAGGCGGCCGTCCCGCCGGCCGTCGCCGTCGCCGTGAGCCCGTTGCTGGGGCTGGACGTGGCGGGTGCCGTGTGGCTCGCGGTCGCGGTGGCCGTGGCCGGCCAGGTGGGCTGGTCGGCGGTCGGCGCCCGGCGGGCCGGAGCGTCCTGGCGGCTGGTGTCCGTCACCGCGGCCGTCAACCTGCTGCTCGGCCTGGTGATCATCGCCTTCAAGATCGCGCTGACCCACTGACGCGACCACCCGGACGCGACGGCCGCCGGGTCCGTATCACCTGTGCCGGGTGAGGTCCGAGGCCCCGGGGGCGGAGCAGGATCGCTGGTGAGACCGCAGGCGGCCCGCGGCGGGAGAACGGCACATGCGCTACGAGATCCGCGTCGATGGACACATGTCGGAGACCCTGACCAAGGCCTTCCCCGAGCTGGACCATGTGATGATGTCCGGCCAGACCGTCCTGTTCGGCCGGATCATCGACCAGGCGCATCTGTACGGGCTGCTGGTCCGCTGCCAGTCACTGGGACTGCGCGTCGTGGAGATGCGGCAACTCCCGGAGTGAGGGCCGGCCGTCTCCCTGTGGGCCCGGCCCCGGCCGGCCCGGCCCCCCCGACGCGCCCGCCGGCACGGGACCGGCCGCCTGGATCCGCGGGGCGCGCGGCCCGCCGAGCCGGTATCCACGTCGCCGGATGGCGCGCCGGTACCGCGAACACGTCCGGCCCGGACCGGTGGCGCGGCGAAGCCGCCGCGGCCCGGGCGTGGTACGCGGGAGCGGGCGTCCCGGCCGCGCGCGGCGCGGCCGGCCGGGGGCCGGGAGGCGGTGACGGCACTCGCCGCCGTCATCACGGACCCCCTCCGCGTGCCTCGCCCCGAGCCACGCACCCCACCCGTTCCGGTCGCCGGGAGGGATCACCCGTGGTGGGTGATCCCTCCCGGCGACCGGAACGGAAGGCTTGCGGTCGAGGGGTTCGCGCGCCGCCCCGCCGGCGGTCCGGAGACGCCCCCGTCGCTCACGCGAGGAGGAGCCATGACCGAGTCGCGTGGTACGACACCGGGCGCCGGACCGCCGCATGCGTTCGGCGGGGCGGCCGCGGGGTCCGGACCGGGGGACGCCATGACGGTGCTCGCCCGGTCGTGGCTGTGGATCCTGGGTTCGGCGGTCGTGACGCTCGTGCCGGGGATCCTGATCCTCGTCTGGCCGGACGAGACCCTGCACGTGCTGGCCGTTCTCATCGGCCTCTACCTGCTGCTCATCGGCGCGCTCCGGTTCGTCACCGCCTTCTCCCGGGAGGGAGCCGGGGAACGGCTGCCCGGGCTGCTCGTCGCTCTGCTGTTCGTCCTGGCCGGGGTGCTCTGCCTGCGCAACCCGCTGCAGACCATCGCCGCGCTGTCACTGATCGTCGGGCTCGTGTGGCTGGCGTCCGGCATCGTCACGCTCTACACCGCGATCTCCGCCCGGGACCTCCCGCACCGCGGGGTGGTCCTCGGCGCCGCGCTGCTCGGCATCGTCGCCGGGATCGTGGTGCTGGTCCTGCCCACCGAGTCGGCGCGGGCGCTGACCCGGCTGCTCGGGCTGTGGCTCGTGCTGCTGGGACTGGTCGAAGCCGCGGTCGCCCTCGCCTGGCGGTCCGCGCTGCGCCGGACGGCCACCGCACCGGCCACCGCGCGGAACGCGCCGTGACGCACCTGACCGAGGACCCCGACGGCCCGCCTCGGGCCGCCGCGGCGCGCCCGCCGGCCGGTTCCGGCCCGCCGCCGCGGCCGCAGGCCGACGGCGCCCGCGCCCCGGCCACGATCACCCGCCTCGGGTGAGGCCGCCCGGCCCCGCCCCGCGCACGCTGAGATCGGCACACCCCGCCCCGGCCGGCTCGACAGGCCGGAGCCCCGGAATGAGGAGAGAAATGAGCGCGCAGACCTACCTCGCGTACGACTATCCACTGCTGAGCGCCTTCTGGACGATGCTGGTGTTCTTCCTGTGGATCATGTGGTTCGTCCTGCTGTTCCGCGTCATCGTCGACATCTTCCGCGACGACGGCATGAACGGCTGGGCCAAGGCCGGCTGGACGCTCTTCGTGATCGTGCTGCCCTTCCTGGGCGTCCTCATCTACCTGATCGCCCGCGGCAAGGGCATGGGGGAGCGGGAGACGGAGCAGGCCCGCGCACAGCAGGCCGCCTTCGACTCCTACGTCCGGGAGACCGCGAAGGGCGGCGCGGACCGCAGGAGCAGCGCCGACGAACTCGCCAAGCTGTCCGAGATGCGCTCGCGCGGCGACATCAGCGACGACGAGTTCCGCCGGGCGAAGGAACTGGTCCTCGGCGGCGGCACCGGCACGGGCACCGGCACCGGCACGGGCACCGGGACGGCCCAGCAGACCGCCCGCGGTGTACCGACCTCGTCCGGACGCTGAGCACCTTCCACCACGACGACGAATGGAGGCACTGGTATGACCGCACCGCGCACCAGCACGCACACCCGGACCGCCAAGCAGCAGTGGGCCGGCGGCCTGACGGCCTTCGCGGGCATCATGCTCATGATCGCCGGGCTGCTCAACCTGTTCCGCGGCATCATGGCGATCGCCCAGGACGACGTCTTCGTCACGACCCCCAACTACGTCTTCAAGTTCGACCTGACGAGCTGGGGCTGGATCCACCTGGTCCTCGGCGTGATCGCGGTGGCCGTCAGCTTCGGTCTGTTCGGGCCGTCCATGTGGGCACGGGTCGCCGGCGTGGCCATCGCCGGACTCGTCATCATCGCCAACTTCCTGTCCCTGCCGTACTACCCGGTGTGGTCGGTCGTGATGATCGCGCTGTCCGGCTTCATCATCTGGGCCCTGTGTGTCGTCAAGCGTGACGACGCCTCCGCGATGCCCTAGTGCCGCGTCGGCCGAGGTTCGCACGCGACAAGCGGCGTCCGGTGGACGCCGCCGGCCGCCGGCCGGAAGCCCTCGTACCGGATCACCGGACGTACCCGGGCTTCCGGCCGGCGCGCCGAGAGCGCCCGCCGGACGCCGCTACGGGGCGGTCCCCGGCTGACGCGGCACCGGCACCGATCCGCCCCCGACCCGCCGCCGGTGCGCGAGGAGGACGCATGGACCCCTCGAGGCCATGGACGAGGACCTGGTGAGCGACAGCCTCGTCTACCGGTACGACCCCGCCGCGTCCCCCGACGGACTGCGCGGCGCCGAGGGCACGTTCAACCTCTGCAGCTTCCTCTACGTCGAGGCGCTCGCCCGGACCGGCCGGCTGCTGCAGGCCCGGCACGCCTTCGACAAGATGCTCACCTACGCCAACCATGTCGGCCTGTTCGCCGAGGAGATCGGCCCTTCGGGCGAGCAACTCGGCAACTTCCCGCAGGCGTTCACCCATCTTTCGCTCGTCACCGCCGCCATCGCGCTCGACGAGGAACTGGGCCGGGCCGGCGCGGCGCCGAGCGGCGGCGGAACCCGGCACCCCGGCGTCCGCGGCTTCGAGGTGCCACCCGAAGCCGCGGACCAGGGCGCCGAGGAGGACTGACCGGGCAGTGCCGGCCCGGGTGAGGGCGGGGAGCGCGGCCGGGGAGCGGCGGACGGGGCCCCGGCCGGTGCGTCCGCGGCTCCACCGGCCGCCCGCACGAACGTGACGATCGCGGTCCCGGACCCCGTCACGCCCCCTGCGCCGCGCCGCCCGCACCGCGCGTGACATCATCGGCCCCGGTCAGGACCGACGCCGACGCGGCGCAGGAGCCGCACGAGGAGCACGATGAACCCCGGTCTCACCGCCCAGCCAGCGGTGGGCACCTCGCTGCTGGACGACTTCTCGCTGGAGATGACCGGCAAGGACGTGCCGAAGCTGGAGGAGGCACACCACGGCATCCCGCCGGGCACGCGGATCAACGTCACCTTCCTGGCGGGCGAGGACCTCGCCACCCGGCTCGCCGCGGCCCGCGCGGTCAAACGGCTCGGTTTCGTCCCGGTGCCGCACATCTCCGCCCGCCGCCTGCCCTCCCGGGCCCACCTGGAGGAGTTCCTGGCCGGCCTGGCAGCGGACGGCACCGCCGAGAACGTGTTCGTGGTCGGCGGCGACCCCGCCCGCCCCGAGGGCCCCTACCCGGACGCCCTCTCCGTCATCCGCACCGGGCTGCTCCAGCGGCACGGCGTACGCCACATCGGCATCAGCGGCTACCCGGAGGGCCACCCGGCGATCACCGACCGCACGCTGTGGTCTGCGCTCACCGACAAGTCGGCGGCCCTGCACGCGGAGCGGCTCACCGGCGACGTCATCACCCAGTTCGGGTTCGACGTCGACCCGGTGCTCGGCTGGCTGGAGGCCGTCCGCGCCCGGGGCGTCGCCCTGCCGGTCCGCATCGGCGTACCCGGCCCCGCCGGGGTGCGCCGGCTGATGACGTACGCCGCCCGCTTCGGCGTCGCCACCAGCGCCTCCGTGGCCCGCAAGTACGGCTTCTCGCTGACCAACCTCATGGGCACGGCCGGCCCCGACCGCTTCCTGCACGCCCTCGCCCGGCACCACGACCCGGCCCGGCACGGCAGGGTGAAGGTGCACTTCTACACCTTCGGCGGGCTGCGGGCCACGTCCGAGTGGATAGCCGGGTTCCGGCGCGGCGAGCGGACGGGCTGAGCGCGCGCCGGGCGATTCCGGCGACCGCCCGGCCGGCGCGACGTACGTGTCGGATTCCCGCCAGCGAGCGGCCCGAGCGGTGGCCGATCCTTGAGCCATGCAGACAGGGATGCACCTCGACCGGGAGCACTGCGTACGCGCCGTGCGGTCCAAGGACGCGCGGTTCGACGGGTGGTTCTTCACGGCCGTCCTGACCACCCGCATCTACTGCCGGCCGAGCTGCCCGGCCGTCCCGCCCAAGGCGGAGAACATGACGTTCCTGCCGAGCGCGGCGGCCTGCCAGCAGGCCGGGTACCGCGCCTGCAAGCGCTGCCGCCCCGACACCAGCCCCGGCTCCCCGGAGTGGAACCTGCGCGCCGACCTGGTCGCCCGGGCGATGCGGCTGATCGCCGACGGGGTCGTGGACCGCGAGGGCGTGCCCGGACTGGCCGCCCGGCTGGGCTACAGCCCACGCCAGGTGGAGCGCCAGCTCCTCGCCGAGCTGGGTGCCGGACCCCTCGCACTGGCCCGGGCGCAGCGTGCCCAGACCGCGCGGCTGCTCGTCGAGACGACCCCGATGCCCATGGCGGAGATCGCCTTCGCGGCCGGCTTCTCCTCCATCCGGGCCTTCAACGACACCGTCCGCGAGGTCTTCGCCCTCTCCCCGAGCGAGCTGCGCGCCCGGGTGCCGGGAAACCGCGCCGCGAGCACCCCGGGCACCCTCGCGCTGCGGCTGCCCTTCCGTGCCCCGCTCAACCCGGACAACCTCTTCGGCCACCTCGCCGCCACCGCCGTACCGGGCGTGGAGGAGTGGCGGGACGGCGCCTACCGGCGCACGCTGCGGCTGCCGTACGGACACGGCATCGTCGCCCTCACCCCGCGCCCCGACCACATCGCCTGCCGGCTCACCCTCAGCGACCCGCGCGACCTGACCGTGGCCATCAGCCGCTGCCGGCGCATGCTCGACCTGGACGCCGACCCCGTCGCCGTCGACGAGCGGCTGCGCGCCGATCCGCTGCTCGCGCCGCTCGTGGACCGGGCACCCGGCCGCCGGGTGCCACGCACCGTCGACGAGGCCGAGTTCGCCGTCCGCGCCGTGCTCGGGCAGCAGGTCTCCACGGCCGCCGCCCGCACCCACGCGGCCCGCCTGGTCACCGCGCACGGCAAGCCCCTGGACGACCCCGAGGGCGGCCTCACCCATCTCTTCCCCTCGCCCGAGGCGCTGGCCGCCGTGGACCCCGGGACCCTGGCCATGCCCCGCACCCGTCGCGCCACCCTCACCAACCTGGTACGCCAACTGGCCGACGGCACCCTCCACCTGGGCGTCGAGTCGGACTGGGCCGAGGTACGAGCCCGCCTGCTCGGCCTGCCCGGCTTCGGCCCGTGGACGGCCGACGTCGTCGCGATGCGGGCCCTCGGCGACCCGGACGCCTTCCTGCCCACCGACCTCGGAATCCGGCGCGCCGCCCGGGAACTGGGCCTGCCCGCCACCCCGGCCGCGCTCACCGCCCGCGCCGAGTCCTGGCGCCCCTGGCGCGCCTACGCGGTCCAGTACCTGTGGGCCACGGACGGCCACCCCATCAACTTCCTGCCCGCATGAGGAGCTTCACCGTGAGGAACCACACCGTCGTCGACAGCCCCTACGGCCCGCTCACCCTCGTCGCCGAGCACGGCGTCCTGTGCGGCCTCTACATGGTCGGACAGCGCCACCGCCCACCGCAGGAGGCCTTCGGCGCCCCCGACGACACGCCCTTCGCCGAGGCGGGGGAACAGCTCGCCGCCTACTTCGCGGGCGAGCTGAAGGAGTTCACCCTCGAACTCCGGCTGTCCGGGACCCCGTTCCAGCGCGACGTCTGGGACGGGCTGACCCGCATCCCCTACGGCGAGACCCGGTCCTACGGCGAACTCGCCACCGAACTGGGCAACCCCAAGGCGTCGCGCGCGGTCGGCCTCGCCAACGGCAGGAACCCGATCGGCATCATCGTGCCCTGTCACCGGGTGATCGGCGCCGCGGGCGACCTCACCGGCTACGGCGGCGGCCTCGACCGCAAGCGCCGGCTGCTCGACTTCGAACGGGGAACGGCGCTGTTCTAGGACGGCGATGAGGAACCGGCGGGCCTCGCTGAGGGCGGCCGATCGGCCGTGCGGTACTCGTACGCCACGAGCTTCCCGGCCTCCGCCCCCCCCGTACGACGCCGGTCTGCTCCGCCACACGCGGATCGGCCGCGTTGTCCGCTTCGCGCGCACGACTCTCGGGGACGAACCGCGCCCTTGGTGCACCGTTCGTGCCGGTAGCGCCCCTCCCGTCCCGCTGATGACGAGTCGTCGCCGACCGAACCCCGCTGCGGACGAAGAGCCGTGCCCTTCCTGTGACCTGTCCCATTGCGGGCGCGGCACCGGTCCGGCCAGTCTCGCCTCGAACGGATCTCCGAAGAACTGTTATCCGGAGCTCACCGGGCGGTCTCCCAGGTATCGGGCAGCACCGTTCGGCATCGAGGACAGGGAAGCGACATATGAGTGCGCAGCACACGATGGACACGGCGGCGTTGGTGACCGCCGCGCGAGCGGGTGACGCACAGGCCCAGGAGGCCTTGGTCAGTGCGTACCTCCCGCTGGTCTACAACATCGTGGGCCGTGCTCTGAACGGCTCGGTCGACGTCGACGACGTGGTGCAGGAGACGATGCTCCGCGCTCTGGACGCGCTGGACGGCCTGCGCACGCCCGAGAGCTTCCGCTCCTGGCTCGTGGCGATCGCGATCAACCAGGTCCGGTCGTACTGGGAGGGCCGGCAGGCCGCACCGGGCGCCGCCGAGGAGGCCCAGGACCTCGCCGATCCGGGCGCGGACTTCGTGGACCTGACGCTGGTTCAGCTCCAGTTGTCCGGTCAGCGCCGGGAGACCGCGCGCGCCACCCGCTGGCTGGAGCCCGACGACCGCGGACTGCTGTCCCTGTGGTGGCTGGAGTGCGTCGGCGAGCTGACCCGCGCCGAGGTCGCGACGGCCCTCGAACTGTCCCCGCAGCACACCGCCGTACGGGTGCAGCGCATGAAGGCGCAACTGGAAGCGGCGCGCGTGGTGGTGCGGGCACTCGACACCCAGCCGCCGTGCGAGGAACTGCGGGGCACCCTGGCCTCCTGGGACGGCCTGCCCTCGCCACTGTGGCGCAAGCGCATAGCTCGGCACGCCCGCGGCTGCGCGCACTGCTCCGGTCTGTGGAGCGGGCTGATGCCCGCGGAAGGGCTGCTGGCCGGGCTGGCCCTGGTCGGAGTGTCCTCCGTCCTGCTCAGGAGAATGGACCAGCACACGAGTGGGACGGCCACGGCCGCCTCCACGTCCCGGCTCGACACGTCCGTCGCCCCCGCCGACGTGGGCCCGACGGTCCGGCACCGCGCGTCGAGCGGCCGAACGGTGTCGCGGGGCGAGGCCCGCAGGCGCCGCAGGCTGCGGCGCCGGGCCGTCGGCGGCGCCGTCGTCGCGGCCTGCGTCGCGGGCGGCGGCCTCTGGCACTTCGGCACCGACTCCGGGACGGTCACCGACGCTTCGACCGCGTCCCGGCCGGCCGGTGATCCGGTCGTGGACCTCTCCGAGACCCCTGCCTCCGCCCCCTCGCCGTCGGCCTCGGTCGCGGCCTCTCCGACGCGGTCCCCGTCGGCCTCGGCCTCGGCGTCCAGGAAGCCGAGCGCGCAGAAGCCCCCCGCCCCGGCGAAGAAGACCACGGCCGCCGCCACCCGCACGGCCGTCCCCGCGCGGCCCGCGCCCAACACCGCGCAGGTGCAGGCCGCTCCCTCGGGCACCGTGGCGCAGGTGGTCGCGCTGGTGAACAAGGAGCGTGCGGCGGCCGGCTGCGGTCCGGTCACGGAGAACGCGCAACTGGAGAAGGCCGCACAGGCCCACTCCGACGACATGGCCGCCCGGAACTTCTTCGACCACACGAATCCGGACGGTGTGGGCCCCAGCCAGCGCATCAGCGCCGCCGGATACCGCTGGTCCGCCTCCGGGGAGAACATCGCCAAGGGGCAGCAGACATCCGGGTCCGTGATGAACTCCTGGATGAACAGCCCGGGCCACCGAGCCAACATCCTCAACTGCTCCTTCAAGGAGATCGGCGTGGGTGTCCACAACGGCTCCGGCGGACCATGGTGGACACAGGACTTCGGTACCAGGCTCTGACACGCGGGGCGTACGCGCGGGCGGCACCGGAACCGGGCACCCCGTGCCCGGACGCCCGCCCCGCTCGGCGGGGCGGGGGCGTAGCGGACATCTCCGGTACCGCCACGCCGGCGGTCGCCGGCTGTTAGCGTGCCGACATGGCCAAGGTGACCGTCTCGCTCGACGCCCAGCTCGTCGTCGAGGTCATGGTGCTCGCGGGGGTCGGCAACCCGCAGGACGCCGTGGAACTCGTGGTCCGCGACTACATCCAGCGCGGGCATCGCACCGAGGCGCGCGTCGCCGAGCGCGAGGAGGCGCTGCGCGACGTGGACGCCAGGCCCCGCGACCCGGACGGCTGAAGCCTCAGGCCACCCGGTGGCCGTTCTCCAGTTCCGCCGTGCCGGTGCCCGCCGACAGGACGTCCAGTGCCGCCAGCACCCGGCGGCCGAGGGCGCCGGGCAGGTGTCCGGCGAGGTCGTCGCGGGGTACCAGGCGCCAGGACAGCAGTTCCTCCTCCTGCAGCCGGATGGCGTCGAACTCGGCCGCGGTGAGGACTCCGCCGTCGTACAGGTAGGCCACCAGCGGGGGCCGTCCCGTGCCGTGCACCCAGTCCACCGCCAGGAGCCGGCCGGGCTCCCGGTCCAGGCCGATCTCCTCGAGCGTCTCGCGTCGGGCGCCGCGGCGCGGGGTCTCCCCGTCGTCGGACTCGACGGTCCCGCCCGGAAGGGCCCAGCCGTCACGATAGTTGGGTTCGACGAGCAGCACCCGTCCCTCGGCGTCCTGGAAGAGCACGGCGGCGCCGGCGAGGACCCGGGGCAGGCTCGCGATGTACGCGGCGAAGGTGTCGGTGCCGGTCATCCGGGAAGGGTATCCGGAGACCGGCCCCCAAGGGCCGTCCCGCAACCACCGGCGGGCGCACGAAGACGGCCACGGCACGTCGCCGCGTCGCCGGATCGCCCGCACACGCCCGGTACGAGGACGGCCCTCCGCCCTGCGACGCACCGCATCCGACGCCGTGCGCCGTCCCGCCGAGGATCGCGGGACGGCCCTCAGCCCCCGGCTGTCGCCAGGCGAACGGTGCGTTCGGCCAGCGCGCTGATCCGCACCCCGTCGAAGCCGAACACCGCGCTGCGCACCGTGTCCTGCAGCGGCTCGGTCCACTGGGCCGGGATCGCCGCCGCGCCGGTCATCACCCCGGCCACCGAACCGGCCGTCGCGCCGTTGGAATCGGTGTCCAGGCCGCCGCGGACGGTGAGGGCGACGGTCCGGCTGAAGTCGCCGTCGCCGTACAGCAGCCCGGCGGTCAGGACGGCCGCGTTGGGGACGGTGTGGATCCAGCCCAGCCCGGCGGTCTCCTCGGAGACCGTGCCCAGGGTCTGCTCCCAGGACAGGCCGGTCTCGTGCAGCGACGTCACCCGGCGCACCGTACGGGCCAGCCTGCTGCTCGCCGGGATCACGGCCAGCGCGCTCTCCAGTGCGTCCCGCACGTCGGGCGCGGTGAACGCCGCCGAGATCAGCGCGGCCGCCCACATCGCCCCGTAGACGCCGTTGCCGGTGTGCGACAGCACCGCGTCCCGGCGGGCCAGTGAGGCCGCGCGGCGCGGGTCGCCCGGGCAGGTCCAGCCGTGCACGTCGGCCCGGATCAGGGCGCCGATCCACTCCTGGTACGGGTTGTCGTACGTCGCCGTCAGCGGTGGCTTCAGACCGTTCGCCAGGTTGCGGTACGCGGCCCGTTCCGCGGTGAAGGTCTGCCGGTAGGGCAGCCCGAGCAGCCACAGGTCGCCGACCTGCTCGGTGCTGAAGCCGAAACCGTGGGTCTCCAGCAGGTGCAGCCCGAGGATCGCGTAGTCGACGTCGTCGTCCCGGCAGCTTCCGTGGACGCGGCCCCGCACGCAGCGGCGCCACTCGGGGCGCAGCGCGGCGGCGTCGGCCGGGTCGGCGGGCTCGGGCAGGTAGTCGGTGAGCGGCAGCGCGTCCGCCCGGCGCAGATAGCGGTCGATGCGCTCGCGCGTCCACACCTCGCCCTGCTCGACCGGTTTGCCGAGCATGTTGCCCGCGATCCGGCCGAGCCAGCCGCCGTGGACGCGGTCGGCGAGGTCCGGCCCGCTGTCGAGGTCACTCATGGCTGGTGCCTACCCGCTTTCCCCGGCCGCCTCCCAGCCGTTTCCCACGGTTCGGGCAGGGCATGGCGGCGCGGACGTCCCTGCGGTTAAGGTCGCAGCGGCGCGACTGGCCCCGACGTGCGCGGGGCCCGGAGAGCGAGGGGAATGCAAGGTGGCGGACGCTGCAGTGAACGGGACCCGTCGGGTGCTCATCGCCGCGGACAAGTTCAAGGGCTCGCTGACGGCCGTGGGGGTCGCCGAGCGGATCACGGCCGGGTTGCGCCGGGTCGTGCCCGGTCTCGAGGTCGAGGCGCTGCCCGTGGCCGACGGCGGCGACGGCACGGTGGACGCGGCGGTCGCGGCCGGCTTCGAACGCCGGGAGGTCCGGGTGGCCGGGCCGCTCGGGCAGGAGGTCACGGCCGCGTACGCGTTGCGCGGCGGCACCGCGGTGGTGGAGATGGCGGAGGCGAGCGGGCTGCAGCGGTTGCCGTCCGGGGTGTTCGCACCGCTGACCGCCTCGACCCACGGATCCGGGGAGCTGTTGCGGGCCGCGCTGGACGCGGGCGCGCGGACGATCGTGTTCGGAGTGGGCGGCAGCGCCACGACGGACGGCGGCGCCGGGATGCTGTCGGCGCTGGGCGCCCGGTTCCTGGACGCGGACGGTGAGCCGGTGCCGCCGGGCGGCGGCGGTCTCGCCGCGCTGGCGCGGGCCGACCTGTCCGGTCTCGACCCGCGACTGGACGCGGTGGAGCTGGTCCTCGCCAGCGATGTCGACAACCCGCTGACCGGCCCCAAGGGCGCGCCCGCCGTGTACGGGCCGCAGAAGGGCGCCACTCCCGACGACGTGGCGGCCCTGGACGCCGCGCTCGCCCACTTCGCCGAGGTGCTGGAGGCCGCGGTGGGCGGGCGTGCCGCCGACCACGCGGCGGCGCCCGGCGCGGGGGCGGCCGGCGGCATCGGCTACGGTGCCCTCCTGCTGGGAGCCCGGTTCCGACCCGGTATCGAGGTCATGCTGGACGTGCTGGGCTTCGCCCCGGCGCTGGAGCGCGCCTCGCTGGTGATCACCGGTGAGGGGTCGCTGGACGAGCAGACCCTGCACGGCAAGGCCCCGGCGGGGGTCGCCGCCGCGGCCCGCGCGGCCGGGAAGGAGGTCGTCGCGGTGTGCGGGCGCCTCGCCCTGTCCGAGGAGGCGCTGCGGCGGGCCGGGATCGGCCGGGCGTACCCGCTGACGTCCGTCGAGCCGGACGTCGAGAAGTGCATCGCGGACGCGGGGCCGATCCTGGAGCGGGTCGCGGAGCGGATCGCGCGGGACCTGCTCGGCTGAGACCGCGGCCACGGCGGCGGGGCCGGCCCCCTCGGGCGGTACGGGCCGCCGGAGAGGGCCGCCCGCCCGCAATTCGGCTCAGCCCGGCAGTACTCGATCGGCCGGCCGGACACCGGGCGGCCCCGGGCGCGAAAGACGGGTGTGGCCCGGATCCTCGGGATCCGGGCCACACCCGTCTTCGCGTCGAAGGACGCTAGGGAAGCTGGGCCGCCCGCGACTCGCGGCGGTTGTCGCGGAAGTTGTTCACCCGGCGGGCCGTGGCGAACAGCGGGATCACCGCGCCCATGACGAGCTGCAGCGCGCAGCCGGTCTGCAGGAGAAGCTGTCCGCTCGGCGCGTCGAACGCCCAGGCGGCCAGGAGGCCCATGGACAGCACGATCCAGGAGAGCATCGCCCCGGCGAGGCGGCCGCGCGGCTTCGGGTACTCGACGCGGCTCACCATGAGCCACGCGGTACCCAGGATCGCCAGCAGGGTGGCCACGAAGGGCAGCTCCAGCAGGACGATCGAGACGACCGTCAGCGCGCCGAACGGCGAGGGCATGCCCTGGAACGTGCCGTCCTTCACCGTCACGCAGCTGAACCGCGCCAGCCGCAGTACCACCGCGAGGAGCACCACGATCGCCCCGAGCGCCGCCACTCTCTGGTGCGCGTCGTCCGCGACCATGCCGTAGACGAGGACGAAGTACGCGGGTGCCAGGCCGAAGCTGATCAGGTCCGAGAGGTTGTCCAGCTCCGCGCCCATCGGGGAGGAGCGCAGCTTGCGCGCGACGAGGCCGTCGAACAGGTCGAAGACCGCCGCGCAGAGCATCAGGATGACCGCCGTGGCCGCGCTGTGGCGGGCCATGCCGGATTCCTGGCTGCCGGTGAGGTGCGGGATCAGGATGCCGGTGGTGGTGAAGTACACCGCCATGAACCCGCACGTGGCGTTGCCCAGCGTGAGGGTGTCCGCTATCGACAGGCGCAGAGAGAGGGGCATCTCCTCCTCGTCGTCCACGTCGTCGGCCTCGGGCACCCAGCCGGCCTGGGTCTCCGGATCAATCACGGTCAATGCGAGTCACCCCAGCCACGGTCTTCTGTCCGACCTCGACCGCGACCTCCACGCCCTCGGGCAGGTAGAGGTCGACACGCGAGCCGAAGCGGATCAGACCGATGCGGTCGCCCTGCTCGACCTTCGTGCCCTCGGGGATGTAGGGCACGATGCGGCGGGCCACCGCGCCGGCGATCTGGATCATCTCGATGTCGCCGAGTTCGGTGTCGAAATGCCAGACTACGCGCTCGTTGTTCTCGCTCTCCTTGTTGAACGCGGGAACGAAGCCGCCGGGGATGTGCTCGACCGACGTCACGGTGCCGGCGAGCGGCGCGCGGTTCACGTGCACGTTCAGCGGGCTCATGAAGATCGCGACGCGGGTGCGGCCGTCCTTCCAGGGCATGATGCTCTGCACCACACCGTCGGCGGGCGAGATGACCCGGCCGGGGGCGATCTCGCGCTCGGGGTCGCGGAAGAACCACAGCATGCCCGCCGCGAGCGCGGTGGCGGGCACGGCGACGGCCTTGGCGGCGCCCGAGCGGCGGGCGCGGGCCAGGCTGAGGGCTGCGGTGGCGACCGTCGGAAGGAGCCACGGCGATGCTCCGCGCGCGAGGCGTGCGCCTACCAGGCTGTCGCGGTGTGCAGAGGTTTGGCTGTGGGGCATGGATGACCTTCGTAGCGGATGATGCCGCGCTCTGACGGGGGACGGCGGCTTTCCCGGGATCGTACCGGTCGCAGGTCACAACTGGGCAAGCCAGGAAGCCGAGTCGGCGGCCGAGAGATATCGACGGGGTGTGATCTTCTTCTCGAAGAAAACACCCCGTTTCCGGACAATCAGCCCTGGAATCGATACTCTTCGAGCAGTCTGCGCCCGATGATCATTTTCTGGATCTCGGCGGTACCTTCACCGATCAGCAGCATCGGAGCCTCCCGGTAGAGGCGCTCGATCTCGTACTCCTTGGAGAAGCCGTAGCCGCCGTGGATGCGGAAGGCGTCCTCGACCACCTCCTTGCAGTACTCGGAGGCGAGGTACTTCGCCATCCCGGCCTCGAGGTCGTTTCGCTCCCCGGAGTCCTTTTTGCGTGCCGCGTTGACCATCATGGCATGCGCGGCCTCGACCTTGGTGGCCATTTCGGCCAGCTTGAACTGGATGGCCTGGTGCTGGGCGATGGCCTTGCCGAAGGTGTGGCGCTGCTGGGCGTACCGAACCCCCAGCTCGAAGGCGCGCTGCGCGACACCGCAGCCACGGGCCGCCACGTTGACGCGGCCGACCTCCACGCCGTCCATCATTTGGTAAAAACCTCGTCCGGTGACGCCGCCGAGCACCCGATCGGCCGGAACGCGCAGACCGTCCATGATCAACTCGGTGGTGTCGACGCCCTTGTAGCCCATCTTGTCGATCTTGCCCGGAATGGTCAGGCCGGGGCGGACCTCGCCGAAGCCGGGCTCCTTCTCGACCAGGAAGGTCGTCATCGACTTGTGCGGGGCCGTGCCCTCGGGGTGACCTTCGTCACTTCGGACGAGAACGGCGACGAGGGACGAGGTTCCGCCGTTCGTCAGCCACATCTTCTGGCCGTTCAGGACGTACTCGTCGCCGTCCTTGACCGCCTTCGACGTGATCGCCGACACGTCGGAGCCCAGGCCCGGCTCCGACATCGAGAAGGCGCCGCGGATGTCGCCGGCCGCCATGCGGGGCAGGAAGTGCTCCTTCTGCTCCTGTGTGCCGTGCTGCTTGAGCATGTACGCGACGATGAAGTGGGTGTTGATGATGCCGGACACCGACATCCAACCGCGGGCGATCTCCTCCACGCACAGCGCGTAGGTGAGGAGCGACTCGCCCAGACCCCCGTACTCCTCGGGGATCATCAGACCGAACAGGCCGAGTTCCTTCAGGCCGTCCACGATCGCTTGCGGGTACTCGTCGCGGTGCTCCAGCTCGGTCGCGACCGGGATGATCTCCTTGTCCACGAAGTCGCGGACGGTGGAGAGGATCTCCTGCTGGACGTCGTTCAGACCGGCGGTCTGGGCGAGGCGCGCCATGGCTACTTCTCCGTCTTTTCCGAAGGGGCGTTCAGCTCCGGGCGGCCGGGCTGCTCGCCGCCGCGCTCCTTGATGTACGTCTCGGTGGGCACCATGACCTTGCGGCGGAAGACGCACACCAGGGTGCCGTCCTGCTTGTAGCCCTTGGTCTCGACGTAGACGATGCCGCGGTCGTTCTTCGACTTCGACGGCCACTTGTCCAGCACGGTCGTCTGGCCGTAGATGGTGTCGCCGTGGAAGGTCGGCGCCACGTGCTTGAGCGACTCGATCTCCAGGTTGGCGATCGCCTTGCCGGAGATGTCCGGGACGGACATGCCGAGCAGCAGCGAGTAGACGTAGTTGCCCACCACGACGTTCTTGCCGAAGTCGGTCGTCTTCTCGGCGTAGTTGACGTCCATGTGGAGCGGGTGGTGGTTCATGGTGAGGAGACAGAACAGGTGGTCGTCGTACTCCGTGACCGTCTTGCCCGGCCAGTGCTTGTACGTCGCCCCGACCTCGAACTCCTCGTACGTGCGTCCGAACTGCATCGCGCTCAGGCCTCCGGGATCTCGAACTTCGACGTGCGCCGCATGCCGGCGGCCCGGCCCTTGCCGGAGATGACCAGGGCCATCTTGCGGCTGGCCTCGTCGATCATCTCGTCGCCGAGCATCGCGGAGCCCTTCTTGCCGCCCGCCTCGGAGGTGTAGTAGTCGTACGCGTCCAGGATCAGCTCGGCGTGGTCGTAGTCCTCCTGGGAGGGCGAGAAGATCTCGTTCGAGGCCTCGACCTGGCCCGGGTGCAGCACCCACTTGCC
The DNA here is from genome assembly GCF_023630175.1 of Streptomyces cellostaticus. GTDB lineage: Bacteria > Actinomycetota > Actinomycetes > Streptomycetales > Streptomycetaceae > Streptomyces > Streptomyces cellostaticus_A. Next base: position 97,255 of record NZ_JALLIN010000007.1, on the reverse strand, counting down.
GTCGAAGCCGAGGGCCGCGGCGCGCTGGGCGACCTCTCGGTAGCCCTCGACGTTGCGGATCTGCAGGTAGGGGCCGTCGATCGCCTGGAGGTCGTTGGCCCGGGCGGCCATCAGGATCTTCATCAGGATGTAGTGGTAGGCGTCGGCCGGGTAGCCGGGCGGCTGCTCGCCGACGACCAGTGACTTCATGTTGATGGAGGCCATGAAGTCGGCCGGGCCGAAGATGATCGTCTCCACGCGCGGGGAGGCCTGCGCGATCTCGTTGACGTTGTTCAGGCCCTGGGCGTTCTCGATCTGCGCCTCGATGCCGATCCTGCCGACCTCGAAGCCCATCGTCTTCTCGATCTGGGTCAGCAGCAGGTCCAGCGCCACGACCTGCTGGGCGCTCTGCACCTTGGGCAGCATGATGCAGTCGAGGTTCTGGCCGGCGCCCTCGACGACCGTGACGACGTCCCGGTACGTCCACTCGGTCGTCCAGTCGTTCACCCGTACGACCCTGGTCTTGCCCGTCCAGTCGCCCTCGTTGAGGAACTTGACGATGGTGTGCCGCGCCTCGGGCTTGGCGAGCGGCGCGCACGCGTCCTCCAGGTCCAGGAAGACCTGGTCGGCGGGGAGGCCCTGGGCCTTCTCCAGGAAGCGCGGGTTGCTTCCCGGTACCGCCAGACAGGAGCGGCGGGGGCGAAGGCGGTCGAAGGAGTGCGCGGCGGAGCCGCTCGTCGGAAGGGCGGTGGCGGGCGACGGGTGGGCCGTCATGCGGGGACCTCCAGGGGGTCGAGCTTGTTCGCTTTCCGGATCTCGTCGGCGATGCGGCCGATGATCCCGGTGATGTCGAAGTCCTTCGGGGTGAACACCGCGGCCACTCCGGCGGCCCGCAGTTCCTCGGCGTCACCGTTCGGGATGATGCCACCTGCGATCACCGGTATATCTGTGGCACCGGCCACATGCAGGCGCTCCAGCACGTCCGGCACGAGCTGCGCGTGCGAGCCGGAGAGGATCGACAGGCCCACGGCGTGCACGTCCTCGGCCAGGGCGGCGTCCACGATCTGCTCGGGGGTGAGCCGGATGCCCTGGTAGACCACCTCGAAGCCGGCGTCGCGCGCGCGGACGGCGATCTGCTCGGCGCCGTTCGAGTGACCGTCGAGGCCGGGCTTGCCGACCAGGAAGCGCAGCTTGCCGACGCCCAGGTCGCGAGCGGTGGCGTCCACCTTGGCGCGGACCTCGGCCATGGCCGAGCCGGCCTCGGCGGTGACGGCCACCGGCGCGGAGGAGACCCCGGTCGGCGCCCGGAACTCGCCGAACACCTCGCGCAGGGCGCCCGCCCACTCGCCGGTCGTGACCCCGGCACGGGCGCACTCCAGGGTGGCCTCCATCAGGTTGCCGGTGCCCTTGGCGGCCTCCTTCAGCCGGTCCAGCGCCTTGCAGGGGCGCGGGTGGTTGAAGGGCGGCTGGTAGCGGGTGTCCCGCCAGTTCGCCAGCGAGGCGACGACCCGGGCCTCGACCGCCGGGTCGACCGTCATGATCGCGGTGTCCAGGTCGGCCGTGAGCGGGTTCGGCTCGGTCGTCTCGAAGACGTTGACGCCGACGATCTTCTCCTGGCCGGACTCGATCCGCGCCCGCCGCTCGGCGTGCGAGGAGACGAGCTGGGCCTTGAGGTAGCCGGACTCGACGGCGGCCATCGCGCCGCCCATCTCCTCGATCCGGTCCATCTCGGCGAGGGACTCCTCCACCAGGGCGTTCACCTTCGCCTCGATGACGTGCGAGCCCTCGAAGATGTCCTCGTACTCCAGCAGGTCGCTCTCGTGGGCGAGCACCTGCTGGATGCGCAGGCTCCACTGCTGGTCCCACGGCCGGGGCAGGCCCAGGGCCTCGTTCCAGGCCGGGAGCTGCACGGCACGCGCGCGGGCGTCCTTGGAGAGGGTGACCGCCAGCATCTCGAGCACGATCCGCTGGACGTTGTTCTCCGGCTGCGCCTCGGTCAGACCGAGCGAGTTGACCTGGACGCCGTAGCGGAACCGGCGCTGCTTGGGGTTCTCGATGCCGTACCGCTCGCGCGTGACCCTGTCCCAGATGCGGCCGAAGGCCCGCATCTTGCACATCTCCTCGACGAAGCGGACGCCCGCGTTGACGAAGAAGGAGATACGGGCCACCACGTCCCCCATGCGCTCCTGCGGCACCTGGCCGGAGTCGCGCACGGCGTCGAGCACGGCGATCGCGGTGGACATCGCGTACGCGATCTCCTGCACCGGCGTGGCCCCGGCCTCCTGCAGGTGGTAGCTGCAGATGTTGATGGGGTTCCACTTCGGGATGTGGGAGACCGTGTACGCGATCATGTCCGTCGTCAGGCGGAGCGAGGGCCCCGGCGGGAAGACGTGCGTCCCGCGGGAGAGGTACTCCTTGACGATGTCGTTCTGGGTCGTGCCCTGGAGCTTGGTGATGTCCGCGCCCTGCTCCTCGGCCACGACCTGGTAGAGCGCCAGGAGCCACATGGCGGTGGCGTTGATCGTCATCGAGGTGTTCATCTGCTCCAGGGGGATGTCCTGGAACAGCCGGCGCATGTCACCGAGGTGCGAGACGGGCACGCCCACCCGGCCGACCTCGCCGCGGGCGAGGATGTGGTCGGGGTCGTAGCCGGTCTGGGTCGGCAGGTCGAACGCCACCGACAGACCGGTCTGGCCCTTGGCGAGGTTGCGCCGGTACAGCTCGTTGGACGCCTCCGCCGTGGAGTGGCCGGCGTACGTGCGCATGAGCCACGGCCGGTCCTTCTGACGCTCAGTCATCTATGACCTCCGGGTGCTCAGATGTTCCGGAAGCGGTTGATGGCGTCGATGTGCTCGGCGCGCATCTCCTGGTCGCGCACGCCCAGGCCCTCCTCGGGGGCGAGGCACAGCACGCCGACCTTGCCCTGGTGCAGGTTGCGGTGCACGTCGTAGGCGGCCTGGCCGGTGTCCTCCAGGGAGTACACCTTCGACAGCGTCGGGTGGATCTTGCCCTTGGCGATGAGGCGGTTGGCCTCCCAGGCCTCGCGGTAGTTGGCGAAGTGGGAGCCGATGATCCGCTTCAGCGACATCCACAGGTACCGGTTGTCGTACTCGTGCATGTAGCCCGAGGTGGAGGCGCAGGTGGTGATGGTGCCGCCCTTGCGGGTGACGAACACGGAGGCGCCGAAGGTCTCGCGGCCGGGGTGCTCGAAGACGATGTCGATGTCCTCGCCGCCGGTGAGCTCACGGATGCGCTTGCCGAAGCGCTTCCACTCCTTCGGGTCCTGGGTGCTCTCGTCCTTCCAGAACTTGTAGCCCTCGGCGTTGCGGTCGATGATCGACTCGGCGCCCATGGCGCGGCAGATGTCCGCCTTCTGCTCGCTGGAGACGACGCAGATGGGGTTGGCGCCGCCGGCGAGCGCGAACTGCGTGGCGTAGGAGCCGAGGCCGCCGCTCGCACCCCAGATGAGGACGTTGTCGCCCTGCTTCATGCCGGCGCCGTTGCGGGAGACGAGCTGGCGGTAGGCGGTGGAGTTCACCAGGCCCGGGGCCGCGGCCTCCTCCCAGCTCAGGTGGTCCGGCTTCGGCATGAGCTGGTTGGACTTCACCAGCGCGATCTCGGCGAGGCCGCCGAAGTTGGTCTCGAAGCCCCAGATGCGCTGCTCGGGGTCGAGCATCGTGTCGTTGTGGCCGTCCGAGGACTCCAGCTCGACGGACAGGCAGTGGGCGACGACCTCGTCGCCGGGCTTCCAGGCGTTGACGCCCGGGCCGGTGCGCAGGACGACGCCGGCGAGGTCGGAGCCGATGATGTGGTACGGCAGGTCGTGGCGCTTGGCCAGCTCGTTGGTGCGGCCGTAGCGCTCCAGGAACCCGAAGGTGGACAGCGGCTCGAAGATCGAGGTCCACACCGAGTTGTAGTTGACCGAGGAGGCCATCACGGCCACCAGGGCCTCGCCCGGACCCAGTTCGGGCAGCGGCACGTCGTCCAGGTGGATCGACTTGCGCGGGTCCTTGTCGCGGGTCTGCAGGCCCGCGAACATCTCCGTCTCGTCCTTGTGGACGGTGATCGCGCGGTACGACTCGGGGAGCGGCATGGCGGCGAAGTCGGCGGACGTGGCGTCCTTCGACTGGATCGCGTCCAGGATGTCCTTCACGGTCACGGTGTTGCCTCCGGCGGTGAGCGCCCTGAGGGAGGGGCGCTGGGGGATCGTCGGTGCTGCTGGGAGTGCTGCTGAGGGTTTTTGAGGGTGTGCCGTCGGTTCGGCGGGGGTGTTGCTTCGGCAGCGCTTTGTGGCGCGGGAGGTTGCCTGTGACGCAGGCGTCCGGGCGCGCAGGCCGTCCGGCTTGCGGGGACAGCCGGCGCGCGAATGGTCTCTGCGCGCCGACCGCCCGGACTTCCTTCAACGTATGACACCGCGTGTCATGTCGCAAGGCACTGAGTGCCAGAAGATGCTCTCAGATGAAATCTTTACGTAACAAATGAGCGATGATCGATCGAACGGGCTCTGAAATCTCTCCGAAAAGGGCCCCTGACATGCCAAAACGGCCACCCCGAAGGGTGGCCGTCATCACAGGGCACGCGGTGCCTCAGCGTTCCTTGAGCGCCTCCTCGATGGTGCGCATGACCTCGTCGAGGGGGGCGTCGGTGCGGGCGACCGTCACCAGGACCTCGCCGTGCGCGGAGACCGTCGCCGGTGCCACGGTGGCCGCCGCCCCGGCCTCCGGGCCGCGTCCGGCACCGATGCCCGAGCCGAACGTCCTGCGCACGATGGCGAAGGCGTGGTCGAGCTGGGCCTCCACGTCGCCCTGGCCGTCGGCCCGCAGCCAGCGCCGGAGGACGTGGTTGTGGGCGGTGACGACGGCCGAGGCGGCGACCTCGGCGAGCAGCGGGTCGTCGTTGGCGTCGTCGGCGTGCGCGTGCTCGTCGAAGTGGCCGAGCAGATAGCGGGTGAACAGGCGCTCGTAGCGGGCCACCGAGGCGATCTCGGCCTCGCGCAGGGTCGGCACCTCGCGCGTGAGCTTGTAACGGGCGACCGAGATCTCCGGCCTGGCCGCGTACATCCGCATGACTTCCTTGATGCCGCGGCACACCGTGTCGAGCGGATGCTCGTGCGCCGGGGCGGCGTTGAGGACCGCCTCGGCACGGATCAGCGTGTCGTCGTGGTCCGGGAAGATCGCCTCTTCCTTGGAGCGGAAGTGGCGGAAGAAGGTGCGGCGCGCGACCCCGGCCGCGGCCGCGATCTCGTCGACGGTGGTCGCCTCGTACCCCTTGGTCGCGAACAGCTCCATCGCTGCGGCCGCCAGTTCCCGGCGCATTTTCAGCCGCTGGGCGGCGGCGCGACTGCCTGCGGCACTTTCCGGCGCGTCGGGCGTGGCTGGTGTACGTGAGGACTTGGCGGGCTGGGGCATGACCCGAACGTACTGCATGTGCGCCGCAGAATGCGCAGGTCCGGGGGATCCCCCGCCCGCGAGGGGCGGGGGAGTGCCCACTGGGCCGAGCAGTCCGCCCCAGTCCGTCTCCGTGCGGGACCAGTCGCCGACGCCGTCAGCGGCGGGCATACTCGCGGAAGCCGCGGCCGGTCTTGCGGCCGAGGCAGCCCGCGGCCACCAGGTGCTCCAGCAGCGGAGCCGGGGCCAGGCCCGGGTCGCGGAACTCGCGGTGCAGCACCTTCTCGATGGCCAGCGAGACGTCCAGGCCGACCACGTCCAGCAGCTCGAACGGGCCCATCGGATAGCCGCCGCCGAGCTTCATCGCCGCGTCGATGTCGTCCAGCGTCGCGTAGTGCTCCTCGACCATCTTGATCGCGTTGTTCAGGTACGGGAACAGCAGCGCGTTCACGATGAAGCCGGCCCGGTCGCCGCAGTCGACGGCGTGCTTCCTGATCCGCCCGCAGACCTCGCGGACGGTGGCGTGCACGTCGTCGGCCGTCAGGACCGTGCGCACGACCTCGACCAGCTTCATCGCCGGGGCCGGGTTGAAGAAGTGCATGCCGATCACGTCCTGCGGGCGCGAGGTGGCGCGGGCGCAGGCGACGACGGGCAGCGAGGAGGTGGTGGTGGCCAGCACCGCGCCCGGCTTGCAGACCTTGTCGAGGGCCGCGAAGAGCTGCCGCTTGACCTCCAGGTCCTCGGCGACCGCCTCGACCGCCAGGTCGACGTCGGCGAAGGCGTCGTAGGAGCCCGCCGCGGTGATCCGGTCCAGGGACTCGGCGGCCGCCTCGGCGGTCATCCGCCCCTTGTCGACGGAGCGCGAGAGCGACTTGCCGATACGGGCCTTGGCCGTCCGTGCCTTCTCCTCGCTGCGCGCGGCGAGGACGACCTCGTAGCCGGCCTTGGCGAACACCTCGGCGATGCCCGAGGCCATGGTGCCCGAGCCCGCGACGCCGACGGACCGGACGGGGCGTCCCCCGGTCCCGGCGCCCCCGGCGGCCGGCGTCAGCGGGTCGGCCACGACCGTGGCGCTGCCCGGCGCCTCGTAGGTGTAGAAGCCGCGGCCGGACTTGCGGCCGGTCAGGCCCGCCTCGCTGAGCTGCTTGAGGATCGGGGCGGGGGCGTGCAGCCGGTCGCGGGACTCGGCGTACATGGCGTCCAGGACCGTGCGCGCGGTGTCGATGCCGATCAGGTCCAGCAGGGCCAGCGGGCCCATGGGCAGGCCGCAGCCGAGCCGCATGGCCGCGTCGATGTCCTCGCGGGAGGCGTACCTGGCCTCGTACATCGCCGCGGCCTGGTTGAGGTAGCCGAACAGCAGCCCGTCCGCGACGAAACCGGGGCGGTCGCCGACCGCGACCGGCTCCTTGCCCAGTTCGATCGCGAGGTCCGTGACCGCGGCGACCGCGGCCGGCGCGGTCAGCACCGAGGAGACGACCTCGACCAGCTTCATCGCCGGGGCCGGGTTGAAGAAGTGCAGGCCCAGCACCCGCTCGGGGTGCGCGGAGTCGGCGGCCAGACGGGTGACGGACAGCGCGTTGGTGCCGGTCGCCAGGATGGTCTCCGGACGCACGATGCCGTCCAGCTCCCGGAAGACCTGGTGCTTGATCTCGTACGACTCCGGGACGACCTCGATGACCAGGTCGGCGTCGGCCGCCGCGCGCAGGTCGGTGGAGAGCCGGACCCGGGCCAGGACGCCGGCGCGGTCCTGCTCGGTCAGCCGGCCACGCCCGACGGCGCGGGCGGTGGCGGCCTCCAGGGCGGCGAGCGCCCGAGCGGTCTGGGCCTCGGCGACGTCGATGCCGATCACCTCGCGGCCCGCCTTCGCGAGAACCTCGGTGATGCCGGTGCCCATCGTGCCGAGACCGATGACGGCGATCGTCTTGAGCGGGGACAGAGGGGTGTCGGACAGGGGAGTGGCCATCGCGGGACTCCAGGAATGAGGGTGACGACTGGGAACGCGCCGGGTGCGCCCGTAGACGCACACCGGGGCGGTGTGAAGTGCGGGTGTTGCCGGGCTGCTGGCGCACACGCCCGGTGCCGGCACCGCGGGCGTGCACACGCCCGGGAGCGGCGGATTCCGACCGGCCCTGTCCCGGAGCCGGGTCGTACTGCGGTACCGAGGTACCGAACCGACCGGCGCACGACGGCTGCGTCACCAAACCGTCGTGAGCGAACAGCGAGTGGGTAACTCGCTCGTCTGAGCTTAACCGGCCAGTAACGAGCGCGCCAGCCCCCACGGGGAAGCCGACTTTGTGATCTGGCTCCCCTCCGTTCCGGTGACCGGCATACCCTGGCCCCGTGGACGAAGAGTTGCGATCGCTCACGGAACGCTTACGGCAGGAGTCGCACGGCTCGCCCGGTTACGAGCGGCTGGTGGTGACCGGGGACCACGACGAACTGGCCGAGGTGCTCACCGCGCCCGGACAGCCCCTGTGGGCCCGGGAACTGGCCGCGTTCCGGCTGGGCCGGGCCGGCGACCGGCGCGCCTTCGAAGCGCTCGTGCTGCTGCTCAACCACCGCGACCCGCCCCGCTGCTCCGCCGCCGCCCACGCCCTCGCGCGGCTCGGCGACCCGCGTACGGCCCGCGCCGCGGCGGCCCTCGCCACCAACGAGCTGCGCGTGGCCTACGCCCTGCACCCGGTGCGGCTCCTGGTCGAGCTGCGCGCCCCGGAGTCCGTGCCGGCCCTGATCACCACCCTGGAGCGCCGGCTGCGCCCCCACGACCCCTACCGGCGGGTGGCCCTCGCCTGCGTGGACGGGCTCGGCACGCTCGGCGACGCCCGCGCCCGGCGGGTGCTGGGCGAGGCCCTCGCGCACCCGGCGCTCGCCGAGGCGGCGGTCCGCGCGCTGGCCCGCATCCCGCGCCAGAACCGCACGTGACGCCAGGTCAGCCGCCCAGCGTCCGGACGTAACGCACCTCGGGCACGAGCGCGCCGCCCGCCTCGAAGGGCTCCTCGGCGCCGTCCCAGTGGAAGCCGGCCCGCTCGTAGAAGCGGCGGGCACGCCTGTTCTCCCTCAGTACCCACAGGAACATCCGCGGGTACCCCGCGCACCGCTCGACCGACTCCGCCAGCAGCGCCCGGCCCACCCCGGTGCCCACCCGGTCCGGGTCGAGGTAGACGGCGTACAGCTCGGCGTCCGCGGTGCGTACCTCACCCTCGCGGTACGGCCCGTACGCCGCCCAGCCGACCACCTCGCCGCCCCGCTCGGCGACCAGGTTCAGCACGGCGCCGTTCCCCTGCCCGAACCGGGCACGGCGCCGCTCGGCGTCCCGCGCCACGCTGAGCGCGTCGAGATACGGCTGCGGCACGAGCCCGCGGTAGGCGTGCCGCCAGCCCCGGACGCGGATCTCCGAGACGCGGTCGCAGTCGTCGAGGGTCATCGGGCGGATGAGCAGGGAGGGGTCGTCCATGACCGCACTCTAGGGAGCGGTCTCGCCCGACGCCCGCGAATATCCACCGCCCGGCCGGGCGGGCGACGCCCCGGCCGGGCCGGCGGATCCGGTGGCGAAGGACCCGCCTGCCCGGCGGACGACGCAAGCGCCGCACCAGGCCCCCGGCGGGGCCGAACCTAACCGCGGAAGCCCAGCAGCCGGTGCAGCTCCGCGCCGCGCGAGCCCGGGACCGCCTTGCTCGTCGGGGGCTCGGGGTCCGGTGACCGCTCGCAGACCGCGTCGGCACCCCCGGCCGCGCCGCCCCGGCGCGGGAGCCGGCCGGTGGACAGGTAGTCGGCCAGGTACCGGTCCAGGCACGTGTTGCCGCTGAGACTGATGCCGTGGTTGCCGCCGCCCTCCTCGACCACCAGGCGGGAACCGGCCAGCAGCCGGTGCGCCGTCACCCCGCCCGCGTAGGGCGTAGCCGCGTCGTCGGTCGCCTGGAGCAGCAGCGCCGGCGGCAGCTTCGTGTTGGCGACGTCCACCGGCCGCAGCGTCCCGGTCGGCCAGAACGCGCACGGCGCGTTGTACCAGGCGTTGTTCCAGGCCATGAAGGGTGCCTTCGCGTACACCCCCCAGGTCTCCGTCCGCCAGCGGTTCCAGTCGCGCGGCCAGGACACGTCACGGCACTGCACCGCCGCGTAGACGCTGTACCCGTTGTCGCCCGGGCCGTCCACGGCGCCGTAGTCCTGGTACGCCTTCACCAGCGGCTCGCTCCTGCCCTCGTTCACCCAGGCCGAGAACGCCGCCGCGAGGTGCGGCCAGTAGCCGTTGTAGTAGCCGCCGGGGATGAAGGCGTCCTCCAGTTCGGCGGCGCCCACCTTGCCGCCGGCCGGCTTCTTCGCCAGGGCCGCGCGCATCGCGTACCACGCGGCCTCGACCTTCGCGGGGTCCTTGCCCAGCCGGTACGTGCCGTCGTGCCGGGCGATCCAGGCCATCAGGGCGCGGTGGCGGGCGTCGAAGGCGTAGTCCTGGCCGATGTTGTCCTCGTGCCAGACGCCCGTCGGGTCCACGATCGAGTCCAGCACCAGGCGCCGCACCCGCTCCGGGTACAGCTTGGCGTACACCGCGCCCAGATAGGTGCCGTAGGAGTACCCGAAGTAGTTGATGCGCGGCGCGCCCAGGGCCCGGCGGATCGCGTCCATGTCACGGACGGCGTCGACGGTGTCGATGTACGGCAGCACGTCCGCGTACTTGCGGCCGCAGGCGGCGGCGAAGGACCGGGCCCGCTCCAGGTTCGCCCGCTCCAGCGCGGCCGTGGCGGGGACGGTGTCGGGCCGCACCGGCGTGAAGCGGCCGGCCGAGCAGTCCAGCGCGGGCGTGCTCTTCCCGACGCCCCGCGGATCGAAGCCGATGACGTCGTACTGGGCCGCCACCGACTTGGGCAGCGCCGACGCCACGTAGCCGGCGAGCTTCAGACCGCTGCCGCCGGGGCCGCCGGGGTTGACCAGCAGCGGGCCCTGGGAGGTGGGTGCGGTGTGCGGGACGCGGGACAGGGCGAGCGTGATCTGCCGGCCGGCCGGCCGCGCGTGGTCCAGCGGCACCTTCAGCGAGGCGCACTGCAGGGACGGATGGTCGTCGGTGCCGCAGTCCTTCCAGGTGAGCTCAGGTGCCGGAGCGGCGGGGGCCGCCTGCGCGGGGGCGGCCGTGACCGAGCCCGCCACCATGGCGGCGGCTGCGCACAGCACGGCTGCGCGTGTCCTCATGGGTCCTCCCGGGACGGAGGGTGGCGCGAACCGTGTGATCACGGTCCTCGCCGGATCGTCCCGGAATCGGCCTTCCGCGGAACCCGTTCCGCCGATACTTGACCCAATTGGGCCGAGGGATGCCCTCCAACGCCCTCAGAGGAGGGTGAGCTGAGTCGGCTCCGCGGGGGCGGCCGCCTCGGCGGACCCGGTGGGGCGGATCCGCCGGTCCGTCGCTCGCGGCGATGGTGCGCGAGTTCCGAGCCTTGCTCGCCGCAGCCTCCAGGGCGCGGGCGAGTCCGGAGAGCCGGTGGATGAGCTGAAGGTGCGCCGTGACCGTGGAGAAGAAGGGCGCCATCGTCCGCAAGCACGGCCAGTGGCGGGGCATCGGGCTCAGCAAGTAGCGCGGGTCCGGAGCTGCGGGTGAGAAGCCGGTCACACAGAACCGGCCCGGCCCCTAATCTGGCAGTGACGAAGCTGCAAGGAGGGGCAAGGCCGTTATGACTCCAGATGCTACCCCGGACCCGTACGCTGATCCGCTGCGATTCGGTCAGCGCGTGCAGATCATCCGTGAACGCCGCGGCATGACGCAGACCCAGCTCGCCGACCTCATCGGGATCTCACCGCATACGCTCCGCAAGATCGAGAACGGACAGCAGCAGCCGCCGCGGCTCGACATGGTGCTGCGCATCGCCGAAGCGTTGCGGGTGGGGGACCTGGCCGACCTGACCGGGCACCCCGAAGCCCACGTCGATCTCTTCGTCGGGCCGGGCCACCCCCGGCTCGCCGCCGTCAAGGCCGCCATCGATGGCTTCCCGCTCACCACCAGCGCGGAGCCGCCGCCCGTGACTCACCTGGAGGCGCGGCTGCACTCCGCGTGGAAGGCCCGGCACGGGGCGAAGAACCACCGGGACGCGATCGGCAAGCTGCTGCCCGGCCTCATCCGGGACACCCAGGCCCTTGTACGGCACGCTGACAGCTCCGCCGAGCGGCGCGCCGCGCAGGCCTTGCTCGCCCAGACCTACTCGCTGTCGCAGTTCTTCATCGCCTACCAGCCCGATGCCTCCCTGCTCTGGCGCGTGGCTGAGCGCGGCATGATCGCCGCCCAGGAGAGCGACGATCCGCACACTATCGGCGTCGCCGCGTGGCTCCTCGCGCAGGCGCACCGCGACTCCGGGCCCCGGCACTTCGATGCGGCCGACGCCGTGAACGAGGAAGCGGTCCGCTACCTGGAACCGCTGCTGCCCGACGCCTCGGACGACGTCCTCGCCATCTCCGGGGCGCTGCAGTTCGAGCTGGGCTATACCGCGGCCCGCCGACGGGAGACCGGAACGGCGTGGCGGTACTGGGACCAGGCGCGCGCGGCGGCCAGGCGGCTGCCGGTCGACTACTACCACCCTGTCACGAGTTTCTCTCAGGCGATCATGGGTGCGCACGCGGTGACGGTCGCCGTCGAGCTACACCAGGGCGGAGAGTCGGTGCGGCAGGCCGCGCGCGCCGATGGCAGCGTTATCAGGTCCCGTCCCCGGCGGGCACGGCACCGCATCGAGGAGGCCCGCGGCTACCAGTTGGACGGGCAGCCCGACACGGCCCTGGCGTCGCTGGAGAAGGCCTTCGAGGCCGCGCCGGAGACGATCCGGTACAACGGCTACGCCAAGGCGATCCTCCTTGAGGAGGTCGAGTCAACTCGGGCACCGCGTCGGCGCCGTGCCGCTGACCTGGCCACACGCATCGGCATCCTCGCTGCCTGAGCGTAGCGACCGAATTACGGTCGGCAGTTCTATGTAGGCGCTCCTACGGTCGAAGTCAGGACCCCCGCAACCGCGGCGAACGGTTCGGGGGCATGGCCAACGCTGCAGAGGAGCGCCGACACCATGAAAGCTACAGCCCGACCAGAGCCCGGGGTCAAGATGCGCCTGCGCGTCTACTCCGTGAACCGGGCCGGCATCATCACCGAGGACCGCGGCTGCCTGGATGTCCTGCCCCAGGCCGGCCCGCCGCAGATGGTGAGCACGGCCTTCCCGCCGTGCGCCTGCCCCCGCTGCGTGGCCGCCCGGTGAGCGACGCGGTGGAGAACGGCAGCGGCACGCAGGTGGCGGACCTCGGGACGATGCGCGAGGCCGTCGATCTGCTGCTGGGCCCCGACGACGCTCCCGATGCACTGCCCCCGGCCCCTCGGGAGGTCGGCGCGCTGACCGTGGCGCTGCGCGGCCATCTTGAGCTCCTGGTCCCCGAGGTGGAGTCGCGCGCGGGCCGGCTGTCGGAGGACAGCATTCCGCGGTACTGCGCGATGGCCTGTGTCGGGGAGGCCCGCCGCAAGCTCGGTGGCGGCGCGCGGCCCGGCGGAGACGTCGTCCACGCGCGCCGCCTGGCCCGGGTCCTGCGGGCACTGTGCGACCACTACGAGCAGATGGCGCATCCGCCGTCATGAGAACGGCCGCAGCGCCGTGTCTGCTGAATGCGGCGGCCGTGACCGCCCCCGTCCTCCCCGGTGCCGGCGCGGACCCCGCACGGACGCACCCCGATGGCGGCCGCTTCCGGTCAGGGCCGCACCCCTGGACCCCGTCTTCCGGGGTTCCGCAAGACCCGGTGAGACGGGTCCGCCCGCCCCGTCGGGGGGCCCAAGCCTCCGGCGGGGCGGGTCCATCCCGTGGCGGATCGCGACCTGCGGCGGGACCCAGCCCCTTCCCGGAACCGACCCGAGGGGCAACCATCGAACCGCGAACGAAGGAGTAGTGACATGGAGTACCTGATGGCCCACGCCGGCGGCGGTGGCGGTGAGGGCGGCGACGGCCTCCCGGGCGAGCCCTGGCCGGGCCCGCAGCCCTGTCCGCGTCTGGCGAGCGCATCGTGGAACCGCCCGGCGCCGCGCGCGGTACAGAACATCCGTTCCCATGATCGTGCGACCCCGATTTGGGCGGCCGGGCGCCGGGGTGGTTGGCTTGCTCCCACTTCGAGAAAACTGGTCCTGGAGGAACGCAATGGCGCAGGTCGAGGCCACTACGGAGCGGGTCGTCGCGGCGGACGCGGAGAAGGTGTTCGACGCCCTCGCCGACTACAGCGGCACGCGGCAGCGGCTGCTGCCCGAGCAGTTCAGCGAGTACGAGGTGCGCGAGGGCGGTGACGGCGAGGGCACCCTCGTGCACTGGAGGCTCCAGGCCACCAGCAAGCGGGTGCGTGACTGCCTGCTGGAGGTCGCCGAGCCCACCGACGGCGAACTGGTCGAGAAGGACCGCAACTCCTCCATGGTCACCACCTGGCGCGTCACCCCCGCCGGTGAAGGGAGCTCCCGGGTCGTCGTCACCACCACCTGGCAGGGCGCCGGCGGCATCGGCGGGTTCTTCGAGCGGACCTTCGCCCCCAAGGGCCTCGGGCGGATCTACGACGCCGTCCTCGCCAACCTGGCGCGCGAGGTCGAGAAGTGACCGGGTCCGCCCGCGGCTGATCCCAAAGGCCCTCCGGTGGCGGGGCGTTGTACCCCTCACCGGTTCGGGTGGATTCACCACCCTTACGACCTTGTGCCGTAACTCGCCGTACTTGTCCGCAGTTGTCGTTCCGGCGGGAACTGTGTGACAGGTGCGACGAGGGGAGCGGTACGTGGGTGGGACGACTCTGGTGCGGGACGAGCCGGTCGCGGCGCCCCCCGGGACACCCGTGCCCCCACCGCCCGAGACCGCCGAACTCGGCACGCGCCGGGTGCGGTTGGTCTTCTTCGGGCTGATGCTGGCGCTGCTGCTCGCCGCGCTGGAGCAGATGATCGTCGCCACCGCCCTGCCGAAGATCGTCGGCGAGCTGCACGGACTGGACAGGATGTCCTGGGCGATCACCGCCTATCTGCTCACCGCGACCATCGGGCTGCCGCTGTACGGCAAGCTCGGCGACCTCTATGGCCGCAAGGGCGTCTTCCAGTTCGCGATCCTGGTCTTCGTGGCCGGTTCCGCGCTCGCCGGGCGGGCGCGGAGCATGGACCAGCTCATCGCCTTCCGCGCCGTCCAGGGCGTCGGCGCGGGCGGGCTGATGATCGGGGTGCAGGCGATCATCGCCGACATCGTGCCGGCCCGGCGGCGCGGCCGCTACATGGGCCTGATCGGCGCCGCGTTCGGGGTCGCCTCCGTCGCCGGTCCACTGCTCGGCGGCTACTTCACCGACCACCTGTCGTGGCGCTGGTGCTTCTACATCAACGTCCCCTTCGGCCTGCTCACCCTCGCCGTGGTCACCGCGGTCCTCCAGCTCCCCAGGCCCCGTGTCCGCGCCCGCCTCGACGTGCCCGGCGCGCTGCTGCTCGCCGCCGCCTCCACCTGCCTGGTGCTGCTCACGAGCTGGGGCGGCACCGAGTACGCCTGGGGCTCCCGGGAGATCATCGGCCTCGGCGCGGGCGCCCTGACCGCCACCGTCCTGTTCCTCGTGGCGGAGCACTTCGCCGCCGAACCCCTCATCCCGCTCCGGCTGTTCCGGGACTCCGTCTTCAACGTCACCGGCCTGGTCGGCCTGGTGATCGGCGTCGCGCTGTTCGGCGCCGCCAGCTACCTGCCGACCTTCCTGCAGATGGTCGACGGGGCCAGTGCCACCGAGTCCGGGCTGCTGATGCTGCCCATGATGGCCGGCATCGTCGGAGCCTCGATCATCGGCGGGCAACTCATCAGCCACACCGGGCGGTACAAGCCGTACCCTGTCCTCGGCGGTGCCCTGTCCGCCGTCGGCATGTGGCTGCTGTCCCGGCTCGAGGTGGACACGCCCCGGCTGTACTACAGCGTCTGGATGGCCGTGCTCGGCGCCGGCATCGGCCTGGTGATGCCGGTCCTGGTCCTGGCCGTGCAGAACTCGGTGCGCCCCGCCGACCTCGGCACCGCCACCAGCGCCAACAACTACTTCCGGCAGATCGGCGGCAGCGTCGGCGCCGCCGTCTTCGGCACGCTCTTCGCCGGCCGGCTCACCGACGCCCTGCGGCGCGAACTGCCGCCGCGCACGGGCGCCGGGCTGCCCGACCCCGAGTCCCTCACCCCGCAGCTCGTGCACGCGCTGCCACCCGCGCTGCGCGACGCCTACGTCCGCGCCTACGCCGACGCGATGCCCCGGATCTTCCTCTACCTCGTCCCGGTGCTCGTCCTCGGCCTGCTCGTCGCCTTCTTCCTCAAGGAGAAACCGCTGGTGTCCCACAACGCCACCGAAACCGGGCCCGTGCCCGCGACCACCCCCATCCCGCAGGCCCGCCACCGGCCCCCGGCCGGGACGTCCCGCTCGCCGCACGCCGCCGGAGTCCCGGTCTGCGGCACGGTGCGGCACTCCGACGGGACTGCGGTGCCCCGCGCGGCGCTCACCCTGATCGACGTCGCCGGACAGCAGATCGGGCGCGGCGCGAGCGGTGACGACGGGCGCTACGCGCTCGCCACGCCCGGCGTCGGCTCGTACGTGCTGATCGCGGCCGCCGGGGGCCACCAGCCGCAGGCCGTCTCCGTCACCGTCGGGGAGCGGCCCGTCGAACTCGACGTCGTCCTCGGCGGCGCCGGACGTCTCGCCGGCAGCGTGCTCACCGCCGACGGCAGCCCCGTCCGGGACGCCACCGTCACCCTCACCAACGTGCACGGCGAGGTCGTCGCCAGCACCCGCAGCGGCCGTGAGGGCGGCTACGTCATCTCCGAGCTGGTGGCGGGTGAGTACACCCTCGCCGCCAGCGCGCCCGCCTTCCGGCCCGCCGCGCTCCCGGTCACCGTGCAGGCCGCCCGGGAGACCCGGCAGGACGTCGAGCTCGCGGGCGGCGCGGTACTGCGGGGCACCGTCCGGGCGAGCGGCGGCCGTTCGGTGGAGGACGCCCGCGTCACCCTCCTGGACGCCGCCGGGAACGTCGTGGACACCCTCACCACCGGAGCCGACGGGGCGTTCCGGTTCGTGGACCTTTCCTCCGGCGAGTACACGGTCATCGCCGCAGGTTACCCGCCGGTCGCAACGGTTCTGCAGGTCGCCGGGGGCGGCCGCACGGAGCGCGATCTGCAGTTGGGCCACGAGGACTGAAGGGCCGGGCGTCCGCCGGCGCCGTGCCGCGCGCCCGGTTCGTCCGGTGAGACCAATTCCAGGATTGCCGCACATCGTGTCCGGCCGCCGCCGTAACGTGGTGGCGGGCGGTACAGATCGTTTTGCGGACAGCCGTGGGGAGAGAGGGCCGGGGCCATGGACCATGGCAGCGAGCGGGGCACACCTCCCGGCCGCGGGGCCGGCGACGCCGCGGCGGGCCGGATTCCGCTTGCCGTGGTGGTCGTCGACCGAGACGGTCTGGTGTCCCACTGGAGCAGCGGCGCGAGCCGCCTGTTCGGCGTCGGCCGGCGGGACGCGGTCGGGCGTCCGGCGGTGGATCTGCTGCCGGTCTCCGGCGCGCTCTCCGACGACCCGCACAGCGACGTGATGCCGGACGCCCACGACCCCTGCGAGGCGTACGACGGGCTGGGCCCCGACCTGGAGACCTCCCTCGGCGGGCGCACCGCCTACCCGGCGGCCGGCCGGGCCCGCCAGTTCCCGCACGAGGACGGCCGGTCCGGCGGGACCACCGGCGACGAGCGGATCGACGTGCTCTGGTGGGCCTACCCCCTGGTCGGGCCGGGCCCGTTCCGGCTGCTGGTGCTCGCCGCCGACGCCGTCCGGCTGCGCGAGGAGCGCGGCTACGACGACGTGGCGGCCGAGCACATCTCGCCCGGCTTCGCCAACCACACCGAACTGCCCGACTCCGACGAACTCAGGCGGCGGCTCCCCGAGATCCTGCCCAGCATGGGCCCCGACCTCAGCGGCCGCATCGTCTCCCAGATCCTCGAACTCGGCTATCCCGTGCTGGAGTTCAGTCAGTTCGACCGAGTGCCCGTCACCCCGTACTGGGGTGTGCCGCGCCGCCCCGGCCGCAGCCGCGCCGGGGCCGTCGTGCCGCAGCAGCGGGCCGCTCCCGTGATCCCGGCCGGCGCCGAGCGCGACCTGAGAGTACGCCGCCGTGCGCGAGCGGCTGGAGTTCCTCAACGAGGTCAGCTCCGGCATCGGCACCTCGCTCGACCTCGGCGAGACCATCCGCGAGGTCACCAGCGCCGCCGTGCCCCGCTTCGCGGACTTCGCCGGCACCCATCTGCGTTCGGCGGTGCTCGCCGGTGAGGGCTTCCCGGACGGCCCGCCGGACGCCAGCACGGTGATGCACCGGGTCTGGGTCGAGCACAACGACGAACCGGGCCGCTGGGACGACACCGTGCCGGTCGGCGAGACGTTCGCCTTCCCCGAGCACACCCCGTTCCACCAGTGCATGGTGACGGGCGAGCCGGTGCTGATCCCGAGAGTCACCGAGGAACTGTCCGACCGCATCTCCGGCGCGTTCGAGAAGCGCGACCTCAGGCCGCTCATCGGGGGCCGCTCCCTGCTGATCGTGCCGCTCAAGGCGCGCAACGTCGTCCTCGGCTTCATGGTGCTGATGCGCCGCCCGGACCGTGCCGCGTTCGACGACATGGACCGCACCACGGGCGCCGAGCTCGCCGCCCGCGCGGGCCTGGTGCTCGACAACGCCCGCATGTACACGTACCAGGAGAACGTCGCCGACACCCTCCAGGACAGCATGCTGCCTCAGGTCGACCCGCGGATGCCCGGCTGCGACGTGGCGACCCGCTATCTGCCCGGCACCCGGCTCGGCCGGATCGGCGGCGACTGGTTCGACACCATCAAGCTGCCCGGCTCCCGTACCGCCCTCGTGGTCGGCGACGTCATGGGCCACGGCCTGAACTCCGCCGCCATGATGGGGCAGTTGCGCACGGCCGTGCAGACCATGGCCACCATGGAGACTCCGCCCGCCCAACTGCTGCGCAACCTCGACGACCTCGCGCGACGGCTCGGCGAGAACTACCTCGCCACCTGCCTCTACGCCGTCTACGACCCGATCCGCGGCGAGCTGCACCTCGTCAACGCCGGGCACATCCCGCCCGTGCTGGTGCGGGCCGAGGACGGCCGCAGCGAACTGCTCGACCTGCCGACCGGCGCGCCCATAGGCGTGGGCGGTGTCCCCTTCGAGGCCACCGTCGTCCGGGTCGCGCCCGGCGACCGCCTGGTGCTGTGCACCGACGGCCTGGTCGAGGTGCGCGGCTCCGACATCGGCGAGGGCCTGGCCGCGCTCTGCGAGTCCGCCGCCCACCCCGCGGCCTCGATGGACGACGCCTGCGACACCATCATCCGGGCCCTGAACACCCATGGCGGCCGCAAGGACGACGTCGCCCTGCTCATGGCCCGGCTCAACGGCATCCCCGCGGACCACGTGGCCGAATGGCACTTCGACGCCGACCCGCGCGAGGTGGCCCGGGCCCGCGGCCTGGTCCGCGACCTGCTGCTGGACTGGGATCTGCCGCAGGCCGTGGCGACGGCGCGGCTGCTGGTCAGCGAGGTCGTCACCAACGCCGTACGGCACGCCGGGGGCGGGCGGGTCGGACTGCGCGTGGTGCGCACCGACGCGTTGCTGTTCGAGGTCACGGACGACGAACCCGCCCTGCCCAGCATGCTCGCCGTGAGCCCCGGCGACGAGGGCGGGCGGGGACTGCGCGTGGTCAGCAGACTGGCCCGCGAGTGGGGTGCCAGCGCCACCGGGCACCGCAAGACCGTCTGGTTCGAGCAGGGCCTCACCGAAGGACGGTGAACAGCGGCGCCCCACCGGCTCCACGCGCCCCCCACCATGGCCGCCGTCCGTACGTCCGGTGAAGGGGGCCTCCGGCCCCTTGCCCCGCACCCGGCGGTCGCGATATCCCGATCATGCAACCGACCGTGGGGAGATCGCCATGAACGTCTCGGACAACTATCGCAACTCCTGGGAGAGTTACTGGCAGGAGACCGCCGACGGGACGGGAGAGGCGATCTGGGACTCCGACCCGTCCCTGAGTGCCGAGCCGCACAGTGAGCTGCTCCTGCCGTACGCGGACAGCGGACGCACCATAGTGGACCTCGGCTGCGGCAACGGCACCCAGACCCGCTTCCTCGCCACCCGGTTCGCCCGCGCCGTCGGCGTCGACCTCTCGCAGGCCGCCGTCGAGCACGCCCGGCGCGCCGCACACGACACCGCCGTCGAGTTCCAGCAGCTCGACCTCACGGACGCCGGCGCCGTACGCGGGCTGCACGAGCGCCTCGGCGACTCCCATGTGTACATGCGTGCCGTCATCCACCAGAGCGAGCCGCACGCCCGCGCCGCGGTGGCCGCAGCGGTCGCCGAACTCCTCGGCACCGACGGGCGCGCGTTCGTCGTCGAGCTGACGTCCGGCTCCCGTGAGGTCCTCATGCGGGCCGCCGGCGGGCCCGACGGGCCGGGCCCCAAGCTGCGCCGGGTCCTCCACCACGGCCTCAAGCCCGCCGAGGCCGACGACGAGGAGATCCCGCGGCTGCTCGGCGAGGCCGGCCTCGAGATGCTGGCCACCGGTGAGACCACCGTGCCGCAGACCGAGCACCTGGCCGACGGCACCCGCATCGACCTGCCCGCCCGCTGGTTCGTGCTCGCCGGGAAGTGAAGCGGTCCCGGGGCGGACGGTCCTGCGCACGGGGGTCGTGGCCGCCGCCCCGCGGCAGCGCGTAACGTGCGGTGCATGAAGATCCTCATCAGTGCGGACATGGAGGGTGCCACCGGCGTCACCTGGCCGGCCGACGTGCTCCCGGGGACGCCGCAGTGGGAGCGGTGCCGGTCCATGTTCACCTCCGACGTGAACGCCGCGGTGCTCGGCTTCCTCGACGGGGGCGCCGACCGGGTACTCGTCAACGAGGCCCATTCGAGCATGCGCAACCTGCTCCTGGAACGGCTCGACGAGCGCGTCGAGATGCTCACCGGGCGGCACAAGTCGCTCTCCATGGTGGAGGGCGTCCAGCACGGCGACGTCGACGGTATCGCCTTCGTCGGCTACCACGCGGGTGCCGGCACGGAAGGCGTCCTCGCCCACACCTACCTCGCGAACCAGATCACCGGGGTGTGGCTGAACGACGTCCGCGCGAGCGAGGGTCTGCTCAACGCGCACGTCGTCGCCGAGTACGGCGTCCCGGTCGTACTCGTCACCGGCGACGACCTGGCCTGCGAGGACGCCCTCGGGTACGCGCCCGAGGCGATGAAGGTCGCGGTGAAGGACCATGTGTCCCGGTACGCGGCGGTCTGCCGCACCCCGGCCCGCACCGCCGCCGACATCCGCGCCGCGGCCGAGCAGGCGGCGCGGCTCGCCGTCCGGTACGAGCCGGTGCGGGGCGGGCCGTTCACGGTCGCCGTCGAGTTCGACGCCGAGCACCTCGCGATGGCCGCGACCGTAGTGCCGGGCGTGGCACGCGTCGGCGAGCGCAAGGTGGCGTACACCAGCGACACCATGTACGAGGGAATCCGTACCTTCAAGGCGGTCACCACGATCGTCTCGGCCGCGGTGGAGGAGCAGTATGGCTGACCAGAGGGCCCTGGACGAGGTGGTCGAGTTCACCTCCGGCCTCATCCGCATCGACACCACCAACCGGGGCGGGGGCGACTGCCAGGAGCGACCCGCGGCCGAGTACGCGGCCGAGCGGCTGGCCGGGGCGGGCCTGGAACCCGTGCTGCTGGAGCGGACCCGGGGGCGGACCAACGTCGTCGCCCGGATCGCGGGCACCGACCCGTCCGCCGACGCGCTGCTGGTGCACGGCCATCTCGACGTGGTGCCGGCCGAGGCGGCGGACTGGAGCGTCGATCCGTTCTCGGGCGAGATCCGCGACGGCGTGGTGTGGGGGCGCGGCGCCGTCGACATGAAGAACATGGACGCGATGATCCTCGCGGTGGTCCGCTCCTGGGCCCGGCAGGGCGTACGCCCCCGCCGGGACGTCGTCGTCGCGTTCACCGCCGACGAGGAGGCCAGCGCCGAGGACGGCTCGGGGTTCCTCGCCGACGAGCACCCGGAGCTGTTCGAGGGCTGCACCGAGGGCGTCAGCGAGTCGGGCGCCTTCACCTTCCACGACGGCTCCGGGCGGCAGCTCTACCCGATCGCGGCGGGGGAGCGGGGCACCGGCTGGCTGAAGCTGACCGCGCGCGGCCGGGCCGGACACGGCTCCAAGGTGAACAAGGAGAACGCGGTCACCCGGCTCGCCGCCGCCGTCACCCGCATCGGCGAGTACGAGTGGCCGCTGCGGCTCACCCCGACCGTGCGGGCCGCGCTGGGCGAACTCGCGGCCCTGTACGGCGTCGACGCCGACTTCCAGGACATGGACGGCCTCCTGAAGAAGCTGGGCCCGGCCGCCAAGCTGGTCGAGTCCACCGTCCGCAACAGCGCCAACCCCACGATGCTGGCGGCCGGTTACAAGGTCAACGTCATCCCGGGCGAGGCGGTCGCCCACGTGGACGGACGGTACCTCGCGGGCGGCGAGGAGGAGTTCCGCACCACGCTGGACCGGCTCACCGGCCCGGACGTGGACTGGGAGTTCGCCCACCACGAGGTCGCCCTGCAGGCTCCCCTCGACTCGCCCACCTACGCGAGGATGCGGGCGGCCGTGGAGGAGTTCGCACCCGAGGGACATGTCGTGCCGTACTGCATGTCCGGCGGCACGGACGCCAAGCAGTTCTCCCGGCTCGGCATCACCGGCTACGGCTTCGCACCCCTGAAGCTCCCCGAGGATCTCGACTACCAGGCTCTCTTCCACGGCGTCGACGAGCGCGTCCCGGTCGAGGCGCTGCACTTCGGCGTCCGTGTCCTCGACCGCTTCCTGCGGACGGCCTAGGGGATGGGGGACCACATGGAGCAGCCGTACGGTTCCTGGCCCTCGCCGGTCGACGCGGCGCTGGCCGCGGCGCACGACGGGCAGCCGGAGTGGGTGGGCTTCGTCGGCGACGAGGTCTGGTGGACCGAGCCCCGGCCCGCCGAGGGCGGCCGCCGCGCCCTGGTGCGGCGCACGGCCGAGGGCGCCGAGGAGCCGGTGCTGCCCGCGCCGTGGAACGTGCGCACCCGGGTCATCGAGTACGGCGGGCGGCCGTGGACCGGAGCGGTCCGGGACGGGGCACCCCTGGTGGTGTTCACGCACTTCGCCGACCAGCGCCTGTACCGGTACGAGCCCGGCGGCGAGCCCCGCCCGCTCACCCCGCTGCCACCGGTGGCGGGCGGACTGCGCTGGGCGGAGCCGCGGGTGGACCTTGCCCGCGGCGAAGTCTGGTGCGTGCTGGAGGAGTTCACCGGCGACGGACCGGACGACGTGCGCCGCGTCCTGGCCGCCGTACCGCTGGACGGCTCGGCCGTCGGCGACCGGGCCGCGGTACGGGAACTCGTCCCGGAACGGCACCGGTTCGTCACCGGTCCCCGGCTCTCGCCCGACGGCCGCCGGGCGGCCTGGCTGGCCTGGGACCATCCGCGGATGCCGTGGGACGGCACGGAACTGCTCGTCGGCGAGGTCGGAGACGACGGCACCCTGCACACGGTCCGCACCGTCGCCGGCGGCCCCGAGGAGTCCGTCGCGCAGGTCGAATGGGCCGCCGACGGCGCCCTGCTGTACGTCGGCGACCGCGACGGCTGGTGGAACCTCTACCGCGACGGCACCCCGCTGTGCCCGCGCGAGGAGGAGTTCGCGGGGCCGCTGTGGAAGCTCGGCCTGAACTGGTTCGCGCCGCTGGACAACGGACTGATCGCGGTCGTGCACGGCCGCGGCGCCGCCGTACTGGGGATACTGGACCCCGAGTCCGGCGAGGTCGTGGACGCCGCCGGTCCGTGGACCGAGTTCGGATCCACCCTCGCGGCCCACGGCGAACGGGTCGTCGCGGTCGGGGCCGGCCCGCGCACCGGGCCCGAAGTGGTGGAACTGGACACCCGGACCGGACGTGCCCGGCCCATCGGCGCCCGCCACCGGGACGCCGTGGACCCCGCGTACTACCCGGAGCCCGAGACCCGTGTCTTCACCGGTCCCGGCGGCCGTGAGGTGCACGCCCACATCCATCCGCCGCACCACCCCGGCCGCACCGCCCCCGACGGTGAACTGCCGCCCTACGTCATCCGGGCGCACGGCGGTCCCACCGGCCGGGTGCCGTGCGTACTCGACCTGGAGATCGCCTACTTCACCTCGCGCGGCATCGGGGTCGCCGAGGTCGACTACGGCGGCTCCACCGGATACGGCCGTGCCTACCGCGAGCGGCTGCGCGAGCAGTGGGGCGTGGTGGACGTCGAGGACTGCGCCGCCGTCGCCCTGGCCCTGGCGGAGGAGGGCACCGCCGACCGCGGGCGGCTCGCCATCCGGGGCGGCAGCGCGGGCGGCTGGACCAGCGCCGCCTCCCTGACCGGGACGGACGTGTACGCCTGCGGCACGATCAGCTACCCCGTACTGGACCTCGCCACCTGGGGTCCGGGGGAGACCCACGACTTCGAGTCGCACTACCTGGAGTCGCTGATCGGCCCGCTCGCCGAGGTTCCCGAACGGTACGCCGAACGCTCGCCCACCACCCACGCCGACCGGCTGACCGCGCCGTTCCTGCTGCTCCAGGGCCTCGACGACGTGATCTGCCCGCCCGCCCAGTGCGAGCGGCTGCTCGCCGCCATCGCGGGCCGGGGAGTGCCGCACGCCTACCTCACCTTCGAGGGGGAGGGGCACGGCTTCCGGCGGGCCGACACCATGGTGCGTGCCCTGGAGGCCGAACTGGCTCTGTACGCCCGGGTGTTCGGGTTCGACCCCACCCCCGCCGTGCCGAAGCTGGAGCTGGGCACATGAGCGCGCTGCACCGGCCGGACCGACTGGCCCCCGGCGCCCGGGTGGCCGTCGTCGCGCCCAGCGGGCCGGTGCCCGAGGAGCGGCTCCAGGCCGGCCTCGACGTGCTGCGCGGGTGGGACCTCGACCCGGTGGTCGCGCCCCATGTGCTGGACCGGCACGGGGAGCTGGGCCATCTGGCGGGCACCGACACCGACCGGGCGGCCGACCTGCAGCACGCCTGGTGCGACCCCGCCGTGGACGCCGTGCTGTGCGCCCGCGGCGGTTACGGCGCCCAGCGCATGGTCGATCTGCTCGACTGGGAGGCGATGCGCGCGGCCGGGCCGAAGGTGTTCGCCGGGTTCAGCGACATCACCGTGCTGCACCAGGCGTTCGCCACCCGGCTCGGCCTGGTCACCCTGCACGGGCCGGCCGCCGCGGGCGTCGACTTCATCAAGAACGCCCGGACACAGGAGCATCTGCGGGCCACCCTGTTCGCGCCGGAGACGGTCCGCACCCTCGCCTCGGGCCGCCCCGCCCTGGCACCCGGGCGGGCCCGCGGGGTGACCCTCGGCGGCTGTCTCAGCATGCTCGCCAGCGACCTCGGCACGCCCCTGGCCCGCCCCGGAGCCCGTGACGGGCTGCTGCTGCTCGAGGACGTGGGGGAGCAGCCGTACCGTGTGGACCGGCTGCTGACCCAGCTCCTGCGTTCCGGCTGGCTGGACGGCGTCGCCGGGATCGGCCTCGGCTCCTGGCGCGACTGTGGACCGTACCCCGAACTGCGCGCGGTCCTGGCCGACCGGCTCGGCGGACTCGGGGTGCCGGTCGTCGAGGAGATCGGATTCGGGCACTGCGACGGCGCGTTGACGGTGCCGTTCGGAGTGACGGCCGAACTCGACGCGGATGCGGGCACCTTGACGCTGGACGAGCCCGCGCTGCGCTGACCCGTCCCGGTCCGGTGGGCGGAACAGTGCGCTGCGAGGTCCCGGCCGGTGGCGCGTAGGCTGGCCGGATGCCGCACACCGCAGCCCACTACCTCGCCTCCGGCCCCCGCGTGGGCATCCGGGCCTTCACCCTCGGGGACGGCCCCGAGTTCACCGCCCGGGCCAGGGAGAGCAAGGACCTCCACCGGCCGTGGCTGTTCCCGCCGGACACCGACGAGGGATACGAGACCTACGCCGGGGCGCTCCTGGAGGACCCGGCCAGGGCAGGATTCCTGGTGTGCGAGCAGGACAGCGGGGACATCGCCGGGTTCATCAACATCAACAACATCGTCCGGGGCGGCTTCCAGTGCGGCGCCCTCGGCTACGGCGCCTTCGCCCACGCGGCCGGCCGGGGACTGATGCGCGCGGGCCTCGACCTGGTGATCGGCTACGCGTTCGGGGCTCTCGGACTGCACCGGCTCGAGATCAACGTCCAGCCGGACAACGCCGCATCCATCGCGCTGGCCCGCGGGGCCGGCTTCCGCCTGGAGGGTTTCTCACCGGCCATGATCTTCATCGACGGTGCCTGGCGCGACCACGAACGCTGGGCGCTGACCACCGAGATGCGCACCGGGGGCTGAACCCGCCGCCCGGCCGCGGGAGGTCCGGTGCGAACCGGACGAGCCATCCGGATGCGGCCGGACGCCGGCCGAGCGGGCGGCCGGCTCAGCCGCTCTGGTCGACGTACTCGAAGATCGAGCCGTCCGGATGCATCGCCAGCAGGTTCCGCCCCGCCGGGGTCGGCAGCGGTCCGGCGATGACCCGGGCGCCCAGGTCGGTCAGCAGCCGGTGCGCCTCGGTCACGTCCTCGACGGCGATCGTCGCCGTCACCTTCCGCAGCACCTCCAGCTCCGCCTCCGGGCCGCTCATCAGGAGAAAGGAGCCGATCGCGGCCACCTGGACCCCGCCGCGTTCGAACCGGAGCGCCCGGCCGTCCGCCAGCCGTTCGTAGAAGGGGATCGCGGTGTCGAGGTCGTCGACGCAGATACGCAGTGTGGCGCCCAGAATCTCCATGCGCACGAGCCTAGTGCCGTGTCGCGACGGGGCGAACCCTGGCTGACGCGGCACTGGTTGGCACGCCCGGGCCGGCACGGGCCGAGCCCCGGCGGGGCCCGGGCGATGCCGTTACGGCTCGGGCCCGAGGGGTAGGCGTAGGGCATGGACCGTTTGGATCACCTGGAACATCTGGACAAGCACCTCGTCGAGGAACTGGCACAGGTGGCACGCGAGACGGTACGCGACGAACTGCGCGAGCAGAGCCGCAGGCAACGACGCACCGCCATGCTCTACGCCGCCTCGGGCGCCGTCGCCCTGTACGCGGGAGGCGCCCTCGCGCTCGCGGTGGGCCTCGCCCTGGCCGTGGGCCTGCCGGGCTGGGCGGCCGCACTGATCACCGCCGCGATCCTGGGCGCCCTCGCCCACCTGCTGCGCGGAGCCGCCCATCCGAGACACGGGCAGGGCTCCGCCGCCGCCCGGGTGGCGGGCGCCACCCACCCCGGCACCCCCTACCCCCCGATGCCCACCGAGGCCCCGCCGCCGCCGGACGACATGCCCCACCACAGGGCCTGACCTGACCCCCGCCCACCCGCCGCCAGGGCCGCGCCGGCGGGCGGCGCCACGGCCGGCCCGTCCGGCGCCCGTACCGCGCGTCCCGCGGGCCGGGTGACGCCCGTGTACCGGGCCGGGCCGGCGCCTCCGCACGGCCGGGCGGGCGGCTCGACACCGGGCCCGGGGCCCGGGTCGGGCCGGCGCCGTCGGACGGGGCCGAACCCGGGCGCGGCGGCGTCCGGGTGACCCGGACGGCGTTTGGGTGCGGCGGCCCCGGTTACGCGGAAGGCCTGGAGGGCGCCACACCGCCGGGAGGACACCTGTGAGTCGACCTCGTGTCGTGATCGTCGGCGCGGGCTTCGCCGGGTACCGGGCCGCCCGCACCCTCGCCCGGCTCACCCGCGGCCGTGCCCTGATCACCCTGCTCAACCCGACCGACTACTTCCTGTACCTGCCGCTGCTGCCCCAGGTTGCCGCCGGAGTCCTGGAGGCCCGCAGGGTCGCCGTCTCGCTGCCCGGCACCCTGCGCGGTGTGCGGGTGGTGCTCGGGGAGGCCGGCCGTGTCGACCTCGACCGGCGCACCGTCCACTACCGGGACCCCGAGGACGGCGCCGGAACCCTTCGCTACGACCGGCTGGTGCTCGCCGTCGGCAGCGTCAACAAGCTGTTGCCCGTCCCCGGCGTCGCCGAGCACGCGCACGGGTTCCGCGGGCTGCCCGAGGCGCTGTACCTGCGCGACCACGTGACCCGGCAGGTGGAGCTCGCCGCGACGGAGCAGGACCCCGGGGTCCGCGCCGCCCGGTGCACCTTCGTGGTGGTCGGCGCGGGCTACACCGGCACCGAGGTGGCCGCGCAGACGCGGATGCTCACCGACCGCCTGGCCCGCCGTGACCTGCCCGGAGCGGACCGGCCCCGCTGGATCCTGCTGGACACGGCGCCCCGTGTCCTGCCCGAGCTGGACGAACGGCTCTCCCGCACCGCCGACCGGGTGCTGCGGGCACGCGGTGTCGACGTCCGCACGGGCACCTCCGTGAAGGAGGCCACCCATGACGGCGTCCTGCTCACCGACGGTACGTTCGTGGCGGCCCGGACCCTCGTCTGGTGCGTCGGCGTCCGGCCGGATCCGCTGATCGAGGCCGTCGGGCAGCCGCTGGAGCGGGGCCGGCTCATCGTCGATCCGTACCTCCAGGTGCCCGGCCGCCCCGAGGTGTTCGCCTGCGGGGACGCGGCGGCCGTGCCGGACCTGGAGCGGCCCGGCGAGTTCACCCCGATGACCGCCCAGCACGCCTGGCGGCAGGGCAGGGTCGCCGGTGAGAACGCGGCCTCCTCGCTCGGCCTCGGCCGGCGCCGGCGCGCCTACCGCCACCGCGACCTGGGCTTCGCCGTGGACCTCGGCGGTGTGCGGGCCGCCGCCAATCCGCTCGGCGTCCCGCTGTCCGGTCCGCCGGCCGGCGCGGTCACCCGCGGCTACCACCTGGCCGCCCTGCCCGGCAACCGCCTGCGCGTCGCCGCCGACTGGCTGCTGGACGCCGTACTTCCCCGCCAGACCGTGCAGTTGGGCCTCGTACGATCCTGGTCGGTCCCACTGGACACGGCATCCCCCGAGCTGGCCCGGGTACCCGGCGGCCCCGGCCGGCCGGGCGACGGCGCACCCGACGGCGACGGCGGCGGAACCGACGCCCTCCGGACGGCGGAAACCCCCGCGGCGGAGCGGCCCGCGACCGCACAGCCCACCGACCATCCCGCTCCCGGCCCGGTCCGGCGCGCCCGCCCCGCGGCTCCCGCGGCCCGCCCGGAGCCACCCGAACCAGCAGAAGGAGATTCATGAACTCCGAAGAACTCGCCGAACTGGGCCAGCAGTTGCGCGTGGACAGCGTGCGGGCGGCCGCCGCGGCCGGCTCCGGGCACCCCACCTCGTCGATGTCCGCCGCCGACCTGCTGGCCGTCCTGCTCGCCAAGCACCTGCGCTACGACTTCGAACGCCCCGATCACCCCGCCAACGACCGCTTCGTGCTCTCCAAGGGCCACGCCTCGCCGCTGCTGTACGCCGCGTACAAGGCGGCCGGTGCCCTCGATGACGGTGAGCTGCTGACCTTCCGCAAGCTCGGCAGCCGCCTGGAGGGGCACCCGACCCCGCGCCGGCTGCCGTGGGTGGAGACCGCCACCGGCTCGCTCGGCCAGGGCCTGCCGGTCGGCGTGGGCATCGCGCTCGCCGGGCAGCGGCTGGACCGCACCGGCTTCCGCGTGTGGGTGCTGTGCGGGGACAGCGAACTGGCCGAGGGCTCCGTCTGGGAGGCGGCCGAGCACGCCGCGTACGAGAACCTGGACAACCTCGTGGCCGTCGTCGACGTCAACCGGCTGGGCCAGCGCGGCCCCACCCGGCACGGCCACGACCTGGACGCCTACGCCCGCCGCTTCCAGGCCTTCGGCTGGCACACCATCGAGATCGACGGCCATGACGTCGACGCGATCGACCGCGCGTACGGTGAGGCGCTGTCGACGACCGGACAGCCCACGGTGATCCTCGCCCGCACCCTCAAGGGCAAGGGCGTCGCCTCCGTCGAGGACCGCGAGGGCCTGCACGGCAAGCCGCTGCCCGAGGCCGAGGAGGCCATCGCCGAGCTGGGCGGACCGCGCGAGCTGCACGTCCAGGTCGGTGAGCCGGCCGCCGCCGCGACGCTCCGCTCCCTCAACACCGAGGTGGTCCGGCTGCCGCGGTACGACAAGGGCGAGGAGGTGGCCACCCGGGACGCCTTCGGCAAGGCCCTCGCCGCGCTCGGCACCGCCCGGGGCGACGTCGTCGCACTGGACGGCGAGGTGGGCGACTCCACCCGCACCGAGGTGTTCGCCAAGGAGCACCCCGACCGCTTCTTCGAGTGCTACATCGCCGAACAGCAGCTCGTCGCCACCGCCGTCGGCATGGCGGCCCGCGGCTGGGTGCCGTACGCCTCGACGTTCGCGGCGTTCCTCACCCGCGCCCACGACTTCGTCCGCATGGCCTCCATCAGCGGCAGCGGGATCAACCTGGTCGGCTCGCACGCCGGTGTGGCGATCGGGCAGGACGGGCCGTCGCAGATGGGCCTGGAGGACCTGGCGATGTTCCGGTCCGTGTACGGCTCGACCGTGCTCTACCCGTGCGACGCCAACCAGACCGCCAGGCTGATCGCCGCCATGGCCGGCCTCGACGGCGTTCGCTACCTGCGCACCTCGCGCGGCAAGAGCCCGGTGATCTACGGCCCCGAGGAGGAATTCCCGGTCGGCGGCAGCAAGGTGCTGCGCTCCGGGGAGCGGGACCGGCTGACCGTCGTCGCGGCCGGGGTCACCGTCCACGAGGCCCTGGCGGCCGCCGACCGGCTCGCCCAGGACGGCATCCAGGTCCGGGTGATCGACCTGTACTCCGTCAAGCCCGTCGACAGCGAGACCCTGCGCCGGGCCGGCGAGGAGACCGGCTGCCTGCTCACCGTCGAGGACCACCACGAGGAGGGCGGCCTCGGCGACGCCGTCGCCGAGGCGTTCGCGGACGGCAGGCCCGTGCCCCGGCTGGTCAGGCTCGCGGTGCGCACGATGCCGGGTTCGGCCGCACCCGACGAGCAGCTCAACGCGGCCGGTATCGACGCCGCGGGCATCGCGGCCGCGGCGAAGCTGCTGGTCGAGGAGGCGATCGTGGGCTGAGCGGCGACGACGCGCGGACGGTACGAGGGGTCCGCCCGGGCGGCGGAGGGCATGGGCGCCCCGCCGCCCGGTGCGCGTCGGGCGGCCGTACCATCCCGACCGGCCTGTCCTCGACCTGCGTCCGGCCGGTGTCAGACGCATCCGGCCGCCCCCGGAGCTCTCGCCTTCGCCGGCCTCGGGGCGACCGACGGCCGGCATGCCGAGCCGGCCGCCGGGCGGGTTGGGCCTGACCACGGGGCCGACGACCCAGGCCCCGCGGGCGGCACCTCGACGTCCCGCCGGGCAGCCGCCACGGCCTGGAGGAGGCGGGCCGGCTCGCGCCTCGCGTTGCAGAGTCGCCGAGGCCGCGTACGCCGACCGCCCCACCGCGGCCCGCGGGGCGGCACCTGAGGACCGTGCTGCCCGGCCGACGGCACGCCCCGGATCCCGCCCGGCCCCACCTGCCGGAACCGGCGGGCCGGCAACGGGCCGCCCGGCCGGTTCCGAGCCCGCGTCAGCGGGTGTGACCTGCGGCTCAGAGAACGCCCACCCCCGGCATGTTTGGTCAAGGGATGAGTGGCCAAACGCAGGGGAGAGGTGGCCATGACGAACACAAAGAGCACGCAGCAGTCGCAGGATTCACAGCAAAAGCAGAACTCGTCCCAGGAGGACGACGACGCGCCGCAGGGCGGGGCCACCGGCCGACGGCCGCGTCCCATGGAAGTGCTGCGCGAGGCACGCGCCCAGCTCGCCGAGCTGACCGGGCTGCGGCCGGAGTCGGTGTCCTCCTTCGAGCAGACCGAGGCCGGATGGTCGCTCGAGGTGGAGGTACTCGAACTCGAACGGGTCCCGGACACCATGAGCCTGATGGCGAGTTACCTGGTGGAGCTGGACACGGACGGGCAGCTCACGGGCTACCGCCGCGTCCGCCGATACGAACGCGGACGGTCGGACGCACGTGGCCGCTAGGCCCCGTCCTCCGTGTCCGGAATCCACCGGCGCACCGTTTGTCCGAACACCAATGAGGAGGAATGGCCGGCATGACCGTTGTACCGGCACAGCAGAGCGGCGGCGGAGGCGGCAGCAGCGGCCTCTACGACGTACTGGAACTCGTTCTGGACAGGGGGCTCGTGATCGACGCGTTCGTCCGTGTCTCCCTGGTCGGCATCGAGATCCTGAAGATCGACGTCCGAGTCGTCGTGGCCAGCGTCGACACCTACCTTCGCTTCGCCGAGGCGTGCAACCGCCTCGACCTGGAGTCGGGCCCGAACAAGAGCCCCGGCCTGCCCGAGATCGTCGGCGAGGTCACCGAGTCCGGTGCGCGCGGCAAGAGCAAGGGCGCCCTGTCGGGAGCCGCGGAGACCATATCCGGCGCCTTCAAGCAGGCCCGTGAAGAGGGGCAGGAAGGCCAGCGGGAGTCCCGGCCGCGTGCCCGCAAGACCGCGGCCCGGCGCAAGGAGGAGTCGGAGTGAGCACCTACGTCTACGGCATCACCGCCCGCTCGCACCCGGCGCTTCCCGAGGGGATGTCCGGCGTCGGCGACCCGGCGCTGCCGGTGCGCGTGCTGACGGCGGGCGATCTGGCGGCCGTGGTCAGTGACGCGCCCGAGGGACTGCGGCCCAAGCGCCGCGACCTGCTCGCGCACCAGAACGTGCTCGCCGAGACCGGTGCGGCCGGCTGCATCCTGCCGATGCGCTTCGGCAGCGTCGCCCCCGACGACGACTCCGTCACCCAGGTGCTCGGCGAACGCGCCCAGCACTACCAGGAGCGACTGCGGGAACTGGACGGCAAGGTCGAGTACAACGTCAAGGCCACGCACGTCGAAGAGGCCGTGCTGCACCGGGTGATGGCCGAGAACGCCGAATTGCGCTCCCTGGCCGAGGCCAACCGGTCCTCCGGCGGCGGCAGTTACGACGACAAGATCCGGCTCGGTGAGATGGTCGCGTCCGCCGTCAAGGCCAAGGAGGCCGAGGACGCGGCCGAGGTGCGCGGCGCGCTGGAAGCGGTCGGTGCCGCCGTGAGCGTGGGCCCCGAGTCGACCGGCTGGCTGGTCAACCTGTCGTACCTGGTGGCCCGGGACACGGCCGAGGAGTTCCTGGCGGCGGTGGAGCAGGTCCGCGCCGACCACCCGCATCTCGATGTGCGGATCAACGGCCCGCTCCCGCCATACAGCTTCGTGGAGCCCGGTCCGGCCGCACCCGCGGACAGCACGGCCGGCGCCGACGCCGCAGCGCGGTAACGGCGGCCCGGCCCGGACGGAAGGAGGGACGACCGTGGGACTGATCAGCGAGGTGCTGCTGGTGCCGTTCGCACCGGTACGCGGCGCCGGATGGGCGATCAGGCAGGTGCTCGACGAAGCGGAGCGCATCTACTACGACCCCGCCACGGTACGTGCCGAACTCGCCCGCCTGGAGGAGGAACTGGAGGCGGGCGAGATCACCGAGGAGGAGTTCGACCGCCGCGAGGACGAACTCCTCGACCGGCTGGAGACCGCTCTGCGCTCCGGCGAAACCACTGGCAACAGGACGACGTGATGAATCGAACGGGACTGGGCCTCGCCATAGGGGCCGGCTACCTTCTGGGGCGCACCAAGAAACTCAAACTGGCCCTCGCGGTCGGGTCCGTGGTGGCCGGCAAGAAGCTGAACCTCACTCCGCGGGCCCTGGCGGACCTGCTGGGCCAGCAGCTTCGCCACAACCCGCAGTTCAAGGAGATCGGGGACCAGCTCCGCCAGGATCTGCGCGGCGTCGGCAAGGCCGCCACCGGGGCCATGGCCGAGCGGCAGATGAGCGCACTCGCCGACCGGTTGCACGGCCGTACCAGCGCGGTGCGCGACCAGCTCTCCGGCGTGGCGTCCGGCAACGGCTCCGAGGCCGAGGAGCCGGAGGAGTACGAGGAGCAGGACGAAGGAGCCCACGAGGACTCCGCGGACCAGGAGGACGAGCAGCCGCGTCGCGAGGCGCCCGCGAAGAAGGCCGCGGCGAAGAAGGCGCCCGCGAAGAAGGCGCCCGCGAAGAAGACCGCGGCGAAGAGCACGGCCGGCCGGACGGCCGCGAAGAAGACGGCCGCGGGCGGCGGCCGTGGCAGCAGCCGGTCCCGGCAGTCGAAGGGCGGCGATGACCGATGACCGAATCCATCGGATCCGCGGCCTCGGCCGCCGGCGAGACCGCGGGCAAAACCGCCACGAGCAACCCCCTGACCGATCTGGCGCACAGTGAGGCGGCGGACCGGCTCAAGGCGGAGGTGCAGGACTACCTGAGTGCCCAGGCTCAGAAACTGCTGGTCGGCGTCGGCCGCAAGCTCGGCGAGACCACGGGCAGGCTCACCGACATCGCCGAGGGCAACAGCCCGGGCTTCGCCAAGCTCGCCCTGGACGCCGGCCGCAAGGTCGCCGAGGGCAAGGGGCCGCTGCGCTCCGCGCTGGAACTCGGCGCCTCGCACGCCAAGGACACCGTCATGGACAAGCTGAAGGGCCTGGGGGGCGGCAAGGGCAAGAAGCGCAAGGGCGGTGGCAACAAGCCGACGGTCATCGTCGAGTCCGTCGACGTCGGTGTGCCGGTGCGCACCGCCTACGACCAGTGGACCCAGTACCAGGACTTCAGCACCTTCGCCAAGGGCGTCAAGAGCGCGAGCCGCGCCGACGACACGAGCTCCGACTGGCAGGCCAAGGTCTTCTGGTCCAGCCGGAGCTGGAAGGCCCACACGGTCGAGCAGGTGCCCGACTACAAGATCCAGTGGCAGTCGGAGGGCGCCAAGGGCACCACGAAGGGCGTCGTGAGCTTCCACTGGCTCGACGAGAACCTGACTCGCGTCCTGCTGGTCATGGAGTACTACCCGAGCGGCCTCTTCGAGAAGACGGGCAACATCTGGCGTGCCCAGGGCCGCCGGGTCCGGCTCGACTTCAAGAACTTCGCCCGGTTCATCACGCTCAAGGGCGAGGCCGAGGACGGCTGGCGCGGGGAGATCCGCGACGGCGAGGTCGTCCGCAGCCACGAGGACGCGGTGGCCGAGGAGGAGTCCGAGCAGGAGGAGGCGGAGGGGACGCAGGAGCCCCAGGAGCGCGAAGAGGGCGAGGAGCCCGCCGCCGAGGACGACGAAGACTTCGAGGACGAGTACGAGGAGGAGCCCGAGGAGGAGCAGTACGAGGACGAGGAGGAGGGCCCCTACGAGGAGGAGCAGGGGGAGGAGCCCGAGGAGTACGAGGATGAGTACGGGGAGTACGAGGAGGAGCCCGAGTTCGAAGAGGAGCCCGAGCACTCCGGAGGCGGGAGCCGTCGATGACGACCGCCGGCCGATTCCCCGAGCCCTACGGCCAGAGCGGAAGCGGGGCCAACCTCGCCGACATCCTGGAGCGTGTGCTCGACAAGGGTGTCGTCATCGCGGGCGACATCAAGATCAACCTGCTCGACATCGAGCTCCTCACCATCAAGCTCCGGCTCGTCGTCGCCTCGGTCGACAAAGCCAAGGAGATGGGTATCGACTGGTGGGAGACCGATCCCGCGCTGTCCTCCAGCGCCCGCCGGAACGAGCTGGCCAAGGAGAACGCCGAGCTCAGGGAGCGGCTGGAGCGGCTCCAGGAACTGGCACCCGGCAGCGTGCCGACGGAGGAGGAGACCTCATGAGCGCACTGCGCTACGTCTACGCCGTCTGCCGCCCGCTGGACGCGCCGCTGCAGGCCGAGCTGACCGGTATCGGGGGCGCCCCGCCGGCGCTGCTGCACCACCACGGACTGGTCGCGGTCGTCAGCACGGTTCCGGAGGCGGACTTCGGTGAGCAGGCGCTGCGCGCCCGGCTCGAGGACCTGGACTGGCTGAGCGCGACCGCCCGCGCCCACCAGGGCGTGATCGCCGCGCTCAGCACGGTCACCACCCCGCTGCCGCTGCGCCTCGCGACCGTCTTCCGGGACGACAGCGGCATCCGGGCCATGATCGAGGCCCGCGAGGACGACTTCCGGCGCGCCCTGGACCGGCTCGAGGGCCGGGTGGAATGGGGCGTGAAGGTGTTCGTGGAGCCCGAACCCGCCGAGCCCGCCGCCGCGGCGGCGGCGAAGCCCGCCAGCGGCCGTGACTATCTGCGCAGCCGCCGGCGGCACAGCGAGGCGCACGAGGAGAGGTGGCAGCGGGCGGAGTCGTTGGCGCGATCCCTGCACGACCGGCTCAGCCGGCACTCCGAGGACTTCCGGATGCATCCCGCCCAGAATCCCGCGCTGTCCGGGGCGTCGGGGCAGAACGTGCTCAACGCGGCCTACCTGGTGCCGCGCGCGGCCTGCGAGGAGTTCGTGGAGCTGGTGGACCGCACGAAGGACGAGACCCCCGGTATCCGGGTGGAACTCACCGGACCCTGGGCCGCCTACTCGTTCAGTGGGGAGGAAGCGTGACCGTCGTCGAGCGACGTGAGATCGCACTCGTGGACCTGCTCGACCGGCTGCTGGCGGGCGGGGTCGTCATCACCGGGGACCTGACGCTGCGGATAGCCGACGTCGATCTCGTCCGCATCGATCTCAACGCGCTGATCAGCTCCGTGAACGAGTCGGTGCCCTCACCCTTCGAGGAGTTGCAGTGACCTCCCGCAACCGGCTCGACCTGGAGCCCGACACGGTCGAACGCGACCTGGTCAAACTGGTGCTGACCGTGGTGGAACTGCTGCGCCAGCTCATGGAACGGCAGGCGGTGCGACGTTTCGACACCGGCGAGCTGACCGAGGACCAGGAGGAGCGGATCGGGCTCACCCTGATGCTCCTGGAGGAGCGGATGGCCGAGCTGCGGGACCGCTACGGGCTGCGGCCCGAGGACCTCAACCTGGACCTCGGCCCGCTGGGGCCGCTGCTGCCCCGTCAGTGAGCCGGACGAGCCGGACGGCCCCGGGGTTTCCCCGGGGCCGCGGTCAGGCCGCTTTGCGGCACAGGATCTCGCCGTGCAGGACACCGAACCAGGCGTCCTCCCGCCGGCCCCAGTCCCGCCAGGCCGCCGACGCCGCCCGCAGCCGCTCGGGCGTGGCGTGCCCGCCCCGCACGGCCCGGTCCGCGTAGTCCGAATCCACCGTGCGGTCGGCCCACAGCCCGCTCCACCAGGCCCGCTCCTCGGGGGTGGCGAACGTCCAGGTGCTGGAGGTCGCCGTGACGTCCGACAGTCCCGCGGCCAGTGCCCAGGCCCGCAGCCGCCGGCCGGCGTCCGGCTCGCCGCCGTTGGCCCGGGCGACCGCCTCGTACAGGTCCAGCCAGTCGTCCAGGCCCGGCAGCGCCGGGTACCAGGTCATCGCCGCGTAGTCGGCGTCGCGTACCGCGATGTACCCGCCGGGCCTGGTCACCCGGTGCATCTCGCGCAGCGCCGCCACCGGATCGCCGACGTGCTGGAGCACCTGGTGGGCGTGGACCACGCAGAACGTGTCGTCGGGGAAGTCCAGCGCGTGGACGTCGGCCACCGTGAAGTCCGCGTTGGTCAGGCCGCGTGCCTCGGCGGTCGCCCGGGCCCGCTCCAGGATCGCGGGGGCCCGGTCGGCGCCGGTGACGTGCCCTTCGGGGACCAGCGCGGCCAGGTCGGCGGTGATGGTGCCGGGACCGCAGCCGATGTCCAGGATCCGCATCCGGGGTTCCAGCACGTCGAGCAGGTAGGCCGCGGAGTTGGCGGCGGTCCGCCAGGTGTGCGACCGCAGCACCGACTCGTGGTGCCCGTGCGTGTAGACGGCGGTCTCCTGTGCCTTCGGCATGGCTGTGTCCCTTCGCCCCTGGTCGACGTCACCGGCGGTGGGGCCGGCGCCCCGTCGCGCGGTACGCCGAACGGTACGCGCCCATGCCGGATGGTGAGACCCGCGTTTCGCAATGTGGACGTCGCTCGGCTCCGGCGGTCGGCCGGGTGGTCAGGACAGCGGCCGGTACACCGTCAGCGCCTCGGGGACCTTCTCCACCAGCACGTCCCCGCCCACCTCGACCACCTCGCCGTCGTACGCCAGGGGCGTCCCGGGGGCGAGGCCGGTCAGCCGCAGCCGGTTCACCTGGACCGCCGCATGGGCCGGTGACCGGGTGAGCGGTCCGGCCGCGGCGGCCGCGAGCAGCCGCAGCGCGGGCCTGCGTGTGCCGTGCACCACCCGCACGTCCAGCCGTCCGTCCGCCAGGTCGGTCCGGCGCCCGGGAGCGAGACCCATCCGGTGGTAGACGCCGTTGCCCACGAACAGCAGCCACAGCGGGTGGCGCCTGCCGCGCAGTTCCACCGTCAGCGGGTGCCGGTCGGCGCGCAGCACCTTCGCCGCGCCGAGCATCCCGGCCGGCCAGCCGCCGATCCGGGGCGACCACCGCTCCCGCTCGCGCACCAGCTCCGGATAGACACCGAGGCTGAAGGTGTTCAGGAAGAGGCCCTCGTGATCGCCCGCCGCGAACCGGCCGACGTCCACCCGGACCGCCTCGCCCGCCCGTACGGCGTCGGCCAGGGTCCGTTCGTCCTCCACCCCCAGGTCGTAGGCGAAGTGGTTGAGCGTGCCCCCGGGCAGCACCGCCAGCGGCAGACCGCGCCGCAGGGCCACCCCGGCCGCCGTGTTCACCGTTCCGTCGCCCCCGCACACCCCCAGCACCCGCGCCCGCGCCGCGGCCTTCTCCAGTTCCGCCCGCACGTCCTCGGGGGCGCACTCCACGATCTCCGCCCCGGGCAGCGCCTCGTGCAGCACCCGCACCCGGTCGGAGGTGCCCGAGGCGCGGTTGGCGACCAGCACCAGGCCTTCGCCGTCGGGCAGCGCCGGTGCCCCGGTCCGGGGTCGCGGCGCCGGCGCGGCCTGGGTTCGGGTCGGGACCAGGCCCCGCACCGCCAGCGCGGCGCCCGCGCCCAGCGCGGCCCCCGCCAGTACGTCACTCGGATAGTGCACGCCCGTGTACACGCGCGACATGGCCACGGAGAACGCCACCGGCGCGACCGCCGCACCCCACCGCGGCGACTCCAGGGCGACCCCGGTGGCGAAGGCGGCCGCCGAGGCGGCGTGGCCGGAGGGGAAGGAGGTGGTGATCGGCTGCCGCTTGAGCTGCCGCGACAGCGGCACCGGGTCCAGCACCGGCCGGGCCCGGCGCACCGACCGCTTGCCCAGGGTGTTGATGACCAGGGAGGCCACGCTCAGGGAGGCCACCCCCCGGGTCGCGGCCCGCCGGGCCCGCGGCGAACGGCTCGCCGCGATCGCGGCGGCCGTCGCGAACCACAACACCCCGTGGTTCGCGCTCCGGCTGAGCCGGGGCAGCACCCGCTCGGCGCCGGGCCAGTGCCGGCCGGCCGCCAGCTCGAACAGCCGGCAGTCGTACTCGAGCAGCTTGGACAGGGTGCGGAGGCGGGGCCTCGGGACAGTGAGGTCGAGGTCTGGGCTCATGGGGTCCGGTTACCCTGAAGCGCCCGCTTCTTGTGCCCGGACACGCCGGTCACCGGACCGCTCTCACCGGTCCGCCCGAGAGCGCGTGCGGGGACGTCCCGCCGGCGTCCCCGCCCTTGCGGAGCGGGTCTCGAAGGCGAGCCGCGCCCCCGTGTTCCCGCTGCTCGGAGACGCCGCGGCGGCCCGGCGCGGCGGGACGGGGGACAGACCGGAGGATGCCGCTCGGACGCGTCGCCAGCGTCCGACTGCCCTGGTCCCCGACCGCGGACCGTGCCGGAACGCTCGTCGTGGAAGCCCTGGAGGCGTCGAACCCGGTCGCGTACCGCGCCCCGTGGGGACTGCTGATCGACTTCGACCCGACCAAGACCGTCGTGGCGGCCGGCCGGCCGCGCGACGAACCCCTGCGGTGGATGCTCAGGAACCCGCGGGCGATGCGCGTCACCCGCCAGTCGGACCATCTCTGGGCGCGCCTTCTCGACGTCGGCCGAGCCCTGCCGCAACGGGAAATCCGTCGCCCCGGATAACGGTTTGCCCCCGCCCCCGGGCGGCCCACAGAATGCCTCCTCATGGGACATCTGGAAGCCGCGCACCTCGAGTACCACCTCCCCGACGGCAGGACGCTGCTCGGCGATGTCTCCTTCCGGGTGGGCGAGGGTGCGGCCGTCGCCCTGGTCGGCCCCAACGGCGCCGGCAAGACGACCCTGCTCCGGCTGGTCTCCGGCGAGCTGAAACCGCACGGCGGAACGGTGACCGTCAGCGGCGGCCTCGGCGTGATGCGTCAGTTCGTCGGCTCCGTGCGGGACGAGACGACCGTGCGCGACCTGCTCGTCTCCGTCGCCCCGCCCCGTGTCCGGGAGGCGGCGCGGGCCGTGGACCGGGCCGAGCACGCCATCATGACCGTCGACGACGAGGCCGCCCAGCTCGGCTACGCGCAGGCCCTCGCCGACTGGGCCGAGGCACGCGGCTACGAGGCCGAGACCCTGTGGGACATGTGCACCACCGCGGCCCTCGGCATGCCCTACGAACGGGCCCAGTGGCGCCAGGTGCGCACCCTCTCCGGCGGTGAGCAGAAGCGCCTCGTCCTGGAGGCACTGCTGCGCGGCACGGACGAGGTGCTGCTGCTCGACGAGCCGGACAACTACCTCGACGTGCCCGGCAAGCGCTGGCTGGAGCAGCAGCTACGGGAGACCCGCAAGACGGTGCTGTTCGTCTCCCACGACCGGGAACTCCTCGCCCGCGCGGCCGAGCGGATCGTCTCCGTGGAACCGGGCCCGGCCGGCGCCGACGCCTGGGTGCACGGCGGCGGCTTCGCCACCTACCACCAGGCGCGCCGCGAGCGCTTCGCCCGCTTCGAGGAACTGCGCCGGCGCTGGGACGAGAAGCACGCCCAGCTCAAGAAGCTCGTGATCAATCTCCGCCAGGCCGCGTCCGTCAGCCACGAGATGGCCTCCCGCTACCAGGCGGCCCAGACCAGGCTGCGCAAGTTCGAGGAGGCCGGACCGCCGCCGGAGCCGCCGCGCGAGCAGGACATCACCATGCGCCTGAAGGGCGGCCGTACCGGCGTGCGCGCGGTCACCTGCGCGGGCCTCGAGCTGACCGGTCTGATGAAGCCGTTCGACCTGGAGGTCTTCTACGGCGAACGGGTCGCCGTGCTCGGCTCCAACGGCTCCGGCAAGTCGCACTTCCTGCGGCTGCTGGCCGGGCAGGAGGTGGCGCACACGGGGGAGTGGAAGCTCGGTGCCCGGGTCGTGCCCGGCCACTTCGCGCAGACCCACGCCCACCCCGAACTCGTCGGCCGCACCCTGCTGGACATCCTGTGGAAGGAGCACGCCCAGGACCGGGGCGCGGCCATGTCCC
Source organism: Streptomyces cellostaticus (assembly GCF_023630175.1). GTDB lineage: Bacteria > Actinomycetota > Actinomycetes > Streptomycetales > Streptomycetaceae > Streptomyces > Streptomyces cellostaticus_A. The sequence goes on along the minus strand of NZ_JALLIN010000007.1, from coordinate 56,700 downwards.
GGCTGCGCCGCTACGAGCTGACCGGCCAGGCCGAGCAGTCCTTCGACCGGCTCTCCGGCGGCCAGCAGGCCCGCTTCCAGATCCTGCTGCTGGAACTGGAAGGCGTCACCGCCCTGCTGCTGGACGAGCCCACCGACAACCTCGACCTGGAGTCCGCCGAAGCCCTCCAGGAGGGGCTGGAGGCCTTCGAGGGCACCGTCCTCGCGGTCACCCACGACCGCTGGTTCGCCCGCTCCTTCGACCGCTTCCTGGTCTTCGGCAGCGACGGCCGCGTCCGCGAGACCTCCGAGCCGGTCTGGGACGAGCGGCGGGTGGAACGCGCCCGCTAGGGGGTGCCGTTCGGGCCAGGTCGGATCGGGCCGCGGCGTCCGGTGCGGGGCCTCGCAGGGCGGAGGATCCGCCGCGTACGGGGCGTACTCGGCTGATCCGACGTCGCGGCGAGGTGCCGTGCCGGGCGTCGCGGCCCCGAGCTGATCCGAACGACACCCCCGGGGCCGCGCCGGTCAAGGTTCGCGCGACGGGGCGAACCTTGACCGGCGCGTACCAGGCCCGGGCGCAGGGCAGTGCCACGTCTTGGCGCCAGGTGCCAGACAGGCCCGGGGAGCGGGATGTTCGTACAGTGGATGCAGGAACGCGAGCCGCAGACACGACACGACGAGCGGGGCACCACCATGACCGGAGTCGAGCCCAGCCGACTGGACGACCAGCAGCTCATGAAGGAGCTGGAGACGATCCACCGCACGCGTCACGACACCCTGCTGTACGGCTCCAACGACGCGCTGCGGGCCCACAACGAGCGGATGGCGCAGCTCGAGGGCGAGTACCTGCGCCGCAACCCGCGCCGCCTGGTGAGCGCGGGCCGCACCCGCGAGGGCGCCCGTGAGCGCGGCTGCGGCGAGGCGGTGGCTCCGGGCACCTCGGGCACCTGATCCGGACGTCCGTGCGCGAGAGGGCCGGCCCGCACGGGCCGGCCCTCTCGCGACGGGGGGACGGGATCAGCCCGCCGCACCGGCCACCACCTGCAGGATCGCGTCGCAGAACGCCTTGAGGTCGTCCGGCTTGCGACTGGTCACCAGTGTGTTGGAGCCGTGGTCGCAGATCTTGACCTGCTCGTCCACCCAGGTGCCGCCCGCGTTGCGGATGTCGGTGCGCAGGCTGGGCCAGGACGTCAGCACCCGGCCCCGTACGACGTCCGCCTCGACCAGCGTCCACGGGGCGTGACAGATCGCGGCGACCGGCCGGCCCCGTTCGAAGAACTCCTTCACGAAGGCGACGGCCTTCTCGTCCATCCGCAGGAAGTCGGGATTGGCCACCCCGCCGGGCAGTACCAGGGCGCCGAAACCGCCGGCCTGCGTCTCACCCACCACCTCGTCCACGGGGAAGGTGTCCGCCTTGTCGAGGTGGTCGAACGCCTGGATCCGGCCGGACGCGGTCGACACCAGCACCGGCTCGTGCCCGCCGTCGGCGGCGGCCTTCCACGGCTCGGTCAGCTCGACCTGCTCGACGCCCTCGGGGGCCACCAGAAACGCGATACGCATGCTCTCTCACTTTCGGTCCGCGGTACGGGGAACGGCCTCCTCGGCCCGGGCCCGGGCGCCCCGTTCCGCACGCCGCCGCCCGGGCCCGGCCCATCAGGCCACCAGCGCCTCGGCCAGTTGCTGCACGTTCTCGTAGCGGTGCGAGCGGGACTGTCCCGCCACCGCGTCGATCAGGGCGCCGGGGGCGTTGCGGCGGCGCAGTGCCCGGGCCAGCTCGCCGGCGCCGGCCGGGAAGGCGTGCCGCCCCAGGTGCCGCGCCAGCTCCAGCCGCACCGTCTCCAGCGACGCGCCCACCTGCCCCGGGGCGACGGGTCCGGCCCACACCTCGGGGTCGTCGTCCGCGGCCGGCTCCGGGTCGTGCCACTCCTCGGTGCGCGTCGGGTGCCCGGACCTGAGCAGGCCCCGCAGCTCGTGTTTCATCTCGTCGTCCCGGTGGACGTTCAGCCGGTCGCTGCCTCGCTGCATGGTCTCCCTCCAGAGGGTCGAAGGTGTCCGCACCGCGTACCCGTCGGCCGACGGCCGACACGGGCCTCCCGGCATTCGCGCGGTGCCTTTCCCGCTCTGCCGGGTGACCTGCTGCCGGTGCCGAAAACCTGCCGGGGGAGGGGAGACCGGGCCGCGGCGGGGCGATGTCACCCGCCCGGCGGTCCGTGTCCCGCGAATGGGGTCCGGCCGCGCGCGGCACGGCGCCTGGCGGGCTCTGATGGCAGTGGAGGGCACCGGCCGTGCCCCGCCACCGACGACCGCCGTTCTCGCCGAGGAGCCCGCCCCATGCGCCGCACCGCCCGTCCTCTGTCCGTCGCCGTCCTGGCCGGCGCCGTGCTCGTCATATCCGGGCCCACCGCGTCGGCGGACCCCCTGGCCGGGGAGAGTCCCGGCGCCGTGGGGCCCGGGGCACCGGCCGGCGTGCCCGCTCCGGTGCCGGTGCCGGTGCCGGTGCCCGTGCCCTGCGTCGGCGGCACCGGTGCGGTCCCGGGAGGGGTGTGCGCATCCGCGGAGGGGCGCGAGACTCCGCCGCCGCAGCAGGGGTCGGGGCAGACCCAGGAGCAGACGGAGGGTCAGGTCGAGGGAGAGGGGCAGGGGCAGGCGCAGGGCCAGACCGAGGGAGACGGGCAGGGGCAGGGCCAGACCGAGGGAGACGGGCAGGGGCAGGGGCAGGGGCAGGCGCAGAGCGAGGTCGAGGGAGACGGGCAGGCGCAGGGCCAGGGGCAATTGCAGCCCCCGGGCCAGAACCAGGGCCAGGGCCAGGGCCAGGGCCAGAACCAGGGCCAGGGCCAGAACCAGGAGTGTGAGGGGAGCGATCCCTGCGAGGACGGCGGCGGCGACGGATGCCGCCCGTCCGGCGGGGACGACGACTGCACGCCCGCGCACGTCGGGCACGGAGTGGCGGCGGGGCAGGGAGGCACCTTCGGTGACTCCGTCCCGGCCCTGGCGGCCGGCGGAGCGCTGATCGCCGCCGCCTGTGCCGGGGCGGGCTACCGGCTCCTCGGCCGCCGACGGCCCCCGGGCGCCCGGCGCCCGGCCGGCCCGGCACGTTGACGGGACCGACCGCGAACACCGGCCATGGCGCGCCGCCCGGCGGGTACACACCCAGCCGAGGGCACCATCCGCGGGCACCATCCGCGGGCACCGGACGCGCCGGCCCGGAGCCCCCGCACCCGGCGCCGCCGGAGCGGCCGGAGCCGGCAGGCCGGTGGGCGGCCGGGCGGAGGAGGGCACGGAACGGGACGGCGGACGGCACCACGACCACGACAGCCCGGAGGCGGACATGCGGCGCACGGACCCGGAGGGGCACGGCCCCGTCCGCTACGGGCCCCCGCTGCCCGGCGACGGCCTGCCCGTCCTGCCGGAACTCGCCGCCGCGCTCGCCGCCGCCGCGAGCCGCGCCGAGGCCCAGCCGGTCGGTGGTTCGCCGGCCCTGCTGGAGGCGGCCTGCGGCTACTGGACCCGGCGCGGGCTGTCCTGCGTCCCCGACCGGGTGATCGCCGGCCCCGGCGCCCCCGCCCTGCTGCTCGCCGTGACCGCCGCGCTGGCCGGGGACGGCGGCGACGTGCTGGTGCCGCGCCCCTGCGCCGCCTGGTGGGCGCCCTACGCCCGGCTGCTCGGCAGACCCGTGTTCCATGTGCCGACCCCTGCCGAGAGCGGCGGTGTCCCCGACCCGTACGCCCTGCTGGAGACCGTGCGCCGGGTCCGTGCCGAGGGTGGTGAACCCCGGCTGCTGGTGCTGTCGGTGGCCGACGACCCCACCGCCACCGTCGCCCCGCCCGAACTGCTGCACGAGACCGTCGAGGCGGCCGTCGCCGAGGGGCTGCACCTGGTCAGCGACGAGACGTGGCGCGACACCCTGCACGACCCGCACGGGACCGTCCTGCTCAGCCCCGCCGAGATGCTTCCCGACCGGGTCACCGTCGTCTCCGACCTGGCCGGCGCCCTGCTGCCGCCCGGCTGGCCCGCAGCCGTCGCGCGCGTGCCGCCCGGGGCGGCGGGGGAGCGGCTGCACGCGCGCGTGCTCGACGTCCTCACCGCACTGGACGCCCGGGTCGCCGCGCCCGTGAGCGTCGCGGCCGGATACGCCCTCGACGAGCCCGCGCCCGTCGCGGAGCGCCGCGAGGCCGCCGTACGCCTGCACGCGCGCGTGGCGGCCGCCGCGCACGCCGCGGTCGTCGCGGCCGGCGCCCTCGCCCGGCCGCCGCAGGCCGGCCGTCACCTGTACGCCGACCTCGCGCCGCTGGGCGAGGAGCTCGGCCGCCGGGGCGTGACGGACGCGCAGGAACTCGAGGACTTCCTCACCGCCCGGCTCGGCATGCCCGCGCCCGGCGGCCACCGCTTCGGCGACGGGCTCGGGGAGCTGCGGGTACGGCTCGCCACGGGGCAGCTGCTGGGCGGCACCGACGAGGAACGCACGGAATGCCTCACGTCACCCTCACCGTTGGAACTGCCACACGTGCACCGCGCGTTGGTCTCCTTGAGGTCGGCCTTCGACGGCCTCCGCGACGACGCTCAGCGACGGGAGCCTCCTCGATGACGCAGCAGACGCATGAGCCCCGGTCCACCACCACGACCTCCACGGCGACCTCCACGGCCTGCGGGCCCACCACGCCCGCCACGAAGGCATCCACGCCCGCGCCGGACCGGGCGGAACCAGCGGGCGGCGCGGCCGCCGCACGCGCGCCCAGGTCCGCGCTCGCGCCCCCGTTCCCCCCGCTGGCCGACCCCCGCCCGCTGGGCGAGCACCGGGTGTGGCCGCGTACCTTCCACGACCGGCTCACCGCGCCCCTGCCCGGGTTCAGGGCCCTCGCCCGCTTCGCCCGCGAGGGGGCCGTACGCCCGGCCCCCGAGGCCCTCGCCGACATCCCCCGGATCCCGTACGCCCCCGGCCCGCTGCCGAGCGTGGGCACCCGCACCCTCGCCGTCACCTGGGCGGGACACGCGAGCTGGATCGTCCGGGCCGGCGGGCTGACCGTGCTCACCGACCCCGTCTGGTCCCGCCGTATCCTCGGCACCCCGGCCCGCATCACCCCCGTCGGCGTCCCCTGGGAGAGCCTGCGGCGCGTCGACGCGGTCGTCATCAGCCACAACCACTACGACCACCTGGACGCGCCCACGCTGAACCGGCTCCCGCGCGGCACCCCGGTGTTCGTGCCCGCCGGTCTCGGCCGCTGGTTCCTGCGGCGCCGGTTCACCCGCGTCACCGAGCTGGACTGGTGGGAGGGCGCCGAACTGTCCGGCGTCCGCTTCGACTTCGTGCCCGCCCACCACTGGTCCAAGCGCACCCTCACCGACACCTGCCACAGCCTCTGGGGCGGCTGGGTCCTCACCGCCCCGGACGGGCAGCGTCTCTACTTCGCCGGCGACACCGGCTACGGCCACTGGTTCGCCCGGATAGGCCGCCGCTACCCGGGGATCGACCTCGCCCTCATGCCCGTCGGCGCCTACGATCCCCGCTGGTGGCTCAGCGACGTCCACTGCGACCCGGAGGAGGCGGTGCGGGCCACCCTGGACCTGGGGGCGCGCAGAATGGCCCCGATGCACTGGGGCACGTTCGTGCTGTCGGCCGAACCCGTCCTGGAGCCGCTGACCCGGGTGCGGGCGGCCTGGGAGAAGACGGGCCTGGACCGCGAGGACCTGTGGGACCTCCCGGTGGGGGGCTCGCGCGTCCTCGAGTGAGCCGGGCCCTGGGGCGCGCCGCTACCGCTCGGCCCGCCGAAGGCGCCGCACGGCGCCCGGCACGGCGCTGATCAGCACTGTCAGCGCCACCGCCGCGGCCACCCCCTCCCAGGGCTCCGGGAACAGGGAGCCGCCCAGGATGCCGATCACCTGGTACGTCAGCGCCCACGCCAGACAGGCCGGCAGGTTGCCCCGGGAGAACCGCCGCAGCGGCCACTCGGCCAGCAGGCAGGCCAGCATCACCGGTATCCGGCCCGCCGGGACGAGCCGGGACAGCACCAGCACCGCGACCCCGTGCTCGGCCAGCTTGCCCTGCGCCTGCCGGAGGCGCTCCTCCGGCGTCCGCGACCGGATCGCCTCCAGCCAGCGCGAGCCGTTCTTCGACCGCAGCCCGCGCCGACCCAGCCAGTACAGCGTCGCGTCCCCCAGGAAGGCCGCGAGGGAGGCCGTGACGAACACCAGCAGCAGCGAGAACGGCGCCGTCTGATGGAACGCCACCACCGCCGCCGTGCTCACCAGGGCGCCGGTCGGCACCACCGGGACCAGCGCCCCGATCAGCACGAGCAGGAACAGCGACGGATAGCCGAGCGCCTGCTGCGTGGACTCCGGCGGCACGGACCGTGCCGACGCGGCCGCCAGCGTCACCGCGCCCGGCAGCCATCTCACCGTGCGACCTCCAGCCGCAGCCGCTCCCCGTGCCCCAGCTTGTGCACCGCCACCTCCGGCGCGGTCACGGCCGCCAGGCGCACGAACTCGTCACCGGGCGCGTGGAATTCGTGCGGGCGCACGGCGTCCATGCCGATCGGCCAGTACGTGCCGTAGTGCACCGGTACCGCGGCCCGCGGCGCCAGCCGGGCCAGTGCCCGCGCCGCCCGCCCCGCGTCCAGGTGCCCCGCTCCGAGGAACGGTCCCCAGCCGCCCACCGGCAGCAGCGCCAGGTCCACCGGCCCCACCTGCTCGGCCATGTCGTCGAACAGCCCGGTGTCCCCGGCGAAGTAGGTCCGCGCCTCGCCGGTGACGACGTATCCGAGCGCCGGCGAGCGGTGCGGGCCGACCGGCAGCCGGCGCCCGTCGTGCCGTGCGGGCACCACCCGGACCAGCAGGTCCCCGACCCGCACCTCGTCCCCCGGTGCCACCTCGGTGATCCGCAGCCGCGCGAGCCGGCGCAGCGCGGGCACCGCCCGTGGTGCGCCCCGGGGTACCAGGAGGCGCGTGCCCGGGGGGAGCGCGGCCAGCGAGGGCGGATGCAGGTGGTCGGCGTGCAGATGGGACACCAGTGCCAGGTCCGCGCGGTGGGCCTCGGCGGGGGGTACCGCGCCCCGGCGGCGCCGCAGGTGCGCGAGCCGGGCGGCGAACAGGGGATCGGTGATCACGCGTGTGTTCGCATCCTCGAGTGTGCAGGTGGCGTGCCCCCACCAGGTGATCTCCACCGGTACCTCCTTCGCCTCCTTCACGCGACTCCCCCGAAGCCTACGGGCAGCGGTAGGGTCTCTGGCGAAACCCGGAGGTGGGGGGACGCCATGGGACAGTTACGGGGTGCCTCCGGCGGGCTCGCGCCGGTGCGGGTCACCGCCATCGCGAGTCTGACGCCCCTTGAGGAACTGGAGGCCGACCCCTTCCTGGTGGACTCCCGCAGTCAGCACGCCATGTGCGCGCGCTGGGCCGCGGAACGCGGTTACGTCGTCGCGCGGGAACTTCTCGTCGGCGGGCTGCGTTTCGACCACTGCGCGCTGTGGGACGGTGTGCGGTCCGGAGTGGACGTGTTCGTCGCGCCCAGCAGGCGCGTGCTGGAGCGCGCGCTGTCCTCGGTGGAGGAGTTCGCCGCCGAGTGCGCGCGGCGAGGGGTCCGTGTGGAGACGGTGGGGCGGGCCGAGCCGTCGTACGACGCGCAGATGAAGGCGCGGGTGCACCGCAGGCTGTCGATGCCGACGGCCGGCTACGACGGACGCTGAGGCCCCGCCCCGCGCCCGCACCCCCGCGGTGTACCGGCGCGCCGCCCGGCCGGGAAGCGTCCGGCCCGGAAGCGCCCGGCCCGGTGTGACAAGGTGGGAGCCGGGGCCCGGTCGGTCGAGCGGGGCGGGACGTGAGGTGTGCGGGGCGTGCGGGACGTGCGGTGGCGGCGGATCGCCAGTCAGATCGGGCGGAGCGCCACGGTGTGGGCGGTCTCCACGCTCACCATGCTCGTGCTCGCCGGTCTGCTTCCCGACTTCAGGCTCCAGTCCGCCGACGGCGACAGCGCCACCCGCATAGCCGTCACGGCCGCCTGCGGTGCCGGGGCCTTCGGGCTGCTCTCGGCCGTGGTCTGGCCGCTCCTGGTGCGGCTGCTGCTGCTCGTGCCGGCCCTCGTCCTCGGCCTGCTGGTCTTCTTCCTCAACGGCTCGCTGCTGCTGCTCGCCCTGCGCCTCAACCCCTCCGGCCGGCCCGAGGCGGCCCCGGAGACCGCCGTCGTGGTGGCCGCCGTGATGTCCGCCGTCGCCTCGGCCACCGGCGCGGCTCTCGCCGTACGCGACGACGACGCCTACCGCAGCCGGCTGCTGCGCCTCGCCGACCGCCGCAGGAGAGCGAGCCCGCCCTGCGCGGACACCCCCGGCCTGGTCTGCGTGCAGCTCGACGGCGTAGGCCACGACGTGCTCACCGACGCGGTCCGCAGGGGTCTGATGCCCACCGTCGGCCGCTGGCTGGCGACCGCCGACGGTATGCGGCCCACCCACCGGCTCACCCCCTGGCGCACCGACTGGTCCAGCCAGACCGGAGCCAGCCAGCTCGGCATCCTGCACGGCAGCACCTTCGACGTGCCCGCCTTCCGCTGGTACGAGAAGGACCGCGGGGAAGTCATGGTGTGCAACCGCCCGACCAGCGCCGCCGAACTCCAGCGCCGCGCCGTGCGGCGGACCGGCGACGGCGGGCTGCTCGCCGTGGACGGTGCCAGCCGCGGCAACCTGTTCAGCGGCGGCGCGGGCGAACAGGCGCTGGTCCTGTCCATCGCCATCCGCCGCCGGGGCCGGGAGAACCGGTCCCGTGCCGGCTACTTCGCCTACTTCTCCGATCCGGCCAACGCCGTGCGCACGGCCCTGTCCTTCGTCGCCGAGGTGGTCCGCGAGATCGTCCAGTCCACCCGGGCCCGCGTCCGCAAGGAGCGGCCCCGCGTCGGCCGGGGCGGTCTCTACCCCTTCGTGCGCGCCTTCGCCACCGTCGTCGAGCGCGACGTCGTGGTCGCCGCCGTGCTCGGCGACATGCTGGCCGGCCGCAGCGCCGTCTACGCCGACCTCGTCGCCTACGACGAGGTCGCGCACCACTCCGGGCCGCGCGGCCGGGACGCCGAGAAGGTGCTGAAACGGCTCGACCGGTCCCTCGCCCTCATCGAGAAGGCCGCCGAGCACGCACCGCGCCCCTTCCGCGTCGTCGTCCTGTCCGACCACGGCCAGAGCCCGGGCGAGACCTTCCGTTCCCGCTACGGTCTCACCCTCGGCGACCTGGTCCGGGCCGGCTGCGGACTGCCCGTGCCGCGCCGCGCCGGGCGGACCCGCAGCGGCGCCGAGGCCCGCGCCGCGGTCCGGGCCGCCCTGGGCCGGCCCGAGGAGGTGAACGGCGACGGGCACCGCCCCGCCCGGGGCACCGAACCCGTCGTACTGGCCTCCGGGAACCTCGGCCTGGTGTCCTTCCCGGACGTGCCCCACCGCATGACCCGGGAGGAGATCGACGCCCGCCACCCGGGCCTGCTCACCACCCTCGCCAACCACCCCGGCATCGGGTTCCTGCTGGTGCGCAGCGAGGAGCACGACGGCCTGGTGCTCGGCCCGTACGGCACCGAGATCCCGCTGGCCCGCCTGGACGCGGAGCCCGGTCCGCTGGCCGGCTTCGGCCCCGGTGCCGCGGACGCCGTCCGCCGCACCCACTCCTTCCCGCACACCGCCGACATCATGGTCAACTCCTTCCACGACCCCGCATACGGCGAAGTCCTCGCCTTCGAGGAGCAGATCGGGTCCCACGGCGGTCTGGGCGGCGACCAGTCCCGGCCCTTCCTGCTCTCGCCGCTGACCCTGTCCGCACCGGCCGCCGACGGCGTGGAACCGGTCGGCGCCGAGCACGTGCACCGTGTTCTGCGGCGCTGGCTGTCGGAGGCGGACGGCCCGCAGGTGCCCCTCCCCACGCGCGCCGAGGAGGACCGGGCCGCCTGAACGGCGGGTGGCCCGGTCCGCGGGGTGCGGCGCCCCCGAGTGTGATCGGATGGGACGCGGTACCCGAACAACCCGGACCCCCATGGAAAGGAAGAGCCGTGGCAACCACGCGCACCGCACACACCGTCTGGGAAGGCAACCTGCTCGAGGGCAACGGCGTCGTCCACTTCGACTCCTCCGGCATCGGCCAGCAGCCGGTGTCGTGGCCGTCGCGCGCCGAGCAGGCGAACGGCAGGACCAGCCCCGAGGAGCTGATCGCCGGCGCCCACTCGAGCTGCTTCTCCATGGCGCTCTCGCACGGCCTGGCCGGCGCCGGCACCCCGCCCACCCGTCTGGAGACCAAGGCCGACGTCACCTTCCAGCCCGGTGAGGGCATCACCGGCATCCACCTCACCGTCCGCGGCGAGGTGCCGGGCCTGGACGAGGACGGCTTCCGCTCGGCGGCCGAGGACGCCAAGAAGAACTGCCCGGTCAGCCAGGCCCTGACCGGTACGGCCATCACCCTGACGGCCGAGCTGGCCTGACGCCCGTCGGCCCCGCCGGTGCCGCGTGCCCACCGGGTGCGCGGCATCGCCGTTTCCCGGGTACCCGCGCATTGACAAGAGCGCACCCGCGTCCTGTGCTGGAAGGGCGGCAGGCGTCCTGGCGGCTGCGTCCCGGCGGAACCTCCTGGCGGAAGGGGACGGACCATGACACGTGCGGTCGGGATCGATCTCGGGACGACGAACTCGGTGGTGGCCGTCCTGGAGGGCGGCGAGCCGGCCGTCGTCGCCAACGCGGAGGGCGCGCGCACCACCCCCTCGGTGGTGGCGTTCGCGAAGAACGGCGAGGTGCTGGTGGGCGAGGTGGCCAAGCGGCAGGCCGTCACCAACGTCGAGCGCACCGCCCGCTCGGTCAAGCGGCACATGGGGGACGCGCGCTGGCGCTTCCCGGATCAGGGCTCCGTCGACGGCAGCCGGCTGCGCGCGCAGGAACTGTCGGCGCGGGTGCTGCAGAAACTGAAGCGGGACGCCGAGGCGTACCTCGGCGAGGACGTCACGGACGCGGTGATCACCGTCCCCGCCTACTTCGACGACACCCAGCGCCAGGCCACCAAGGAGGCCGGGGAGATCGCCGGCCTGAAGGTGCTGCGGATCATCAACGAGCCGACGGCCGCCGCCCTCGCCTACGGCCTGGACCGCGGCGAGGAGCAGACCGTGCTCGTCTTCGACCTCGGCGGCGGCACCTTCGACGTGTCCCTGCTGGACATCGGGGACGGCGTGATCGAGGTGAAGGCCACCAACGGCGACACCCACCTCGGGGGCGACGACTGGGACCAGCGGATCGTCGAGTACCTCGCCAAACGGTTCAAGGGGCAGTACGGCATCGACCTCGGGGCCGACAAGATGGCCGTGCAGCGGCTGCGGGAGGCCGCCGAGAGGGCCAAGATCGAGCTGTCCTCGTCCTCCGAGACGTCGATCAACCTGCCCTACATCACCGCCTCCGCCGAGGGCCCGCTGCACCTGGAGGAGAAGCTGACGCGGGCCCAGTTCCAGGAGCTGACCGAGGACCTGCTGGACCGCTGCAGGAAGCCGTTCCACCAGGCGGTCGCGGACGCGGGCGTGCAACTGTCCGCCGTCGACCACGTCATCCTGGTCGGTGGTTCCACCCGGATGCCCGCCGTCACCGGCCTGGTGAAGGAACTCACCGGCAAGGACCCGCACAAGGGCGTCAACCCCGACGAGGTCGTCGCGGTCGGCGCCGCGCTCCAGGCGGGCGTCCTGCGCGGCGACGTCAAGGACGTCCTGCTGCTGGACGTCACCCCGCTGTCCCTGGGCATCGAGACCAAGGGCGGCATCATGACCAGGATGATCGAGCGCAACACCACGATCCCGACCCGGCGTTCGGAGATCTTCACCACCGCCACCGACAACCAGCCCTCGGTCGGCATCCAGGTCTACCAGGGCGAGCGCGAGATCGCCGCCTACAACAAGAAGCTGGGCGTCTTCGACCTGACCGGGCTGCCGCCCGCGCCGCGCGGGGTCCCCCAGGTCGAGGTCGCCTTCGACATAGACGCCAACGGGATCATGCACGTCTCCGCGAAGGACCTCGCCACCGGCCGTGAGCAGAAGATGACCGTCACCGGCGGGTCCGCCCTGCCCAAGGACGACATCGACCGCATGATGCGGGAGGCCGAGCAGTACGCCGAGGAGGACCGCAAGCGCCGCGAGGCCGCCGAGACCCGCAACCAGGCCGAGCAACTCGTCTACCAGACCGAGCGGTTCCTCCAGGACAACGCCGACCGTGTGCCCGCGGAGACCCGCGCCGAGGTCGAGGAGGCGGTCACCGGGCTGAAGACCCTGCTCGGCGAGAACGCCGACACGGCCGCCCTGCGCACCGGGGTCGAGAAGCTCGCCGCGGTGAGCCAGCGCATGGGCCAGGCCATGTACGCGAACGCCTCGACCGGCGCGGCCGGTTCCGGAGCCGCGGCCGGTTCCACCGGGGAGCGGAGCGCGTCGGAGGAGGAGCAGGAGGACGGCGTGGTGGACGCGGAGATCGTCGACGACGAGCGGGACGCCAGGGGCGGAGCGGCCTGAGCCGGGCGCCGGCTGTCACAGTGTCCCGCGATACTCCCGCAGCACCTGCCGGGTCCGGCGCGCGGAGGAGGCCCGGGCCGTCATGTGGTCAAGGACCTCCAGATGTGTGGAGACCTCCTGGCGGGAATCCAGATACAGGGCGCCGGTGAGGTACTCGGTGAACACCATGTCCGGCAGCTCCGGCTCGGCGAACCGGAACAGGGTGAACGGCGCGTACGTCCCCGGGTGCGGGCCGGCGGCGAACTCGGCGAGCTGGAGGGTGACGCGGTCCCGGTCGGCGTACTCCAGCAGCCGGTCGAGCTGGTCGCGCATCACCGCGCCGTCCACGCTCACCGGCCGCCGCAGCACCGTCTCGTCCATGATCACCCAGAGGTGGGGCGGATCCTCCCGTTCCAGCAGCCGCTGGCGCGCCATGCGCAGCGACACGTGCCGCTCCGTCGTCCCCGGCCCGGTGCGCCCGATCGTCCCGGCCTCCAGCACCGCGCGCGCGTACGCCTCGGTCTGCAGCAGGCCGGGCACGAAGTGCGGCTCGTAGGAGCGGACGATCCGGGCGGCCCCCTCCAGGCTCACGTACAGGCTGAACCAGTCCGGCAGCACGTCGTGGAACCGCTGCCACCAGCCCGGCTGGTTGGCCTCCTCGGCCAGCCGGACGAACGCGGCCTGCTCCTCCCCGGCCGCCCCGTAGGTGGCCAGCAGCACCTGCACGTAGGGGATCTTCAGCGCGACCTCGGCCATCTCCATCCGCCGTACGGTCGCCGACGCCACCCGGAGCACCCGGGCCGCCTCCTCGCGGCTGAGGCCGGCCGCCTCCCGCAGCTCCTGCAGCCGCTTGCCCAGCACCACCTGGCCCACGGTCGGCGCCGCCCGCCGCTCACTCACAGCCGGTCCTCCCCCTGGGGCCTCTCGTCTGGATCATGCCGTGTCCGAACAGGACGACCTGCGCGCCGAGGTACGCCGGCAGTCTGTCACGCCACGCCTCCGCCGCACACGCGCTCCAGCGGACCCGGGGCCGGTCGGGGGCCTCAACCGGCCAGTGTGCGAAGGTACTTGGCGGTGGCCGGGTCGGCCGGCAGGAAGGTCTCGATGGCGAGTTCGGCGACCGTGACGTCCATGGGCGTGTTGAAGGTGGAGATCGACGACACGAACGACAGGATCCGTCCGGCGTGCTCGATGCGCAGCGGCAGCGCGAAGTACGGCACCGGACCGGCCGGTTCGTCACCGGACACGTCCTCGGGGACGCCCTCGGGCGCCGGGTACCCGGCGACCTCCTCGTACAGGGCCCGAAGGCGGTCCGACCGGTCCAGCGCGATCTGCCGCTCCATCTGCGCCAGCAGATGCCCGCGCCACTCGCGCAGGTTGCGGATGCGCGGTGCGAGGCCCTCGGGGTGCAGGGTCAGCCGCATCGCGTTGGGCGCCGGCGTCATCAGCTCCTCGGGGACGCCCTCCAGCAGCAGGGCGATGCCCCGGTTGGCGGCGACCACCGTGTACCCGGCGTCGACCACCAGTGCCGGATAGGGCTCGTAGCCCTGGATCAGCCGTTCCATGCCGTCGCGCAGCGCGTCCAGCGCCGGGTCGTCCAGCGGGGTCTCCGGGTAGCGCGGGGCGTAACCCGCCGCCAGCAGCAGCGCGTTGCGCTCCCGCACCGGTACCTCGAGGTGCTCCGCCAGCCGCAGCACCATCTCCTCGCTGGGCCGGGACCGGCCGGTCTCGATGAAACTGATGTGCCGGGCGGAGGAGTCGGCGCGCAGCGCCAGCTCGAGCTGGGACACCCGGCGCCGCTCCCGCCAGGAGCGCAGCATCCGGCCGGCCCGACCCTTGTCGGCGTTCGAGGCGGCGGAGGCGGTCGGGCCGGTGGCGGCGATGGTCATGCCGTCGACCGTAGCCGAGCGGTGTGCCCGGCGCCGGGTCCCGCCGCATGCCCTTCCCCCCCCGGCCACGGGGCGCGAAGGGAGCCGAACGGAGTGCCCGCACGGCCGAACGGAGTGCGGGGCGCACCGGACCGGGTGCCCGGGCGGCCGGACGTGGCAGGCTGAACGCGTACCCGCACCGCCCGGAGGGAGACCGTCACATGGCCGTGGAACCGCTGTCGCAGAAGGAGATCGAGGACCGGCTGGCCGAACTGCCCGGCTGGTCGCTGGACGGAGACCGGCTCACCCGCTCCTACCGGCTCGGCTCGCACTTCGCGGCCGCGGCACTGGTCGTGCACATCGCCGGCATCCAGGACGAGCTGGACCACCACTCCGACCTCACGCTCGGCTACAACACGGTTCAGCTCGCCGTCAGCACGCACAGCGCCGGCGGCGTCGTCACGGGGAAGGACTTCGACCTCGCCCGGAAGGTGGAGGACATCGCCCCCGGTCACGGAGCACAATGACGGTGTGCTCGACTACGACGAGGAAGCGGACGCCTACGACGCCTCGCGCGGCGGCGAGCCGCGCGCCGAGGCGGCGGCCGAGGCCGTGCTCGGCCTGATACCCGACCGGCCGGGCCGGCTGCTGGACGTCGCCTGCGGCACCGGCAGCGTCACCCGGCGCCTGGCCGCGGCCCGGCCGGCGCTGCGGGTGACGGGCGCCGACCTCTCCGCCGCCATGGCCGGCCGGGCGGCCCACCGCCTCCCCGGCGGCATCCTGCGGGCCGACTGCCGCCGCCTGCCCTTCGCCGACGCCACCTTCGACGCGGTCACCGGCGTCTGGCTGCTGCACCTGCTGTCCGGCCCCGCCGAGGTGCGCGCCGTCGTCGCCGAGTGCGCGCGGGTCCTCAGGCCCGGCGGGATCTACGTCACCACCGTCGACAAGGCAGGGGCGCACGACGTCGGCAGCGACATCGACGCCGTCCTGGTCCCCCGCCCGCGACGCCCCGCTCAGGACACCGCCGACGCCGTCACCGGGTACGCCGCCGCCGAGGGACTCGTCCCGGCCGGGCGGGCCGACTTCCCCGGTGTCGGCCAGGGCCGCAGCCCGCGCAGCACCGTCGCGGACCTCAGGCGCGGCTGGTTCACCCTGCTGACCCCGGACGACCCCCGCACCGAGGAGTTCGCCGCCCGGCTCGCCCGTCTGCCGGACCAGGACCGGCGCCGGCCGGACCCGGTGTTCTCGTTGCGCGCCTTCCGCAGGCCGGCCGCCACCTGAGCAGCAGGGCTCCGGTGATCTCGGCCGGATGTGCGACCCCGGCCACGGCGGCAACGCGCGCAACGGCAGCGACGCCACCGGCGCCCTGCCGGGGCGCCGACCGGGCACTGGTTCTCCGCCCAGGTCCAGCAGTTGACGCGGATCGCCTGCCCGCCGCTGCCCCGACCGGCCGAGCGCCTGCCCGCCGCTGCCCCGACCGGCCGAGCGCCCGCCCGCCGCTGCCCTGACCGGCCGAGCGCCCGCCGGGGCGCGGCCCGCGCCGGCCGCGCCCCGGCGCATCCCCTTTTTTTTGCGGCACCGGCAACAGAACTGGCCCGGGCCGCGCGTCCCGGCGCAGGCTGTCCGCATCCGGACGAGAGCGCCCAGGAGGCCGAACCCATGGCACACGAACACCACATCCACCACCCGCACCAGGGGCACCAGCATGACGGCGACGTCGACTGGGGCGCGATGGCCGAGATGCTGGAGACGGAGGCCGAGGTGTCCACACCGGCGTACTCCCGGGCCCTGGCCTGGCTGAGCAAGGAGGTGACCGAACCCGGGCTGATCGTCGACGCGGGCAGTGGACCCGGGGTGCTCTCCGGCCTCTTCGCGGAGACCTTTCCCGGCGCCCGGGTGATCGCCGCCGACAGCTCCGAGCCGCTGCTGGAGCACGCCCGGACCCGCGCCGCCCGCCTCGGTTACAGCGACCGCTTCGGCACCCTCGCCGGTGAACTGCCCGGCGCGCTGCGGGAGCTGGAGTACCCGGCGGACCTGCTGTGGGCGAGCCGCAGCGTGCACCACCTCGGTGACCAGCGGGCCGCGCTCACCGCGTTCGCCGAACGGCTCGCGCCCGGCGGCACCCTGGCCATCCTGGAGGGCGGCCTGGCCCCCCGCCACCTGCCCCGCGACATCGGCTTCGGCCGTCCCGGACTGCAGGCGCGGATCGACGCCGTGCAGGAGGACCGGTTCGCCCGGATGCGGGCCGAGCTGCCGGACGCCGTCGCCGAGACCGAGGACTGGCCCGCGCTGCTCGCCGCCGCCGGCCTGAAGCACACCGGCACCCGCAGCTTCCTGCTGGACCTGCCCGCCCCGGTCCCGGACCGGGTCCGTGCCCACGTCGTCGCCGTGCTGACCCGGACCCGGGACATCCACGCCGACGCCCTCGACGCGGGCGACCGCGCCACCCTCGACCGCCTCCTCGACCCGGCCGACGAACGCAGCGTCCACCATCGTCCGGACGTGTTCGTCCTGGCGGCCCACACGGTGCACCGCGCGGTCCGGCCCGTGTAGCGCGGACCACGCCCGGTCGAGGGCTCCTTTCACCAGGAGCGCCCGATCCGACCGCGCGACCCGGGCGCTGCTGGTGCAGGGCCCGCTGAGGGACTTGACCTGGAGAGCGCTCCAAGTGATGGACTCCCCGCGTTCACCGACGTTCCAGGGGGAAATCATGAACGACTCACCGGTCGCGCTCATCACCGGCGGCGGCAGCGGGATCGGCGCCGCCGTGGCCCGGCAGTTGCTGGACGCCGGGCACCGGGTCACCGTCACCGGGCGCGGCGAGCGGCGGCTGCGGGACTTCGCCGAGGGCCTGGGCCGCCCCGCCGGGCTGCTGACGGTCGCCGGCGACGCGGCCTCCTACGACGACGTGCGCGACGCCGTCGACCGCACGCTTGAGGAGTACGGCCGGCTGGACACCGTCGTCTCCAACGCCGGTTCCGCCACCCATGACTCGGTCGCCGAGGGCGACCCGGCCGGCTGGACCGAGATGGTCCTCACCAACGTCCTGGGCCCGGCCCTCCTCATCCGCGCCTCCGTCGACGCGCTGAAGGAGACCGGTGGCCGGATCGTCCTCGTCGGCAGCGTGGCCGGTTTCGTGCCCACGCCCGGCAACCTCTACGGCGCCACCAAGTGGGCGGTCACCGGGCTCGCCGAGAACACCCGGCGCCAGGTCACCGAGTTCGGCATCGGGGTCACGCTGGTCGCCCCGGGCCGGGTCGAGACGCCCTTCTGGGACGGCTACGGCAGCCTGCCCCCAGGCCGTCTGCTGACCGCGGAGCAGATCGCCGGCTCCATCGTCTGGGCGATCCGCCAGCCGGCCGGGGTCGATGTCAACACCGTCGTGGTGCGGCCGCTGGGACAGCCCAACTGAGGTGTGCCGAGCATCAGTTGTCCTGCAGGAACTGCCTGGCCAACTGGTCCCCGAGGAAGACGGCCGCGCGGTGGCTCTCGACGGGGGACACCCTGGAGTTCTTGAACAGGACGTACGTCACGCCGGAGTCGACCCCGCCGGTGGCCGGGTCGGGGCCGATGCCGAGCGCCTCGGCGGTGGCGTACGAGGCCTCGCCGATGATCGCGGCGGGGCCGGTGTCGCCGACGACGGTGTACTCGACCCTGCCGTCGCAGACGACGGCGACCACGCCGCCGCCGGTGATGCCGGCGCCGGGGTAGTCCCAGAGACTGCTGGCGCCGGGGACCACCGCATGGGGCAGGTACCCGGCCTCCAGGGGCCCGCCGTCGGACTGGCGGAACGCGGTGTCGGCCTGGTACCGGGGATCGCGGTCCTCGTCGCATCCGGTGATCCGCCGGCCGTCGCAGTCGACGTCCATGTCGGCCTTCCAGAACACCGCGCCGTTCATTCCGCACACGGGGACCGTCGCCGGGGTCTCCTCGTCCGGCCGGTACCTGCCGTGGGAGATCTGGGAACAGGACGTCACCTTGGCGAGCAGTTCCGCGGCGCCGACCGTGCCCTCCCGGCGGGAGGCCGGCGGGGCGTCGGGGCCGGTGCCGGACGGTTCGTCGGGAGTGGGGCCGGAGGCCTGTGCGGGAAGCGCTCCGGCGGCTGGGAGAGCGGCCCCGAAGGCCGCGAGGAGGGTCGGTGGACGCAGGCGCACTGTGGGAGGTCCTTCTGTTAGGAAAGTTTCCTTACCAGGTGCTGCAAAGTGGTGCACGCGCATGCCCTAGCCAAGTCCCTGTGCGAGGGTCCGCGTTGTGTTCGGTTTTGCGGGGCTCCGCCTCACGCGGAAGACTGGTCATGTCGAAGCGAGCGGCCACAGGGCACGCGGAGGCGAGATGTCATGTTCGTGCGCACCGTCTACGTGACCGGCGACCCGGCCAAGATCGACACAGCGGTCCGGGCGCTGAACACCGAGGGACGCGAACTGCTCGAGGAACGCCCCGGCTACCTCGGGGCCGGCGTCTTCACCGACCACGAACTGGGCAAGCTGCTGGCGGAGAGCTGGTGGGCCTCCGAAGAGGCGCGCAGCAACAGCGACACCGTGATGCGGCAGCACCGGGAGGCCCTGCTGGAGCCGTTCGCGGGCACCCTGACGGTGGAGAACCTCCAGGCGGCCGTCCACCGTTCGCTGCGGGTGCCGCGCATGGGCGGCGGCCTGCGCGTGTCCCGGGTGGAGTTCGATCCGGCGGACGCCGACCTGTTCACGGAGACCTTCCGGTCGACCGTCCTCCCGCGCCTGGAGACCCTGCCGGGCCTGGTCCGTACCGCCCTGCTCATCGACCGGGAGCACGGCCGGGGCCGGGTCGGCGCCCTCTTCGTCGACCGCGCCTCGATGGCCGCCTCCCGGGCCGGTCAGGCGGCGGCCCGTCACGAGGGCGTGGCGAAGGCGCGGGTCGGCGTAGTGAGTCTGGAGGAGTTCGAGGTCGTGCACGCGGACGTGCTCCCCGGCTGAGTCCGGCGGTCCGGGAGACGGCCGGGTGCCGGACCGTGCGGCTGTCAGACCAGTTCGAACGTGGCCGGGTCCGGGCCGAGACGCCGGTCCTCGTTGAGGGCGCTGATGGCCGCGAGGTCCTCGTCGTCCAGGCTGAAGTCGAACACCTGGATGTTCTCCCTGATCCGCGACGGCGTCACCGACTTAGGGATCACGACGTTGCCGAGCTGGACGTGCCAGCGCAGCACGACCTGCGCCGGGGTGCGGCCGTGCTTGCGCGCGATGGCGACGATCGCCGGCACCTCCAGCAGGCCCTTGCCCTGGCCGAGCGGCGACCAGGCCTCGGTGGCGACGCCGTGCTCCGCGTGCAGCTCGCGGGCCTGGTGCTGCTGCAGGTGCGGGTGCAGCTCGATCTGGTTGACCGCCGGAACGACCGAGGTCTCGCCGATGAGCCGGCGCAGGTGTTCCGGAAGGAAGTTGGAGACGCCGATCGCCTTCACCCGGCCGTCGGCGTACAGCTTCTCGAACGCCTTGTAGGTGTCGACGGAGGTGCCCCGGGACGGCAGCGGCCAGTGGATGAGGTACAGGTCCACGTAGTCGAGGCCCAGCTTCCGCAGCGACGTGTCGAACGCGCGCAGCGTGGAGTCGTACCCCTGGTCGCTGTTCCAGAGCTTGGTGGTGACGAAGATGTCCTCGCGGGGCAGTCCGGAGGCTGCGACGGCCTTGCCGGTGCCCTCTTCGTTGCCGTAGATCGCCGCTGTGTCGATGCTGCGGTACCCGGCCTCGAGCGCCGTGGCGACGGCCTGCTCGGCCTCGTCGTCGGGCACCTGCCAGACGCCGAAGCCGAGCTGGGGCATCTCGACGCCGTTGTTGAGGATGATCGGGGGGACCTTGCTGCTCACGAGCTCGTTGATCCTTCGGTTGTCGACAGGTGGTACCCCATCGTCAACGATCAGGGGCCCCGCCGCATTCCGGACGGCGCGAACCGCGCCGGGAGATCCCGGCCGGTGCCGGCCGCCCGCGGCGCCTCAGGCCCGGTACAGCGCCTCGACCTCCTTGTCGTACGCCTTCTCGATGGCCCTGCGCTTCAGCTTCAGCGACGGGGTCAGCAGGCCGTGCTCCTCGGTGAACGGCTGCGCGAGGATGCGGAAGGTGCGGATCGACTCGGCCTTGGAGACCAGGGTGTTGGCGGCGACGACCGACCGCCGCACCTCCGCCTCCAGATCCGGGTCGCGCACGAGCTGCGCGGGACCGAGCCGGGGCTTGCCGCGCATCTGGAGCCAGTGCTCTACGGCCTCCTGGTCGAGGGTGACCAGGGCGGCGATGTACGGCCGGTCGTCGCCGACGACGATGCACTGGTTGACCAGCGGATGATCGCGCACCCGTTCCTCCAGCACGCCCGGGGAGACGCTCTTGCCATTGGAGGTCACCAGAATCTCCTTCTTGCGGCCGGTGATGGTCAGATAGCCGTCCTCGTCCAGC
Organism: Streptomyces cellostaticus; assembly: GCF_023630175.1. Classification (GTDB taxonomy): domain Bacteria; phylum Actinomycetota; class Actinomycetes; order Streptomycetales; family Streptomycetaceae; genus Streptomyces; species Streptomyces cellostaticus_A. The sequence goes on along the minus strand of NZ_JALLIN010000007.1, from coordinate 35,984 downwards.
ACGCCGAGGTCACCGGTGGCGAGCCAGCCGTCGTGCAGGGTGCCGTCGGTGGCCTTCTGGTTGTTGAGGTAGCCCTGGAACACGTTGCCGCCGTGCAGCCAGACCTCGCCGTCGTCGGCGACGTGCACGGTGACACCCGGGATGGGCCGGCCCACGGTGCCGTAGCGGGTGCGCTCGGGCGGGTTGGCGGTGGCGGCCGCCGAGGACTCGGTCAGGCCGTAGCCCTCGTAGATCTGCACCCCGGCGCCGGCGAAGAACAGGCCGAGCCGCCGGTCCATCGCCGAACCGCCGGACATCGCGTTCCGGATGCGTCCCCCCATGGCCGCGCGCACCTTCGAATAGACGAGCTTGTCGAAGAGCTGGTGCTGCATCCGCAGACCGGCCGACGGTCCGGGCCCGGTGCCCCACGCCTTGGCCTCGACGGCGTCCGCGTACTTCACCGCGACGTCGACGGCCTTCTCGAAGGGCCCGTCCCGGCCCTCCTTCTCCGCTTTGCGCCGGGCCGAGTTGAACACCTTCTCGAAGACGTACGGCACCGCGAGGATGAACGTCGGCCGGAAGGCCTGCAGATCCGGCAGCAGGGCGTCCGCGTGAAGCTGCGGCTGGTGGCCGAGGCGGACCCCGCCGCGGATCGTGGCGACCTCGACCATCCGGCCGAAGACGTGCGCGAGCGGCAGGAACAGCAGGGTGGACGCCTCGTCGCCCTTCTTGGTGTGGAACACCGGTTCCCAGCGCCGGACGACCGTGTCCGCCTCGTACATCAGGTTGCCGTGGGAGAGCACGCAGCCCTTGGGGCGGCCGGTCGTGCCCGAGGTGTAGATGATCGTCGCGACCGACTCCGGGGTGACCGCCTCCCGGTGCCGGTGCACGACCTCGTCGTCCAGGTACGCGCCGGCGTCGTACAGCTCCTGCACACAGCCCGAGTCGAGCTGCCACAGCTCACGGAGCCGCGGCAGGCGGTCGATCACGGTGGCGATGGTCATCGCGTGGTCCTCGTGCTCCACGACCGCCGCCGTCACCTCGGCGTCGTACAGCATCCAGAAGCACTGCTCCGCCGAGGACGTCGGATAGACGGGGACCACCTGCGCGCCGATCGTCCAGAGCGCGAAGTCGAACAGGGTCCACTCGTAGCGCGTGCGGGACATCAGGGCGACCCGGTCGCCGAACCGGATGCCCCGGGCGAGCAGGCCCTTGGCCAGGGCGAGGACCTCGTCCCGGAACTCGGCGGAGGTCACGTCCCGCCACTGCCCGGACTCGTCCTTGCGGCCCAGTGCCACGTGCCGGGGATCCGTGCGGGCACGCTCGAAGAGGGGGTCGGCCAGTCCGCCCACCGGCGGCGCCGACGTCAACGGAGGGGTGGTGAACTCGTGCAATCCCTCGCTCCCCGTCCTCGCTCTTCGGTCACGCCCGCCGTGCTCCGCACGGCGCCGTGAAAGCTACCCCACCCGTCAGCTTGGCGGGAGGGGTGCGGAAATCGAGCAAACCTCGCCTTCCTACCCGCCGACGAGCGGAAAATGCGCTCACATGGGTAAGGGCCGGACACAATACTGACGAGTCAGTAACTTCCGGTACCGCAATCTCCACCGAATCTGTACGACGCGCTTACTGCGCGTGGACCCGGCCGGACGGCCGAAGGGCCCGAAGCGCCTCCCCGCCGCGCCGGGCCCCGGGGCGCCCGAGAGTGGCCGGGCCGTGGATCACCACCACCCCGCCGCTGCCCAGGGCGGGCGGCTCACGGGTCAGCCGGCGGCGCGCCGGCGGCCGTGCAGCCGGTCGCCGCCGCTGAGGATCGCCGCCGCCAGCGCGTTCGCCGCGGCGTCCGCGGCACCCCGGTGCCTGCCGTGCACCAGGACGAAGTCGACCTTCCCCAGCTCCGGCAGGGCCGGGCGCTCCGGCAGCCGGAACAGGCCCGGCGGGATCAGCCGCCTGGAGTGGGCCATGACGCCCAGCCCGGCGCGGGCCGCGGCGACGAGGCCGTTGAGGCTGCCGCTCGTGCACACGATCCGCCACTCGCGGCCCTGGGCCTCCAGTGCCTCCAGGGCACGGGCCCGGGTGATGCCGGGTGGGGGATACACGATGAGCGGGACCGGGCGGTCGGGATCCAGACGCAGGTTCTCGGCGCCGATCCACACCAGGTCGTCACGCCACACCAATGCGCCGCGCGGGTCCTCGGGCCGCCGCTTGGCCAGCACCAGGTCCAGCTTGCCCGCGGCGAGACGCTCGTGCAGCGTGCCGGACAGCTCCACGGTCAGCTCCAGGTCGACCTCGGGATGGTCGTGGCGGAAGTGCTCCAGGATCTCCGGCAGCCGGGTGAGGACGAAGTCCTCCGAGGCGCCGAAGCGCAGCCGGCCGCGCACCCGGGTGCCGGTGAAGAACGCCGTCGCCTGCTCGTGCACCTCCATCAGCCGGCGTGCGAAGCCCAGCATGGCCTCACCGTCCTCGGTCAGCTCGACCGAGTGGGTGTCCCGGGCGAAGAGCTGCCGGCCGGTGGCGTCCTCCAGCCGCCGCACGTGCTGGCTGACCGTCGACTGGCGCAGCCCCAGACGCCGTGCGGCCTGCGTGAAACTCAGCGTCTGCGCCACCGCCAGGAAGGTGCGCAGCTGGGTGGGGTCGTACACACCGGCAGCCTACGTCGTCATCGTGGGACGTGATGACAGTCAGAGTGGTATGCCGGATTCCCGATCGGCTCCCGCAAGGAGACGATGGACGGGGTCCCTCCGGACCCGTGGACCTACCCGACGAACAGCGAGTGGAGCAGCGTGAAACGCCCGCACTGGCCGAGCTGGATGCCGATCGACCCGTACATCGTGCTGCTGATCGGCACGGTGGGGCTCGCGGCACTCCTCCCGGCCCACGGCACGGGCGCGGACGTCGCCTCCGGGGCGTCCACCGCGGCGATCGCCTTCCTGTTCTTCCTCTACGGCGCCCGGCTCTCCACCCGTGAGGCGCTGGACGGCCTGCGCCACTGGCGTCTGCACGGCACCGTGCTGGCCTGCACCTTCGTCGTCTTCCCGGTGCTGGGCCTGGCCGCCCGCGGACTGGTCCCGGCGCTGCTGACCCAGCCGCTGTACCAGGGGCTGCTGTTCCTGACGCTGGTGCCGTCCACGATCCAGTCGTCGATCGCGTTCACCTCGATCGCCCGCGGCAACGTGCCCGCCGCCATCTGCGCCGGCTCGTTCTCCTCCCTGGTCGGCATCGTCGTGACCCCGCTGCTGGCGGCGGCGCTGCTGGGCAACGGCGGTGGCGGGTTCTCCGCCGACTCGCTGGTGAAGATCGTGCTGCAACTGCTCGTGCCGTTCGTCGCCGGGCAGGTGCTGCGCCGGTGCGACGTCGGACGGGGGCGCGCGAAGCGCGTCGGGCGGGATGGCGGTGGGCGACGGGAGGGCGGCTTCGTCGCCAGGCACCGGAAGCTCCTCGGCCTGGTCGACCGCGGCGCGATCCTGCTGGTCGTCTACACCGCGTTCAGCGAGGGCATGACCCAGGGCATCTGGCACCAGGTCGGCGCCGTCCGGCTCGCAGCGCTGCTCGCCGTCGAGGGCGTGATCCTGGCCGTGATGCTGCTGCTGACGTGGTACGGCGCCCGGGCACTCGGGTTCGGCCGCGCGGACCGGATCGCGATCCAGTTCGCCGGGTCGAAGAAGTCCCTGGCCGCCGGTCTGCCCATGGCGAGCGTGCTGTTCGGCGCCCACGCCTCCCTGGCCGTGCTGCCGCTGATGCTCTTCCACCAGATGCAGCTCATGGTGTGCGCGGTCATCGCCAAACGGCGCGCCCACGACCCCGAGGCCGCCGAGCCACCGGCCGGGCCGGCCGCGGCGTCGCCCACCGCGGCCGGCACCGGTTCCCGCTGAGATCCGCCGGCCGGTCCCCGGCCGTCGCTCCGGGCCGCTGCCGGCCGCGGCCCCGTTGCCCGTCGTCAGCCGCGGATCCACTGCCCGCCGCCGGCGCAGGACCCGGCGTCCGTTGCCGGCCGTGGCTCCCGGGGCCCGCCCTCGCAGCCCGTCGCCGCGGCGCGGCACCGCGTGGTGCCGCTCCCCGCCGGCGTACACGGTGGCCGCGGTACCGCCGCCCCACGGGAAGCACCCGCCACCCCCTCGCCCAGGACGGCGCCGATCCGACCCGCCCGCCGTGACAGGGAGGTCCGTGCGGGCGGCGGCGAACCACTCGCGCCGCCGTCGACGACTGAACGCGATCAGTTCATGGCCCTGTCGATCGGGATTTCCGGGACCTTCGGCTGACGGCGGTTAGCGTTCCGTCATGACCGCAGCCCCCGCGCTCGACCCCCGGCGCACCGCCCTCGTCCTGGTCGACCTGATGGACCGTGTCGTCGCGCTGCCCCTGGAACCCCGCAAGGGCACCGAGGTACTCACCACCGCCGAAGAGCTGGCCGCCGCCTTCCGCGCGGCCGGGGCGCTCGTCGTGCTGGTCCGGGTCGAACGCCCCGCGACCACCGAGCAGCCGCCCGGCAGCGGACTCGTGGCCGGGCTGCGCCGGGACGGGGACCTGGAGGTGGTCAAGCGCACCATCGGCGGCTTCCAGGGCACCGGCCTCGACGAGCGGCTGCGGGAACGCGGTGTCCGCACGCTGGTGTTCGGCGGCATCGCCACCAACCTCGCTGTCGAGTCCACCGCCCGCGCCGCCGCCGACCTCGGCTACGACCTGGTCTTCGTCGAGGACGCCATGGCCGCGCTCACCGCCCCCGAGCACCAGGCGTCGGTCCGGCTCGACTTCCCGCGGCTGGGCACGGTGGTCAAGGCGCGGGACCTGCGTCCGGCGCACGGCTGAGCGGCCCGGCCGTCCGCGCCCAAGAGCGGCCGCGAGGCCGGTCCACGTCTTGCGCCCGTCGGCCGCGAACCATCGCCGGCGCCCGCTTGCCGCCGGCGACGGCTCGCGGTCGGCGCCCCGCGTGCTACGAGCGGCGGCGGGGCCGACGGACCCCGCTCCACGATCGGTGCGACGGTCGATGTCCCGGCCCGAGGGCGGCGCGGCGGTGGCCGATCGATCCACTGGGACCCTCGGCGGTGGCCGGTCGCGCAACCGGACTCTCACGCCGCAGGCAGCGGGACTCCCACAGTGCAGGGGGGACTCCCACGGTGCAGGGGGGGCGCTCGCCGACGGCAGGCGACCCGCCGCCGCGACCGAGACAGACCCGGTCAGCGCTCCGCGGCCCCGGCCGGCAGGGCGACCCGGTGCTCGCCCGCGTACACGTTCATCGAGCTGCCCCGCAGGAAGCCCACCAGGGTCAGGCCGGTCTCGGCGGCCAGGTCGACGGCCAGCGACGACGGCGCCGACACGGCGGCGAGCACCGGGACCCCCGCCATCACGGCCTTCTGCGCCAACTCGAACGAGGCGCGGCCCGACACCAGCAGGACGGTGCGGGACAACGGCAGGTCGGCGTTCTGCAGCGCCCGCCCGACGAGTTTGTCGACCGCGTTGTGGCGGCCCACGTCCTCCCGTACGTCCAGCAGCTCGCCGTCCTCACCGAACAGGGCTGCCGCGTGCAGCCCGCCGGTGCGGTCGAAGACCTGCTGGGCCGCCCGCAGCCGTTCGGGCAGGCCCGCGAGCAGCGCCGGGGTGACCCGGACCGGGGGAGTGTCGGCGATCGGCCAGTGCGTGGTGGTGCGGACGGCGTCCAGGCCGGCCTTGCCGCACAGCCCGCACGAGGAGGACGTGTACACGTTCCGCTCCAGGCTGAAGTCGGGCAGCTTCACGCCCGGCGCGGTCTTCACGTCGACCACGTTGTAGGTGTTCGCCCCGTCCGCGGTGGCCCCCGCGCAGTAGACGATGTTCTGCAGGTCGGCGGCGGTGCCCAGCACGCCCTCGCTCACCAGGAAACCCGCCGCCAGCGCGAAGTCGTCGCCGGGTGTACGCATGGTGATCGCGAGGGGCCTGCCGTTCAGCCGGATCTCCAGCGGCTCCTCGGCGACGAGTGTGTCCGGCCGGGTGGAGACAGCCCCGTCCCGGATGCGGAGGACCTTGCGGCGTTCCGTGACTCGTCCCATGTCCTGATCTGCCCCGGTTCTGTACGTGCTGGCAGCCGAAACGGCCCTTGATGCGAAGGTCGCCGCGGGACACCGGGTGTTGTGCGGTGCGGTGACCTCGGCGCTCCCATTGTCCTGCACCCGGAGTATGAGGTGGCTGCCCGCTGCCCGCTGCCCACCGCGCCGGCCCCGTCGTGCGCGGCGACGGCGCGAGCGTCACCGGCACCGGCGCCGAGGGCCCCGGCCATCAGCGAGGGGTTCGAGGGTGTGACGGAAGCCGACAACTCGGATGCCCGATTCCTGTGCCCTCACCTGCCGTCGTACTCGCGAGTCACTGACCAGACTGGGGCTCCCGCTACCCACGGCAACGAGGGGGACCCCCGACATGCACGGCTCGCGCATCGCGGCCATCGGCCACTACCAGCCCGCCAGGGTGCTCACCAACGACGACCTGGCCGGCATGGTCGACACCAGCGACGAGTGGATCCGCAGCCGGGTGGGCATCCGGACCCGGCACATCGCGGGCCCCGACGAGCCGGTCGACGAACTCGCCGCGCACGCCGCCGCCAAGGCGCTCGCCGCCGCCGGTCTCACGCCCGGTGACATCGACCTGGTGCTGGTGGCCACCTCCACCGCCATCGACCGCTCCCCGAACACCGCGGCCCGGGTGGCCGCCCGCCTCGGCATCCCGCAGCCGGCCGCGATGGACGTCAACGTCGTGTGCGCCGGCTTCACCCACGCCCTCGCCACCGCCGACCACACCGTACGGGCGGGCGCCGCGACCCGGGCACTGGTCATCGGCGCCGACAAGATGTCCGAGGTCACCGACTGGAGCGACCGCAGCACCTGCGTCCTGGTCGGTGACGGGGCCGGGGCCGCCGTGGTCGAGGCCTGCGCGTCGGGCCAGGAGCCCGGGATCGGGCCGGTGCTGTGGGGATCGGTGCCGGAGATGGGCAACGCGGTGCGCATCGAGGGCACTCCGCCCCGGTTCGCACAGGAGGGGCAGAGCGTCTACCGGTGGGCCACCACCCGGCTCCCCTCCATCGCCCGGCGCGCCTGCGAGAGGGCCGGACTCGACCCCGCCGACCTCGCCGCCGTCGTCCTGCACCAGGCCAACCTGCGCATCATCGAGCCCCTCGCGCAGAAGCTGGGCGCCGTGAACGCCGTGGTCGCCCGCGATGTCACCGAGTCCGGCAACACCTCCGCGGCCAGCATCCCGCTCGCCCTGTCCAAACTGCTCGAGCAAGGGGCGGTCCGCAGCGGCGACGCGGCCCTGCTGTTCGGTTTCGGTGGCAACCTGTCGTACGCGGGACAGGTCGTCCGCTGCCCCTGACGCCCGGCGCGCCGGCGGGGGAGGGGGGCAGCGTCCACCCGGCCTGTGCGGACGCGTCGACGCTGCCCCGCCGGAACTCGTCACCGTCCGCGCCCCGCGACCCGCTCGGCACCCAGGCGTACTGACCGCGAGCGTTGTCAGCGCCGTCCGGACGGCTCCCGGAGCCGACGCGGTGCGCTACGCGGACGGTTACATTCCGTGCACCTCGGCGGCCGGGCCGGCAAGGGCCCCGCCCCGCACCCACCCTGCGGATACGCAGGTGAAACGCACTCCGAAACCTTGGTATTGTTGTCCGTGTCGCCGCGGGGAACACCCCCGGTCAGGCGGCAGACACCTGGTCCGGGTGGCGGAATGGCAGACGCGCTAGCTTGAGGTGCTAGTGCCCTTTATCGGGCGTGGGGGTTCAAGTCCCCCCTCGGACACACGTGGGGACGTTCACGAGATCGTCCCGAAGCGCTCACGAATTACCGGTCGAGTCATGTGACTCACCGGTAATTCGTCGTTTCTGGGGCCTTGAGCCTCGTGATCGGCCCGATGAGGGGGTGAGGCGGTGGCGGTCCAGGAACTGCGCCCCTCACCTGCGGAAACAGGGCATGCCTGCGCGACGGCTGGTAGCCGTGGCACAGGCATGTGGGGTTTTCAGGGCTCGGAGCGCGGCGGAGGTGGTTCACTCACGTGGCGGAGGCTCGACCTGCTCGATCGGAAGCGGTCGCGCCAGGGGCGGGTCGGAGGGCGCACCGGGTTGGGTTGCGGCGCTCTGCGTGCTGGCTTTGCGGGGCTGGATGCCCTGGTCGCGGAGGAACCGTCGGATGGCTCTGAGGTTCGCCACGAAGATGATGACGGCATTGAGCAGGGTCTGTGCGACGCGTCCGTGCGGCAGGCGGAGCTGGGGATTGTCGATGCTGTCGAGGGCGGACTTCTTCAGGTTGCCGTTGCCCCCCTCGTTCTGACTGCGCAGTCCGGACCAGGCTTCCTGCCACAGCGGGGTGAACAGGGGGTATTTCTGCCGCCACTTGGCCAACACGGTGCCCGGGACGGTGATGCTCTTCCCCCTGCAGATGTCGGGGTAGACGGGGGTGTCCCGCTTGGGCCTGGGGATGGTGGGCAGGGCTGCCGGGGTACGGACAGTGGGGGCGTCGAGGTCGACGACGGTGGACGGGCGTGGCTGGGGCCGGCGGTAGCAGGTGACCGTGGCGTGGGATCCGAGGGCGGGGCACTGTCGACGCTGGTCCCCTGCAGGCCCGTACTCCTTGATCTTGGTCTGGTAGTCCTTCCGGGACTGGATCAGGTTGAGTGCGTGGGCGCGGTCCTCGTCCGTGCGGCTGTCGATGTATGTGGCGCCTGCAGTGATGAGCGGGGTGTGCGGTACTGACTCCGCAGTTGGCGACTGCCGAACGTGACGTGCTTCGGAAGCTGTTTACGCAGGGATGGCCGGTAGGGACGATGTGGTTCGTTATCTCGCGGTTCGACGAGGCGGGTGTGGACCCAGAGTACGACCTGGCGGAATACCGGGAACTGAGTGCTCGCAAGGTTCGCGAGTTGCGGGAACTGTTCGAATTGGACGACAGGGTACCGGTATTCGTTGTCTCGCAGGACCCGTTCCAGACGGCAGGGCCGGATACACATCTCAGCCGAGAGATCTGGGATGATTTCCGTGGCTGGGACGGCATGAGAGACCTTGCGGATGCTTTCGAGGCGGTATCCCCTTCGGCACTGCCCGGATGGTGACATAAGGCCGGGCAACGGTACTGGACAGCGGTCCTGGACGAAACCGTGGCCGAACTGAGGAGGCAACTGTCGGACTACACGGCACGTGCCGAAGTGGCTGCCAGTGGCGTCGCTCGCCGCGACGTATGGGAGAGGGAACTCGACACTCTCGATCGAGCCGCCCAAGCCAGCCTCGACGGTCTCGTCGAAGAGGTGATGCGGCAGTCGTGGGAGCCGAGTTTCGGCTCCGACGAACTTCAGGCCGAGATTCAGCGCACGCTCGACGAGTGGTTCACCAAGCACGAGGTCCGCCTCCAGCGGTTGCGGCAGTCGATCCGCAAGACCAAGGAGCGAGAGCGCGCCCGACCCTCCTGGGCAGGCTTTGCTTCGCTGGTCGCCACACTCGGGCCCGGGGAGGATGCCTCCACAACCCCGGCAGGGCCCGGCGGTGCCGCAGAACATGTCGAGACGGTCGGGACCTTGTTGATCGGTATGTTGAAGGCCGCGAACAAGACACCCGGGCAGATCGCCAGCGGGAAGGCCGGGTCGGCGAAGGCGGCTCGGGACCTGGGACGGCCCATCGGCATCGCCGAAGCCGCGCTTCCCCTCGCCGTCTACCTGGCGAAAGTCGTCGATGAGCAGGGAACGAAGCGCGCGCGCCAGAACCATGACAAGGTGGCGGCCGAGAAGCGACAGCCGGTCGTCACTGAGTGCACGCAGCGCGCTCGTGACACCTGGCAGCCGTTCGTCGACGACGTGCGTGAAGCGATCGTCGCGGAGACGAGAGACCAGGTCGACCTCGACGCGCGCCTGCGCCAACTCGTCGAGCAACTGCAAGAGGCTTTGGCGGAAGGCGAGAGTCTCTTTCGAGCGGGTACCGTGCCGCTGCTCGAGACAGAGGCATAAGCGAGTCGGGCCACTGTGGTCCGACTTCGAGGAACAGGTCATCAGCGGGTCTTCGAAGTCGGCGGGGGTGCGGCCACGCGGGATGCTCCTCCCCGTCGGACCTCCGCCGCTCCATGAAGTGAATTACTTGCCCGTGCTGCGCTGGTAGAGCCAGATGGCATGATCCAGTTCCCAGGGAGTGCAGCCGATGATCTGCGCTGCAGCAGTCAGCAGTATGCGGCCCTCAGACACGCCCATAGGACGCTTCAGAACGTGGGCCAGCCAGTTCAGAACCATACGGTCCGGCTTGATGCCTGTGTCGTCGCCGGCAAGCATCCACAGGTAGCTGAGCCGGACCCCGTGGGCGCCATGGCCCGGCACCTGGGCCAGCGCCTTCTCCACCCTGGCGAGGCGATTGTCGTCGGCCAGCAGCTTGTCAACGTCGATGAGGAGATCCACGCCATGGCCCACGAGGATCCGCGCATAGTCCACGGCCGCCTCGGCCTTGAGGATGCCGCCCCTCGGAGACGTGCGTCCACAGTTGTCGAGGACGGCGGCTAGGGCGGGCATGTCCGCAGCACACTCCACGAACCGGGACAGCGGCTCCTCCCCACCGGGGTGCTCGGTGCCGCGCGGGTACAGCCGATGCTCAAGTCTCATATGATCGGCGTATCTGCGGCACACGTTCACGACGCCTGAGTAATGGGCGTTGATCGAGAAGACCGCGTCGAGCACACACAGCGACAGATGAGCCCACCGCTTCAGCCCGGACTCCGGTCCGCACCGGACGATGTCCAGCCGCTTGGCGGCCATGACGACCGCCTTGATGTCCTGCTCCTCCATGTTGCTCCCCCTGGTCAGTTCCCCTACCGGTGCGGGCCGACTCGTCCGGCACTGCACGGCGGCGTGTCATGCACTCGCGCGGACCGGGAGCCAGTCTTGCTTCAGATGGCGGTCTGCCGACGCTATCACCAGCGCCGTGAGCATGGTGGACTCCCGTTTTCTCGGCCGGCCCGAATGTTCGGCTCGGTAAGCCAGAGTTGGCTGCCCTCTGCACGTTCGTACGCGTGTCCGTGACGGGTCGGCTGCCGACCAGCGGGCCTTCTGGTGCGCAATCCAGCCGCCCGCGTCGACCTCGGTCGAGTCATGTGACTCACCGGTTCTTCGCCGTTCGAAAGCGGCCGGCTCGTCGAACGCCACGAGCTCAGCGCCGCCTCAGCCACCTCAATCGCTCCAGGACGACGATTACTCGGGCGGGCCACCGGCAGGCCGGTGGCCGTTGAAACGATGCCGAGCCATGCTGTTCAACTGCCCTATGTGAAAATGCCGTTGCCGATGTGAAGCGGTACGCCAGAGAGCTGATGGGGGTAGGGGCCGTGGCAGGAAGTACTCAAGGCGAGCAACACGCTGGAACGGGGCAGCCCGTTGGAATGCGGTTGAACCAGCTGCCGGCCGACCTGGGCGGTGGTGGCTCCACGGGCGGTGGGCAGCCGGACCTCGCGTCCTCTCCCGCCGAGAAGAAGGCCGCGGCGAACACGCTCCACAACGAGATCGAGCCACACACCACGACGGCGGGGGCCTGGGCGGATGACGAGACGAGCGCCGTGGTGAAGGCGTTCGATGCGAAGGACGGGAATGGCTGGGTCACGTCCAGTGCCGTGAGCAAGGCGCACAAGACCTGGAGTGAACAGGTCCAGAACCTGGTGAACCAGTTGTCGTGGGACGAATCGGCCCTCCGGAACAACAACACATTGATGACCGGGACGGACGTCGGAGTGGGCGCCGGAGTGCGCAAGGTGTCCGTGCTCGACACGTACTCGCCGCCACCAGAGCACTGACAGACAACCGAGCTGTCTCGCACGCCACTGGACTAACGGGGACCCATGCCGACATACCACGAGATCCTGACGACAGACCTGTCCACGCTCACCACGGCCGCCGAACGCTGGGACGGCATGGCGAAAGAGCTCCACAAGCAGGAGACCGCCTACCGGCGGGACGTGCAAGGCATCACCCTGCGCCCGACGTGGGTCGGCGAGAGCCAGCAGGCCGCCAACGCGCGCTTCGGAATCAGGCTCACGGAGTTCCAGAACGCCCAGACCGAGGCCAAGGCGATCGCCTCACTTTTGCGCGATGCGCACACCCAGTTCGTGGACCTGCGCAAGAAGCTCGAGTCGGCCCGGGACGATGCCATCGCCCAGGGGATGAAGGTGTCGGACCAGGGCGTGGTCTCGTACGACACCGGGAGGCTCAGCCAGGGAGATCGCCAGGCACTCGCGCATGATCCCGACTACCAGGAGAGCGTACGCAAAGCCGTCGCCTCCTGGCAGGCCAGCATCGACCAGTGCGTGAAGGACCTGGACGACGCCGACAAGGGCGTCGAGGTCGCCTTCACCGCTGTCGTGAAGGGCCCCGACGCGGGCCTCGGCAAGGCCCCCGACTTCAACGGTAAGGCTCAGGGCGACATCGAGAAGTACGAGGCCGACGAGGGCAAGGACATCGCGCTGCGCGTCAACTCCGGCAAGGCCACGGCGGCCGACTACCGGGAACTGCAACGCCTCTTCCACGACAACTCCGGCGACAAGGCGTTCAGCCAGACCCTGCTGGACGAACTGGGCGCCAAGGGCACGCTGCAGCTCTCCAACAGCCTCGACGGCCTTGCTTACCACAACGACAAACAGCACAGCGGCCAGTACCTGGACATCCAGAAAGGCCTCGCCACCACGCTGGCGACCGCGACCCAGGACCCGCACTCGTCCTTCTACAAGGACTTCCGCGAGGACATGCGCAAGGCCGGAACCGAACAGTTCAAGGTCGATGGCCTCAGTTCCATCCCGGACGAGAAGGTCCGCGGCTACCAGAGCCTCGCTACGCTGATGCAGCAGGGGCACGGCTACAACGGGCAGTTCCTGGAGGACACCGCGGACGACATCCGGCACGCGGAGGAGTCGTACACGGCCAAGGGGGACAACCCGACCGAGTCCATCTGGGCCCTGCGGGACAAGTTCAGCGGCAAGGACCGGGGCTGGTTCGCCAACGACCCGCTCGACGGCGTGCTCGGCATCATGTCCCATGATCCCAAGACCAGCACCGAGTACCTGGACCCGGCCCATAACGACAACCTGGAGTACCTGCTCCACGGGCGGGACTGGGACACCGTCGTGGACCACTTCGCGACCCCGCCCGGCGGTACGACGACGGGCATACCCGTCCTGGCGGAGGACGGCGACGTCCGCAAGGGCTTCGGCGCGGCCCTGGAGGCCGCGACGACCGGCCAGGCGCCGGGCGACTATCACCCGATCGGTCAGCACACCGAGCCGCAGGCACGCATCCTGCAACACACGATCAATACGCTGTACACCGACCAGCATGCCCAGGACCTGCCGAAGAACCTGGTACAGCCGCTGGCCCACATCCTGACGTCGTACACGGCCGACACGCACGAGACCTACGCGGAGTCGTCGTCGAAGTACGACATCGACTGGGGCAGCGAGGGTTCCGTCTGGAGCGACAAGGACGGCTCGCACATGGCCGTAGGGCACCAGCGCCTCGCTGCCGTCATGCGCGGTATCGCCAACGACCCGGAGGCGTTCGGACACCTCTATGGGGCCGAACAGCAGTACGCACACCATGTCATGGACGGGATCCCCGCGGACGCCGGAGACAAGACGATCCGGGATCGAGTTGTGGAGTCGTCTCGTGCCATGGGCGCCTATGACGGTATCCGGTCGGACATCATCTACGACGAGCGGTTCAAGAAGACGCAGTGGGCCGCCGACTTCAACCACGGCCTGGGCACGTCCCTCAGCACGGCGCTGATGTTCAACCCCGTCAGTGATCTCAGCCCCGTGGGAGACCTCAGCCAGAGAACCCTCGACGTGTGGGCGTACGAGTCGAACAAGGAGCACGTGTCCGAGGCGAACCTCGAGGCGACCGAGAAGAACGCGAAGACCTACGACGCCGGCCAGCACGATGTCGAGAAGCTGGTCAGAGCATGGGCGGACAGCCGCGGCCATGCCGTCGACAGCGACTGGACAAAGTACTACGTCCACGCAGGTCAGAACGACTACGAGCACGGCCGTGACCGGACGCTGAGCACGCTTCGCGCCGACCGCTGACACGGCACCGAACGTCCCCCGACAGAATGAGCACGATGCAGATGAAATCCGGGTTCCGACGTATACACGCCGGGTGGTACGCAGGGGCGTGCCTGCTGGCTCTGGCGCTTGTGGCGCTCGTGCTTTACGGCACTGGGGCCGTCGGCTCGGGGAGTGACGACCGCTCACTGGACCGGGCGTGTGACGGCGCCCTGGCCCAGGACGGGCTCCGGGCGGCTCTGCACTCGTCACACCTGAGCGCCGGTGACGAGGGCGACAGCGATTACCTGGCCGCCTGCAACGTCCACAACTCGGCATCCGGCCCACAAGGCAGTTCCCTGGAGCTGAAGCTGCGTTGGAGCAGTGCGGCGGCCCCCTCCGGGACCCTCGCCTGGTACAACGCGGACTACAACGGGGTGAAGGCGCAGGCGGCCCCACTCGGCCACGGCTGGTCTGGCGTCGTCAGGTACGACAGCGGCACCTACCAGGTCATGGTCGCGCTCGACTGCGTGAACCAGAAGAGCAAGGCTCTGGTTGCCTACGGCGACCTGCTCGGTACGGCGAACAGTACGACTCTGGGCGGACTCGGCCGGGTGACCACCGAGACCGCCCAGAAGGCAGCCGAGAAGTACGGCTGCCAGGTGAAGACCGGCAAGCGGCTCACCGACCTGTCCACCGCACGGCTCGGCACGTCCGACACGGCCAAGCTGCTGCAACAGGCCGAGGGCTCGTGCGTCGCGCTGCGGGGTACGGCGGCGGCCCAGAACGGCACCCCTGAGGTCATGGAGTACCCAGCGGATCCCGACGCTCCGCAGACCAACTGCTACCTGGTGACGAAGACCGGGAAGCCCGGCTACGGCCTCTACGCCTATTACGGTGCCGCCGCCAAGGACTTCCTTACGAGCGAGCGCAGCCACCTTGAGAAGGGCTACGGCCCCACCGACAGCGACCAGGACTATGCCTGGGCCACCGCGACGTGCCCTCAGTCCGCGCAGTCGGCGGTGTTCGTGCTGTACCACCTGTACGACAGGGACACGGACAGCTATCCGGTCCCGCACTACTCCGCGTCGTTCGCCGAATTCGCACTGAAGGCCTTCGCCGACCATGAAGCGACGCAGCGCGGTTGCACCGCCGTGCAGATGATGTCCCGGGCATGAAGAAATCCGGGCGGATGGTCACAGCCTTGTTGTGCACCGCTCTGATGGCAGCGGCGGCGGGCTGCAGCTTCGCGGTGTTCTGCAAGCAGTCCTTAACGGACATGGCCTGTACCTGTGGTTCCTCGGAGACTGAGGCGCCAGGCCGGCTCAGCTCTGGAGCCATAGCCGGACAGCCGCAGCGGTGACCGTGCCGTGGAAGACGTAGGCCCTCTTGTCGTATCGGGTGGCAGCCGCCCGGGAGTTCTTGAGCCGGTTGATCGTCGCTCGACTTCGTTACGGCGTTTGTATCTCTCGCTGTCGAAGCCGGTTGGCCGGCCGCCCCCCACTGCCGCGGCGTTTGCGGTTGGCTCGTTGGGCCTTCGGTTCGGGGATGATGTGTCTGATCGGCGGCATGGCAGTTGCTCGACGGTACTTCAGAGGCATAAACGCACCCCAGAAATAATTTCGCGCGCATGCATTCGGGGAGTGATCTCGGGGCCCGCGGGAATCTCAACATCAATTAGCCCTGTTGCGCCTGGTCAAGGGATCTCGTGAACGTCCCTGGACCTGGAAGATCCCGGCTTCCACCACAGCGTCCTGTCCGACTTCCGCGACCGGCTCGCCGAAGGCGGCCGCGCCGACCGGCTACTGGGACTCGCGCTCACCAGGATCCGACGGGCCGGCCTGCTCAAGGGGCGCGTCACGCAGCGCACCGACTCCACCCACGTCCTGTCCGCCGCACGGGAGCTGACCCGCCTGGAGCTGCTGACCGAAGCGGTCCGCGCCGTGCTGGAAGAGGCGGCCCGCGACGCGTCAGAGGTGCTGGACGAGCTGGTCACCGCCGAATGGGCCCAACGCTACGGCCGGCCGGTTCGCCTGTGCTCCCAGCCCAGCCACCCCGTCGCCCGCCTGGAGCAGGTGGGCAACGACGCCCGCGAACTGCTGCAACGCCTTGACGCCCGGTTGCCCGGCGGCGCTCCGGCGCAGGCGAACGTGCTCCGAACAATCCTGGTGCAGCACTTCCTGGTGGATGCCAAGGGGCGGTTCAGGCCGCGTACGAAACGCGACGGCCGGCCGCCCTCCCGGATTCAGATCGAGTCGCCGTACGAGACCGAGGCACGCTTCACGCGCCGCGGCGACACCCGCTGGACCGGCTACCTCGTGCACGTGACCGAGACCCGCGACGACAAACGGATCAACATCATCACCGACGTGGCCACCGCCGTCTCCAGCGCGGACAGCCAGGCACTGCCCGGCATCCCCGCCCGCCTCAGGCGACGGCGCCTGCTGCCGGACCGGCACCTGGTCGACGGCGGCTACACCTCCGTGGCCGGCATGGACGAAGCCGCCCGGCTGCACCGCGTCACCCTGATCGGGCCGCTTCCGCCCAGTACCACCCCGCAGCACCGGTCAGGGGACGGCTTCGGCCGGGAGAACTTCATCATCGATTTCGACCAGCGCGAGGTGCCCCAACGGGCAGGTCAGCGGCAACTGGCAGGACCTGCCGGTGGCCGAGCCGACCAAGGTCACAGTCCGGTTCGACGCCCGCCAGTGCGGCCGCTGCCCCGAGCGGGCCAAGTGCACTCCAGGCCCGTTTCGCAGCCTGTACTTTCCCACCCGCCGCCTGCACGAACTCCAGACCAAGAACCGCGCCGACCAGCAGGATGCCAACTGGCGCCGACTCTACGAGCGACGCTCGGGGGCCGAGGGCACCATCGAGGAGTTCACGGACGGCCACCGCGGACGCCGGTGCCGCTACCGCGGCCTGGCCAAGACGCACGTCCAGCACGTCCTGACCGCACTCGCGATCAACGTCGAGCGGCTGAGCCTTCAAGAACCCGCCGACGGCTCGTACCGGCCCCGCCCTCCCACAGCATTCCAGCAGTACCTCGACGCACGCGACTTACCCCGGCCTCTGTGGTGGCGCCAAGGGAAGTGACGCCCGTCCTCAAGATTCCCGACAGAGTCACTCACTCGGCAGGCTCAGCCTGTACTGGACTCCGCAGGCGGGAGGTGCCACGGTCATCAGCAGCACTGCCAGGTGAACATCACCCGGTCGAAGCGCCGCTCGGCCAGGTCTTCCGGACGGATCAGCCAGTACAGCGCTCCGACGTCGCCCCACATCATGTCCGCGGCGTCCTCGCTGTCGAACTGGGCCAGCAGCACCCAGTTGCCCGCCTCCTCGGACAGCCGCGGGTCGTCCCAGGACACCTCGCCGTCCAAGACCGCCTCCGCGATCTCGATCTCGACCGGGTTCTGCACTGAGTGAGCGTGGCCGCCGATCTGATGCCCCACCTCGTCGCCGAACTCCCACAGCGCATCGAGGAACACCTGCGAGCAGACAGGGTGGTCGTACCGGTTCCCCAGCGGGGCGCCCGGAGCGAAGACGGCCCGTACCGACGGATGCCAGGGCTCGGCCGCCGTCATCTCCATCCGAGCGGCCAGTGGCACCATCGGATACGGCTTTAGCCCGGCAGGGGCCCCACTCTCCGCCACAACGTCCCCGGCCGCTACGTAGAGCACGCGGGCGCCCGCCCAGCTCTCCCGGTCCTCGGCCAGAACGAGGGCCTCGCCGTCGTCCAACTGCCCGTCGAAGTAGAAGAACAACAGCGTTCCCGCGTCGGGCAGATCGATATCCAGCGCGGCTGTCGGCAGACGCGCGCAGTCGATCGAGGCGACGAAGGAGAGCGGTCCGTGCCCCTCCCACACCGGCCACTCCGCGCTGGCAGGCAAGGCGGGAAGACCACCGAGGCGACCCACAGCGTCGTTGGTGTCAGTTGCTACCTCAAGACGCATGCCAGGGCGAAGCAGACCGAGCCACTTCTCAGCATCCTCGGGCGACAGGTGCTGCAAGGCGAGGGATCGAAGGGCTTCTCGGGAACCATGTGTCATGCGCCCGATCATCCACGGTGCCGCTGACAGAGACCTCGGCAGCCCTCCCGCTGCACACGCAGCCGCTCAGTCCGTGGCCGTGGACCTCCAAGCAGCGGTAACGCACCCTTCTTCCCAGTGCCACCAGCCCTCCGCCGCACCATGTTCCAGGAGCTTTCGGATCCGCGGCAGGTCCGCCCCTGGCGGGACATCCAGTGCGACCATCCGAAATCTCTCGATGTCTTCGCTTGTCGTGCCGAGCTTGTGGAAGATCTCCAGAACGCTCTGCCGGGCTGCGGCTGATCCGCCGTCCTTGAGCACGATCAGCCGGATCGTGCAGTTCTCCGAAGCTCGGACCGTATCTCCAGCCCAGCGGATGCCCTCATCGTCGATCTCAACCCTGATGATGTCGTCGCTGGCGACGCCACGGACGAACCACGGGGTGTTGTCCAGCCGCACGGTGCCGTCGCCGAGGTCCACGGCCCACAGGCTCTCGACGCTCGCCGGCGGCCAGCCGTCTTCGTCCATGTCCATCCGGAAGTGGACCTTCACATGGTCGTCACTGATGTTCGTCACCGCGTCATCATCCACGCTGCATCCGTGGGTCTGGATGTGGGAGGGCGGTTGGAGGATGTCATTGGATCCGGGCGGTGGCGCAGGTGAATGTCGTGTCCTGGAGCAGCGCCAGGTGACGGCGATGCCAGTCAGCTCATCCGCATCCCCGGACTGCGCAGGTGCTGTCAGCGGCCTCTGTCAGGATGCCCTGGTCAACATCGTGATCGGGAGAGAGGATGGGTACTTGGGACGTCGGCCCCTTCGACAACGACACCGCAGCGGACTTCTGCGGCGAACTCAATGTGGCAGCCGCAGGCGAGCGCACGGACCTGATTCGCAGCATCCTCACCCGTGTGATCGATACCGCAGGCTATCTGGAAGCACCCGAGTCTGAGCAAGCCGTGGCTGGGGCTGCCCTCGTTGCCGCGCAATGCCCTGGGGGCGATCCGGCCGATCCGGTCTATAGGCCGGAAGAGCCCCTTCCTGATCTCACCGGTCTACGCGACCTCGCCCTGCACGCCCTCGACCGGGTCATGACCGAGCCCTCCGAGCTGATGGACCTATGGGCGCGATCGGACGGCGGACCCTGGCGTGCGAACGTTCGCCGCCTGCAGAACGTGCTCCTGCCCAAGCCGCCCGAAGACCAGCTCAGCCTGCACTGACCCACCGCAACCGCTACTCGAACCCGGAAGGCCGCCATGAGCTGGGACGTGATCCTCCTACGCCTGCCTGACGACGTCACCTCGGTGCAGGAGATCCCCGCCGACTACACCCCGGAGCCACTCGGCCGGCGAGACGATGTACTCGCGGTCGTCACCCAGGCCGTTCCCGATGTCGATCTCTCGGACCCCGAGTGGGGTGAACTTACCGGCCCCACATGGTCCATCGAGCTCAACATCGGCTCAGAGGACCCGGTCGACTCCGTCATGCTCCACATCCGGGGCTCCGGCGACGACGTACTGACGCCCATCCTCCGTCTTGCCGAGGCTCTGCGGTGCAAGGCGCTCGACTGCGCCGAAGGGGACCTGATCACGCCGGGCCAGACGACGGGCCGGCACGCCTTCCAGCAGTTCCGCGATCGAGTGATGGGTCCCTCACAGTGATACCTCCCGGTCACAGCGCCAGCATCCGCCCCATGCACCGCGAGACCCGATGGGGCCTTCCGCCCGGTCGGATGGCGATGAAGGCGACGGAGACATCCAGCCCCTATGGCTCAGTGACGGGCCGGCCACGGCCGAGCTGTGGACGCGGATGCATGCCGAACACACACGCTCCGGCTTGTGGCCGCTGCTGCTCGACTCGCTGGACTCGAGCGACAGCGAATTCCGCCCATGGGGATCCGGGGAGGTCTTCCCCGAGCAGATGTCCTCCCCGGCAAGCTACGACCCTGCCAGCCTCCTCGCACAATGGTGGGCGACCTACACAGCCGTCGACGAAGACGACGACATGCTCGACACCGACAGGCGCTTTGCCGTCACGGCTTCCTTCGGACAGACCTGGCCCGGCCCCGCGCCCAGCCGGGAGACGGCGACGAACCCCGATCAACTGGCCGCCGAGTTCGCGCAGGCGTTCCTCGCCGACCGCCCGCAGACACGTCTGGGGCTGGCTGCTGCAGCGTCCGGTGCGGAGGCGTTGACGGCTGTGGGCTGGGCCGGACCCTGCAACTACGACAACGACACCGCGAAGTTCTCCGCGATCCTCCGTGACTGGGAACACCGGTTCGGTGCTCGTGTCGTCGCGGTCGGGTTCTCCACGCTGCACCTCAGCGTCGCCGCGCCACCGGGGGACGAGCACGAGGCTCTCCTGGTCGCGGCCGAGCACTTCGCCTTCAGCCCGGACAACATCTGGCAGGGCAGCAGGCCGTACACGCTGGCCGCATACGCCGAGCGGATCACCAGTGCCCATCACTGGGACTTCTGGTGGGACTGATCCGGTCCGACGAAAACGCTCAACCGGGAACTGGCCTTCAGAGGTGCGGTGCTGGGTTTTCAGGCGACGGCGGACAGCCTGTGCCACCAGTGACTGCAGCCGCCAGAGCAGAAGCGCTCGCGGCGCCGCGCGTCGGCGATCGAGAGCACTGCGATCAGCAGCCTGAACGCCTTGCGGCGTTCGTCGAGAGGCGCGAGACCGGCGATCTTTCCCAGTTGCTCGTCGATCCGGCCTCGTGAGATCAGCACGGCGGGCGTATGCGTCGGGCGCAGCCCGGCACGGCGGATGCTCTCCGGTGCATCCTCAGCGACGGCGCGCGCCTGGACGCAGTGATGGCGCAGGAACAGCAGCACCGCGGACTGCTCTTCCAGGCCGAGGCCGTCGAACCATTCGATGCCGTGGGACATCGGGCGCAGCCCCTGCACGAGCTCGTTGAGCAGGACGTCGCGTTCGTTCATGCCTGCCTCCCGTGGGACCGATGCCGCTCCGCAGCGGAGATCAGGATTGCGAGCAGCTCCGCCAGATCGGCCGCACCTTCGGCGTCATTGGCGCAGCGGGTGGTCTGCAGTGGGTGCACCTGGTCGAGGAGGACGCCTTCCCGTGCCAGGACGAAGGCCAACGCCAGCATCGCCGCGCGCGCGTTGCCGTCCTCGAACGGATGGAAGAAGAGGATGTCGAGGTAGGTCCGGGCAGCGCGTGAGGGGACGGGTAGATCCGGTTGAGCGCTCTCGGTCAGACAGCGCTCGAATCGCTCCCGCGTATCGGGTGTCAGGCCATAGCGCTCCCGTCCGCCCTTCGCGAAGGCCGGCACCGCGCGGAAACTGACGATGTCGTGGCCCAGCACGATCCGCTGCCACTTTGCCATGAGGGCGAAAGTCAGCGGCTGGCCCTGCTCCGCGTCGGCGAAGGCCCGGTCGAGGGCGGTCAGGGCCCGCGCGGTTCCCTCGCTGTCACGTCCGCCTCGCGTTGCCCCGAAGTAGGCCTGATCGAAGCTCCCAGGGGACTTGCCCCGACGGGACGGCTTCCTGGGGGTTGGCCGTGCGACGCCCGGAAGATTGTGGCTCAAGGTTGGCCAGGAATCTGATGCGTTCCAGAGCCTCGTCAGGGGAGTTGTCCTGCGCCGCGTGCTGCGCGCCTCCGGCCAGATGGCGGATCTCGGTGAACGCCCTGGCCGTGAGAAGCGCGGCTACGTCCCGGTCGATCTCGGCCTCCTGGCTCCTCATGCCGATCCGTCCTTACTGTCGCCCTCAGGGCGGCTGGTGCGGGTCTGGGTATGCGACAAGGCGATGCGACGGCGTGCGATATCGACGTCGATGATCTTCACAGTGAGGGCGTTACCGACCTCGATGTCGTTCCCGGACGATTCATCCAGCTCGCTGGTGTGTACCAGCCCCCAGAAGCCGTCCTCTCGGTCTTCGATGCGGACGAAGAGGCCGAACGGGACGATCTTGGTGACCGGTCCCGTGACCACCTGCCCGATTCGCTGTGCGACCTGCGGCCACGGGTCTTCCTGCACTGCTCGGAGCGACAGCGGCACCCGCTCCCGGACCATGTCGACGTCGAGAACCTCGGCCGTGATCTTTTGGCCGACGCTCACGACGTCGGACGGCTGGTTGAAGGGACGCCAGGACAGCTCCGGAATATTGATCATCGCGGTGAAGCCGCCGATGTCCACGAAGGTGACGCCGAAGCTGGCGATGGTCGTCACCGTGCCGGTGACGACCTGGCCGCGCCGCAGGGTCTTCAGGAAGGCCCAGTCCCGGTCGCTGGGCGTTGGTTCGGTCTGCCAGCGTGCGCGGAGAACGCCGTCCCTGTCGGGCAGTACAGCGGTGAACAGCGGGAGACCTTCACCGGCATACATGGATATGACGCCGGCAGCACGCGCGCTGGCCAGATGGGAGATCACTGCCTCGAACCGGGTCTCGTCCACGACCGTGCTGGCGATCTGCTCGTCCTGGTTCTCCCAGATGATCTCCACCAAGCCTTCGTCGGGTAGAGCGGCAATGGCCACGTCGACGTCGGTGAGCAGGTCCGGCCAGACCGCCAGTTGGGCGCGAGGGGCCAGTTGGGAGCGCACTGCCTCGATGTTATCGCGAGTGAGGCGGTGCCAGCGGGAGGCGTTCGCGGCGTGGGTCTCCTCCAGGAACGTGGCGCGGTGGGCGCTGACCGTCCAGTGCAGACGGGCCCAGAAGTCGGCGTCGGCCGGGCGCTGTACGTGCTCTGGGTCATCGGGGGCGAAGTCGTACGGCGATGCGTGCAGGCGTTCCGGGAAGAGTCCGAGCGAGCGGGTGCGAGCCAGCGCCGCTTCGCAGGGGCGGCTGCTACCGATATAGAGGTACTGGTCCCAGCCGACGTGCACGGTGAATGCTCCCTCAGCCTCCAGACGGCACCAGGCGCCGTTGTCGCGGAGCATGGCCCGGACGATCCAGCCCGGTGGCCATCGGTACCAGGGCACCGTCGTGGAACCCGGTGGGGCCGGCTGGGAAGAGGTCGGCCAGGCCGTAGCCGTCGACCGGTGGCTCCAAGCCGAAGTGGGCGAAACCGCCGATCTGCGGCTCGCGGATGGTCAACTGGTCGACACCGGCTTCTTCGGCGAAGGCGGCGACGGCCTGCAGGTATGCGGTTTCGACCGATTCGTGGTCACTGGTCGCAGGCTCGACGCCGACGTAGTGGCCGTGCTGATCGCGGTCGGCAGGGTCGTACTTGGTGACCTGATAGACGTATGGCAGCACGTCACTGCCCGCCGGAGGTCGAAGGCGCTGCGGCTGGGGCCTGGTGGCGTTCAAGGACGCGGTACATCGTGCCGGGTCAGACGTCGAGGCGGTGAAGGACATGCGTGAACTCGTCGGACTCGATCAGACCGGTGAGTACCTGGGTCATGTTGCTGATGCCGGGATCGCGGACGATCAGACCGTCCGAGCACCAGAAGTAGCGGCCTCCCAGGGCTTCCCCGCTTTCGGCCCATCTCGCCATGATGGCCTCGACTTGTCCGAGGGTGATGATGGTCGCGCTCCAGCGGGATCCGTCCTTCAGGTCCACCAGGTCCACGAAGACGTCGATATTGTCCACGGATTCCAGATCCTCGCCGGAGTTCGGCAGGAAAGCGGCTTCGAAGTGCTCAGTGCGAACCCGGTACCAGGGCCCGTCCCAGCAGCCCGGCTGTGTGCTGTGGCTCATCGGGCGAGTGTGCCGGGCTGAACTGTCCGGCTCAACTGGGTTCTCCGGGCACCCTTCACGGCGGGGGTGGTTCACAGGTCAGGGTCGTACGGCGGGATGGTCCAGCGCAGTACTGTTTCGCCTGCGCGCGCTTCGAGGGTGGCGGGGTAGGCCTGTCCGTGGGCCCGTTCTCCGTGGTGGCGTATGGAGTGGTCCCCGGGATCCCAGCCGAGACCGAGAATCGGGCATCCGTCGAGGTCGATGGCACCCGCCAGCAGCGGGTGGCTCCAGCTGGTTCGGTTGAATCGGTGGAAGTCGGTGTGGGCGTCGACGGAGACCATCAGCCCGTTGCCGGGGCCATCTCGGGTCCAGGTTCGGAGCTGTTCGGCGACCGCTTCGGCCTCGACCAGGGGGAGGTCGAGCCACCCGCGCGGCCCGTGTCCGCTGGGGTGCTGCGGGATGCGGTCACCGCCGAACTGCGCATGGACGGCTTCTTCGTACTTGCCCCAGTAGGTAACGTCCGCCAGGCCGTCGGTGGACTGTCCGTCCAGGCCGGTGAAGCCGTCCAGCGCCTGAGCGTCGCCGAGGACCATGCCACACCGGTCGACCGGCAGGTCGCCGAGCTGCAGGGGTTCGCCGTCATCGGAGCCGGCCCAGGGCCGGCCGAGGTCGACCTCCAGGACGGCGATCGTCGGTTCCCCGTCGAAGGGCGAGGTCGATGTCTGGGCCCGAACCTGCAGGGGCCGGTCCGCGGCGGCTGCTACAGCGATCGCCTCGCACATCCAACCAGACGGCTCACTGTCCTCGGGGCCGTGCAAGTGCCCGCCGCCGGTGGCTATTACGATCCGGGCTCGCTCGGACAGCGGTCGGCCCACGTGCGGCCAGTGGTCGATCCAGCCCGCCATCCCCAGCACGAGCATCCCGGAGGGCGCGGTGACGGTGCCAAGGTCGACATCGGTCTCAGTCATCTGCAGATTGAACAGGCACGGGACTGAAGGGATCAAGGTGCGGTCGCGTCCCCGGTCCGCGTGGAGTGGTCCTGCGGGGTGCGCTGCTGCGGCAGGAGCGGGCCGAGGTGCAGGTGGCGGTCCCTGCGGCGGGGCAAGAGTGGCTGCCCCCGGCAGCGGGGAACGATCTTCGGGTAGCTGGGAAGCGATCTACAACCGCTTCTGTCCCGCCTGGTCAGAGGCACTGGTGAACACCCCACACGTGGGGACGTTCACGAGATCGTCCCGAAGCGCTCACGAATACCGGTCGAGTCCTGTGACTCACCGGTATTTCGTCGTTCCCGGGGCCTTCAGGCCTCGTGATCGGCTCGGTGAGGGGGTGGGGCGTTGGCGGTCCGAGTGCTGCGCCTCTCATCTGCGGAAACAGGGCATGCCTGCGCGGCGACTGGTAGCCGTGGCGCAGGCATGTGGGGTTCTTCAGCCGGGTGAGCCGGCCCAGTGTGACCTGTGCTTCCCGGACGTGGGCGTGCCCCTCGGTTATGGGCAGACCGGCCGGCCGCAGATGCTGGTGCTCGTCTCGGGCTACTCGCGGGTGATCACGGCGAGGATGCCGCCGTCGAAGACCACTGGGGACCTGATCGACGGGCACCGGCGGCTGCTGGGCCGCCAGAGCCTCACCGAGGCTGACCACGCACGTATCCGTCCGGCCGTTGTTCACCGCCGTTGTTCACCGCTGGAAGACCGCGTCGAGTCTTCCTTGATGCCCATGACGCGGCTCGTGGTGCGAAGCGGAATCCGGGGAGCGCAGTGACCCCAAGCGCCAGACGCAATAGCGGAGTTGGCGACGGACCGCGGGAGCCGTCCGGGGGAGCCGGACCGGTCGGACGGGATCGGCGCGGCCGATGCCGCATCATGATCAGACGGACCTATGCCCCCGGATGACCTGCTGGTAGCCTGCCAAAAAATCTTGTTCCTACGAGATCGTGGGCGGGCGGCAGAGCGATGGCCTGCCTGCGGGAGGTGCCTGCGTGGCAGCCAACCATCTGTTAAAGGAGGAGCTGCACGTCAGCGTCTCCGATCCGGTGCTCGACACGATGAACTTCCTCAACGGGATCACGCACCGTTACCCGGAAGCGGTCTCGTTCGCCCCCGGCCGCCCGTACGACGGCTTCTTCGACACGGAAGAGATCTTCGGGCACATCCGTCGCTACCTGGACCACCTCGCGGAGACCGGGTACTCGCCCGGCGAAATACGCGATGCCGTCTTCCAGTACGGTCCGACCCACGGCCAGATCCGGGAACTGATCGCCGACTCGCTCCGCAAGGACGAGGACATCCACGTGCCGCCCGAGGCCATCGTCGTCACCGCCGGCTGCCAGGAAGCCATGCTCCTGACACTGCGCGCACTCATGGCGAGCCGGGACGACGTGCTCCTGGTGGCGAGCCCCTGCTACGTGGGCATTACCGGCGCCGCACGCCTGCTCGACATCGCCCTCACTTCCGTGGAGGAGCGGGCCGACGGCCTGCACTGCGACGACGTGGAGGCCGCCGTCCGGGCCGAGCGGGCCAGAGGCCGCCGCCCACGGGCGCTCTACGTGGTCCCCGACCATTCGAATCCGTCCGGTGTCACCCTCTCCATGAAAGCACGCGAAGGGCTTCTCGAACTCGCCGCCCGAGAGGACTTCCTCCTGCTGGAGGACAGCCCGTACCGGATGGTCAGCCCCGGCCGCCAGGTCCCCACCCTCAAGTCCCTCGACCGTGACCGCCGCGTCGTCCACCTCGGCTCTTACTCCAAGACGCTCTTCCCGGGCGCACGGGTGGGCTTCGCCGTCGCGGACCAGGTCGTCGTCGATCCGGACGGCACCACCGGTCTGCTGGTGGACGAGATCACCAAGATCAAGAGCATGGTGTCGGTGAACACGTCCGCCCTCGGCCAGGCCGCCGTGGGCGGCATGCTGTTGGCGGCCGACGGCCGTACAGCCGACATCAACGTCGAGACCTCCCGCTACTACGGTGACGCGATGCAAGCCATCCTCCGGGACCTGGACGAGGCCCTCCCCGATGAGGAGCGCACGGCACTCGGCGTGCGCTGGAACCGGCCCACCGGCGGGTTCTTCCTGACCCTGGAGGTCCCGTTCCGCGTGGACAACGCCGCGCTGGAACGTTCGGCGGAGGAGTACGGCGTCATCTGGACACCCATGTCCTACTTCTACCCCCAGGGCGGCGGAGCCAACAGCATCCGCCTGTCCATCAGCTACCTGACCCAGTCTCAGATCACCGACGGGGTCGGGCGCCTGGCACGTTTCATCAGGGACGAGACCGCTGCCCACGATCCGTCACAGCCCACAAGGAAACCGATACGTTGCTGAACGCACACGCACCGAAACGCAGCAAA
Organism: Streptomyces cellostaticus; assembly: GCF_023630175.1. Taxonomy (GTDB): domain Bacteria; phylum Actinomycetota; class Actinomycetes; order Streptomycetales; family Streptomycetaceae; genus Streptomyces; species Streptomyces cellostaticus_A. The sequence goes on along the minus strand of NZ_JALLIN010000007.1, from coordinate 8,995 downwards.
CCGCGTATGTGGGGGTGGACCTTCCGATGACCACCACCATGAACCCCCAGTACGCCGAACTCCGCGAACCGCCGATACCCTCATCCGGCCCGGCACTGACCGCCCCGCGCATCAAGGGCGTCGCGACGGCCGTGACAGGGACGTCGTACACCCAGCAGGAAGTCCTCGACCTGTTCGAGATAACGGACCCCAAGGTGCGGTCCGTCTTCCTCAACAGCGCCATCGAAAGACGCTTCCTCACCCTGCCGCCGCGCGACCCGCGCGGCGCCCTCCGTAGCGAGGCCCAGGGCGAGCTCCTCGACAAGCACAAGCGGCTCGCTCTCGACATGGGCGCCAGGGCGATCCGCACGTGCCTCGCCGACACGGGCATCGACCCGCACGACATCGACTACCTGTGCGTGACGACGACCACGGGCTTCCTGACTCCCGGCCTGAGCGCCCTGCTGATCCGCTCCCTGGGGTTACGGCCGCAGACGAGCCGGGTGGACATCGTGGGCATGGGCTGCAACGCGGGCCTCAATGCCCTTCAGACGGCCGCTGGTTGGGCCACTGCGCACCCCGGCCGGGTGGCCGTCATGCTGTGCGTGGAGGCCTGTTCCGCCGCCTACGTGATCGACGACACGATGCGGACCGCCGTCGTCAACAGCCTCTTCGGGGACGGCGCCGCCGCCGTCGCCCTGGTCGCCGATCCGTCGCAGCCCCCGCCAGCCGTCGGCCCACCCCGCGGGCAGCACGGGCCGCGGATCCTGGGCTTCTCCAGCCACCTCATCACCGATGCGATCGACGCCATGCGATACGACTGGAGCGACGCACAGGGCAAGTTCAGCTTCTACCTCGACCCGCAGGTGCCCTACGTCGTGGGTGCGCACGCGGAGCAGGTCGTCGACCGTCTGCTGGCCCCCGCCGGCCTGCGCCGCTCCGAAATCAGCCACTGGCTGGTGCACTCGGGCGGCAAGAAGGTCATCGACGCGGTCCGGATCAACCTCGGTCTCACACGCCACGACGTGCGGCACACGACCGGGGTCCTGCGCGACTACGGCAATCTCTCCAGCGGCTCGTTCCTGTTCTCCTACGAGCGGCTGCTCAGGGAAGGCGTGGTCGCACCCGGCGAGTACGGGGTCCTGATGACGATGGGCCCGGGCTCCACCATCGAAACGGCACTCGTTCAGTGGTGAATGAGGAGCAGGTGAAGGAAACCATGACCGAAACAGGCACGAACTCCGCGGCCGCCTACGACGCCGCCACCGCGACCCTGACCGTCGACGGCCGTCTGCCCCTGTCCGCCGGCGCCGTCGCCGCCGTCAACGCGGCCTGCGACGGCGCCGAGGACGGACGCACCGCCCCCCACCTGACTCTCCGCCTCTCGGGCGCCCCCGCAGTGCCGCAGGCCGACTGGGTGACGGTCTCCCTGGTGAGCAAGTGGGAGCGGGTGCTGCGCCGGCTCGAACGCCTGCCGGTGCCGACCTTCGCGACGGCCGAGGGCCCGTGCGGCGGTCTCGCCCTCGACCTCCTGCTGTGTGCGGACCGCCGCATCGCCGACGGTGCCGCGAGCCTGGTGCTGCCGATCGAGAACGGGGCGACCTGGCCGGGCATGACGCTGTACCGGCTCGGCAGGTTTCACGCCGGTGCCGCAGCGGTCCGCCGGGCCGTCCTCTTCGGCACTGTGATCGGTGCGCAGGAGGCCGTGGCCCTGCAACTGGTTGACGTCCTCGCGGACGACGTCGAGGCGACACTGGCAGCCGCCGTCGCGTCGGCCTCCTCCGTGCGGGGATCCGAGCTGGCCATCCGACGCCAGTTGCTCTTCGATGCCGCGACGACCACCTTCGAAGAGGCACTCGGAGCCCATCTCGCCGCCTGCGACCGGGCGTTGCTGCAGACGGCCGCCCCCGAGGCGGCCGCATGACCGTCGACCACGACCTGGCCCGCCCGCCCGCCGGAGCCTCGTCCTTGCCTGCCGTGCCTGCCGATCCGGAAGCGGCCCGGCTCGCGCTGGCACGCGCGGCCGAAGCCACCTCAGCCCTGCTCACCCGCCTCGGCGAGCCGGCAGACCGGTCGCCGCAGCAGCGCGCCGAGGCCACCGCGGCGGTCGACGCCACCAGGGGCCTGCGCGCGGCGTTCATGGACGCTCACGTGGAGACGGTCTATGCCGAGCTCACGGATCACCGGTCCCGTCACCTGCGTCTCGCCGAGCTGGTCCGGGAGGCCGCGGTGCGCTTCCCCGGACTCGTGCCGACCGCGGAGCAGCTGGCCGCCGAGCGCACCCGCGCCCAGTCACACAAAGAGGGCCACGAGATCGACCAGGGAATCTTCTTCAGCCGTGTGCTGCGCTCGGCGACAGCCGGGGCGCACCTTCTCGACGCGATGCTGAAGCCCACCCCGGCCGCCCTCGCGCTGCTGCCGGAGTTCACCCGCACCGGCACCGTCCGGTTGCGGTCCGTGACGGTAGAACGCCACGATGCGATCACCCATCTGACCATGTGCCGCGAGGACTCCCTGAACGCGGAGGACAACCAGCAGGTCGACGACATGGAGACGGCGGTCGACCTCGTCCTCCTGGACCCGGCCACCGAGGTCGGCGTGGTGCGCGGCGGCATCATGTCGCACCCCCGCTACCGCGGTCGACGGGTCTTCAGCGCCGGCATCAATCTCAAGGCCCTGCACGGCGGCGGCATCTCGCTCGTGGACTTCCTGCTGCGACGCGAGCTGGGCTACCTGCACAAGCTGATCAGGGGCGTAAGGCCCGAAGGGCCCGCGGACTGGCGGCGGTCCACCGTCGACAAGCCGTGGGTCGCCGTCGTGGACGGTTTCGCCATCGGCGGCGGCGCCCAGCTGCTCCTGCTCTTCGACCACGTCATCGCCGCCTCGGACGCCTACGTGAGCCTGCCCGCCGCGCAGGAGGGCATCATCCCGGGCGTCGCCAACTTCCGGCTGACCCGTTCGGTCGGGCCCCGGCTGGCCCGGCAGGTCATCCTGGAGGGGCGGCGCGTCCACGCGAGCGAGCCCGCGGCCCGGCTGCTCGTCGACGAGGTGCACGAGCCGGACACGCTGGACGCGGCCGTGGCCCGCAGCACGGAGCGGCTTCGCGGCACTGCCGTCCTCGCGAACCGGCGCATGCTCAACCTGGCTGAGGAACCGGTCGACCAGTTTCGTTCCTACATGGCGGAGTTCTCGCTCCAGCAGGCCCTGCGGCTGTACGACGCGGACGTGCTCGACAAGGTCGGCCGCTTCTCGGCGGCTTCGCTCGGAAAGACCGCCCCGGCCCGGGGCTGACGCATCCGCCCGGCGCGGACGGCCCCCTGTCCGGGAGTCGTCCGCGCCGGCGGTCGCCGTGCCGCCACCGCAGGCCGAGCCGTGGCCGGGTTCCCGCCGTCACCGGCCCTCGCGGCGGGCCCCATGTACCAGAGATGAGGAAACCATGGTCGCCGCAAGCTCGCGGGGCCGCAGGATCGTGCTGTGGCGTCACGGCGAGACCGCCTGGAACCGGGAACGGCGTTTCCAGGGGAGCACCGACATCGAATTGAACGCCGAGGGCGTGGCGCAGGCACGGCGCGCCGCCCGGGTGCTGGCGGTTCTCGCCCCGGATGCCGTCATCACCTCGGACCTGAAGCGGGCCGCCGCCACCGCGCGCCGCCTGACCGCCCTGACACACCGCGCGGCCACCCCCGAGGAGGGGCTCCGCGAGGCGTACACCGGCCGGTGGCAGGGGCTCACCCACGACGAGATCGTGGCCGGGTACGGAGAGGAGTACGCGGCCTGGAGAAGGGGCGAGCCCGTGCGGCGCGGGGGAGGGGAGCTGGACACCGAGGTGGCCGAGCGGGCGACTGCCGTCGTGGAGCGCCACGCCGAGCGGCTCCCGGACGGCGGGACGCTGGTCGTCGTGAGCCACGGCGGCACCATCCGGGCGACCGCCGGCCGTGTCCTCGGCATGGACCCGACGGACTGGATGTCGCTGGCCGGCCTGTCGAACTGCCGCTGGCACGTGCTGAGCGAGGAGCCGTCCGGGTGGCGGCTGTCGGTGCGCAACGCCGGTGCGCCGCAGGAGACGGAGCTCGGAGAGGGCTGACGGCGGGGCCCCGTGCCCGGACGACGCCTCGCGTCCGTGCGCGCGGCCTACCGGGCCCGGTCGGGGAACAGCCCGGCGATCCGCGCCACGAGGCCTTCCACCGTGCCGTCCTGCAAGTCGGCCACCAGGGCCGGCTCCGCCTCGTAGAGGGAATGGTCCTGGGCGAGCCGTGCCCGGCCCCCGCCCGTGATGTTCAGCAGGACGTGCTCCTCCTCGGGGATCCGGCCGTCGAGGACCGCCTTGCGGAGCCCGGCGAGCGCCACCGCCGAGGCCGGCTCGATGTCGACGGACTCGGCCTTCCCGAAGACGTCCCTCTCGTACTCCGCCGCGTCCTGCTCGACGGTCAGCACATCGCCGGAGCTCTCGGTGAGCACGTCGTAGACGCCGCAGTGCACCGCGTACGGCGGGAAGCGGTTGGTCAGCTCGTCCGCGAAGACGGTTCTCGTCGCGGCCCGCGCATCGGCGGCGCCGCACGGGGCGAGCTGTCGCGTCCCCGACCTCCAGGAGTCGGCGAGCGGAGCGAACGACGCGTTCTGGCAGAGCAGGAGCTGCGGCAGGTCCGTACCGTAGCGTCCCGTGCCGAGGAGTCTGGTCGCCGCCTCGTGGACGGCGATGGCGCCGGCTCCGCTCCCGACGGCCTGGACGTAGACGCCGGGCATCCTGCCCATCGCTTCCACGCCCGCGTACAGGACTGTCGCGAGTCCGTCACGCCGGCCGATGTTGCGTACTCCGCCCTCGGCCTGGAAGCCGGGGAGCGCGGCCACCGAGTCGGCGAGGGCGATCGCGTCGGAGTAGTCGGCGCCGTCCAGCACCACGAGCTTCACCGCCGGGTCCAGCGGTGCCCGGAACCTCATCCTGGTGAGGCCCCGTCGGGGCACGACCAGGAGGCACGGCCGCCGGTGGCGTGAGCCGATCGAGGCGAAGGCCGCAGCGGTGTTGCCGGCGGAGGCCACGACGAGCACCGGCGGGTCCGCCGGCAGACGCCCCAGGACCGCGTACGCCTCCAGCTCCTTGAACGTCGCCGTTTCGAGGAACGCCCCGCGCTCCGGCCAGTACCCGTTGAAGGCGATCCAGAGGTTCGGCAGTCCGAACTGGGCGGAGAGTTCCTCGCTCCGGAACACGGCCGTGCGGGCCGCCGTCGGGAACGTCCTGGTGACCGGGAGCCAGTCCCGGTAGCGGAACAGCCCCTCGGCGTCGGGCCGCGGCGCGAACTCCTTCACCGCGTAGTCGGACCGGAGCAGTACCGGCCCGTGATCGCGGCTGCACGACAGTGTCATGCCGTCGTCCTCACCGCGCTGTCCGCACAGCGGACAGAACACCGTGTAGTGGCGGCTCACCCTTTTCTCCATTCCCGTGTTTCCTTTCTGAGGGTCAGCACCGGCATGTCATCCGCAGGCGCATCGGTCACGTGATCCTTCGTCCGCGCCGCGGCGTTCGCCGGGCTCGCCCGGCGGCCGGCAGGCGGGCGGCACGTGCCGGCCGCCGGCACCTGTCCGCCGGGGCGGCCGGGCTAGCCGGTACTTGTCACGGTCCGGACCTCCCGGGCGGCCCTCACCCCGTCGCACCCCGCGAGACCGAGGGCGTCACGCAGTTCCTCCACCAGCAGGTCCAGGACGCGGCCGACGCCCCGCTCTCCCGACGCGGCGAGCCCCCACAGCACCGGGCGCCCCACGAGCACGCCATCGGCTCCCAGCGCGAGGGCGCGCAGGACGTCCGTTCCGCTGCGGATTCCGCTGTCCAGCAACACCCGGCAGGCGCCGCCGACCTCCGTGACGACCTCCGCGAGCGCGTCGGCGGCGGCGATCGCGCCGTCCAGTTGCCGGCCGCCGTGGTTGGACACGACGATGCCGTCCGCGCCGACATCGACGGCGCGTCTCGCATCCTGCGGGTCGAGCACCCCTTTGAGGATGATCGGCAGCGTCGTGCGGCGCCGTAGTTCCTCGATGTCCGCCCACGTCAGTGAGGGGGTGAAGGCTGATCCGGTGTGGGAGGCCACCGCCGATCCGGACGCCGGCGCCCGATGGGCCCCGGAGCCCGATCCCCATGCCAGGTTGGCCGCCTCCACCCCGGAGGGCAGGGTGAACCGGTTGCGGACGTCCCGTAGCCGACGCCCCATCCAGGGCACGTCGACGGTCGGCATCAGCGCCGCGCACCCCGCGGCCTCCGCGCGTTCGACCAGCTCGAAGGTCTTCTTCCGGTCGCGCAGCCAGTACAACTGGAACCAGACGGTACCGCCGATGCCGGTGATCGCCTCGATCGTGCAGCTGCTCAGGGTGCTGGCGGTGAAGGGCACCCCCGCGGCCTTGGCCGCCCGCGCGCCTGCCAGCTCTCCTTCCGGGTGGACGAGCTTGTGGTACGCGAGGGGTGCGACGGCCACCGGCATGGCATGCGGTACGCCGAACAGCGTCGTCCGCGGGTCGCAGTGCGCCAGGTCCTTGAGGACGCGCGGCACGAGGGCGATCCGCCGCAGTGCCGCACGGTTGGCGGCCAGCGTGACCTCGCCGCCGCTGCCGCCGGAGACGAAGTCCCACACGTCCGCGGGCATCGCCTCCCGCGCTGCCTGCTCCATGTCCTCCAGGCAGTGCACGTCCCGGTCGACGTCCCACGGCCCGGTGGCCGGCACGGTGTGGGTCACCGCGAGTCGCCCTGATTGGCGAGGCGCTCCATCTCCACCGCCTCGTACAGGGCCTTGATGTTGGAGCTGCCGAAGGTCTCCGCTCCACACCGCTCGATCACCTCGAAGAAGAGGGTGCGCCTGGGGTGGGTCGAGCGCGCGAATATCTGGAACAACTGTCCGGCGTGGTCCTCGTCGACGAGGACGTTCAGCTCGTGCAGACTCTCCAGGGAGTGCTTGCTCAGGGAGATGCGCTGCTTGAGGAGGCTGTAGTAGGCGTCCGGGGTGGTGAGGAACTCCACTCCGCGGGCGGCCAGCGCCCCGACGGACCGCACCACGTCGTCGGCGGCGAATGCCACGTGCTGCACACCGGACCCGACGTGGTTCTTGAGGAACTCGTCGATCTGACCGGGGTCCGCCGCAGGGTCGGGCTGGAGGATCGTGAAGGTCACCTCGCCCGACCTGCTCTGCACCACCTTGGACAGCATCGCCTGCGTGCCGACGACGATCCGTTCCGCGAAGATCTCGTCGAACCCGAACACCTTCCGGTACAGCTCCACCATCGCGTCCAGCTCGCCGACGTTCGCACACACCGCGAAGTGGTCGATCTTCAGGAGACGCAGCCCGTCCGCGGCCGCGGCTTCCGCCGGCTCCTGCGCGCCGGGAAGCCGACGGAACCCGGCGGGCAGTCCGGCTCCCTCGTCCGAACGCCGCTGCACCAGGGTGTGCATGACATCGCCGAACCCGGAGACCGTCGCACTGACCGCGACATCGTCTCCCGCGTGCTCAACGGGTCCGGCCAGCGCTTGCGCACCGTTGTCGACAGCCTGGTGGAACGCCCGGCGTACATCCCCCGTGCGCAGCGCGATGTTGGCGATGCCGTCACCGTGGGCGAGTACGTAGTCGGAGGCGGGATGCCGTTCCGCCGTCGCCTCCGTCAGGACGAGCCTCATCGCGCCCTGGCTCATCACCGCGGCCCGGAAACCCTGCTCCGGGGAACCGCCGGCTGCGACCTCCACGAACCCGTAGGAGTCACGCCACAGCGAGAGCTGCTCGTCCATGTCGCGGACGTACATCTCCACGTAGTCCAGCTCGAAGTCATCGATGACTGTGTTGGCCTGGGAAGACGTCATGGAAACTCCAGTTCTCTTGCGTGACGGGAAAGCATTGGAGAGAAGAAGAAAGGACAAAAGCACTCCTGAAGTCAGGTGTGCGCCCGCATGCGTACGGCAGCGGCAACGGCAACGGGATGGTGCTGGGCGCGGAACACGCCCGGCTGGGGAACGCCGCACGGGGGGACAGGGCGCGGCGCGCGTCCGCGCCCTGTCCCCTGCGGCAGGTCAGAGGTTGTCGGCCGACCCGCCGGGCTTCAACCGGTCCCGGAGCACACGGCCGATGTGCTCGAGCGGTTCGGGCTGCATCATGCCGACGTGATCACATTCAATCACGTGTTCGACAACTCCGTTTGTGACATGGGGAGTCCACGCGTCGCGCCCGGTGATCGGCATCGGGTTGTCGATGCCCGCACGGAAGAAGAGGAGGCCTCCTTCCACCACACCCGGGGTCAGGGACCGGGCGAGCCTGCGGTTGTTCTCGATCACGTCGACCAGACCCGCTGCCCGGTCGACGTCGACGTCGAGGCTCCGTGCCACCTCGCCCAACTGGTCGGCCGCGTAGGCGTTGAGCAGATGGGAGACCTCCTCGGCGTCGTCGCCCACGGCAGCGTCGTCGGAAAGGGGGAGACCGGCGGCCTCGGCGAGAGCCCTGATGAGGCCCTGCCGGTCGTCCTCCACGTCGGACGCCTGAGACGACGGCGGATAGGCGTCGACGACCGCGAGGAGGCCGACCTCCTGCTGCTGCCTCTGGAGCTCTTCGGCCACTGCGTGCGCGAGGAGTCCTCCGAAGGACCATCCCAGCAAGCGGTACGGCCCTGCAGGCTGGACGGAGCGGATGGCCTGCACGTACTCGGCGGCCATCTCCTTTACCGTGGCCGCGGGTTCCCCGCCGCCCGCCCCCCGGGACTGCAGGCCGTAGATCGGCAGATCTGCCGGCAACTCCTTGATCAGGCCTGCATAGCACCAGCTCAGACCCGCCACGGGGTGCACGCAGAAGAGGGGGTTGTCCGAGCCCTGCCGACGCAGCGGGAGGACGACGTCGAGCGGGTCCGAGGCATCGCCGTCGTCGAGGTGCTGCACCAGCCGGGCGACGGTGGGGGCTTCGAACAGGGATCGGATGCTGATCTCGGTGTCGAGGACGGTTCGGATCCGGCTCATCAGTCGGGTGGCCAGTAGTGAGTGTCCGCCGAGGTCGAAGAAGCT
>NZ_JALLIN010000069.1 GCF_023630175.1 Streptomyces cellostaticus | reverse complement strand
TGGCCGAGGCGCGCCGGCTGTCGGACACGCTGCGGCCGCACGCGCTGGAGGCCTGGGCAGCGGTCGCGCGGGCCGCCGAGGGGGTGGAGCTGGAGCCACGCGACCGGGCGGAGATCGCCGACCACGAGGCGATGGGACGCGGACCCGCGGGCGCCCCCCTGTTCGAGCGGGCCGCCGCGCTGTACGCGGAGGCGGGCGACCCGGGCGAGGCGCTGGCGGCACGCGCGCGCGGTGCGTACGTGCGGGCGCTGGCGGGCGAGGTGGACGCCGCGGTGACGGCGGTCGGCGCGCTGTGCGACGAGGTGCACACGCTGTACGCCGCGGGCGGCACCGGGGTACGGCAGACGGCGGCGGTGCTGATGAGCCGGGCGCGGGTGCTCGTACGGCGGCTGCACGAGGACGGCGGGGAGGGCGACGGCGCGGACCGCGACCCGCAGGAGGCGCTCGCCGGGGCCGGACGGGCCGTGCGGGAGGTGCTGGCGTTCGTCGGGGGACGTGCGGACGGCGACGTGCGGCTGGCCGCCCGGGCCGCCGAGGCGCGCGGGATGCTCGCCGGGCTGGCCGCGCTGACCGGGGACGCGGCGGGGGCCGCCGAGGGCTACCGGCTGGCCGCCGCCGAGTACGTGGCGGCCGGGCTGCCCTGGTGCGCGGTGGAGTACGAGGTCGAGGCGGCCGGGCTGGCCCACGGGCTCGGCGACGCGGCCGGGACCGAACGGGCGCTGCGCTCGGCCCTGGAGCACGGCGCCCCGTACGTGGAGCCGGCCGGACGGGCCCAGCTCCATCTGCAGCTCGCCGAGGTGATCGGCGGACGGGGTGGGACCGGCGAGGCCGCGGAGCACGCGCTGGAGGCCGCGCACTGGGCCGACGAGGCGGGCGAGAGCGGCACGCTGGGCGCGTGGGCGCGGCACCAGCTCGGCGGTCTCCTGCTGCGCGAGGGGCGGTGCGCGGAGGCCGCCGAGATACTGGAGTCGGTGCTGCCCGACCTCACCGCCGAGACGCACGGCGAAGGGGCCGTCGTACAGGCGCGATGGTGGCTCGGGGACTGCCTGAGCGAGCTGGGCGAGCACCGGGCGGCGGCGGAACGGCGGCTGGGGGCCGCCGAGATCGCCCGGCACTGGCCCGAGCAGCAGGACCACGCCACGCTCGCCCATCTCGCCGCGGAGTCACTGGGCGACGCGGGGCTGCTCGAGGACGCGGACCGTGCGTACGCGCGCGCGGGCGAGCTGTGGCGGGGGCTCGGCAACCCGCACTTCCTGGTGCGCTCGCTGCGTGCCCGTGCCTGGCTGGCGGCGCGCGGCGGGGAACCGGCGGACGCGGCGCGGGAGCTGATGGCGGAGGCGGTGCGCGCGTGCGAGCACGCCCTGGAGGCGGCGGAGCCGGCGGTCCGGGACCGGCTCACCGCGGAACTGGCGGACACGCACCTTCAGTTCGGTGATCTGCTGGCCCGGTCGGCGGGGAACGCCGAGGACTCGGACCAGGGGTTCGTGGAGGCCTTCGAGGCGGCGCTGGTTCGGATGGACCGCGCGGCCGAGCTGTTCGGCACGCTCGGCGCGGCGGGGCTGCACGGCCGCACCGGTGCCGAGCTCGCCGCGGGCCGGCTGGAGGCCGACCTCGGCCGTCCGGCGGAGGCGGCGGCACGCGCGCGCGGTGTCCTCGCGGCCTACGGGGACGCCGACGCCACGGACGGCACGGTCCGCTCGCGGCGCGCCGGGGCCGAGGAACTGCTCGCAGCCCTGCCGGACCACTGAGCGGGCGTTTCACGGCACCGGGGTCACTCCACGCCGATGAGCAGCGGGGCTCCCTGGCGGCCGCCCCGGTAGACCAGCGTGTCCACCGCCAGGTAGGACTCGCGGACGTGGGACTCCAGGTGGGTGGCGACGGACTCGGGGGCCTCGTCCCCGACGACGAGGGTGACCAGTTCGCCGCCCGCCCGGAGCATGCGGTCCAGGAGGGTCTCGGCGGTGGCGGTGAGATCCGGCCCGATCACCGCCACGTCGCCGTCGATCAGGCCCAGCACGTCCCCGGCCTGGCAGATGCCGGCCGACGTCCACGACTGGCGTTCGGCGACGATGACCTCGGCGTACCGCGTGGCGCCGGCCGCCGAGGTCATCTGCACGACGTCCTCGTCGAAGCGGCGCCCGGGTTCGTGCACGGCGAGCGCGGCGATGCCCTGGACCGCCGAGCGGGTCGGGATCAGGGCGACCCGGATGCCCTCGGTGCGGGCCTGCTCGGCGGCCGCTGCGGCGGTGTGGCGCAGCTCGGCGTCGTTGGGCAGCAGCACCACCTCGCGCGCGTGGGCACGCCGCAGGGCCTGCACCAGCTCCCCGCTGGCGGGCGGCTCCCCGGGACGGGCGAGCACGGTGGTCGCGCCGGCCTCGCCGTACAGCCCGGCCAGTCCCTCACCGGGCACGACGGCGACGACCGCCCGCTGGGCGCGCTCGCGCGGCGGGCGCTCACCGCCGGTGTGCACGTCACCGGCCGCGAAGTGGGTGATCCGGATCCGGTACGGCCGGCCCGCCTCGACGCCCGCCTCCACGGCGGCCCCCGCGTCGTCGACGTGCACGTGCACGTTCCACAGTCCGTCGCCGCCGACCACGACCAGGGAGTCCCCCAGGGTGTCGAGTCGCGCGCGCAGCCGGGTCACGGCCTCGTCGCCGGCCTCCAGGAGGTAGATCACCTCGTAGGCGGGGCCGTCGCCGGGACCGTCGGCGCAGTTCCCGCCGTCGGAGCCGGCCGCCGCGCGCGCGTGCGCCCCGGCAGCCCCGGCCGCGGTCTCCCGTGCCCTGGGGGTGTCGTTGACCGCCTCTCCCGTGCACGCCTCCACCAGGGCGCCGAGCACCGTGACCAGACCCCGGCCGCCCGCGTCGACCACCCCGGCCCGGCGCAGCACGGCGAGCCGGTCCGGGGTCCGCTCCAGTTCCAGGCCGGCGCCCTCGTAGGCGGCCCGGGCGATCGCGCCGCAGTCGTCCTCCGCCGTCCCGACGGCGGCCGCGGCGTCCGCGGCCGCCGAGGCGACGGTGAGCACGGTGCCCTCGACGGGGTGGGCCACGGCTCGCCGGGCGGAGTCGGCGGCGTGCCGCAGGGCCAGGCGCAGCCCGGCGCCGTCGCAGTGGGACGCGTCACCCGCCTCTCCCCCGGCGAGCACCTGGGCCATGCCCCGCAGGAGCTGGGCGAGGATCGTGCCGGAGTTGCCGCGGGCCCCGATGAGCGCCCCGTGGGCCATCGCGCGCGCGGCGTCCGCGAGGGTGGGCTCCCCGGCCCCGGTCCCGTACCCGGCGAACACGGCCTCCACGGCGGTGGCGGCCGATTCGACGGTCAGGTAGAGATTGGTGCCGGTGTCCCCGTCGGCCACGGGATAGACGTTGATCGCGTCGATCTCCTCGCGTGCCCGTCCCAGGGCGCGCAGCGCCAGACCGCACCAGGTGCGCACCGCGAGAGCATCCAGTGTCTGCGGCACCTGCGCCACCTGCGCCTCCCTGAGCTGCTTGGACGTGGACGCAGCGTAGACCCCGGAGCGGCTGCCTCCGGAAGAGGGCCGGGAGCGGGCCTGCGAGCTGCCATGGTAGTTTCGCGGTACGGACGCAGTCGTTGTATGCTGCTCCGGTTGCCCGATCCTGATCGGGCCATTCCCCCTGGCAACGCCACTCAAGGTCTCAGGTCCTAGGATCTCGATCCCGGCATGCCGGGATCAACCGTAAGTGCATCTGAAGTCTTTGGAGTGACCCGTGGCTGCCAACTGCGACGTCTGCGGCAAGGGGCCGGGCTTCGGCAACAACATCTCGCACTCGCACCGCCGTACGTCCCGCCGCTGGAACCCGAACATCCAGCGTGTGCGTACCGTGGTCGGCGGGACGCCGAAGCGCGTGAACGCCTGCACCTCGTGCATCAAGGCCGGCAAGGTCTCGCGCTGACGCATAGCTGAGCGCGCGGCCACCGCCTGGTCCGCTGCACTGAGCCGGTCCACCTCCGGGTGGACCGGCTTTTTGCCGTGCCCGCGGGATCACTCCGCCGACCGGAACCGCCAGCCGTGGTCCACCGGCCCGATCCCCGCGCCCAGCGCGAACCCGGCGGCGATCGCCCCGGTCACGTACTCCTTGGCCCGGATCACCGCCTCCGGCACGGTCAGGCCCTTCGCCAGCCCCGACGCGACGGCCGAGGCGAGCGTGCAGCCCGTGCCGTGCGTGTGCCGGTTGTCGTGGCGCGGGGCCCGCAGCCAGTGCTCCCGTGAGCCGTCCGTGAGCAGGTCCACCGCGTCGCCGGGCAGATGCCCGCCCTTGATCAGCACCCAGCGCGGCCCGTACGCCAGCACGGCCGCCGCGGCCCGGCGCAGATCGTCCTCGGACTCGACCCGGACCCCCGTGAGTTGGGTCACCTCGTCCAGGTTGGGTGTGGCCACCGTCGCCACCGGCAGCAGGCTGCCCCGGACCGAGTCCAGGGCGGAGGCGGCGAGCAGCGGATCACCGTGCTTGGAGACGCCCACCGGGTCCACCACGGCCGGCGCGTCGGTGCCGGAGATCAATTCGGCGACCACCTCGACCAGTTCGGCCGAGGCGAGCATCCCGGTCTTCACGGCCTGCACGCCGATGTCGTCGACCACGCTGCGGTACTGGGCCCGGACGGCCTCCACCGGCATCTCCCAGGCGCCCTGCACGCCCAGCGAGTTCTGCGCGGTCACCGCCGTGATCACACTCGCCCCGTGCACGCCGAGGGCCAGCATCGTCTTCAGGTCGGCCTGCACGCCGGCGCCGCCGCCGGAGTCGGAGCCGGCGACCGTGAGTACCCGGGGGATCACGACTCGATGTCCCCGAAGTGGTCCCAGCCGCCCTTGCTGGTCCACGGGGCCCCGTCGACGGTCACCTGGGGCAGCGCCGAGGGGTTGAGCACCTCGCCGATCACCTTCCAGCGGGCGGGGAGCTTGGCGTCCGGCGGGAACGTGGCCACGATCGCGTGGTCCTCTCCCCCGGTCAGCACCCACTGGAGCGGGTCGACGCCGACGGCCTGCCCGATGTCGTTCATCTGCGTCGGGATGTCGATCGCGCCGGACCGGATGTCGATGCGCACCTTGCTGGCCTCGGCGATGTGCCCGAGGTCGGCGATCAGGCCGTCGCTGACGTCGCACATCGCGGTGGCGCCGAGCGCGGCGGCGGCCGGACCCGCGTGGTACGGCGGCTCGGGGCGCCGGTGGGCCTCCACGAACGCGCGCGGTGAGCGGAAGCCGCGGGAGAGCACCGCGTAGCCGGCCGCGGACCAGCCCAGCCAGCCCGTGACGGCCACCAGGTCGCCGGGCTGGGCGCCGGCCCGGGTCACCGGCTCCTGGTTGCGCAGGTCGCCGAGCGCGGTGATCGACACCATGATGGTGTCCCCGCGCACGACGTCCCCGCCCACCACCGCGGCACCCGCGACCTGGCACTCGTCGCGCAGCCCGTCCATCAGCTCGGTCGGCCAGGTGACCGGGAGTTCGGCCGGGACGACGAGGCCGAGCAGCAGCGCGGTCGGCACGGCGCCCATGGCGGCGATGTCCGCCAGGTTCTGCGCCGCGGCCTTGCGCCCGACGTCGTACGCCGTGGACCAGTCGCGGCGGAAGTGCCGCCCCTCCAGCAGGATGTCGGTGCTCGCCACCACCCTGCGGTCGGGTGCGGCGACCACCGCGGCGTCGTCACCGGGGCCGACCCGGACCACCGGGGTCGTGGTGAGACGGGAGGTCAGCTCCCGGATGAGCCCGAACTCACCCAACTCACCCACTGTGCCCTTCATCGCCTCAAGCCCCTTCTGTGCCTCTGCGTGCCCGGTCGCGCGTCCTCAGTCTCCCCGATACCGTCGAGGTGACCGTCAACTTCTGTCGTGCCTGCACCCCTGGCGCGCAAGCCCGGCCCCCGCGGGTCTCCCCGCGGGGAGCGGCGACGCGATACCGTGGCGTTCCTTTTCCCCACATGATCCTCGTGGCCGCCCTGGAGGTTCCGTGGTACAGGCGTACATCCTGATCCAGACGGAGGTCGGCAAGGCGTCGACCGTCGCCGAGACGATCGGCAGGATCCCCGGAGTGATCCAGGCCGAGGACGTCACCGGGCCGTACGACGTGATCGTGCGCGCCCAGTCCGACACGGTCGACGAACTCGGCCGCATGGTGGTCGCGAAAGTCCAGCAAGTGGACGGCATCACCCGCACCCTGACCTGCCCGGTCGTCCATCTCTAGCCCCCGTCTACGCTTGGCCGGTGAACTGCTTCCGCCACCGACCGCCGTACCTGCTCGCGCCCGCCCTGCTGATCGCGGTCGCGGGCTGCTCCACGGCAGACGACAGCGCCGCGGTCGCGGTTCCCACCCCCGACGCGAAGACGGCGAAGGTCTGCCGGGACCTGCACCGGGCGCTGCCCGGGAAGGTCGACGGACGGAGCCGTCACGACCCCGAGCCCCGGTCCGCCTACACGGCGGGCTGGGGAAGCCCGGCGATCATACTGCGCTGCGGTGTCGTACGGCCGCCGAAGATGGTCGACCCCGAGGTGGCCCGGGGCGGCGACCCGGACGCCGTCGCGGGCGAGGTGAACGGCGTCGACTGGCTGATGGAGAAGCGCGGCGACGGCACCTGGCGGTTCACCACGGCGAACCGGGTGGCCTACGCGCAGGTGAGCCTGCCCCGGGGGATGTCGGCGCAGGACGAGGGCGCCCCGGTGCTCACGGACCTGGCGGACGCCGTGAAGAAGGCGATCCCCGAGGGGATCGCCTCCATGCGATGAGCGTGCGGCGTCAGCGCAGTCCGGTCGAGCGCCGCAGCGCGGCCCGCACCAGAAGGTCCACCAGTTCCGGGTAGTCGATCCCGGTGGCCTGCCACATCTGCGGGTACATCGAGATCGGCGTGAAACCGGGCATGGTGTTGATCTCGTTGATCACGAACTCGCCGTCCTCGTCGAGGAAGAAGTCGGCGCGGACCAGGCCCTCGCAGGAGGCCGCCTCGAACGCCTCGACGGCGAGCCGCCGCACCTCGGCGGTCTGCTCACCGGTGAGCGGAGCCGGGACGATGCCGGGCGTGGAGTCGATGTACTTGGCCTCGAAGTCGTAGTACGCGTGCGCGTCCGGCGGCGGGATCTCGGCCGGCACGGAGGCGCGCGGCCCGTCCTCGAACTCCAGGACGCCGCACTCGATCTCGCGTCCGCGGACGGCGGCCTCGATCAGGATCTTCGGGTCGTGCGACTGGGCCTCGGCGATCGCCTCGTCCAGTCCGGAGAGGTCGTCGACCTTGGTGATGCCGATGGAGGAGCCCGCGCGCGCGGGCTTCACGAACAGCGGCCAGCCGTGGTCGCCGGCGAAGTCGACGATCCGCTTGCGGGCCGCGGACTCGTTCTGCTCCCATTCGCGGGGGCGGATCACCAGGTACGGGCCGACCTTGAGCCCGAAGGAGGTGAACACCCGCTTCATGTACTCCTTGTCCTGGCCGACGGCCGAGGCGAGCACACCCGAGCCCACGTACGGCACTCCGGACAGTTCCAGGAGGCCCTGGAGGGTGCCGTCCTCCCCGTAGGGGCCGTGCAGCACCGGGAAGACCACGTCGACCTCGCCGAGGGCCTTGGGCACCGAGCCGGGCTCGCTGTAGAGGACCTCGCGGTTCGCGGGGTCCACGGGGAGGACCACGGCACCCTCGTCCGATTCGGCCAGCTCCGCCACGCTCGGGGTGCGGCGGTCGGTGATGGCCATCCGGTCCGGCTCGTCGGCCGTCAGCGCCCAGCCGCCGTCCGCGGTGATGCCGATCGGCAGGACGTCGTACTTCGTCCGGTCGATCG
Source organism: Streptomyces cellostaticus (assembly GCF_023630175.1). Lineage (GTDB taxonomy): Bacteria > Actinomycetota > Actinomycetes > Streptomycetales > Streptomycetaceae > Streptomyces > Streptomyces cellostaticus_A. Next base: position 13,154 of record NZ_JALLIN010000069.1, on the reverse strand, counting down.
CCTTGAGGACGGCGCCCGCGGTGACCACGGAGATCCCGTGCTCGGAGCTGCGCCCGCCGAACACGACGGCCACGCGCGGCTTGCGGGACGGCTGGTCAGGGCTCTGGGGGAGGTTCTCGGTGCTCATATCGCGTTGAGAGTACCCGTTGGTATCCCCCAAGTCAGCGGCCGCTCCGGCGCCGTCGCTCAGCGTCGCACGGACGGTCGCTCAGCGTCGCGCGGACGGGGACGCGGTGCCGGGTGTGCACGGCCCGGCACCGTGTCGGGCGGGGTTCAGCGCCGCTCGGGCTTGGCGCTGCGCGACATCAGCTCCTTGAGGGCGACCACCGGCGGCTTGCCCTCGTGCACGATGTCCACGACCGTCTCGGTGATGGGCATCTCGACCCCGTGCCGGCGGGCCAGATCCGCCACCGACTCGCAGGACTTGACGCCCTCGGCGGTCTGCCTGGTGACCGCGATGGTCTGTTCGAGGGTCATGCCCTTGCCGAGGTTGGTGCCGAAGGTGTGGTTGCGGGACAGCGGCGAGGAGCAGGTGGCCACCAGGTCGCCGAGGCCCGCGAGTCCGGAGAACGTCAGCGGATCCGCGCCGAGCGCCGTCCCGAGCCGGGTGGTCTCCGCGAGGCCGCGGGTGATGAGCGAACCCTTGGCGTTGTCCCCGAGGCCCATGCCGTCGGCGATGCCGACCGCGAGGCCGATGACGTTCTTGACCGCGCCGCCCAGTTCGCAGCCGACCACGTCGGTGTTGGTGTACGGCCGGAAGTACGGCGTGTGGCAGGCGGCCTGGAGCCGCCGGGCCACGGCTTCGTCGGTGCAGGCCACGACGGCCGCGGCGGGCATGCGGGCGGCGATCTCCCGGGCCAGGTTGGGTCCGGTGACCACGGCGATGCGGTCGGCGCCGACCTTGGCGACGTCGTCGATCACCTCGCTCATCCGCATGGTGGAGCCCAGCTCGACGCCCTTCATCAGGGAGACGAGCACGGTGCCCGGCGCGAGCAGCGGGGTCCACTCGGCGAGGTTGGCGCGCAGGGTCTGGGAGGGGACGGCGAGGACGGTGAAGTCCGCGTCGCGCAGCGCCTCGGCGGCGTCGGCGGTGGCCCGGAGGTTCCGCGGGAGTTCGACACCGGGCAGGTAGTCGGGGTTGGTGCGGGTGGAGTTGACCGCCTCGGCCAGCTCCGGACGGCGGGCCCACAGGGTCACCTCGCAGCCCGCGTCGGCGAGGACCATGCCGAAGGCGGTGCCCCACGAGCCGGTGCCCATGACAGCGGCGCGGACGCTCTTGCTCACTTGCCGCTCTCCTCCTCGGTGCCGGTCCGCGAGACCTCACGGCCGGCCTCCGCGGCCTCCGGGCCGGCGGCGGCCGTCACCCGGGCGGCCTGCGCGGCGGTCCGGCGGCGCTGTTCGATCCGTTCACGGCGCGGGTCGTAGGGGGTGTCGGGTGCCTTCTCGCCGCGGATCTCCTCGAGCTGGCGGGTGACGGCCGCCATGATGACCTCGGTGGCCTCCTTCAGGAGGTCGGCGGTCATCTCCTTGTCGTAGAAGCGGGACAGGTCCACGGGCGGGCCCGCGAGGACCTGGTGCGTCTTGCGCGGCAGGAGGTGCGGCTTCTTGGCGTAGGGCGGCAGCAGTTCGTTGCAGCCCCACTGGGCGACCGGGATCACCGGGCACTTGGTCTGCAGGGCCACGCGGGCGGCGCCGGTCTTGGCCGTCATCGGCCAGCCGTCGGGGTCACGGGTGAGGGTGCCCTCGGGGTAGAAGGCGACGCACTCGCCGCGCTCCACGGCGTCGATCGCGGCTCGGAACGCGCTGAGCGCGTCCGTGCTCTCGCGGTAGACGGGGATCTGCCCGGTGCCGCGCATGGCGGCGCCGACGAATCCCTTCTTGAAAAGGCCGCTCTTCGCCAGGAATCGCGGAACCCGTCCGGTGTTGTACTGATAGTGCGCGTACGCGAAGGGATCCACATGTGAATTGTGGTTCACCGCGGTGATAAATCCGCCCTCGGCCGGAATGTGCTCCATTCCACGCCAGTCCCGCTTGATCAGAACCACCAGGGGCGGTTTGCAGAGGACCGCGGCGAAGCGGTACCAGAACCCGATTTGGCGGCGGGGCACGCGGACACCTTCCTCTAAGGCCTCTAAGGGCTGTCACCTCGGCACCTAGGCCGGGGGGCCGCACAAGTGTCGCCCCAGGCCGCCGGTCTGTCGAGAACACCGTACGCCCGCCCGTCCCCGGCCACCGCCCTGCCGGGAGCCCCGCGTCCTCACCGGCACCCCGCCCGGCCGGACCCGGCCGGGTGACAATGAGCGCGACAAGAGAGGGGCGGTACACCGGTGCAGTGGACCTTGGTCATCCCCCTGAAGCCGCTGGCGCGGGCCAAGAGCAGGCTCGCGGACACCGCGGCGGACGGAGTGCGCCCCGGGCTGGCGCTGGCGTTCGCGCAGGACACGGTGGCCGCCGCGCTGGCCTGCACGGAGGTCGCGGATGTGGTGGTCGTCACGGACGACGCGCTGGCCGGCCGGACGCTGCGGGGACTGGGTGCCCGGATCGTCCCGGACGCTCCGGGCAGTGGACTGAACGCCGCGCTCGGGCACGGGGCGGCCGTCGTACGGGAATCGTGTCCGGCCGCGGCGGTCGCGGCACTGAACGCGGATCTCCCGGCATTGCGCCCGACGGAATTGTCCCGGGTGCTCGGCGCGGCGGCCGAATATCCGCGGGCCTTTCTCGCGGACGCGGCCGCGGTGGGCACGACCCTGCTGTGCGCGGCGCCGGGGCGGCCGTTGCGGCCCGCGTTCGGCACCGGTTCCCGGGCCCGGCACCGGGCGTCGGGAGCCGCGGAACTCGGGCTCGCGGACGTGCATTCCGTACGGCAGGACGTGGACACCGGTGAGGATCTGCGGGCGGCGCTCGCGCTGGGCGTGGGGCGGTTCACGGCGGCGGCTTCCGCGCGACTGCTGATCCCGGGGTCCTGAGCAGCGCCCCGGTGGCGCGGGGAGGAACGCCCCCGGCCGCGCCGGAACGGCTCCCGGTGGCGCGCACCGCAGCCCGACGGCGGGCGGCCCGAGGCACTACGCTGACCGTCATGCAGGCCACCGCGTACACGTACGACCCCGCAACCCGCAGCGGGCAGGTGCTGCTCGACGACGGGACCCCCGTACCCTTCGGCGCGGCGGCGTTCGACGCGGGCGGGCTGCGGTTGCTGCGCCCCGGGCAGCGGGTGCGGATCGAGACGGAGCGCGACGGCACGGCCGTGCGGATCACCCTGGTGACCCTGCAGACGTTCTAGTACGCGTCGCTCCTCGACGGGCGGCACCGGCCGGCACGGCCCGGGCGCCGTGCACACGCCGCGGGCCGGGCTCCCGAGGGGAGTCCGGCCCGGCGCGTGGGTACCCCGACGGCCTCAGGAGGCCTTGCGGGCGGTGGCCTTCTTGGCGGTGGTCTTGCGGGCCGTCGACTTCTTCGCCGGGGCCTTCTTGGCGGTGACCTTCTTGGCCGGGGCCTTCTTGGCGGTCGTCTTCTTCGCGGTGGCCTTCTTCGCGGCGGCGGTGGTCTTCTTCGCCGGTGCCGCCTTCTTGGCGGTGGCCTTCTTCGCGGTGGCCTTCTTCGCGGCGGCGGTGGTCTTCTTCGCCGGTGCCGCCTTCTTGGCGGTGGCCTTCTTCGCGGCGGCCGCCTTGGTGGTCTTCTTCGCGGCGGCCTTCTTGACCGTGGCGGAAGCGCCGCCGCTCAGGCTGCCCTTGGGTGCCTTCTTCACCGACACCTCGCCGCCCCGCGGCAGCTTCTTGGAGCCGCTCACCAGGTCCTTGAAGCCCTGGCCCGCGCGGAAGCGCGGCACGGAGGTCTTCTTGACGCGAACCCGCTCGCCCGTCTGGGGGTTACGGGCGTAGCGGGCGGGGCGGTCCACCTTCTCGAAGGACCCGAAGCCGGTGACCGAGACCCGCTCGCCCGCGACGACCGCGCGGACGATGGCGTCCAGGACATGATCGACAGCCTCGGCGGCCTGCTGGCGGCCGCCCATCTTGTCGGCAATCGCTTCTACGAGCTGCGCCTTGTTCACGTCTTCCCCTTCGGAGACATCGCCAGAACGAAAGTGTTCAAGCTTTTTCGCACGTTAGGCAGATATATACCGCAAATCAAACACGAAACGGGCTTATCACCCTTGTGCCGCAGCGAAATCGGCTGTCCCGGACCGCTCAGTGATCCTCTTCGGGGACCCGCCCCTCGTCGAGGTCCGCGTTGAACCGCTCCAGTCGCCTTGCCGCACCGGCGAGATCGTGCTTGGCCGCGGCCGTAATGACCAGCAGCTTCCGGGTCAGCGCCATCCGTACGCCCTCCGGGACTTGCAGTGCGCGCACCCGCGAGTGCGCTTCCTTGAGTTGGTCCGCGACCGCCGTATAGAGCTCGAGTTGGCCGTCGTGTTCCATGCACAGATTGTGCCATCTGGGGCGAGTTGTCGCCTGCGCAGGGGGCAACTGCCGCGCCGGACAGCCCTGTCGGCGCCGGTCCGGAACACCGTCCCGCTGCGCGCGTACCCCGCCAACCACCCCTCTAACGTGGGAAGTTGTGCGGGCCCGGGGGCCGGCGCGGGGCCGTTCGGGTGCAGACACGGCTGTACCCCCAATCGTGGCGATCGGGGGTACAGCCGGTGTGTTGGGGTGGCCGAAAGTCGACCTGCCGGGGTCGCCGGGTCAGCCCTGGAGGGTCCGCGGCTTGTAGGCGGGCCGCCCGCCCTCGTACTCGGCGATGTCGGCCTCGTTCCGCAGGGTGATGGAGATGTCGTCCAGCCCGTTCAGCAGCCGCCAGCGGGAGTTCTCGTCCAGCTCGAAGGAGGCGGTGACGTCCCCGGCACGCACCTCGCGGTTCTGCAGGTCGACGGTGACCTCGGCCTGCGGATCCGCCTCGGTCAGCTCCCACAGCGCGTCCACGATCTTCTGGTCGAGCACCACCGTGAGCAGGCCGTTCTTCAGCGAGTTGCCCCGGAAGATGTCCGCGAAGCGGGAGGAGATCACGGCCTTGAAGCCGTAGTTCTGCAGCGCCCAGACGGCGTGCTCCCGGGAGGAGCCGGTGCCGAAGTCGGGGCCGGCGACCAGGACGGTCGCGCCCTGCCGCTCGGGACGGTTGAGCACGAACTCCGGGTCCTTGCGCCAGGCCTCGAACAGCCCGTCCTCGAAGCCGTCCCGGGTCACCTTCTTGAGCCAGTGGGCGGGGATGATCTGGTCGGTGTCGACGTTGCTGCGGCGCAGCGGGACGGCCCGGCCGGTGTGGGTGGTGAAGGCTTCCATGGTTATCGGGCTCCAGCGGGCGTGCGGTCGTCGGTCAGATCGGCGGGCGAGGCGAGGTGGCCCAGGACCGCGGTGGCCGCCGCGACCTGCGGTGACACCAGGTGGGTACGGCCACCCTTGCCCTGCCGGCCCTCGAAGTTGCGGTTGGAGGTGGAGGCCGAGCGCTCACCCGGCGCGAGCTGGTCGGGGTTCATGCCGAGGCACATCGAGCAACCCGCGTGCCGCCATTCGGCGCCGGCCTCCTTGAAGACCACGTCCAGTCCCTCCGAGACGGCCTGCAGGCCGACCCGGGCGGATCCGGGGACGACCAGCATCCGTACGCCGTCGGCGACTTTGCGGCCGCGCAGCAGCTCGGCGGCGGCGCGCAGGTCCTCGATGCGGCCGTTGGTGCAGGAGCCTACGAAGACGGTGTCCACGTCGATGGAGCGCAGCGGCTGGCCGGCCGCCAACCCCATGTACTCCAGGGCCTTTTCGGCGGCGAGGCGCTCCGAAGCGTCTTCGTACGAAGCCGGGTCGGGGACGGACGCCGAAAGCGGCGCGCCCTGGCCGGGGTTGGTACCCCAGGTGACGAACGGAGACAGCTCGTCGGCGGCGATGACCACCTCGGCGTCGAAGACCGCGTCCTCGTCGGTGCGCAGGGTCCTCCAGTACTCGACCGCGGCGTCCCAGTCGGCGCCCTCGGGGGCGTGCGGACGGCCCTTGAGGTACTCGAAGGTGGTCTCGTCCGGGGCGATCATGCCCGCCCGGGCACCGGCCTCGATCGACATGTTGCAGATGGTCATCCGGGCCTCCATCGAGAGCTTCTCGATGGCGGAGCCGCGGTACTCCAGGACGTAGCCCTGGCCGCCGCCGGTGCCGATCCGGGCGATGATCGCCAGGATCAGGTCCTTGGCGGTGACGCCCTCGGGCAGCTCGCCCTCGACGGTGATGGCCATGGTCCTCGGGCGTGCCATCGGCAGCGTCTGCGTGGCCAGCACGTGCTCCACCTGGGAGGTGCCGATGCCGAACGCCAGCGCGCCGAAGGCACCGTGCGTCGAGGTGTGGGAGTCGCCGCAGACCACGGTGGTACCGGGCTGGGTCAGGCCGAGCTGGGGGCCGACGACGTGCACCACGCCCTGCTCGACGTCGCCCAGCGGGTGCAGCCGCACCCCGAACTCGGCGCAGTTCTTGCGCAGCGTCTCGAGCTGGGCGCGGGAGACCGGGTCGGCGATGGGCTTGTCGATGTCGAGGGTCGGGGTGTTGTGGTCCTCGGTCGCGATGGTGAGGTCGAGGCGGCGCACCTGGCGGCCGCTCTTGCGCAGCCCGTCGAAGGCCTGCGGGCTGGTCACCTCGTGCAGGAGGTGCAGGTCGATGTAGAGGAGGTCGGGCTCGCCCTCGGCGCGCCGGACGACATGGTCGTCCCAGACCTTCTCCGCGAGTGTCCTACCCATCGCTTTCCCTCCGGCCGGCGAGCGTCCACCGGCCCAACTCGAGATCTTGGGGAGACGGCGCCCGCGCCCCGGTGCTCCCGGGCGTCCGCCGCCGGGCCCTGTGCTGCACGGGCCGCTGTGTGCTTCAAGGGTGGCGCGTTCCGCAGAAAATTGAACTTGCGTTTCACAGAGTGAGACGCGAGTATCGTTGCATGGACAACAGTAGCGGCGTCGGCGTTCTGGACAAGGCGGCCCTCGTCCTGAGCGCTCTGGAGTCCGGTCCGGCCACCCTCGCGGGTCTGGTCGGGGCCACCGGACTGGCACGACCCACGGCCCACCGCCTGGCCGTGGCCCTGGAACACCACCGCATGGTGGCACGCGACATGCAGGGCCGGTTCATCCTCGGCCCGCGCCTCGCGGAACTGGCGGCAGCGGCCGGCGAGGACCGCCTGCTCGCCACGGCCGGCCCCGTGCTCACCCACCTCCGCGACGTCACCGGCGAGAGCGCGCAGCTCTACCGGCGCCAGGGCGACATGCGGATCTGCGTGGCCGCGGCCGAGCGCCTGTCCGGCCTGCGGGACACGGTCCCGGTCGGCTCCACGCTCACCATGAAGGCCGGCTCCTCCGCCCAGATCCTGATGGCCTGGGAGGAGCCGGAGCGGCTGCACCGCGGCCTGCAGGGCGCCCGCTTCACGGCGACGGCCCTGTCGGGCGTGCGGCGGCGCGGCTGGGCCCAGTCCATCGGCGAGCGGGAGCCGGGCGTGGCGTCCGTCTCCGCACCCGTGCGCGGTCCCTCCAACCGCGTGGTGGCCGCGGTGTCCGTCTCCGGTCCGATCGAGCGCCTGACCCGCCACCCGGGCCGTATGCACGCCCAGGCCGTCATCGACGCGGCGGCCCGCCTCTCCGAGGCGCTGCGCCGCTCGGGCTGAGCCCCGGCACCCCGGGGACACCACCGGGGAGGGTCCGCCCCGACGCCGCGGCGATCCCCTCCCCGGTCCCCCCGTCCGCCCCGTCCGCCCCGTCCCCCGTCAGCCGGTCCGGCCGGACTCCGGCGCCCGCCGGGCGCGGTGCGCGAACCGGTCCTCGGCGGAGCGGCCGCGCCGCTCCAGGGGCACCTGGCCGTGCGCCTTCGCCAGGCCGAAGGCCGGCATGTCGAAGTAGATGGACTCGTGGGAGCCCTCCGGCGCGATGTAGGTCTCGTGCCACAGACCCACGTGCCCGCGCACCCTGCCCTGGCGCTCCTTGCCGTTGACGGCCGTCCAGGCCCGGTGGTGGAACATGTCCGGCGAGGCCGCGTAGGCGTACAGCTTCTCCCGGGACTCCCAGTACTGGACGACGTAGTACGTCCGCGGCGAGGCAGTCAGCAGTACGCGCCCCAGCAGTCCCCGGCCGGGGTCCCGCGCGAGCTCCGCCAGCATGCGGATCATCGACAGCATGACCGGGAACCACTGGTGCACCGCCCAGAAGTGGTTGATCCGCATGCCGATGAGCAGCACCACCACATCACCGTCCGCCGCGGCGGTCGTACGGCCCCGCACGGGCTTCGCGAACATCCCGACCCCCTCATCAGATAGCGGCACTATCCTTCTGGCGATGTTTGGATAGTGGCACTTCCCAAGGAAAGGCGCAAGAGATGCGGCTGGCGGAGCTCAGCGAGCGCAGCGGGGTGTCCACCGCGACGATCAAGTACTACCTGCGCGAAGGGCTGTTGCCGCCGGGCCGCCAGGTGAACGCCAGGACGGCCGAGTACGACGAGGAGCACCTGCGCCGGCTGCGGCTGGTGCGGGCGATGATCCAGGTGGGCCGGGTGCCGGTGGCGAAGGTGCGCGAGGTGCTCGGGCACGTGGACGACGACTCCCTGGGCCGTACGATCCGCCTGGGAGCGGCGATGTGGGCGCTGCCGCAGGTGCCGGAGCCGGACGAGGAGGACGAGGACGTCCGGGACGCGCACGAGGAGGTCGCCGCGCTCCTGCACCGGCTCGGCTGGGAGAACGCGGAGCGGCTGGCGCCCCTTTCCCCCGCGTACCGCTCACTGGTGGTGGCGGTGGCCGCGATCCGCCGCATCGTCCACGACTGGGGGGCCGAACAGATCGCCCCGTACGCCGAGTTGATGCACCGGACAGCCGTCCTCGACCTGGACAACATGGAGACGCACCCCTCGGGGGCGGAGCGGGTCGAGTTCGCCGTGCTGGGCGCGATCCTCAACGAACCGGTGCTGCAGGCGCTGCACCGGCTGGCCCAGGAGGAGGAGACGGCGCGGCGGTACGGCTTCGAGTAGCCGGCGCCGGGCACGGCGAAGGCCCTCCGCCGAAGCGGAGGGCCTTCCTGTTGTACCCCCGACCGGATTCGAACCGGCGCTACCGCCTTGAGAGGGCGGCGTGCTAGGCCGCTACACAACGGGGGCGTGGACACTGCGTTTCCGCAGGTCCGAGCTGGTCTACCTGGACTCGAACCAAGACTAACTGAACCAGAATCAGTCGTGCTGCCAATTACACCATAGACCAATGATGGTTTAGACCAGTCAGTACCCCCGACCGGATTCGAACCGGCGCTACCGCCTTGAGAGGGCGGCGTGCTAGGCCGCTACACAACGGGGGCCCTAGCGATCTCGAGTTGATCGAGATCAGTACCCCCGACCGGATTCGAACCGGCGCTACTGCCTTGAGAGGGCAGCGTGCTAGGCCGCTACACAACGGGGGCTTGCGGATGTGATCCGCGGCGCAGATGAGCTCTGCGAGCTGGCCTACCTGGACTCGAACCAAGACTAACTGAACCAGAATCAGTCGTGCTGCCAATTACACCATAGGCCACTGGAACTCAAGCCCCGGAGGGGTTCTCGTTCTAGTTCGCTCCTCCGGTTTCCGGCCTTTCGGCCCGCTCCCCGGCGGCGCAGGAAGAACATTACCCGAAGGTGGACGGGGCTCCAAAACGAGTATCCGCGCCGAGGAGCCCGGGGAGTTCGCGGAGGGAGGCGATGCGGTGCGGTCCGGTGGGCGGGTCCAGGGTGGCGTAGGCGCCGCCGCGGTCGATCCAGACCGACAGCAGCCCGGCGTCGGCGGCCCCCCGTCCGTCGATCTCGGGGTGGTCCCCGACGTAGGCGACCTCGGGCGGGGCGAGCGAGAGCGCGTCGCAGGCGGCCAGGAAGGCGCCGGCCCGGGGCTTGGAGACGCCCAGCTCGGCGGCGCACAACAGGGCCTCGAAGCGGTCGCGCACGCCGAGCAGGCGCAGCTTGCGGTCCTGGACGGTCAGGCTCGAGTTGGACAGCACCGCGTGCCGGTGGCTGGCGGCCAGGGCGTCGAGCACCGGCAGGACGTCGGGGAACAGGGACCACGCCGCCTCGTAGTGCCGCACGTACCGCTGGAACCAGTCGTCGGCCTCGTCGTCCGTCAGCTCCGGCCGGTCCAGGAAGACCCGGGCCCGGTCGCGCCGCTGTGTGACGAAGTCGACCTCGCCGGCGGCGAAGCGGGCCCATTGCAGATCCGTGATCTCCCGCCAGCGCGCGAGCGCCCTCTCGGGCGAGCCGTGGCCGGCGAGGAGCCCTTCGGCCACCAGATGGGCGCGCATGCCCTCCCGGTCGGCGGTGGTGTAGTCGAAGAGGGTGTCGTCCACGTCCCAGACCACGGCGCGAATGCTCATACCCCGACCGTAACCGGCGAGCGGGCGCCGCGTCCGGGGGCGGGAGAGTCCGCCGTACGGGGCGGGGCACGGCGGAGGGCGGCACCCGGGTGTCCCGGACGCCGCCCTCGGTGTGTGGCGTTCGTTACGCCGCGAGCCTCGCCAGCGCCGCGTCGATCCGGGCCAGCGTCCGCTCCTGGCCCAGGACCTCCAGGGACTCGAAGAGGGGCAGGCCGACCGTGCGGCCGGTGACCGCGACACGGACCGGGGCCTGGGCCTTGCCGAGCTTGAGGCCGTGCGCCTCGCCGGCGGCCAGGACGGCCTCCTTCAGGGACTCGGCCGAGGTCCAGTCGGCCGACTCCAGCTTCTCCCGTGCCGTGCGCAGGAGGGCCTCCGAGCCCTCCTTCATCGCCTTCGCCCAGGACGCCTCGTCGAAGACCGGCTCGGCGAGGAACAGGAAGTCGACGTTGTCGGTGATCTCGGACAGGACCTTCAGACGGGTCTGCGCGTGCGGCGCGATCGCCTGCCACTTGGCCTCGTCGAAGTCCTCCGGGGCCCAGGGGGCGGCCGGGGCCCTCAGCCACGGGCGGCAGCGCTCGGTGAAGTCCTTGACCTCGAGCATCCGGATGTGGTCGGCGTTGATCGCCTCGCACTTCTTCAGGTCGAAGCGCGCCGGGTTGGGGTTCACGTCCGCGATGTCGAACGCCGCGACCATCTCCTCGATCGAGAAGATGTCCTGGTCGGCCGAGAGCGACCAGCCCAGCAGCGAGAGGTAGTTGAGCAGGCCCTCGGGCAGGAAGCCGCGCTCGCGGTAGAGGTTGAGCGAGGACTGCGGGTCGCGCTTGGAGAGCTTCTTGTTGCCCTCGCCCATGACGTAGGGCAGGTGGCCGAAGGCCGGGGTCCGCTTGGCGATGCCCAGCTCGGCCAGCGCCTTGTACAGGGCGATCTGGCGCGGGGTGGAGGAGAGCAGGTCCTCGCCGCGCAGGACGTGGGTGATCTCCATCAGGGCGTCGTCGACCGGGTTCACCAGCGTGTACAGCGGGGCGCCGTTGGCGCGCACGATGCCGTAGTCCGGCACGTTCTCCGGGAGGTAGGTGATCTCGCCGCGGACCAGGTCGTCGAAGGTGATCGCCTCGTCCGGCATGCGGAAGCGGACGATCGGGGTGCGGCCCTGGGCCTGGTACTCCGCCACCTCCGCCTCACCCAGGTCGCGGCAGTGGCCGTCGTAGCCGGACGGCCTGCCCGCGGCGCGCGCGGCCTCGCGGCGGGTGTCCAGCTCCTCCTGGGAGCAGTAGCAGTGGTAGGCGTGGCCGGCGTCCAGGAGCTTCTGGGCGACGTCCTTGTAGAGGTCCATGCGCTGCGACTGGCGGTACGGCGCGTGCGGGCCACCGGTCTCGGGGCCCTCGTCCCAGTCGAAGCCCAGCCAGCGCATCGCGTCGAGAAGCTGGCCGTAGGACTCCTCGGAGTCGCGGGCCGCGTCGGTGTCCTCGATGCGGAAGACCAGGGTGCCCTGGTGGTGCCGGGCGAACGCCCAGTTGAACAGGGCGGTGCGGACCAGGCCCACATGGGGGTTACCGGTGGGAGAGGGGCAGAAACGGACGCGTACGGATGAGCCGGATGCGCTAGCCACGCTTGACAACCTTGTTGGTGAGAGTGCCGATGCCTTCGATGGTGACGGCGACCTCGTCGCCGACGTTCAGGGGGCCGACCCCCGCGGGGGTGCCGGTGAGGATGACGTCGCCGGGGAGCAGGGTCATGGCCTCGGAGATGTTGACGACCAGGTCCTCGATGGGGTGGACCATCTCGCTCGTACGGCCGAGCTGGCGCTGTTCGCCGTTGACGGTGAGCTGGACGGTGAGGTCGTTCGCGCGCTCCAGGTCCAGGTCCGTCTCCACCCAGGGGCCGAGCGGGCAGGAGGAGTCGAAGCCCTTGGCCCGCGCCCACTGCTTCTCACGCCTCTGCACGTCGCGGGCGGTGACGTCGTTGGCGCACGTGTAGCCGAGGATCACGTCCTTGACGCGCTCGCGCGGGACCTCGCGGCACATGCGCCCGATGACGACGGCCAGCTCGGCCTCGTGGTGCAGTTCCTGCGAGAAGGACGGGTACCGGATCTCGTCGCCGGGGCCGATCACCGAGGTGGAGGGCTTGAAGAAGGCGAAGGGGGCGTCGGGCACCTCGTTGCCCAGCTCGCGCGCGTGCTCGGCGTAGTTGCGGCCGAACGCCACGACCTTGTTGGGGAGCACCGGGGGGAGCAGCCTGACCTTGCCCAGCGGCACCTTCGTACCGGACAGCTCGTGGTCCGCGAACGGGATGCCCTTGATGATGTCGAGGACGAGTTCGTCCTCCTTGTCGCCCTCGACCGCGCCGAAGGCTACGTTCCCGTCGATGGAGAACCTGGCGATGCGCACGGGATCCTGCGCCCCTCAACTAGAACCGGCGTACTGACGCCCCAGGTTAACCGGTCTGGCCGTGCGGCGTTCGGGCAGTGCGGCGTGGCGGGCATTTCCGGCTCGCGGATCCTCGCACGCGGTCTTCTAATTCCGCGGGATTACGGGATTACCCACACCGGGCCATTCGCGCATTGGCCCAGAATTCACGGAGGCGCCCGTCCGCGCCCCGGGGCCGTGCGGCGCCCGGACCGGGGCCGTCCGGCGGGGGCACGCGGGCGGACCGCGCGCCGGGCCCCCGGATGCCGGCTCCGCGACATGGCGGCGGAAAATCCGGTGCGGCCGCCGTGCCGCCGTATCGGGCCGGTGGCGGCGGCACGGATTCGGTTGCCCGGGACGAAAAAGAGGCCGGAGAGTGAATCCCGGCGAAAATACGGGCGCGGGCCCGGGCTCAATTTTTAACCCGGCCG
>NZ_JALLIN010000068.1 GCF_023630175.1 Streptomyces cellostaticus | reverse complement strand
ATCCCGGCTGCCGCCTTCCTCGCGTTCGTTGAGGAGCATGATCTGCTGGCCCCACTCCTGCGCCATGCCATCGCCCGGGTCAGGGAATCGGAGGCCGTTCGGCTCGAACTGGCCACCGCGTCTGTGCCGCTGCGTCTGGCATCGGCTCTGTCGCGACTGGTCGAGGCCGCATCAGCTTCGGCTTCGGATCTCGCCGTGCGTCTGACCCAGACGGAGCTGTCTCAGATGATTGGCGCTTCCCGCAACGCGGTGGTCAACGCGATCAAACCCTGGCGCGAGCAGGACTGGGTCCGCACCAACTCCAGTGGTGGGCTCCTCGTTCGCGACATCCATTCGATTCAATTGCACGCGCGTACGCAGGGGTGACGGGGGTGTGACCGAGACACGCGCCAAAGGGGCAACGGGATGATCTTGAAGCCCTGAGCGCCCGTCACCCGTCACCCATTCGGCTCAGTGTCGTTGGTGGTGACGTTGAGCGTCGTCTGGGCCTGGGGCGGGTTGTGACATCGATTGAACGGACCGCGTATCCGCGGTTCAAGCGGCTGATCACCGCGCATGAGCTGCATCTGTTCTTCTCCCCGAGCCGCGATGAGTTGAAGTGGGCGGCCGATGCCACGGACTGTGATGAGCATCTGCTGGCGCTGCTGCTGATGCTGAAGTCGTACCGGCGCATGGGGTGTTTCCCGGCACTGGAGGACGTCCCGGAGATGGTGGTGGACTTCGTCCGGCGGGCGGTAGGGCTGCCGGAGGGCACGCTGCCGGTGTACCGGGCTGAGCGAACCGCCAAGCACCACCGGGGCCTGGTCCGCAAGCGGGCCGGCGTGACGTACGACCAGGCCAAGGCCCGGGGAATCGTCGAGCAGTCGATCCGCAAGGAGGCCGCGGCGAAGAACCGCCCGGCGGATCTGATCAACATCGCGCTGGAGAAGGTGGTGGAGGCCGGGCTGGAGCTGCCGGGGTTCTCGACCTTCGACAAGATGGCCTCGAAGATCCGCACCGAGGTGAACGCCTCGATCTGCGCGGGTATCCACGACCGCATGAGGGCCGCTCAGCGGGCGGGGCTCATGCGGCTGCTGGAGGAGCGCGACAGCGACGGGACAACGCTGTTCAACCGGCTGAAGAAGCCCGCCAAGGGCCCGACCTGGTCGCACTTCAAGAACCTGACCAAGCGTCTGGAATGGCTGGACGAGCTCGGCGACACCAACGTGTGGATGGACGGAGTCGCCGCGGGGAAGATCACCGACTTCGCCGGAGAAGCGGACGCGGCGGACGCCTCGGAGCTGCGGAACTTCGCCCCGTCAAGCGCATCGCGCTGGTCGCGGCCCTGACGCACAAGGCGCGTATGCGGGTGCGGGACGACCTGGCGACGATGTTCTGCAAGCGCGTGGCGGCGAAGATCAAGAAGGCCAAGACGGAGCTGGAGGAGATCCGGCTCGCCGAGCGGGAGACCGTCGAGGCCCTGATCGGGAACTACCGCACGGTGCTCAAGCACATCGACGAGGGCGGCCCGGCCCAGGAGGCGCTCACGAGGGCCGCGGCCATGACCGCCGAGGTCCGCCAAGCCCTGGAGGGCCTGGACGAGGAGGCGTCGGTGGACGAGGTCGCGACGCGGCTGGAGGGCAGGGTCTCCCCGGCAGTCCACGCCCTGGTGAAGGCCCAGGTGGTGCAGGCCGGCGGGTTCGGCGCGGTCACCCGCGCGGTGGACGGCTTCGGAGGGTTCGCGATGCGACTTCGCCCCGCTGCGTGAGCAGGACCTGACCGCTGCTGTTCTCGGTCAGGCCGCCTGACAGTCCGTGCCGAAGGGCTTCTGCCGCAGCTTCACCCAGTTCCTGGAGACCCTGAGTCGGTGGACGGTGCGAAGAGGTAGCGGTCCATCATGAGCGCGGCGTCGGCGAGGATCTCAGGGTCGCCTTCGGCGCTCTCGCGGAAGGCAAAGTCGAGCAGGTTGCCCCCGACTTCCACGGCGAGTCGAGCGCGTCGCCGGAACTGCTCGGTGTCCGGCATCGCGTAGCCGCGGACGAGTGCCTTGTGGACCCGCTCAGCGATCGCCTGGTCCGTTTGTCGGCCATCCGCGCGCAGCGCGGCGATACGTGGCCCGTGGTACCAGACGCGCCGGTAGCCGGGCTCCATACGGAAGCGGTCCGCGTAGGCGCTGAGCAGTTTCTCCAGTAGCTCCTGCGAGCGCTGAGGCAAGGGCTCCTCAGTGATCCGCTCGGCAATCTGCACGTCCATCTGGAACCAGCGGTGGACCAGGGAGGCGACGATTGCTTCCTTGTCGGCAAAGTACCGGTAGAGCACGCCCACTGAGACTCCCGCTTCGGCGGCGATCAGCTTGGTGCCCAGCTCTTCGTAGGAAGTCGTCTCCAGCAGCGTGGCCGTCGCTTCAAGGATGCGGGTCACCTTCTCCCGGCTGCGCTGCTGCTGTGGTTTGTGGACTTGCTCAGTCATCTGACTCCTTGACACCTCTCAAAACCAGAACCAGAGTCTGGTTCATGTTATCCCTCAGAGGTATCCCCCGCACACGGCTCGGGCCGAGCTTCAATCGGATCTGGGCCTCGGTCACCGTATCCAGCCTTGGTGACGGCATGAGCTTCGTTGCTCTGCCGCTCCTCGCGGCGCAACTGACCGCCGATCCGCGGCAGATCGCGCTGGTGTCCCTGGCGGAGCAACTGCCCTGGCTGCTCCTCGGCTTGCCCTCCGGTGTTCTGGCGGACCGCTTCGACCGCCGCCGCATCCTGTGGCTCGTCGACGCGTCCCGGGCCTTGCTTGTCGGAGCGCTCGCCGCGACGGTCGCAGCCGGCATGGTGACAATTCCACTCCTGGCGCTCGTCGCCTTCCTGCTCGGCTGTGGGCAGACGCTCTACAGCGGCGCCTGGGCCGGCATGGTCCCCGCACTGGTTGCCCACGGCGAACTCACACGGGCCAACGCCCGTCTGCAGTCCAGCTCCCTCATCACTGACACCCTGCTTGGAACCCCCCTGGGCGCGCTGCTGTTCGGCATCGCCGCCGCGCTCCCCTTCGCTGTCGACGCGGTGTCCTTCGCCACCGCTGCCGCACTGGTATGCATCCTCCGCGGGAGCTTCCAGCCCCGTTCCCAGCCAGCATCGAAGACGTGGACGACCCTGCGCCGTGACACGACCGAGGGCGTCCGCTGGCTCTGGCGCCACCACTTGCTGCGCCGGCTTTGCCTGGCATCCGGGATCACCAACCTCGTCGGCGGCGGCCTGATCGCCATCCTGGTGCTCTACGCCCGGCAAACTCTGGGCCTGAGCAACCTGGGCTTCGCCCTGCTGGTCGCCTCCTTCGCGCTCGGCGGCGTGGCCGGGGCAATGTCGACCCCGCGCCTAACCGCACGCTTCGGCGCTCCACGCGTCCTCAAACTGACCGCTGCGGGCACTGCCATCGCTGCCGCAGTCGCAGGCACCGCTACCTCGGGCCCTATAGTCGGCATGGGCATCGCCGCGTACGGAGCAGCGAACCTGGCATGGAACGTCACCGCGGTATCGCTGCGCCAGTCACTCGTGCCCGCCGAACTGCTGGGGCGTGTCGCCATGGCCTACCAGATGGTCATCGGCATCGGCACCGCACTGGGGGCCGTGGCAGCCGGCTTCACCGCCCATGCCTTCGGACTGCGCGCCCCCTTCTACGCCGGGGCCGTCCTCCTGTTCGCCGCCAGCCTGATCAGCACACGATCCAGCGAGAAGACCGCGCCACCCTCCCAGAGCGCAACGGCCGTCGACGACGGTGCCACGGGAGCACACCGCAGCACCGGATCCACACCAGCAGACGACGCGGAGATGATGCGGCAGGCAGCTTCGATGGGGGTGCCCTGGTCGACGAGTTCGCGGGCACGGGCAGCGATGCGCAGCTGGTAGCGGGAGTAGCGGCGGCGGCCGCCTTCGGAGCGCAAAGGTGTGATCAGGCGGTGTTCGCCGAGGGCACGAAGGAAGGCGGGGGTGGTGCCGAGCATGTCGGCGGCCCGGCCCATGGTGTAGGCGGGATAGTCGTCGTCATCGAGAGGGGTGACGGCGCGGGAACTGCCAGGGGCATAGACCTCTTCTTCCGGGGGACGTCGGGGGGCCCGGGCGCCGCACTGGCACCCGGGCCCCGAGCTTTCAACACCATCTACCGGCGAACTGCGTCGGCCTTGTATGTCCGCAGGGTCCGCCTGGGAGAGCGGGACTGCGGGGATCGCGGATGCGTGACCGGGGACCACCTTCCAATCCTGGGCCTGCGGTACCCGGGCGGACTGCTTCCTCGCCCGGGCGATCCTGATGGCGTCTCGCTCCTAACCTTCGGTTACTCGGTGATACTGCTGGATACCGCGGGTACTGCTGACGCCCCTCTTGGGCCGCTTGACCTGCCGCTACGGCAGTTCATGTCTGCCGTGCCCACTTCGACTTCCTGGGTACGACAAAGACAGTAACCCTGCGACGGGCCAATGTCTACTGTTGTCACGATAGGTTTTCTCCATGGTTAGTGTCTGAACTTCTTCCGCAGATACACTCGGAAGAGTGCTGTCCTTGGCTGCTTCCCGCCTCGGCGACCACCTGCTGGGCCTGGAGGCACAAAACCGATCCAGGTGGGCTGACAGCGCATGACCGCCATGGAGACCGGCCTTTACATCGGTACAGCCGTCGGCGCTGAGATTGATCATGGCCCTGAGTTGAGGGCTGCCGCCGCCGGGGTACGCGCCAAACGGGCCAACCGAACTCAACAGCCGCCCACGCAAAACGCTCGGCTGGGAGACCCCAGCCGAGCGTCTGTCCAAACTGCTCGCGGCTTGATCAACTCACCGCCTGGAATTCGCCCACGCCGGTGGGGCCTCACGGTTCGGTTCGGCTCACACCTGTCCGTACGTCAGGCGGACAGGGGGAGCGCCGAGCGTTGCGGAAGCCAGCCCGTACGGGTCGGCCAGGGGCGCAGATGAGGCGGTAGGGCGGGTGCGACAGGTGAATCCGAGTTGGGTCATGGCCCTGAGGACTTCACCGGTGCTGAAATCACGGCGGTCCTGGCGGGTGATGACCTGGCCGACCTGCTTGGCGGGGTAGTGGCGTCGTCCGATGATGACGAACTCACCGGTGACCAGCTCAGGTGTGACGCCCTTCATCAATTCCACCACGCCGCTCTTGGTCAGGTCGAACGGGAAGCGAGCGATGACACAGCGCATGATGCCTCCAGGGAGAAGAGAAGACGGGGCCGGGCAGGGGTTACGGCGGTTCAGCGAGAGAGGGCGAGGACGCCCAGAGCGTTGCCGTGTCCGTCGACCACGGGCGGGGCCCCGAGCCGGCAGCAGCGCATCGCACGCTCGGCTTCGGCCCTCGTGGCCAGCGGCGAGGCGAAGGGCCCGATGACGTCGGCGATGTCCCGCAGGCGGATCCGGTCCGTGTATCCGGAGCCGTCACGAACGGCCGTGAGCCGGTCCCGGGTGACCAGGCCGGTGCGCAGACCGTCCTCGTCGCAGACGACCAGATGACCTGTACGGGCGGCGGTCATCACGCACAGTGCCACCTCCACGGTCATGTCCTCCCAGACCTGCGGTCCGGCCGCGTCCGCGGAATCGGCCGCCGTCTGCACGACGTTGGTACGTGTTGAGCGGAACTGCGTCTGGTCCAGCGTCAAAGGGTGCCTCCTGCGAAGTTGGGCGGGCTTCCTGACACGAGGGTTCTATGTCGCCGCACCGGCGGTGGACTGCCGTACGAGCGCACGGCGAGCCGCCGAGACGGGGCGGCGCCGACCGCATGAGGTGGCGCCGCGCTTCTTGGGGCGTTCGACCACCGGTGCGGTGATGACGACCGGGATGCCGGAGGGGGCCTGGGCGCCGGTGATGCGGTGCAGGGCCTCTTCGCCGACGCGGACCTGGGTGGTCTGCGGGACGATGCCGGCCGCTGCCATGAGGCGGGTCATACCGCGGCGCTGGTTGGGGGTGACCAGGGTGACGACGCTGCCGGACTCTCCTGCACGGGCGGTGCGGCCGCCGCGGTGAAGGTAGTCCTTGTGGTCGGTCGGCGGGTCGACGTTGACGACGAGGTCGAGGTTGTCGACGTGGATGCCGCGCGCCGCGACGTTGGTCGCTACCAGCACATTGACGTGTCCGGTCTTGAACTGTGCCAGCGTGCGGGTGCGCTGTGGCTGTGACTTCCCGCCGTGCAGGGCGGCGGCCCGTACCCCGCTGTTCAGGAGGTGTTCGGTGAGGCCGTCGACGGCGTGCTTGGTGTCGAGGAACATGATCACGCGGCCGTCGCGTGCGGCGATCTGGGTGGTTGCCGTGTGCTTGTCGGCACCGTGAACGTGGAGCACGTGGTGCTCCATCGTCGTGACCGCGCCGGCCGAGGGGTCGACGGAGTGCACGACGGGGTCGCTGAGGTAGCGGCGCACGAGCAGGTCGACGTTGCGGTCGAGAGTGGCGGAGAACAGCATGCGCTGCCCTTCGGGGCGGACCTGGTCGAGGAGGGCGGTGACCTGCGGCATGAAGCCCATGTCGGCCATCTGGTCGGCCTCGTCGAGGACGGTGATGGAAACCTGGTTCAGCCGGCACTCGCCACGATCGATGAGGTCTTTGAGGCGTCCCGGCGTGGCGACGACGACCTCGGCACCACCGCGCAGCGCGCTCGCCTGTCGGCCGATCGACATTCCGCCCACCACCGTGGCCAGCCGCAGCCTCACGGAGCGGGCGTACGGGGCGAGCGCGTCGGTGACCTGCTGCGCCAGCTCACGCGTGGGTACGAGGATCAGCCCCAGCGGCTGCCTCGCCTCGGCGCGCTGCCCGGCCGTACGGGCCAGCAGCGCCAGCCCGAAGGCCAGGGTCTTGCCGGAGCCGGTGCGGCCACGGCCCAGTACATCCCGGCCGGCGAGGGAATTCGGCAGGGTCGCGGCCTGGATCGGGAAGGGTACGGTCACGCCTTGCGAGCTGAGCGCAGCCAGCAGCGCACCGGGCATGTCGAGATCGGCGAAGCCCTCCACGGCGGGGAGCGCAGGAGTGATCGTCCTGGGCAGCGCGAACTCCCCCTGGACCGCAGCAGGCCGGCGGCCGTAACCCCCGGAGCGGCTCGGCCCGCCGGAGCGGCTCCTGGCCGACGAGCCGAATCGGCTGCTGCCCCTGCCGGAGTCGGTACTGCCGTTACGGGTGCGGGTGAAGCGGTCGTTCGTGCGTGTGCGGTTCATGCGGAACCTTCCTCGATGCGGCACATATCAAGGAATTCCCGCAGCGATCAGCAGCACAGAGAATTGCAAGAATGGACCGGTGGAACGCGACAGCGAATCTGACCGACGGAAAATCCGTGCGGGCACAGGCGCTGGAATGAGTGGCGCGAAGCGGACGCAATGTTCGGGCGTCCGCCGCGATGAAGCTATGAAGGGTGCGTACATCCCTGAAGGATGCTCCGTATGCGCTGAGCCTACGGGCTTCCTGGTTGTCGTCCGCAGGTGAAACCACTGCGGAAAACGCGAGTAGCTGGGGCCCGCACCCCGAAGGACGCGGGCCCCAGCTACAAGTACGCGACAGTCGGCGTCAGGCGAGAACGATGTTCTCGGCCGTCGGGCCCTTCTGGCCCTGCGCGATGTCGAAGGTCACCTTCTGGCCCTCGATCAGCTCACGGAAGCCCTGGGCGGCAATGTTCGAGTAGTGGGCGAACACGTCAGCGCCGCCACCGTCCTGCTCGATGAAGCCGAAGCCCTTTTCCGCGTTGAACCACTTGACGGTGCCAGCAGCCATGTCATTTCTCCTCTGGGGCAGTGCATCGGGATCCGCACTGCACGGACCCCGTGTCGCCGCGATGATCACCCCGCCGGGAAAAAGACCGGATAACAAAAGTGCTTCCAGTGGCACAGGCGCCGCCCGGAGGGCACTTGAAGTTTTGGGACCACAACTGCAACTGAGATCGACAGTAGCACGCCGAAGCGGCCTGTGTACGGTGAAGAATCCCACCCCCCACTTAATGCGATAGAGAATCTGTCTGCCTGTCTCGTTGAAACCTCAGCTCGCGGGCACAGATTTTGCCCCAGCCGAAGCGCAACGCTTCGGGAGGTTTTGGGGGCGCGCCCAGCTTAAGGGCTGCTCCCCCAAGGGATGGTGCGGGCGGGCGTGGAGATCAGGGTGGCTCCGGCAAGCGTCACGGCCCGTCTTGGGCATATGCACGGGAGCGGCCATATCGAAGACCCTCAAGGACCAGACCGTCGATCAGCTCGGTGGAAACAGCAGCATCCTGGTGCGTCAACGCCGTGAGCACGAGGAAACGGCGGCTGACGGATCACTACCTGACCCTCGACGACCTTCACCAGCGGGAACGCGTTCTGAAACAGGCGGTGCCGCTGGTCTTCAGCCATGCCTTCATGGAAGAGACGGTGCTGTGGCCCGCCGTACGAGCCTCAGGCCCGGACGGCGAGGAACTTCGACAGCCGCAGTCGTTTTTCACAGCGGTACAGGGGCACGCAAGGCGCGCAACACCGGCCGCGTGCCCTCGGACTAGGCAGTGCCCTCATCCCGGAATTCCAGTTCGGCGACGCCACCGACCCGAGCCAACCGCATCTGGGCCATTCCCCCAGGCGAGCCCCGGCGATGCCCCGTCCGCAACGCGCGCAAGGGCATGCGCATGTCGCGGGCCACTGCACGGGACGCGCGCGTGGATAGCGCGAGTGCCGGTGAAGCGGTGAGATCGCGGGACTCAGCGACTCAGCCGCCGCTCTTGCGCCTGAACGACCGCTGGCTCGCAGCCGGGCCGTGCGCAGAACGCACCTTCGATGCATCGGACTTGGCGGCAACATCAGCGGCATCCGCCTGCGCACCGCGCTTGCGCGCCAGGGCTTCGCGGAACTTGCGCTTGAGGTCGTAGTTGCCGTCGCGGTCCGGCTCCAGAGGGGACGTCTCGGGGGCAGCCGGCTCCGAACCTTCCGGAGACAGGGGCTCTGCGGTCATGGTGACCTCCTGGGTTCGGGGGGGGTGGGCAAGCACAGCTTGTCATGCCGGGCGCAGTGCGAGGCGCCGGCAACATCATCCTGCTCCGTTTCGGCGGGCGTCCTTCCCGCGGCCGAAGGTGTTGACTTCGTAGGTGAGGCACACAGGACGGCTTCGGGCCGGGCCGAGGGTTGTCGATCGCGTGGCCAGGCTGCCAGGGCAAACGGCTCTCAGCCGTTGCGACGCACGAGGGCGGCCCTGCGGGCCTCGGCGAGCTTGCGGGCCTCGCCCGCCTTTCGGGACTTGCCGCCGGCGCCACGGGAGGTGCCCTTGCTGATGCCGAGGCCGCGGAAGGGAGCGTTGCTGTTCTTGGGTCGGGGGACGGTGGGCCCGCCGTCGAGCGGGATCCCGGAGGGAGCCTTGGCGCCGGTGATCCGGCTCAGCTCCGCCCCGCCCGAGCGGACCTTGGTGACGGTCGGCTCCATGCCGGCCCCGGCCATCATGCGGCTCGTCTGCCTGCTCACCGTCACCGTGGACTTCTGCCGCTCCGGCGAGCACCGTGTCCTGGCGCGAGTCCCCTACCGCGAAGCCGCCGAGCGGTTTCGTGTCTGGTTGGCC
This sequence comes from Streptomyces cellostaticus, assembly GCF_023630175.1. Classification (GTDB taxonomy): domain Bacteria; phylum Actinomycetota; class Actinomycetes; order Streptomycetales; family Streptomycetaceae; genus Streptomyces; species Streptomyces cellostaticus_A. The sequence continues at coordinate 12,796 of NZ_JALLIN010000068.1, read as the reverse complement.
GAGACGGCCCCTGCCGTGGCCGCCGCGGCCGGTCCCGACCGCCTGGACGACCTCACCACGCAGTCCCGGCCAGTCGTCGCGGACACCAGCGGCGAGGGCCTGGCACTGTTCTGATCGGGCACCGGGAGACCTGACACCCCCACGTCACCTCGCAGCTACTGGCCCCCGACGCGCGACGCCACCCCGGCACACGCCGCGGCTGCTGCCGTCGTTGCGGCTGCGGTTGCCCTCCTGGCTTGAGGCCGGGGCAGCGGACAGCTGACGGGCGCCGACCTGAGCGCCAGTACGTCCTCCGGCGGCTCGGGTGGTATCGAGCGCTGGTTGGATCCCACAGGCAATGGATCACCCTGTCCCGCTCTCCGGGTACCGTCAGGGTATGAGTCATCCGCATCCCGAGCTGAAAGCCGCACCGCCCCTTCCCGAAGGAGGGCTGCGGGTCATCGCCCTGGGCGGCCTGGGTGAGATCGGCCGCAACATGACCGTCTTCGAGCACGCGGGCAAGCTGCTCATCGTCGACTGCGGCGTACTCTTCCCCGAGGAGACCCAGCCCGGCGTGGACGTGATCCTGCCGGACTTCACCTCGATCCGGGACCGGCTGGACGACATCGTGGCCGTGGTACTCACCCACGGCCACGAGGACCACATCGGCGGCGTGCCGTACCTGCTGCGCGAGCGGTCCGACATTCCCGTCGTCGGCTCCAAGCTGACGCTGGCGTTCCTGGAGGCCAAGCTCAAGGAACACGGCATCCGGCCGCGCACGGTGCGGGTACGGGAGGGCGACCGGCGCGGCTTCGGTCCCTTCGACTGCGAGTTCGTGGCGGTCAACCACTCCATCCCCGACAGCCTCGCGGTCGCGATCCGCACCCGGGCCGGGATGGTGCTGCACACCGGCGACTTCAAGATGGACCAGTTCCCTCTCGACGACCGCATCACCGATCTACGCGCCTTCGCACGCCTCGGCGAGGAGGGCGTGGACCTGTTCCTCACCGACTCCACCAACGCCGAAGTACCCGGCTTCACCACCTCCGAGCGTGAGCTGAACCCGGCGATCGAGCAGGTGATGCGCACCGCGCCGCGCCGGGTCATCGTCTCCAGCTTCGCCAGCCACGTGCACCGCATCCAGCAGGTCCTGGACGCCGCCCACCAGCACGGCCGCAAGGTCGCCTTCGTCGGCCGGTCGATGGTCCGCAACATGGGCATCGCCCGTGACCTGGGCTATCTGAAGGTCCCCTCCGGCCTGGTCGTGAGCACGAAGGAGCTGGAGAAGCTCCCGGACCACAAGATCACTCTGGTGTGCACCGGCTCCCAGGGCGAGCCGATGGCCGCGCTGTCACGGATGGCCAACCGCGACCACATGATCCGCATCGGCAAGGGCGACACCGTCCTGCTCGCCAGCTCCCTCATCCCCGGCAACGAGAACGCCATCTACCGGGTGATCAACGGACTCACCCGGTGGGGCGCCCACGTGGTCCACAAGGGCAACGCGAAGGTGCACGTCTCCGGGCATGCCAGCGCCGGCGAACTCGTCTACTGCTACAACATCGTCAAACCCCGCAACGTCATGCCCGTGCACGGCGAATGGCGCCACCTGCGGGCCAACGCCGACCTCGCCATCCGTACCGGTGTCGACCCCGACCGGGTCGTCATCGCCGAGGACGGCGTCGTCGTCGACCTGGTCGACGGACGCGCGTCCATCACCGGCAAGGTCCCCGCCGGCAACGTCTACGTGGACGGCATGGAAGTCGGCGGCGCCACCGAAGCGTCCCTCAAGGACCGCCTCACCCTCGCCGCCGAAGGCGTGGTCACGGTGGTGGCTATCGTCGACGCGGACACCGGCGCCCTCGCCGAAGCCCCCGACTTCCTGGCCCGCGGCTTCGTTCACGACGACACCACCTTCGAGCCGGTCGTCCCCGTCATCGAGAAGACCCTGGCCGCCGCGGCCGAGGAAGGCGTCGGGGACGCGCGCCAACTCGAACAACTCCTCGCCCGCGCCGTCGCGAACTGGGCGTTCCGCACCCACCGCCGCAAGCCCCTCATCATCCCCGTCATCATCGACGCCTGAACCACAGCCCGACAGCACGGTCCCGGTTCCGGCCGCGGCCCCGCCGGCATCGAGGCCAGGCACGGGAGTCAGCAGCCACCCCACATGATGAGTCATCGGGAACACGTCCCAGGACAGGAGGCGCGAAAGCCCTCAGTCCAGCTGCACGCTAGCCGCGCAGGACATGCGGCTCGCGCGCCCGGCGACTCTTGCAGCGACTGAGGTCGGGAAGTGTCAGGCCGAAGTCGCACCGGCCCGGACTTGCACAGATCAGGGGCCGCGCAGCCATGGCTGCGCGGCCCCTGATCTTGTGCCGGCCCGGCACGAGATCAGGCGACTTCGTCCAGGTGGGCGGCAGGGCCCGCACGTGCGGCGGCCACCGGACGCGGCGTGCGCGATCCCTCGGGCAGGACTGCGAGGTCAGGCCAGGTTGATGTTCTCGGCCTGCGGGCCCTTCTGGCCCTGGGTGACGTCGAACGTCACGGCCTGGCCCTCCTGGAGCTCACGAAAGCCCGTGGAGTTGATCGCGGAGTAGTGCGCGAAGACATCCGGGCCGCCGCCGTCCTGGGCGATGAAGCCGAAGCCCTTCTCCGCGTTGAACCACTTCACAGTTCCCGTAGCCATGGTCATGCCTTCCAGTCGATGAACGCCTCCCACTCCATGTGGCAGACGGAGGTGATCGCCCTGGTCCCTGCGGCACAGCACAGCAAAACGCCCACACCAGAGGCGTGGGCAAGAGGGAATTCCGAACCACGACAGCTTACGCAGACGCTACACGCCCACACGCCGCGTCACCACAGGAAAAGATCACTCCGCGCACCGAGCCCGTGCGTGCGACGCCCGCCGGCGCTGACGGGCACGCTCATGTCATTCTGCTGCCGTCGGGTTCGCCGATTCGGCGGCGCGGCGATATTCGGCGTTGATGCGCTGGGCTTCCTCGAGCTGGTCTTCGAGGATGACGATCCGGCAGGCGGCCTCGATGGGGGTGCCCCGATCGACGAGTTCCCGGGCGCGGGCGGCGATGCGCAGCTGGTAGCGGGAGTAGCGGCGGTGGCCGCCTTCGGAGCGCAGGGGAGTGATCAGGCGGGCTTCGCCGAGGGCGCGGAGGAAGGCGGGGGTGGTACCGAGCATCTCGGCCGCCCGGCCCATGGTGTAGGCGGGGTAGTCGTCGTCGTCGAGACGGCCGAACGTGTCATCTGCTGTCATTGCACCTCTCTGTGGAACGCGTCGAGGGGCCCTGGCGCCGTCCGGCACCAGGGCCCCGAAGGAACTACTACACCATCCGCCGGCCCTGACACTGCACCGGCCCTCTGTTTCCGCAGACCCTACCGAGACGCTGTCGGGGGCGCGGGGATCGCGGTTGCTTGACCGAAGACCACCTCACTATCGATGTCCTGCGGTACCCGGGTCCTGGACTTCCACCCGGGCGATCCTGATGGCGCTCGGCTCCTCCATCCTTCCCTCTAGATCAACTGCTCACTGACGGAAACCGCGGACTGCTGGTCCTGCACCTGCCGGCGGCCTCGAACAGCGCCACCTTCGGCAGCCAGCCCCGTCGCCCGTCCTGCAACCGCTCTGGCTTCGGAGCTCCACCACCGCAGCATCCGGCGAACTGCAACCGCGGTACCGCCGCCCGGCAGTTCCTTTCTGCCGGGCCTTGCTCAATCTCGGCTACGAGAGAAACCATAACCACACCGCCACCCAATGTCTACTCTGGCTGACATAGATTTCCGCACGCTTGAAGACAAGGTAATCCGCCTCGACCGGTCCATGGGTGGTCCAAGCGGCTCCGGTGCCCAGTCCGGCCTCTTGTGGTCACTTCCTTTCGATAGGGGCCTCCTGATTCCGGCTCCTCCGGAGCCGGCGAGCCCGGTCGGACCGGGCTCGCCGGCCGACTCGGGCCTCACGGGTGACACCCGCGAACAGGTCGTCCTCCGGCAGGTCGGTGTCCACCAGGCTGCGCGCGAGGTGGTAGTCCTCGGTGGGCCAGGCCTGCTGCTCGATCTCCAACGGGCAGGAGCGCTCGGGGCCGTTGGGGTTCACCTGGGTCTCGTGGGCGAGGAGCGCCCGCAGCCTGGTCGGGTACCACTCGGCGCACCGCACCCGGGTGGTGATCTCCCACTTCTCCTCGACTCCTTCGAGTTCCTTGAGCACCTCACCGTGCGGCGAGGCGAGCCCGGCGGCCGTCATGGCCTCGTAGATGGCCTTGAAGTAGGCCCTGCTGAAAGCACGCGTGTAGTAGAGCTTCAGCGGCTGCCAGGGCTCCCCGGTACCGGGGTAGCGGTCGGCGTCGCCTGCCGCGTCGAACGCCTCCACCGAGACCTGGTGGGTCTTGATGTGGTCGGGGTGCGGGTAGCCGCCGTTCTCGTCGTAGGTGACGACGACGTGCGGGCGGAAGGCGCGCATCGCGGCGACCAGCGGGCGGGCGCCGGTCCGCAGCGGCTGCACGGCGAAGCAGTCCTCGGGCAGCGGCTCGCCGTTCCCGGGCAGTCCGGAGTCGGTGAAGCCGAGGAACTCCTGCCGCACGCCGAGGATCTCGCGGGCCCGCTCCATCTCCAGGCGGCGCAGCCTGGGCAGGTCGCCCCACACCTCGGGGCGGTCCATGGCCGGGTTCAGGACATCGCCGCGCTCGCCGCCGGTCATGGTGGCGACCAGGACGTCCGCGCCCTCGGCGTGGTAGCGGGCGAGGGTGGCGGCCCCCTTGCTGGACTCGTCGTCCGGGTGCGCGTGCACGGCCATCAGGCGCAGCCCGGTGCGGGGGTGTGAGGTGGACTTGGTCATGGAACATCTCCTCGACGGCTGTTCGGTGACGGGGACCGAGGGGTGGTGATAGGGGGCGGGGGTCAGCCCTTGCGGGGCGCTCGCCGGGCGACCAGGGACTGGCCGACCGGCTGCATCAGCCCGCCGCCGACGCCCTGCAGCAGCCGGAAGGCGATGAGCGAGCCGCCGGTCGGGGCCAGGCCGCTGAGCGCGGAGGCGGCGATGAACAGGGCGACCGAGGCGAGCCAGACGCGCTTGCCGCCGTACCGCTTCTGCAGCCAGCCTGAGAGTGGGGCCACGAAGGCGACGGCGAGCAGGTATCCGGCGCTCACCCACTGCACGGCCGCCATGGAGGTGTCCAGGCCGGCGGCCATCGGGCCGAGACCGACGTTGACGATCGTCGCGTCGAGCTGGGCGAGCACGGCGCCCAGGACCAGCACCGAGCCGAGCCGGACCAGGGCCGGGTCCAGGCGCTCGGGCCGGGAACGGGACGCGGTGTCGCGGCGGGCGACCGTGGGGTCCAAGGGGTCTCCTGTGCGATGGGGATTCTTCCACAAATTTATGTGCGCTCAAATTTTTTGTCAATCCAATCTTTATGATGGTCAAATCAGACGGGTACGATGGGAGGCATGACCGAGGTGAGAACGGCCCGGACGGCGGCCCCGGAAGAGGGCCGCCGAGGGCGCAAGAAGCGGGAGACCCGCGAACGGCTGGCCCACGTGGCGACGCTGATGTTCATCGAGCGAGGCTTCGAGAACGTGACGATCACCGAGATCGCGGAAGCCGCCGACGTCTCGAAGATGACGGTCAGCAACTACTTCCCACTCAAGGAGGATCTCGTCTTCGACGCCCACGAGGGCGTCGTGGACAGCCTCGCCCGTGTGGTGCGCGAACGTGCCGAGGGAGAGTCCGCGCTGCACGCCCTGCACCGTGTCCTCGTGTCCTCCCTCGACCGGCCGCACCCGGTCAACGGGCGCTGCACACCCGGATTCGCCCGGCTCGTGCACGACAGCCCGCGGCTGCGTGCCCGCGAGCGGGAGATGGACGAGCAGCGCGAGGCGGCGCTCGCCGCGGCCCTGGCGCACGCGACACGGACCGGGCCGGAGGATCCCGTGCCGCACTTGAGCGCGGCTCAGCTCGCGGGCGCCCACCGTGTGCTGTGCCGCCGCGTACGGGCCCTGTGCCGCGCGGCGGCCCCGGCGGCGCGGCTGCGCGAGGAGATCACCGAGCTGGCCGGCACGGCCTTCGGCATGCTGGAACCCGTCCTCGGCGACTACTGCGTACGGGAGCGGTAGTCGAGCCGGACTCCACCGCTTCGCGTCAGGCTGCCGCCACGAGCGCCTGCCGGGCGTACGGCGGCCGGCACGAGAGGAGTGGGCGTTGTCCGCGACGACCGACGCGACACAGCCCGGCAGCACGCCGGCTCCCCGGGCCGGGGCCACCGCCCCCGGCCCGGGGAGCACGTCCCCACCGGGTCCACCGGCACGCATGGCCTGACCGGACCGTTCGCCTTCGCCGGCCGCACGAAGGTCCGGCTTTTGCGGGGCGAGGACGAGCGAGTGGGGCCCGAGGTCCCGGCCCGCCTCGGCCGGGACTCACCGACCACGCCGGTGAAGGGTCGGATCTCGTCCGAACTCTTACCCCCCGGGGTATGTTCTCCCCGGGGTGGCCGGACGCCGCGGCCAGGCAGGCGTTCGTGCACCCGCATGCCGAAGCCGTGATCAGGAAAGGTGGGACACCATGCCGTACGACCGCACCGTGAGGCTGAAGGGGACCTTCGACGAGACGGTCACCGCCGTCCGCCAGGCGTTGGCCGATCAGGGCTTCGGCGTCCTGACGGAGATCGACGTGCGGGCCACGCTCCGGGCGAAGCTCGGCCATGACATGGAGGAGTACCTGATCCTGGGCGCCTGCAACCCGCCCCTCGCCCGGCAGGCCCTGGAGGCCGACCGGTCGGTCGGACTGCTGCTCCCGTGCAACGTGGTCGTGCGCGCCGACGGGGACGACGTCGTCGTCCAGGCGATCGACCCGGGCACCATGGTCACCCTGAGCGGCCTCGACGCCATGGCCCCGGTCGCCGAGGAAGCCACCCGCCGTCTCGACGCCGCCCTCGGCGCGCTCGTGGGACGAGGGGACTGAGCGCCGCCGCGCCCTCCTCGCGCGCTTGCCGGCCGGGGCGGACGCCGCCGCCCGCCGCCGCCCGCAGCCCGGTCCGACCCGGGCGTGCGGTGAGTGTCCCGGACCGCGGACACCCCACCCGGGAAGCGGGCCGCTCCGCCCGCCCAACCGGCCGCACGGACGCCCGCCGCCGGGAGGGCAGTGCGGTCAGCGCCGAACGGCGCGGACGACCGTGTCGAGGGCGACGGCCTCGCCGACGGGACGGCGAGCCACCTCGGCGACGACCACGTCGGCCGACGGCTCCCAGACGGCGCGCACCCTTTCGACGCCGGACAGCACATCGGGATCCTGCGGCCCGCCGGTGCCGTGCTCCAGGTTGCCGACGTCGTGGCCGACCAGGAGGAGGGTGCCACCGGGCCGGGCCGCCCTGGCGGCGCGCTCCAGCACCCCCGCCATGTCCCGCCAGGGCAGATGGAGATAGGAGAGGAGAACGAGGTCGTACGCGCCCGGTTCGGGCGCGTACCGCGTGACGTCGGCGACCGCGGCGTGCACCGCCCCGGCACTCTCCCCCGCCCCCTCCGCCGTCCCGTCCGCCTCTGCCGCCCCCTCCGCCATGCGCCCCACCGCGACCGGCGAGAAGTCGACCGCGTCGACCCGCCAGCCCCGGCCCGCCAGCCAGCGCGCGTTGCGGCCCTCGCCGGCGGCCAGGTCCAGGGCGCGGCCGGGCCTCAGACCGGCCACCTCCCGGACCACCCACATGTTCGGGCCGGCCGGCCACACGCGCTCCACCGCGCGGTAGCGCTCGTCCCAGGCGTCTGCGTCCATGTCTGCTCCTCGGCTCCGCACGGTCCCGTTCCACTGGCAGGGGCACCCCGTGACCTCATCGGCCGAACCTACGGCACGAACCGGCCGGCACCCGGTCTTACCTCGGAGGCAAATACCCTCCAGGGTATTTGACCGACTCCTGGAGACCGCCGTAGCCTCGCCATCGGAAAACCCCTGGGGGTATTTGAGGAGGCAACCAATGGGGGTGCGCAGGGTCCCTCCGGGCTCGCCCGGGGCCGCGGCGGCCGTCGCGCGGACCACCGCGCCCCCACCGCGCGACACGCCTCCCCCGGTACCACCGGGGCATCGGCACGGCGCCCGGGCCGGACCACGGACCGTGCGGCACCGGGGTGCGCCCCGCGCGCGTCCGCGCGACCCCGCGGCGAGCGGGTGCGGAGCGTGACCCGCGCCGGTTCCGCCGGGCGCCGGCGCAGCCACCGAGCTCACGGCCCCGAGGGCCGGACGGGAAGGACTTCCACCATGGTCGCCAGCCCCTCACCCCACAACGAACCGATCGCCGGGCGGCATCGCGTCGCCGTGATCGGCGGCGGCAGTGCCGGAATCAGCGTCGCCGCCAGGCTGCGCCGTGCCGGCGTCACCGACATCACCCTGGTCGAACCCTCCGACAGCCACTGGTACCAGCCGCTGTGGACCCTGGTGGGCGGCGGTCAGGCTCCCCTGCGCAGCACCCGGCGCCCCGAGGCGTCCGTCATACCGGACGGGGTGCGCTGGATACGCCGGCACGCCCTCGCCGTGGATCCCGACGCACGCACCGTCGCACTGTCCGGCGGCGCCGAGATCGGCTACGAGTACCTCGTCATGGCCCCCGGGCTGCAACTGGACTGGGCCGCCGTGCCCGGCCTCGCGCAGGCGGTGGGACACGACCGCGTGTGCAGCAACTACGCGCCCCAGTACGCTCCGCGCACCTGGGAGCTGGTCAGGGGGCTGCGCTCCGGCACGGCCGTCTTCACCCACCCGGCGACGCCGGTCAAGTGCGGCGGGGCACCCCAGAAGATCGCCTACCTGGCCGCCGACCACTGGCGCAGGCAGAAGGTCCTGGACCGGATCCGCGTCATACTCGTCGTTCCCGACGAGGTCCTGTTCAAGGTGCCCGAGTGGGCGCGCGTGCTGGAGCAGGTGACCGACCGGTACGGCATCGAGGTGCGGCTGAGGTCGGAGATGACCGCGGTGGACGGCGACCGCCGGGAGGTCGTCCTCACCGATCACGCGAACGGCACCGCGGAGACCGTCCCCTACGACCTGCTGCACGCCGTACCGCCGCAGAGCGCGCCCGACTGGGTCAAGAGCAGCCCGCTCGCCGATCCCGCGAGTCCGCTGGGGTTCGTGGCCGCGGACAGGCACACACTGCGGCACCCGCGGTACCCGGAGGTGTTCGCGCTCGGCGACGTGGCGAACCTGCCGACCTCCAAGACCGGCGCGGCCGTTCGCAAGCAGGCCCCCGTCGTGGCCGCCAACCTGCTCGCGGCCATGGGCGGCGAAGGCCCGACACACCGGTACGACGGCTACACCTCCTGCCCGCTGGTGACCGGCCGCGACCGGATGCTGCTCGCCGAGTTCGACTACGACCTGAAGCCCTCGCCCACCTTCCCGCTGATCGACACCTTCAAGGAGCGGCGTGACATGTGGGTCCTCAAGCGGTACGTGCTGCCGCAGGTGTACTGGCGCGGCATGCTGACCGGCCGCCTCTGACGGACCGGCCCGGACCTGTCCGGCCACCGGCCCGGTGCCGGGCCGGAGCCGGGCCGGCACAGTCCCACACATACCCCCCGGGGTAATCGTGTACGGTGTAGATATACCCGGGGGGGTAATTCAGACGAAGGGAACGTCTCCGTGTTCTTCATCGACACCATCGAGATCGAGGGACTGGGCAACCGCCACTATCTGGCCGGCGGCCGTGACACGGCCGTGGCGGTGGACCCGCCGCGCGACGTCGACCAGATGCTGGCGGCGGCCGCCCGGCGCGGGGTGCGCATCTCGCACGTGGTGGAGACCCACATCCACAACGACTACGTCACCGGCGGCCTGGAGCTGGCCCGGGTGACCGGCGCCCAGTACCTGGTGCCGGCCGCGGCCCACGTCTCGTTCGCGCGGGTGCCGGTGGCCGACGGCGACACCGTCACCGTCGACGCCGGCCTGGAGCTGCGCGCGGTCGCCACGCCCGGTCACACGCCGCACCACACCTCCTACGTCCTGCTGGAGCAGGGCTATCCGGTGGCGGCGTTCACCGGTGGGTCGCTGCTGATCGGCACGGTGGGCCGTCCCGACCTGGTCGAGCCGAGGCTGACCGAGGAGCTGGCCCGCGCCCAGCACGCCTCCGCGCACCGTCTGGCGGCCGAGCTGCCGGACGAGACGTCCGTACTGCCGACGCACGGCTTCGGCAGCTTCTGCTCCTCGGCGCAGGCGGAGGGGGACACCACGACGATCGGCAAGGAGAAGTCCGTCAACGCGGCACTGACGACGGACGTGGACTCCTTCGTCGCCCGGCTGCTGGCAGGACTCGACGACGTGCCCGCGTACTACGCGCACATGGGTCCGGCCAACGCCGCCGGTCCGGTGCCGGTGGACCTGACCCCTCCGGCCGTCGCCGACGCCGGCGAGATCGCCGCCCGCCTCGCGGCCGGCGAGTGGGTCGTCGACCTGCGCAACCGGGTGGCGTTCGCCGAGGGCCACGTCGCCGGGGCGTTCAACTTCGAGGCGGACGGGAAGATCGCCACCTACCTGGCCTGGATGATCCCGTGGGGCAAGCCGGTGACGCTGCTCGCCGAGTCCCCCGAGCAGCTCGCCGCCGCCCAGCGGGAGCTGGTCCGGGTCGGCATCGACCGGCCCGCGGCCGCCGCGACCGGAACGCCGCGGGAGTGGGTGCCCGAGGGCACCCCGCTCGCGTCCTTCCCGAGGTCCACGTTCGCCGGCCTGGCCGAACGCGGCACGGACGGCGTCGTGGTGCTGGACGTGCGCCGCGACTCCGAGCGGGCCACCGGGTTCATCGAGGGCTCCGTGCACATCCCGATCCACCAGTTGCACAAGCGGCTCGGCGAGGTACCGGCCGGCACCGTGTGGGTGCACTGCGCCGGTGGCATGCGGGCGGGTATCGCGGCCTCCCTGCTGGACGCCGCCGGGCGGGACGTGGTGGCCGTCGACGACGGCTTCGACTCCGCCACCGGCGCCGGGCTGACCGTCGTCGCCGGCTGACCCGCCCCGTCCGGTCCCCAGAACTCTCCGAGAGGTTGTGTGATGTCCCTTTTCCGTCGTGGCGCGGACCGTGTCACCGTGGACGAGGCCCACCGGCGCACCCAGGGCGCCGACGCTTCGGCCGTCCTGCTGGACGTGCGTGAGCAGAGCGAGTGGAACGCCGGACACGCGCCCGGCGCGATCCACGCCCCGCTGTCCCGGCTGGCCGCCGGAACGGCGCTGCCGAGCGCGGCCCGGGCGCGCCCGCTGGTGGTGATCTGCCGCAGCGGGAACCGCTCGCAGCAGGCCGCCGAGCTGCTCACCCAGCGCGGCGCGCAGGCGGTTGACGTGAAGGGCGGCATGAGGGCGTGGGCCGCCGCCGGGCATCCGGTCGTCGACGAACGCGGGAACGACGGCTCGATAGCATGACCGCTCTGATCCTGGCCCTCGTCGCCGGTGCCGTCATCGGCCTGGCCCTCGGCGGCCTGGGCGGGGGCGGCAGCGTCCTCGCCGTACCCGCCCTGATCTACCTTCTCGGCTTCACCCCGGCACAGGCGACGACGGCCAGCCTGGTCATCGTCAGCCTGACGTCGGTCACGGCGCTCGTCGGGCACGCCCGGGACGGCAACGTGGCCTGGCGCACGGGCCTGCTCTTCGCCGCCGCGGGCATCGTGCCCGCCATGATCGCGGGTGCCCTGGCGGGCCACCTCCCCCAGGCGCTGCTGACCCTGGCCTTCGCGGTCATAGCCGCGCTCGCCGCCCTGCGCATGCTGCGACCGGCGCGCACCGAGCCCTCCGGCACGGTGCGCCCGGGCAAGGCCGGCGCGGCCGGCGCCGGGCTCGGCGCGGTGACCGGCTTCCTGGGGGTGGGCGGCGGATTCCTCGCCGTGCCGGCCCTGGTGAGCGTGCTGAGCCTGCCGATGCGCCGGGCGGTCGGCACCAGTCTGCTGGTCATCACGATCAACTCGCTGGCCGCCCTCGCCGCCCGCGCGGGCAGCGGTACGCACCTGGACTGGGCGGTCATCGCGCCGTTCACCGCCGCGGCGATCCTGGGCGCCTGGGACGGCAAGCGCCTGGCCAAGAGGCTCAACGGCCGCACGCTGCAGCGTCTCTTCGCCTGGGTACTGCTCGCGGTCGCCGCCTTCATGCTCGTCGACGCGCTCCTCTGACCGCCTCGCGGTCGCGGCCCCGCCCGGGCCCGCGACCGCCGACTTCCCCCCACCCACCCCCTTCCCGGACTCGCCACAACCACCGGGCCCCACCCGGTGACCAACGGACACACAAGGATGAGAACCACCATGGACACCACCACCCCCGGCACACTCGACCCCCACCAGGCCCGCGCCCGCCTGCACGAACTCACCGTCATCGATGTCCGGACGCCCGGCGAGTACGCCGGCGGCCACGTCCCCGGCGCCCTGAACGTCCCCCTGGACCAACTGGAGCGGGCGCTGCCCGACATCCGCGAGGCCGCGCAGCGCGGCGAGGTCCTCGTCGTCTGCGCCTCCGGGGCCCGATCCGAGAACGCCTGCCGGACGCTCGCTGCGAACGGCATCCACACCGCCACCCTCGCCGGAGGCACCGGCGCGTGGGCCGCCGAGGGCCACGACCTGCACCGCCCCGAAGGCACCCGAAAGGCCACCTGGGGCATGGAACGCCAGGTGCGCCTCACCGCCGGCTCGGTCGTCCTGCTCGGGCTCGCTCTCGGCGAGGTCGTCCACCCGGCCTTCCGGCTGCTGTCCGCGGGCATCGCCGGCGGCCTGGTCTTCTCCGCCGTGACCAACACGTGCGGCATGGCCGCCATGCTCGCCAAGCTCCCCCACAACCGGCCCGCCAAGGCCGACCTCGACGCGACGCTGGCCC
>NZ_JALLIN010000067.1 GCF_023630175.1 Streptomyces cellostaticus | reverse complement strand
CCGCCGTCCGGGGCCGGCGCACCTGGCGCACCTGGCGGGCGGCCCGCCCGGAGCCCGCACGATCCCGCCCACCCCGCGAGCCCCGCACCGGTGTCGCCGGACCCCGTCCTGTCCTGGAGCGCGGGCGCGGCCGCCCGGCCCGTCGTGTCGTTCGCGGAGCCCGCCTACGGTGAGCGGCCGCGCGCCCGGGCCGCGACCTGGCTGCGACCCCGCACCGCCGCTGCCGCGGCCTGCCTGGTCCTCGGGCTGGGCCTCATCGGCGGTGCGGTGACCGGGAGCTGGCTCACCGGCGACGGTTCCGCCGGCAAGGCCGCCGGCGGGTTCAGCGCGGCCGGGACGCTGTGGCACAGCCTGCCCGTGGACCGGCTCTTCCCGCCCACCGTCCAGGGCACCGGCGCCGGTCCCGGCGGCGCCGACCGGACCTGGACGCGGATCGCCGTCGCCCCGGACAGCGGCTGCGCCGACGCCTTCGACCCACTGCTGCGCAAGGTCCTCGCCCCGGTCGGCTGCCGGCGGCTCCTGCGCGCCACCTACACCGACGCCACCCAGAGCCACGTCACCACCGTGGGCCTGCTGTTCACCAAGGGCGACCCCGCGGCCATGTCCGCGCTCGCGGCCCGCTTCCGCGACGAGCACCTGGACCGGCGCACCGACCTGATGCCCCGCCCCTACGCCGCCAAGGGCACCGCCGCGGCCCGGTTCGGCAACGTGCAGCGCGCGACCTGGACCGTCTCCGTCCTCACCGACGCGCCCGTCGTCGCCTACGCGGTGTCCGGCTGGGCCGACGGCCGCACCGTCGACTCGCCGCAGCCCGCCGCCGAGGCCGTGCGGTCCGGCGCCGCGTCGGCACCCGCCCAGGCCGGCCTCGGCCAGGAGGCGCAGGGCCTGGCCGACCGCGTCGAACGCCGGCTGCGCCAGACCGTCGGACCGGCCACGGAGAGCCCCTGATGAGGCGAACGACACGGCGCGGACGCCCCGCGCGCGGGACCGGGGCCGCGGTGAGCCTGCTGCTCGCCGGCTCCCTCGTCCTGCTGCCGTCCGCCACCGCCCACGCCGACGGCATCCGCGCCCAGCAGTGGAGCCTGTCGGCCCTCCACCTGGACGAGGCCTGGCGGACCACCAAGGGCCGCGGCGTCACCGTCGCCGTGCTGGACACCGGGGTCGAGGCCGACCACCCGGACCTGGCCGGCAACGTCCTGGACGGCAAGGACATGATCGGTTTCGGCGCCGGTCCCGGCGACCGGAACTGGGCCCGCCACGGCACCGCCATGGCCGGCATCATCGCCGGGCACGGCCACGGCGCGGGACACTCGGCCGGCGTCATGGGCGTCGCCCCCGAGGCGAGGATCCTCCCCGTGCGGGTCATCCTCGAGGACGGCGACTCCGCCCGCGGCAAGGCCCGTACCACCCGGGGCAACGCCCTCGCCGACGGCATCCGCTGGGCCGCCGACCACGGCGCCGACGTCATCAACCTCTCCCTCGGCGACGACTCCGACTCCGCCCATCCGGAACCGGGCGAGGACGAGGCCGTGCAGTACGCCCTGAAGAAGGGCGTGGTGGTCGTGGCCTCCGCGGGCAACGGCGGCGCCAAGGGCGACCACGTCTCCTACCCGGCCGCCTACCCGGGCGTCATCGCCGCCACCGCCGTCGACCGCTACGGCACCCGCGCCTCCTTCTCCACCCGCCGCTGGTACGCCGCGGTCAGCGCGCCCGGCGTGAACGTCGTGATCGCCGACCCCGACCACAAGTACTACGAGGGCTGGGGCACCTCGGCCGCCGCCGCGTACGTCTCGGGGGCGGCGGCACTGGTCAAGGCGGCCCATCCGGGACTGGCCCCGGCCCAGATCAAGAAACTCCTGGAGGACACCGCCCGCGACGCACCGGTGGGGGGCCGGGACGACTCCCGCGGCTTCGGCATGATCGACCCCGCGGCGGCCCTGAAGGGCGCGGCCCGCCTCGAACCCCGGAGCCTCAGCCCGGCGTCGTACGGGCAGAGGTACTTCGGCCCCGGCCCGGACACCGCCTCGGCCACCGGCTCCACGTCGGGCTGGGCGGGCCCGCTCGCCGGCGGCACCGGCGCGGTGCTGCTGGTGGCCGGGGTGGTCCTGTGGCGGGGCCGGCACCGGGCACGGCAGCGCGACGAGGAGTTCTAGGCGAGTCCCAGGCCGGTTCCGGGCCCGCCGCGGCTCCCCCCGCCCCCGGCCGGCGGCGGCACGCGGCACCCGTCAGACCCGCGCGGGCCCGGAGAACCGGGCGGGCGCCGCCCCGAACGCCTCGCGGTGATCCGCCGCCCACCGCGCGTACGACCGGGCCGCCCGGCCGGTGAGGCGGGCGACGGACGGGTCCACCGCGGTCTTGCGGCCCCGCGACTGCCGTTCGGCGCCGCGCAGCAGCGCCTCGACCACGTGCGGCGGGTGACGGCGCGACCAGTGGGCCGCGGCCTGCTCCGCCGTCAGTCCCCGGCACACCAGCGGGCGGCCGAGCACCCGGGACAGCTCCCGGGTCTGCCCCACGGCGGAGATCGCCTCCGGGCCGGTGAGCGTGTGGATCCGGCCCGCGTGACCCGGTGAGGTCAGCGCGGCCACCGCGACCCCGGCGACGTCACGGGGATCGACGCAGGCGACCGGCGCCTCGGGGTGCAGGGCCTGCACCACCCCCTCGGCGCGGATCGAGCCCGCCCACGCCAGCGTGTTGGACATGAACGCGCGCGGGCGCAGCAGCGTCCACTCCAGGCCGCACGAGCGCAGGAGGTCCTCGCAGTCCCGCTGCCAGCGCGTGACCGGGTCGTCGGCGTCGTCCTCACCGGCCGCGCAGGCCGACAGCTTCACCACGTGCCGCACCCCGGCAGCCGCGGCAGCCCGCAGGAAGCACGCGTCGCTGTCGCCGCCGGGATCACGGGTCACCAGGAACGCCCGGTCCACCCCGGCGAGCGCGCGCAGCAGGGAGCCGCGGTCCTGGTACGAGCCGACGGCCACCTCGCAGCCCGGGCCGAGCTCCGGCAGCCGGGCCGGGTCACGGCAGAACACCCGCACCGGGCCGGCCGACACCAGCGTCCGCGCCACCTCGCCGCCCACCGCACCGGTCGCGCCCGTCACCAGAATCATGCGGAGACCTCCCAGCGGGAAACACGGGGACGGCCCGGCCGGCGGCCACCATCGGTCCCCGCAATGAGAACGGACGACCGAGCGTGGTCCCGGGCGCTGACCCGCCGCTGACGCGCGGACAACGCTGTCATGCCGGTCGCCCTTGCCGACGGCAGGGGTCAGCGGCATGTCAGGCGGCTCGTCGAGACTGCCGCGAACACCGGGCCGACGACGGCCCGCACCGATGCGGCCGGCCACCGGGCCCGGCGCCGCCGACGCGCCCCACGTGGTGGACCGGGGGCCGGACGGCGCGCCGCCACCGCGAGCGCGGGAACCGACGCCGCGGGCCGGCCCCGGCCGAGCGACAGCACAGTCAGGAATCGAGGAGGACTGATGACCACGCCAGCGACCCGAGCCCAGACAGGCGTTCAGCAGACCGGTCACGGCCCGTCCGGGGCACCGCACCCCGCGGCCCGGGGCCACGACGCCGACTCCTGGCTCACCGACCTCACCGTCGACCGGAGCAACCCGTTCTTCTACGACCACCCGCTGGACCACGTCCCCGGCATGCTCCTGGTGTGCGCCATGGCGGACGCCGTCGGCGACCGCGTCGGCGTCCCGGCGGACTCCCGGGTGAAGTGGGTCGTCAACTTCCGGGTGATGCCCGAGCTGACGCCGGGCCTGGTGCTCTACGCGGCACCGCCCGAGAACGGTCGCCACACCCTGCGCGTCACCCAGGGCCCGACCGTCGTCTCCGACAGTTGGTTCACCCTCACCACCGACCCGGAGGGCCACCGGACCGGCCCGGCGGCCGCACCGCCCGCCCCGGCCGCCGGGCCCGCCCGCGCCTTCCTGGTGCACCGCACCCACCCGGAGAACGTCATGCTCGGCGAACCCCTGGCCGAGGACGGGATGTTCACCGCCCCGGTCCTGTTACCCGGGGCCGGGCACACCCTGGCGAGCCGGCGCCCGGGCCGCCGCTCGGTGAAGTCGGTCGTCGAGGCCGGCCGCCAGTTCGCCACCTGGCTCTCGCACCGGGTCGGCGGCTGGCCGGACGAGGTGCAGATGCTGTGGCTGCGGCTCACCGCCGACCTGCCGGCCGACCTGCCCGCCACGCTCCCGCTGGCGCTGCGCTGGCGGCGGACCCGCATGTCCGACGACAAGGCCCGGCTCACCTTCGAGCTGATCGCGGGCGAGGGGCCGGGCACCGGGATCGGCAGCCTCGTCTACGTCAGCAAGGGCCTCACCCCCGAGGCCTACCGGGCCTTCCGCGCCGGGGCGGCGGTATGAACCAGCGCCTCGTCGTCCTCGTCCTGCGTGCCCTGCTGCCGCTGACCTGCGCGCTGTTCGCCCTCGCCATCGCGCTGCAGCTCACCTCGGACACGGCGGGACCGCACGCGGTGGCCGCCCTGTTCGCCGGCCTCTACGTGCTGTGGATCCTCGCCGAGACCGGCGTCACCGTGCGCCACCCCAAGCAGTCCGCCGCCGAGAACAGCACCCTGCTGCCGTACGCCCTGACGCGGGCCGGCACCGGTGTCTCCGCGGTGCTGTGGCCGCTGCCCTGGCACACCTGGTCGGTGTGGCTGACCGTACCGGTCGTGGTGTTCGCCGCGTCCGTCGCGCTGCGCCTGACCGCCATCCGCACCCTCGGCCGGTTCTACTCCCACCACGTGGTCCGCTACTCCGACCATTCCATCGTCACCCACGGCCCCTACCGGCACGTGCGGCACCCGGCGTACACCGGGATGCTGCTGGCCAACGCCGCGTTCGTGGCGTTCTTCCGCAACCCGCTCAGCGTGCTGCTCCTGCTCGCCCTGGCCGCCGTGATCGTGTGGCGGATCCGGGTCGAGGAACGCGTGCTGTGGGCGGTCCCCGGCTACCCGGGGTACGCGGGCGGCCGGGCACGGCTGCTGCCGGGGGTGTGGTAGCCGATGGCCTCCACCACCCCGCTCGCCGACTCCGGCCCGGCCACCGCGGGCGGCCCGCTGCTGGCCGGGACCGGCGCCGGCCCCGGCACCGCGCCGGCCGATCCGGCCCTGGTGGGCCACAAGTTCTCCCGGCAGTACGAGATGCGCCGCGCCGGGCTGCCCGTCCCCGCCTTCTTCGCGCTGACCGCCGAGGCGTACTCCGCCTGCGTGCCGGCTCCGGCCGGCTTCCCCGGCGCCGGGGCGGGCACCGAGGAGCTGACCGCCTGGGCCCGCACGGCCCGGGGCGTGGTCCGCGCCGCTGCGCTGCCGCCCGGCCTCGCCCGGCAGGTGCTCGCCGGGTTCGACGAACTCGCCGGTCCCGAGGGGCTGGTGGCCGTGCGCGGCTGCGTCGCCGCCGAACCGGACGGCAGCGGCGAGGACGGCGCCGCCGACCCGTTCGCCGGACTCTCCGACAGCTTCCTGTACGTGCGCCGCGAAGCCCTCCTGGACCGGGTCGCGGACTGCTGGGCCTCCGCCTACAACCCCGAGGCCGTGCTCTACCGCGTGCGGCGCGGCGTCGACGCCACCGCCGTCCGGGTCGCGGTCGGCGTGCAGCGGATGGTGCCCGGCGTGCGGTCCTTCGTGATGTTCACCAGCGATCCGCGCGGCGGCGCCGACCAGGCGGTGGTGGCCGCCGCGCACGGCATCGGCGAGGGCATCGTGCAGGAGAGGGCGGACATCGACCACTTCTTCATGGACCGCGCCACCGGCGCCGTACGCGCCGAACTCACCGTCAAGTCCGTGATGGCGGGCCCGGACCCGGCCCGGCCGGACGCCGGCCCGGTGCTGCTGCCCGTCCCGGACGCGCTCGGCGAACCGCCCGTGCTGTCCGACGGCGAGGTACGGGCCATCGGCGAGGTGGCCGCCCGCGTGGAGGAACTCTTCGGCGGTCCCCAGGACATCGAGGGCACCCTCACCGCCGACGGCCGGATCCACCTCGTGCAGGCCCGGCCCGTGGTCCGCGCCGCGGCCCCGCGCGAGGACGGCGTGCCGCCGGTGCCGTGGACCAACCACAACCTCACCGAGTCCTTCCCCGGTGTCACCTCCACGCTGACCTACTCCCAGGCCCGCGTCTTCTACCGGACCGGATTCGCCGACTTCTACCGGCGGCTCGGCGTGCCCGAGGACTCCCTGCGCCGCGACCAGCACCACCTCAGCCGGATGATCGGGTACCTCGACGGGCGGGTCTACTACCGCCTCGACGCCTGGTTCGCGCTGCACGGCCGGATCCCCGGCTTCGACCTCATCCGCCCCATGTGGCAGCGCTCCCTCGGCCTCACCGAGCACGACCGGGACCCGGCCCCGGACCGGGCGGCCCGCCGCCGCGCCTGGCGGCAGGTCCTGCGCGCCGCCCCCCGCCTCACCCGCGCCTACGTCTCCCAGCCGCGCCGGCTGCGCGAGTTCCTGCGCTGGTGGGACGACCTGATGGCACGCTGGCCCTCCTTCGAGGAGTGCACCGCCGACGAACTCGTCGCCCGCTACCGCACCATGTGGACCGAGGCCGAGCACCGCTGGGGCGTCACCATGGTCGCCAGCTACTTCGCCCTGGTCTTTCTGACCTGCGCCGACGCCCTCCTCGCCCGCTGGGTGCCGGACGGCGCCGCGCTGCTGCCCCGGCTGATGGGCGGCGGCCGCCCCAACCGCACGCTCGCGTCGGTCCGTTCGGTGCTCGCCCTCGCCGAACGCGCGGCCGCCGACCCCGCCCTGCGCTCCGCGGTCCTGGAGCGCCCCGCGCCCGAGGTCTGGCGGGAGATCACCGAGGGGAGGTACGGCACCGGCACCGCCGACGCCTTCGCCCGGCACCTGCGGACCTACGGCGACCGCGCGCTGCACGACCTGAAGCTGGAGGTCCTGACCCCGCGCCAGGAACCCTGGCGGATCGTCACCGCGCTGCGCCCCTACATCGGCCAGGGACCGACCGTCGCCGCCAACGAGGCCGACGAGGCCGCCGCCCGCGACGCCGCCCGGCACGCCCTGCGCGAGGCCTGCCCCGCCCCGCTCAGAAGGGCCGTGCTCGGCGGGGTGCTCGCCTCGCTGCGGTTCAGCGTGAAGGCCCGCGAGGACACCCGGTTCTGCCGCAGCCAGCTCTACGGCGTCTCCCGCGAGGTCATGCGCGGGCTCGCCCGGCGGCTCGTCGAGGCGGGACTGCTGGACCGGGCCGAGGACGTCGTCCACCTCCAGACCGAGGAGGTGCTCGGCGCCTTCGACGGCACGCTGCCCGACACCGATCTGCGCGCGCTGGTGCGCCGCCGCGCCGCCCGGTACGCCGAGAGCGCGGCCGCAGCCGATCCGCCCGCCTACTTCACCGTCCCCGGCGGCCTGCCCGTGCCGGTCGCACTGGCCTCCCGTCACGACACCGCGGCGGCCGGCGGCCCCGACGCGGACGGCGTGCTGCGCGGCATCGCGTCCAGCAGCGGCACGGCACGCGGCCGTGCCCTCGTCGTCCGGGACACCGGCGTGCCGCCCGAGGCGTGCGTGGGGCGGATCCTGGTCGCCAAGGAGACCGACCCCGGCTGGCTGGCGCTGATGATGGCCGCCGAGGGCATCGTCGTCGAGCGCGGCAGCCTCGTCTCGCACACCGCCATCAGCGGCCGGCTGCTCGGCGTCCCCACCGTCGTCGCGGTCCGCGAGGCCATGACGGCCATCGAGGACGGCGCCTGGATCGAGATCGACGGCACCGCCGGCACCGTACGCCTGCTGTCCGGCGACGGCACCGCGGGGGAGGTGGACGAACCGTGCGCGTAGCGAACCTGTTCATCGACGGCCTCGGCTGCTATCTGCCCCGGCCCCACCCGGCCGACCGCGCGGTCGCCGAGGGCCGGTACGCCGAGGACGAGTGGCGGGCCGGCGGCTGGACCGGCGCCGCCGTCGCGGGCGACGTCTCGCCGCCCGAGATGGCGGTGGAGGCCGCCCGCACCGCACTGGACCGCTCCGCGCACCCGGCGGCGGACATCGCACTCGTGCTGCATGCCTCACTGCACGAGCAGGGACCCGAACTGTGGACCCCGCACCAGTACGTGCTCCGGCACGCGGTCGGCACCCGGGTCCCGGCGATGGAGGTCCGGCAGGGCTGCAACGCGGCCCTCGGCGCCCTGGAACTGGCCCACGGCCACCTCAGCGCCGACCCGTCCCGCACGGCCGCGCTGGTGACCGCCGCCGAGAACTTCGGCACCGAACGCGTCGACCGCTGGCGCTACCAGAGCGGCGCCCGGATGAAACGCCCGTCGGTACTCGGCGACGCGGCCACCGCCGTCGTGCTGTCCACCCGCGGCGGCTTCGCCCGCGTCCGCTCCCTCGTCTCCGGTTCGCTGCCCGAACTGGAGGAGATGAACCGGCCGCGCGGCCCGCTCTTCCCGCCCCGGCGCACCCGCACCGGCCGGATCGACCTGGTCGCCCGGATGCTCGACTACGCCCGCAGCGACCCCGGCGCCGCCACCCGGGCCCGCAGGGCCGTGGACGCGGCCCGCACCGAGACCGGACTGCGCGCCGTCGAGGACGCCGGGCTGCGGCCCGGCGACATCACCCGCGTCACCCACGTCCTGTCCGGCGGCCCCGAGTACATCCGCTCGGTCCTCGAACCGCTGGGCATCGACCCGGCCCGCGGCGTCCTGGAGTTCGGCCGCGCCCTCGGCCACATGACCACGAGCGACCACTTCGCCGCCCTGCACCACCTCGTCGAGACCCGCGAAGTCGGGCCCGGCGACCGGGTGCTGATGCTCAACAACAGCTTCGGAGTCTCCCTGTTCGCCGCCGTCGTCGAGATCACCGCCACCCCGTCCTGGGCCACCGGGACCCCCTCCCCGTACAAGGAACGGACATGACCCAGCCGCAGAACCCCGCGCCGGCCCCTGAGGCCACGACCGCTGTGAACCGGTGGATCGACGCCCTGCAGGACGGCTGGCGGGCCCGCGACGCGGACGCCGTCGCCGCCCTCTTCACCGACGACGCCGTCTACCACCAGGGCCCCTACGGCCCCCCGCACACCGGCCGCGAGGCCGTCGCCGCGCACTGGCGCGACACCCTGTCCCGGCAGAAGGACGCCCGCATGTGGTTCGGCGAGCCCCTCGTCCGCGGCACGCGGGCCGCCGTGGAGTGGTGGTGCGTCCTGTACGACCCGCGGACCGGAGCCCCCCGCAACGCGGCCGGCTGCCTCGTGCTCCGCTTCGCCGCCGACGGCCGTTGCGCCTCCTTCCACGAGTACTGGCACGGCGCGCCGGACCAGGAACTCGAGCCGGCCGAGGGGTGGCTGCGATGACCGGGGCGCCGATGACCGCAGCGGCCACCGCGCGGTGCCCGGTCAGCGGGGCCGGCCCGGACCTGCTGCCGCCCGCCTACCCCTTCCCGGACCTGCCCGGCGTCTGCCTCGACCCCGGCCGGCTGGCCCGCTTCCGCGACGAGCCGCTGGTGCCGGTGCGGCTCGGCAACGGCCGGGACGCGCTGCTCGTGACCCGCCACGAGGACGTCCGGACCGTCCTGTCCGACGACCGCTTCAGCCGCGAGGCCTGGGCCGGCGGCACCCTGTTCGCCCGGAGGTCCAGCGCCCTGGCCCTGGTCACCAGCGACGCGCCCACCCACACCCGGCGCCGCAGCCGGGTCCAGGCCCGCTTCACCCACCGCAGGGCCGAGGAGGACCGGCCCCGCATCGCCGCGATCGCCGCCCGGCTCCTGGACCGGCTGCGGGCCGCCGACGGTCCCGTCGACCTGATCGCCGAGTTCACCACCCCGTTCCCGTACCGGGTGATCTGCGAGATGCTCGGCGTGCCCGTGGCCGACCTGGACCGGCTGCTGCCGGAGGTCACCGTCATGATGTCCGCCGGGCGCTTCACCCCGGAGGAGAGCGCCCGGGCCCACGCCTTCATGTACGACTACTTCTTCGGGCAGCTCACCGGGCGGCGCGCGGCCGTGGAGGCCGGCCGGCCCGGCGACGACCTGCTCACCGGGCTGCTGACCGCGCCGCCGGACACCAGGCTCAGCGACGAGGAGATCGCCGTCTTCGGCTTCGGCCTGATGATGGCGGGCGGCGAGACCACCGCCTCCCACCTCGCCATGTGCGTGCTGCACGTGCTGACCACGCCCGGCCTCGCCGACCGGTTGCGCCGTGACCCCTCGGCGGTCCCGGCCGCCGTGGAGGAACTGGTCCGCTGGGTCTGGTTCGCGGGCACCGGCGGCCAGCCGCACGTCACCACCGGGGAGGTGCGCCTGGCGGGCCGCGTCCTGCCCGCCGGCCAGGTGGTCGTCCCGCTCACCGACGCGGCCAACCGCGACCCGGACGTCTTCCCCGACCCGGACGTCTTCCGCGCCGACCGCTCGCCCAACGCGCACATCGGCTTCGGCCACGGCCGCCACCTGTGCCTCGGCGCGGCCCACGCGCGCGTGGAACTGCAGGAGGGCCTCACCGCGGTGCTCGACCGGCTCGACGGGCTGGAACTCGCCGTCGACCCGGCCGAACTGCGCTGGCGGGACCGCATGTTCATGCGCGGCGTGTGGGAACTCCCCGTGCGTGTGCGCCCGGTCGACCGGGCGCGGCCGTGCTGAGCCGCTGGGCCCGCTTCGTGGCGGGCAGCTACCCACCCCTGCCGTCCGTGGCGTTCGCGTTCCTCTGGGCCTACGGAGTGTCCGGGCTGTTCGCGGTCGTCCAGCCCGCGCACCCCGCGTGGCACCCCGGCCCCGGCACCCTGACCGCGGCACTCACGCTCACCGTCACACTCCTGCTGATGCGGGCCGTGGACGACATCCGCGACCTGGCCTACGACCGCGCGTTCAGCCCCGGGCGGCCGCTGGCCTCCGGCGCCGTGCGCGAACGCGACCTGCTCGTGCTGTGCGCCGCGGGCGCGGTCCTGGTCCTCGCCCTGAACGCGGGCCGCCCGGCCGCTCTCGCGGTCCTCGCCGGGCAACTCGCCTACTGCGCACTGGTGCTGGCGGCCGACCGGGTCCTGGGCTGGCCCCCGGGCGACCGGTTGCTGCTCAGTCTCCTGGTCAGCTTCCCGGCCCAACTGCTGCTGCACGTCTACCTGTACACCCGCTACCTGGGCGACACCGGGCAGGGCGCCGGCCGCGGGGGAGTGCTGGCCATCGTGATCACCGTGCTGGTCACCGTCCACCTGGAGTTCGCCAAGAAGATCACCCGCCGGCTCGAGCCCGGTGAGCGCAGCTACGTCAGCACCCTCGGCCTCGGCGGCACCGTCGCCGTGGCCCTCGCCGCGCCCGTGCTGTCGGTGCTGCTGCTGGTCACACAGGCCCGCCCCGAGGCGCTGCTGGTGCCGCTGGCCCTGCTGCCGCTGCTGCTGCCCGCCCGGGCCGGCTGGCGGTTCTTCCGGGCCCGCGCCCCGCGCTGGCCGGCCGCCTCGGCCGGCTACTACGTGCTGTCCACCTTCGCCTGCTACCTGGCCCTGGGCCTGGCCCACGGCTGACCTGCGGTCTGCACGCGGCCCACGGCCGGCCGGTCCGGACCCGGATCCGGCCGGCCGGCTCCGGCCCACCGCCGGCCGTCCTCACGAACCGGCGGGGGTGGAGCGCGGCCCCGGCGAGGCGGCGGAGCCGTCCCGTGCGAAGGCCGACACCGCCGCCTTCGCGGCCGCCTCCACCAGGGAGATCCCCTCGGCCCGCGTGGTGGTCCCGCACGACAGCACCGCCACGAGGTACCGGGTGCCGTCCACCGTCACCCGCCCGATGCTGTTGACGTCCCACAGCCCGGTGGCGCTGCGCGGCAGCCACCCGTTCTTCAGCTCCCACGAGGAACCGGCGGCCGACACCCCCCACTGCTGATCGGCCTGCACCGCGCCCATCAGCTCCCGGACGTACGCGCGCGAGGCGGCGCTCAGCTCCGACTCCTCCCCGAACACCTGCCGCAGCAGCAGGAGCTGATCGGCCGCGGTGGTGCGGGTCAGCCCCCACAGCTCACCGTCGCCGCCGGAGGTGTGCGCGAGCCCGAACCGTTCGTTCGCCGCGTCCAGCCCCCCGGCCCGGCCGATCGCGTGCCACAGCGCGGTCGCGGAGGCGTTGTCGCTGTTCTCGATCATCTTCGTGGCGTACGCCCGCTCCGCCGAGGTCGGCTCCCGCCCCGCGTCCTGCGCCTGGAGCAGCAGCGTGGCGAGGATGTCGACCTTGACGATGCTCGCCGTGTCGAAGGCGTCCGTCCCGTAGGTGCCGCTCTCGCCGGAGCCCGGCTCCAGCACCGCCGCCGACACCCGTGCACCCGGCGGCACGGCCACCGCCGCCATCGACCGCCTCAGCAGCGCCTCCCGGTCCACCACCGGCCGTGCCGTGCTCTCCACCGCCGACGCCTCCTCACCCGCCGGGGCCGAGGAGGGGGCCGACGGCGACGAGGCCGACGATACGGCGCCCGCCCCGGAGTGCGCGCGCGCCGTCACGTAGACCGTGCCGCCCGCCGTGACCCCGCCCATCGCCAGCACGGCCAGGGCGGCGGACAGCAGCGGGCGGCGCGGGCGGCGGGCGCGGTGTGCGCGGCGGGCGCGGCGGCCACGCCGACCGGATCCGGAGGACTCCATGGCGGCGATGCTCGGGGCGGTGGCTGTGCGCCGGCTCGGACGGACCTGAGAACCACGTCAGAGGTTGCCGGCGTCCGCTGTGAATCCGGTCCCGGGCCGGGCCGGGACCGGCGCGGGCCGCCAGATAGGGTCGGGACCGTGGCGAAGAAGAACATTCCCGACCCCGGCTACTCCGACGACGACGGCTCCGCCGACCCCGGACTGAGCGCCGCGCTCGCCGCCTGGGCCGGGGACCGCGCGGCCGTGGGCCCGGTCCTCGCGGCGCTGAAGGGCGCCCGGCTGCTGGTCCCGGTCGTGGCCGTGCTCGGCGAGGTCGAGGAGGACGAGAGGGGCCTGCGCCGCGAGAAGACCAGCGACATGGCGGTGCCGACCCTGAAGGCGGGCGACCGCACCGCCCTGCCCGCCTTCACCTCCACCGGGTCCCTGGCCCGCTGGGACCCGGCCGCCCGGCCGGTCGCCGTTCCCCTGCACCAGGCGCTCGAGGCCGCGGCGCACGAGAAGGCGGACACGGTCGTGCTCGACGTCGCCGGACCGGTGCCCTTCGAGCTGACCGGACCGGCGCTGCTCGCCCTGGCCGAGGGCCGCACCAGCATCGACCCGCTCACCGACCCGGCCGTGCTCGAGGCGGTGCGCGGCGCCGTCGCCGCCGAGCCCGCGGTGCTGCGCGCCCACCTCGGTCCGGGTCAGGCCGACGGCACCCTGGTCCTCGTCCTCGACCCGGCCGCCGCGCCCGCCGAGGCCGCCCGCGCCGTCGCCGGGCGGCTGGCCGGCGACGAGACGCTGAGGGCCCGCCTGGTGCGCGGCCTCGACCTGGCACTGCTGCCGGCCGGGACCACACCTCCGGGCGAGCCCTTGTTCGTGCGGGAGTGAGTGCGCGTACCGGGACGGGGGCGCGGGGCGCGTGGGGGACCGGTCAGCCGTAGACCGCGCCCGTGTACTTCTCGCCCGGGCCGTGACCCGGCTCGTCCGGCACCACCGAGGCCTCGCGGAACGCGAGCTGCAGCGACTTCAGGCCGTCCCGCAGCGGGGCCGCGTGGAAGGAGCTGACCTCGGTGGCGCTCGCGTCCAGCAGACCGGCGAGCGCGCCGATCAGCTTGCGGGCCTCGTCCAGGTCCTTGTACTTCTCGCCCTCCTCGCTCAGCCCGAGCTTCACGGCGGCGGCGCTCATCAGGTTGACGGCGACCGTCACGATCACCTCGACGGCGGGGACCTCGGCGATGTCCCGGGTCATCGCGTCGAAGTCGGGGGACTCAGGAGGGGTGTCACTCATGCCCCACACGATAGGCGTTCACCCGCGCGCCCTCTCAATTAGCCCTTGTCAAGCGATCCTGCTAACCTGGTGGACGACCGGCCGGACACGCTGTGCTCCGGCCCACAAGTGGAGGCTCCGATCTCCCACCTGGCCATCCTCCGGGACGGCAGGTCTTCCGGTCAGACGGCCACCATCGTTCCGTACGGACGATGGAGCCGTCCGAGTCGCGCCCCGCGGTCCCCGTGGCGGTGCTCCGGTAGCTATGGGAGCCCCGCCTGTGATCGGCCGGGGCATTTTTTGTGCTTCGGCGCGGTTAGGTCTGTCGAAACAGACATACGCGGCTGTCCGCCAGGCGGTCGCGTGGTGCTACCGAGGAGGATCCATCAGCGCCGAGCCCCGCATCAACGACCGGATTCGCGTTCCCGAGGTGCGACTCGTCGGTCCCAGTGGCGAGCAGGTGGGCATCGTCCCCCTGGCCAAGGCACTGGAGCTTGCGCAGGAGTACGACCTGGACCTGGTCGAGGTCGCGGCGAACGCCCGTCCGCCCGTGTGCAAGCTCATGGACTACGGGAAGTTCAAGTACGAGTCGGCCATGAAGGCCCGTGAGGCGCGCAAGAACCAGGCGCACACGGTCATCAAGGAGATGAAGCTCCGGCCGAAGATCGACCCGCACGACTATGACACCAAGAAGGGTCACGTCGTCCGGTTCCTCAAGCAGGGCGACAAGGTCAAGATCACGATCATGTTCCGCGGCCGCGAGCAGTCCCGCCCCGAGCTGGGCTACCGACTGCTGCAGCGCCTCGCGGAAGACGTCCAGGACCTCGGTTTCGTGGAGTCGAACCCGAAGCAGGACGGCCGCAACATGATCATGGTCCTCGGTCCGCACAAGAAGAAGACCGAGGCGATGGCCGAGGCTCGCCAGGCGCAGGAAGCCCGCAAGGCGGACGCGAAGGCCAACCCCGGCCGGTCGCAGAACGCCGCCGAGGCCGAGGCGCCGACCGAGGAACCTGCCGAGGCGTGATCCCGGGGGACGCGAGTCCCCGAGGATGTAACCGAAACAAGAGCGACGCTCCACCGTGCCCGGTTTCACGACCGGGCACCGGAGCGCCACCGACGAGGAGAGAACGGCGCTATGCCGAAGAACAAGTCGCACAGCGGTGCCAGCAAGCGCTTCAAGATCACCGGCTCCGGCAAGGTGCTCCGTGAGCGCGCCGGCAAGCGCCACCTGCTCGAGCACAAGTCGTCCCGTGTGACGCGTCGCCTCACCGGCAACGCCGAGATGGCCCCGGGCGACGCCGCGAAGATCAAGAAGCTTCTCGGCAAGTGACGGCCGGCGTCGCCCGAGCGACGCCGTACGTCTGGACCGGGACCCATTCGTTTCCGGGTCGCGTGAGTACCCCCCGCGACCCCGCTACAAGGAGTTAAGAAGTGGCACGCGTCAAGCGGGCAGTCAACGCCCACAAGAAGCGCCGGGCGATCCTCGAGCAGGCCTCCGGCTACCGCGGTCAGCGTTCGCGCCTGTACCGCAAGGCCAAGGAGCAGGTCACCCACTCGCTGGTCTACAACTACAACGACCGCAAGAAGCGCAAGGGCGACTTCCGGCAGCTGTGGATCCAGCGCATCAACGCCGCCGCCCGCGCCAACGGCATGACCTACAACCGCTTCATCCAGGGTCTGAAGGCCGCGAACGTCGAGGTCGACCGCAAGATCCTGGCCGAGCTGGCCGTCAACGACGCCAACGCGTTCGCCGCGCTGGTCGAGGTCGCCCAGAAGGCCCTGCCGAGCGACGTCAACGCGCCCAAGGCTGCGTGACGCCGCGCCGGCTCCAGCCGGCCCATGGACCCGCAAGCCGTGGTGGCTTGCGGGTCCTTTCGTTGCGGTCGCCGGTCGGCCGCCGCCGGTGGGAGGGGGCTGGTAGCGCACTGCCCCGCGTCCCTCGGAGCGGCGGTGCCGCCGGTCGCGCAGTGCCCGCCGAGATCTCCTGAGGTGAAGAAGAAGATGCCCCCCGTCAGCCCTGAGCCGATCTCGGCCCGGTCCGGTCGTGTCGCCGCCGCCCGGCGGCTCGGCAAGCGGAACTTCCGGGGGAAGGACCGGCTGTTCCTCGCGGAGGGGCCGCAGGCCGTCCGGGAGGCCGCCGGGCACCGGGTGGACGGGACGCCCACGCTCGTGGAGCTGTTCGCCACGGTCGAGGCCGCGGAGCGGTACGCGGACATCGTCGGGGCGGCGCGTGACGCCGGCGCCCGGGTGCACCTCGCCTCCGAGGACGTCGTCGCCGACATCTCCACCACCGTCACCCCGCAGGGACTGGTCGGCGTCTGCCGGTTCCTGGACACCCCCTTCGAGGCCGTCCTCGCCGCCCGGCCCCGGCTGGTCGCCGTGCTCGCCCACGTACGCGACCCGGGCAACGCCGGGACCGTGCTGCGCTGCGCCGACGCCGCCGGCGCCGAGGCCGTCGTCCTCACCGACGCCTCCGTCGACCTGTACAACCCCAAGGCCGTACGCGCCTCCGTCGGCTCGCTCTTCCACCTGCCGGTCGCCGTCGGCGTGCCCGTGGAACGGGCCGTGGCGGGGCTGAGGGACGCCGGAGTGCGCATCCTCGCCGCCGACGGGGCGGGCGACCGCGACCTGGACGAGGAACTGGACAAGGGCACCATGGGCGGACCCACCGCCTGGGTGTTCGGCAACGAGGCCTGGGGACTCCCGGAGGAGACCCGGGCGCTGGCCGACGCCGTCGTGCGCGTCCCCATCCACGGAAAGGCCGAGAGCCTGAACCTCGCCACCGCCGCCGCCGTATGTCTCTACGCGTCGGCGCGTGCCCAGCGCGCCTCCGGAGGGTGCCGCTCCGCCACCAGGCCCTGAGGGGTGTCGCGAAAGCCCGGGGCAGCGCACAGGACTTTCGCAACACCCCCTAGTAATGTGGCCGGCTCGGGCCTCCGCGCGGTCTGAGAGGTGGGGTACGGCAATGAGGTTGGTCGGCAGCAGCACCGCGTCGGACGGGCGGGACGTGCGCCGCGCACCCGCGCACCGGCACGTCGACCGCACCGGCACCGGCATCGACCCCGACGAGCTGCCCGACGGCCTGGTGACCGCCGACGAACAAGGTCGCGTGACCTGTTTCAACGCCGCCGCCCAGCGCGTCACGGCGATCCGTGCCGAGGACGCCCTCGGCCGGCCCCTGGAGGCGGCGCTGCCCCTGGAGGACCTGGAGGGGCGGCGCTGGTGGCAGCTCACCGACCCCTACGGAGGCCTCGCGATCCGGGTGCGGCAGCCCGAGCGCAACCTGCTGCTGCCGGGCGGACGGGAGGTGCTGGTCTCCGCGCGGTACGTGCGCGACGAACCTCTCGGCCCCGTGCGCGGGGTGGTCGTGTCCCTGCGGGACACCGAGGCCCGGCACCGCACCGAACGCAGCCACGCCGAACTGATAGCGACCGTCGCCCACGAGCTGCGCTCCCCGCTCACCTCCGTGAAGGGCTTCACCGCGACGCTGCTCGCCAAGTGGGAACGCTTCACCGACGACCAGAAGCGGCTGATGCTGGAGACCGTCGACGCGGACGCCGACCGCGTCACCCGGCTCATCGCCGAGCTGCTGGACATCTCCAGGATCGACAGCGGGCGCCTCGAGGTGCGCCGGCAGCCCGTCGACATCGGCGCGGCCGTCGGCCGGCACATCCAGGCCTACGTCGCCGCGGGCCAGCCGGCCGACCGCTTCCTGCTGCGCGTCGAGCACCCGCTGCCCGCCCTGTGGGCCGACCCCGACAAGGTCGACCAGGTGCTGAGCAACCTGCTGGAAAATGCCGTGCGCCACGGCGAGGGAACCGTCACCATCGACATCACGCCCGCGCCGTCCCCGCGCGAGGGCGAGGAAACGGCCACGTCGGTCACGGTGAGCGACGAGGGGCCCGGCATCCCGGAGGAGTCCATGAACCGCGTCTTCACCCGCTTCTGGCGGGGCAGCAAGCGCGGCGGCACGGGCCTCGGGCTGTACATCGTCAAGGGCATCGTCGAGGCCCACGGCGGCACCATCACGGTCGGCCGTGCCCCCGGTGCCGGCGCCGAGTTCCGATTTACGTTGCCCGTGTGCACGCCGGCGTATCTCGCCTAGCGGCCCGCGGGCCATTCGTCCACCCCCACCCCGTTAGACTCGGCCTTTGGCACCTTTGTGTCCTGCACACGGCCCGCAGAGAGCCACAGCCGGCTCGAAGTCGGTGACGGGGACCGTCCGCCAGCCAATCGGAAGTACGGGAAGAGATGTCGGCACCCAATAAGTCGTACGACCCTGTCGAGGTCGAGGCGTTGAAACCGGAAGAGATCGAGCGCATGCGGGACGAGGCGCTCGCCGCCTTCGCCGCCGCGGACTCCCTCGACGCGCTGCACGAGGCCAAGGTCGCCCACACCGGCCCCGCCTCCCCGCTGGCCCTCGCCAACCGCGAGATCGGGGCCCTGCCCCCGCACGCCAAGGCCGACGCCGGCAAGCGTGTCGGCATGGCCCGCGGCGCCGTGAACAAGGCCCTCGCCGGTCGGCAGAGCGAGCTCGAGGCCGAGCGGGACGCCCGCGTGCTGGTCGAGGAGGACGTCGACGTCACGCTCCCCCACGACCGCGTTCCGGCCGGGGCCCGGCACCCGCTGACCACGCTCTCGGAGCGCATCGAGGACGTCTTCGTCGCCATGGGCTACGAGGTCGCCGAGGGCCCCGAGGTCGAGGCCGAGTGGTTCAACTTCGACGCCCTCAACATCGGCCCGGACCATCCGGCCCGCGGCGAGGCGGACACCTTCTTCGTGACCGGCCCGGACGGCACCGCCGACTCCGGCGTCGTGCTGCGCACCCACACCTCGCCCGTGCAGATCCGCTCGCTGCTCAGCCGTGAGCTGCCGGTCTACGTGATCTGCCCCGGCCGCGTGTACCGCACCGACGAGCTGGACGCCACCCACACCCCGGTGTTCCACCAGGTCGAGCTGCTCGCCGTCGACGAGGGGCTGACCATGGCCGACCTCAAGGGCACCCTGGACCACATGGTCCAGTCGCTGTTCGGCGAGGGCATGAAGACCCGGCTCCGGCCGAACTTCTTCCCGTTCACCGAGCCGTCCGCCGAGATGGACATGGTGTGCTACGTCTGCCGCGGCGAGTCCGTCGGCAACCCCGACCGGCCCTGCCGCACCTGCTCCAGCGAGGGCTGGATCGAGCTGGGCGGCTGCGGCATGGTCAACCCCAAGGTGCTGGCCGCCTGCGGCGTCGACCCGGAGAAGTACAGCGGGTTCGCCTTCGGGTTCGGCATCGAGCGGATGCTGATGTTCCGCCACAACGTCGAAGACATGCGAGACATGGTCGAGGGTGACGTCCGGTTCACCCGGCCGTTCGGGATGGAGATCTGATGCGGGTCCCGCTTTCTTGGCTGCGGGAGTACGTCGACCTGCCGGCGACCGAAACCGGCCGTGACGTCCAGGCCAAGCTCATCTCGGCCGGCCTCGAGGTCGAGACCGTCGAGCAACTCGGCGCCGACCTCAAGGGCCCGCTGGTCGTCGGCCAGGTGCTGACCATCGAGGAGCTGGAGGGCTTCAAGAAGCCGATCCGCTTCTGCACCGTCGACGTCGGCGGGGCCAACGGCACGGGCGAGCCCCAGGAGATCGTCTGCGGCGCCCGGAACTTCGCCGTCGGTGACAAGGTCGTCGTGGTCCTCCCCGGCGCCACGCTGCCCGGCGGCTTCTCCATCGCCGCCCGCAAGACGTACGGCAGGACGTCCCACGGCATGATCTGCTCCGGCGACGAGCTGGGCATGGGCGACGACGGCAGCAACGGCATCATCGTGCTTCCCCCGGAGACCGAGGTCGGCAAGGACGCCGTCGAGCTGCTCCAGCTCGTCGACGAGGTGCTCGACATCGCGGTCACCGCCAACCGCGGCGACTGCCTCTCCATCCGCGGCGTCGCCCGTGAGACCGCCATCGCCTACGGCCTGCCGCTGCGCGACCCGGCCCTGCTCGACGTGCCCGCCCCGAATGCGTTCGGCTACCCGGTACGGGTCGCGGAGCCGGCCGGCTGCGACCGCTTCACCGCCCGCACGGTCACCGGCCTGAGCCCCGAGGCGCGCTCCCCGATCTGGCTGCGGCGCCGGCTGCAGAAGGTCGGCATGCGCCCGATCTCGCTCGCCGTCGACGTCACGAACTACGTGATGAAGGAGCTGGGCCAGCCGCTGCACGCCTACGACCGGAACCGCGTCCAGGGCGCGATCGGCGTGCGCCGGGCCGAGGAGGGCGAGAAGCTCGTCACCCTCGACGGCACCGAGCGGCGGCTCCACGCCGAGGACCTGGTCATCACCGACGAGCGCGGGCCGATCGGCCTGGCCGGCGTCATGGGCGGCGCCAACACGGAGATCGCCGACGTCCCCCGGTCCGGAACGGACTCGAGTGTGGGGACCCCCGCCGACGCGGAGTACGCCTCGACCGACGTGGTCATCGAGGCCGCCCACTTCGACGCCGTCTCGATCGCCCGTACGGCCCGCCGGCACAAGCTGTCCTCCGAGGCCTCCCGTCGCTTCGAGCGGGGCGTCGACCCGCGGGCCGCCGCGGCCGCCGCGCAGCGCACCGTGGACCTGCTGGTGCTGCTCGCCGGCGGCACGGCCGAGGCCGGGGTGACCGAGGTCGTCGCGCCGTCCGCCCCGCGGACCGTCACGATCCCCGCCGACCACCCGGACCGGGTGGCGGGCGTGGTGTACGGCCGCGAGACCGTGGTGCGCCGGCTGCAGGAGATCGGCTGCGACGTCCACGGCCAGGACGAGCTGGTCGTCACGGTGCCGTCCTGGCGGCCCGACCTCGCCGAGGCCAACGACCTGGCCGAGGAGGTCATCCGGCTCGAGGGCTACGAGAACCTGCCCTCCACGCTGCCCAAGCCGCCCTCCGGCCGCGGCCTGACCCACCGCCAGCGGCTGCACCGCCGGGTCGGCCGCGCGCTCGCCGGCGCCGGCTACGTCGAGGCGCCGAACTACCCCTTCGTGGGCGAGCAGGTCTTCGACCAGCTCGGTCTGGAGCCCGGTGACCCGGCCCGCCGCGTGGTGAAGCTGGTCAACCCGCTCAACGACGAGGAGCCCGCGCTCCGTACGACGCTGCTGCCGGGCCTGCTGGGTGCCCTGCGGCGCAACGACGGCCGCGGCTCGCACGATCTGGCCCTGTTCGAGACCGGACTGGTGTTCCAGCCGCGCGAGGAGCGGCGCGCCGGCGCGCACCTGTCCGTCGACCGCCGCCCGACCGACGAGGAGATCGCGTCGCTGAACGGGGCGCTGCCCGAGCAGCCCCGGCACGTCGCCGTGGTGCTCGCGGGCGCCGCCGAGCGCGCCGGCTGGTGGGGCAAGGGCCGCCCGGCGGACTGGGCCGACGCGATCGAGGCCGGCCGCGCCGTCGCCCGGGAGGCCGGTGCCGACCTGATCGTGCGCAAGGGCCGGTACGGCCCCTGGCACCCCGGACGCTGCGCCGAGCTGGCCGTCGTCGCCGACGGCGCGGAGCGGGTCGTGGGTCACGCGGGCGAACTGCACCCGCGGGTCCTCAAGGCGCTCGGCCTGCCCGAGCGCACCTGCGCGATGGAGCTGGACCTGGACGCGCTGGAGGCGGTCGGCGACGGCGTTCCGCAGGCGCCGGGCATCTCCACGTTCCCGGTGGCCACGCAGGACGTCGCCCTCGTGGTCGACAGGCCGGTCCCGGCCGCCGAGGTGGAGGCCGCGCTGCGGGAGGGCGCCGGCGAACTGCTGGAGTCCATCCGCCTGTTCGACGTGTACGAGAACGCGGAGCAGCTCGGCGAGGGCCGCAAGTCCCTGGCCTACGCGCTGCGCTTCCGCGCGGGTGACCGGACGCTGACCGTGGACGAGGCGTCCGCGGCCCGGGACGCGGCGGTCGCCCTCGCGGGCGAGCGGACCGGAGCCGTGCTGCGCGGCTGATCCGCCTCGACGCGATCCACCTGCCTGCCGGCGGCGAACGGACCGGCCCCTCGGGGGCCGGTCCGTTCGCTTCGTGGGCGGCGTGCCGCCACCGGCGGCCGACCCGGCCAAGCCACCGCTTTTCGAGGGGGAGCCGGCGGCTTGGCCGGGCAACCAGTGAACCGGCGGCACCACGCTCCGCGACAGTGCGCACACCGCCCGGATGCGCGTACTCCGTTCACACCCCGTGTGAAGGCCGGACCACTACCCTGACGGGCACCAGGCCATTCGGGGGGCACTCATGCAGCCCAACACTCTGCTCGACGCGATCCTGGACGAGGCGGGGATCTCGCACGCCGGTCTCGCCGCCCACGTGAACCAGGCCGGCCGGGCACGGGGTCTCGCGCTCCGCTACGAACACACCGCCGTGGCTCGGTGGTTGAAGGGCCAAAGGCCACGCGGTCAGGTGCCGGACCTGATCTGCGAGGTGCTCGCCGGACGGCTGCACCGGCCGGTCACCCTGGACGACATCGGCCTCGGCGTGCCGGGCGAGCCCAGTACCCCGCACACCGGCTCGCTGACCGGCTTCGTGGAGCGGGCCACCGCGCTGTGGCGCTCGGACGAACAGCAGCGCCCGCACGTCCTCGGCGCGCCCGCGGTCACCGGCACTCCCGCCGTGATGCCGGTGTGGGAGTGGGAGAACCCGCCCGAGGACGTGGACGTCTCCCGGGGCGGCCGGCACCGGGTCACCGCGTCCGACCTCGATCTGCTGCGCGCGGCCCGCACCCACTACGAGCAGATGTACCGGAAGGCCGGCGGCGTCGCGACCCGGGCGCGGATCGTGGGCTTCCTCAACGCCGAGGCCGCGCCACTGCTGCGCGGCGGCTACACCGACGCCACCGGGCGCCAACTGCACCGGGCCACGGGCGGGTTGGTGGCGATCGCCGGTATCTGCGCCTACGACTCCGACGCGCACGGCCTGGCCCAGCGCTACTTCCACCAGGCGCTCCGGCTGGCAAAGGCCAGCGGGGACCGGGGACTCGGCGCCTACGTGATCGCGCTGCTGGTCAACCAGGCACTGTTCATGCGGGAGTACCGGCAGGCGGTGGCGTTCGCCGAGGCCGCCCTGCGCGCGGCCGGCAGGCACATCACCCCGGCCCTCGCCTCCGACCTGTACGCGATGCAGGCGAAGGCTTACGCACACCTCGGCGATTCCGGCAGCGCCCTGTCCTGCATCCGCCGGGCCGAGACGGCCGCCGACCGCATCCGGCGGGGATACGAGCCGGACGAGACCGGCTACGTACAGCCCGGCCTGGTCAACGTCCAGGTGGCCGAGGCGCTGCTGAGCCTGGGCGAGCTGGCCGCCGCCCGGGAGCACGCCGCGGCCGCGGTGGACAACCCCGCGCACGACCGCGGCCGGGTGCACCGGCTCGCCATGCTCAGCACCATCGAGCTGCGCCGGGGCAACGCCGACAACGCGGTGGCCACGGCCGTGCAGATGGCCGAGCAGGCGCGCGGGATGGAGTCCCGGCGACTGCGTGACAGACTCCGCGCGGTGCGCGAGCACCTGGTGCGCTGCGGCTCGGCCGGCACCGCCGAGGCCGCCGAACTCATCGACGGCGCGCTGCGCGTGCCGCTGTAGGCGCACTGTAGGTACACAGCCCCTGCTGCGATATTGCCCCTTACCCGGTGGAAGGTGGCAGAACCGTGCAGTGGACGAAACAGAACGAACAAACTGTGTATGAGAACCGCTGGTTCAGCGTCAATCTCGCAGATGTGGAGCTGCCGGACGGCCGGCATCTCGACCACTTCCTGATCCGGCTGCGGCCGGTCGCCGTCGCCACGGTCGTGAACGAGGCCAACGAGGTCCTGCTGCTGTGGCGGCACCGGTTCATCACCGACAGCTGGGGCTGGGAACTGGCCGCGGGCGTGGTGGAGGACGGCGAGGACGTCGCGAGCGCGGCCGCCAGGGAACTGGAGGAGGAGACCGGCTGGCGGCCGGGACCGCTGCACCACCTGATGAGCGTGGAGCCGTCCAACGGCCTCACCGACGCCCGGCACCACATCTACTGGGCGGACCGCGGTGAGTACGTCGGACACCCCGTGGACGACTTCGAGTCCGACCGCCGGGAGTGGGTCCCGCTCAAGATCGTCCCCGATCTCATCGCCCGGGGGGAGGTCCCGGCCGCCAACATGGCGGCCGCGTTACTCCTGCTGCACCACATGAGGCTCACCGACGACAGGGCCGCCTAACGCGCGGCCAGCGCCTGCCAGACCGTCACGGCGAGTGCGCCGAGGGCGGTGAGGACGGCCAGCGAGGGCAGGGGCCAGCGCGCGTGCTCCAGCGAGGCCATGCGCGTGTGCAGGTCGTCCACCTCCTTGGCGGTCTCCTCGGCCCGGTGGCTGAGCAGGGCGAGTCCGCCCTCGACGCGGGTGTACGCCACGTCGAGGCGGCGCCGTAACTCTGCGAGTTCTCCATGGACCACGGGATGCTCCGGCTCGGCGCTCACGGGTCCACTCCTTTCCGTAGTCGGACGTGATGGTTCCGCACCTCTTGCATGCGCATGCAGAGTCAACTCGGCTGGTAGGCGCATGGGGAGCGTGTGTGACGGGCATATGCGGGCCCGGCGCGCACACGGTGTGTGAAACAGATGGGCCCGGCACCGAAACCGGTGCCGGGCCCATGGGTGTAGCGGACGGTAATCAGTAGCTGTAGAAGCCCGACCCCGTCTTCCGGCCCAGCCGGCCCGCCTCGACCATGCGCTGTCCGGGTTGCCCGAACGGCGGTGTAGCAGATCTCCTGCCAAGGCCGAGTTAGGGGCTCCTTCCGTACCAGCCATTCGAGAGACGCCCCTGCGTATGACGGCGGGCGCCGCTCCTGCCCCGTTCCTGGGGGCGACAAGGAGTTAA
>NZ_JALLIN010000066.1 GCF_023630175.1 Streptomyces cellostaticus | reverse complement strand
TTCCACGCGGCGGCGGTCGTGGACGACGGTGTCATCGAGACGCTCACCGCGGAGCAGGTGGAGAGCGTGCTGCGCCTCAAGGTGGACGCGACGCGTCACCTGGACGAGCTGACCCGGGACCTTGACCTTTCGGCGTTCGTGCTGTTCTCGTCCTTCGCCGCCACCTTCGGCGCCCCCGGCCAGGGAAACCAGGCACCCGGCAACACCTTCCTGGACGCCTTCGCCGAGTACCGCCGTGCGGCCGGGCTGCCCGCCACGTCCATCGCCTGGGGCCCGTGGGGCGGCTCGCAGGGTGAGGAGAGCGCCGCGGGCGACCGCATGCGCCGGCACGGCATCCTCGCGATGTCCCCCGAGCGGACCCTGGCCTCGTTGCAGCACGTCCTGGACCGTGACGAGACGACCCTGACGGTCGCCGACATGGACTGGAAGCGGTTCACGCTGGCCTTCACCGCCGACCGGGACAGGCCGCTGCTGCTGGAGCTGCCGGAGGCGCGCCGGATCATCGAGACGACCCGGCGCGAGTCCGCCGACGAGCAGGCCGGGGGAGTGGCGCTCGGCCGGCAGCTCGCCGGGCTGCCGGAGGTGGAGCAGCAGCGGTTGCTGCTGGAGCTGGTCCGCACTGCCGTGGCGGCCGTGCTGGGGCACCCGGACCTGTCGGCGGTCGAGGCGGGCCGGGCGTTCAAGGAGCTGGGCTTCGACTCGCTCACCTCGGTCGAGCTGCGCAACCGGCTCGGTGCGGCGAGCGGCCTGAAGCTGCCCGCAAGCCTGGTCTTCGACCACCCGACGCCCGCCGCCGTGGCCACCTTCCTCCGTGCCGGGATCGTCCCGGACGCGGCGGCCGGCGGGGCCCCGCTGCTGGAGGAGCTGGACAAGCTGGAGGCGGTTCTGGAGCGGGGCACGGCCGACAACGTCGTGCGGGCCCGGGTGACCATGCGGCTCCAGTCGCTGCTTGCGAAGTGGAACGAGAGCGAGGACCCGGCGGCCCCGGCTGCGTCGGCGGCCGACGGGAACGGGACGGGGCCGGCCGACCCGGCGGACGGCGTCCTCGACGAGGTCGAACTGCTGCAGGACGCCAGCGACGAGGAACTGTTCGCCTTCATCAACAAGGGGCTGGGTCGCGGCTGACCGGATCGGCCGCGCCCGACCGGATACCGGGCCCCGCGCCTGACCGCAGTCCCGGCCGACCGGATATCCCATGCATTCGTTATTGACGGAACTCCGGTTATTGGTCAGGATGGTCAGCCCCCTGGGCGAATTCACATAGGGCCCCACTGCCCCCTGTGCACCCTGCCATCCAGGGGTGCATAGGGGGCAGTTAGGGGTTGTCGAGAGGATTGGGCGGCGAATAGCCTGCCGCTGATCGGTCGATTCGGTCACGGCTGGGACGACTGAATGCCCGATGTAATTCTCGGCTTTTTCAAAACAGATTCCTATGCCGTCTGCTGCAAATGGGTGGTTGCGTTAAATGGCGAATGAAGAGACGCTGCGGGACTACCTGAAGCTGGTGACGGCGGATCTGCACCAGACGCGTCAGCGGCTGCGTGACGTCGAAGCGAAGAACCAGGATCCCATCGCCATCGTCGGCATGGGCTGCCGCTACCCCGGTGGCATCAGCTCCCCCGAGGAGCTGTGGCAGCTCGTCGTCGACGGCGGTGACGCCATCACCGGCTTCCCCGCCGACCGCGGCTGGGACATGGACACCGTCTACCACCCGGACCCCGAGCACCCGGGCACGAGCTACGCCAACCAGGGCGGTTTCGTCCAGGACTTCGCGCGCTTCGACCCGTCCCTGTTCGGGATATCCCCGCGCGAGGCGCTGGCGATGGACCCGCAGCAGCGGCTGCTGCTGGAGACCTCGTGGGAGGCGTTGGAGCGGGCCGGGATCGATCCGACGTCCATGCGCGGCAAGCAGGTCGGCGTCTTCGTCGGCACCAGCAACCACGACTACCTCACCGCGCTGCTGAGCTCGTCCGAGAACGTGGAGGGCTACCTCGGCACCGGCAACGCGGCGAGCGTCGCCTCCGGCCGGCTCTCCTACACCTTCGGGCTCGAGGGCCCTGCCGTCACCGTCGACACCGCCTGCTCGTCCTCCTCGGTCGCCCTCCACCTGGCCGTGCAGGCGCTGCGCAACGGCGAGTGCTCGCTGGCACTCGCAGGTGGTGCCACCCTGATGTCGGCGCCCGGCACCTTCATCGACTACAGCAAGCAGCGCGGGCTCGCCACCGACGGGCGGTGCAAGGCGTTCTCGCCCGACGCCGACGGGTTCAGCCTCGCCGAGGGCATCGGCATCCTGCTCGTCGAGCGGCTCTCCGACGCCCGCCGCAAGGGGCACCCCGTCCTCGCCGTCATCCGTGGCACCGCCGTCAACCAGGACGGTGCCAGCAACGGCCTGACCGCCCCCAACGGCCCCTCCCAGCAGCGCGTCATCCTCCAGGCCCTCTCCAACGCCCGGCTCACCCCCGACCAGGTCGACGCGGTCGAGGCCCACGGCACCGGAACCGGCCTCGGCGACCCCATCGAGGCGCAGGCCCTCATCGCCACCTACGGCCAGGACCGCCCCGACGGCCGGCCGCTGTGGCTCGGCTCCCTCAAGACCAACATCGGCCACGCCCAGGCCGCCGCCGGTGTCGCGGGCGTCATCAAGAGCGTCATGGCGATGCGCCACGGTGTGCTGCCGCGCACCCTGCACGTGGACGAGCCGACGCCGCACGTCGACTGGTCGGCGGGGGACGTGTCCCTGCTCACCGAGGCGCGGCCGTGGCCGCTGACCGACCAGCCGCGCCGTATCGGCGTCTCGTCGTTCGGTATGAGCGGCACGAACGCCCACATCATCCTGGAGAGCGCGCCGGAGAACGGTGCGGAAAGCGCGTCCGGGAGCGGTGCGGAGGGCGCGCCGGAGACCGCCCCGGCGGCCGCCGACGCGTCGCCCCCGAGCGGGCGGGCGGCCGCCCTGCCCGTGGTCCTGTCCGGCCGGACCGAGGCCGCCCTGCGTTCCCAGGCCGCGGCCCTGCACGCCCACCTCACCACCCGTCCGGGCCTCGGTCTCGCCGACGTCGCCTTCTCGCAGGCACTCACCCGCGCCGCCCTGGACCGCCGGGCCGCCGTCGTCGCCCACGACCGGGACACCCTGATGGCCGGGCTCGCGGCACTCGCCGAGGCCCGCCCCTGCGCCGACGTCTTCGAGGACAGCGCCACCGAGGGCGAACTGGCGTTCCTGTTCACCGGTCAGGGCAGCCAGCGCCTCGGCATGGGACGCGAGCTGTACGAGGCGTATCCGGTGTTCGCGGAGGCGCTGGACGCGGTCTGCGGGCAGTTCGACGCCCGTCTCGTCCGGCCGCTGAAGGACGTCCTGTTCGGGGACGACGGGGCCGTGCTGGATCGGACGGAGTTCGCGCAGCCGGCGTTGTTCGCGGTGGAGGTGGCGCTGTTCCGGCTGCTGGAGTCGTGGGGTGTGAGGCCCGACTTCGTGGCCGGTCATTCGGTCGGTGAGATCGCGGCCGCGCATGTGGCGGGTGTGTTCTCGTTGGAGGACGCGTGCACGCTGGTTGCGGCGCGTGGGCGTCTGATGCAGGCGCTGCCGTCCGGTGGCGTGATGATCGCCGTCGAGGCGTCGGAGGGCGAGGTCCTGCCGCTGCTGACGGACCGGTTGAGCATCGCGGCGATCAACGGGCCGCAGTCGGTCGTGGTCGCGGGTGACGAGTCCGACGCGGTGGCGATCGCCGCTCACTTCGAGGAGCAGGGTCGTAAGACCAAGCGGCTGGCCGTCAGCCACGCGTTCCACTCGCCGCACATGGACGGGATGCTGGAGGACTTCCGTACGGTCGCGGAGTCGATCGCGTACGCGTCCCCGCGCATCCCCCTCGTCTCCCACCTCACCGGCGCCCTGGCCACCGACGAGATCGCCTCGGCCGGGTTCTGGGTACGCCACGTCCGCGACGCCGTCCGCTTCCTCGACGGCATCCGCTGGCTGGAGAGCCGCGGGGTCACCACCTACGTCGAACTCGGCCCCGGCGGCGTCCTGTCCGCCCTCGGCCAGGAGTGCCGGACCGCCACCGGCCCCCGTGCCGCTGCCTTCCTGCCCGCGCTGCGGGCCGGCCGGAGCGAGGTCTGGTCGGTGGCCGCGGCCGTCGCGGGCGCCCATGTGCGCGGCCTGTCCCCGGACTGGGCCGCCCGGTTCGCCGGCACCGGCGCCCGGCGCGTCGACCTGCCGACCTACGCCTTCCAGCGCGAGCTGTACTGGCCGCGCGACCCCTTCACCGACCTGACGGGCCCCGCCGAAGGGGGCGAACTGGGCACCGGGGACGCGAAGTTCTGGGAGGTCGTCGACAGCGAGGACCTCGCCGCGCTCGCCGACACCCTCGGCGTCGACGGGGACGAGCCGCTCAGCAGCGTGCTGCCGGCCCTCTCCGCCTGGCACCGCCGCCACCGCGACCGCGACACCGTGGACGGCTGGCGCTACCGGGTCACCTGGAAGCCGCTCACGGACACGACCTCCGCCCCCCTCACCGGGCACTGGCTGCTCGCCGTCCCCGCCGGACACGCCGACGACCCGTGGGCCACGGCCGCCCGGGCCGCGCTGACCGCCCGCGGCGCCTCCGTCAGCACCGTCGTGCTCGACGCGGCCCTCGACGACCGCGCCGCCATGGCCCGGCACATCGGCGACACCCTCGCGCGGACCGGAGCGACCACCGGGCCCACCCTCGACGCCGAGGCAACTCCCGACCCCGCAGCCACCGCCGCAGAGCCCGAGGCCACCCCCGACGCCGGTGCCGGCGCCGAAGCCGCCTCGCCCGCCGTCGCCCCCGCCGGCGTGCTGTCCCTGCTGGCACTCGACGAGCGGGCCCACCCCGAGGACCCGGCGCTGTCCGCCGGGCTCGCCGCCACCACCGCCCTGGTCCAGGCCCTGGGCGACGCCGGTGTCGACGCCCCGCTGTGGGCCGCCACCCGGGGCGCCGTCTCCACCGGCCGCTCCGACCGGCTCACCGGTGTCACCCAGGCCCAGGTCTGGGGCCTCGGCCGCACCGCGGCCCTCGAAGTCCCGCACCGCTGGGGCGGCCTCGTCGACCTGCCCGAGACGCCCGACGAGCGCGCCACCGGCCGCCTGGCCGACGTCCTGGGCGGCCTCGGTACCGAGGACCACCTCGCCGTACGCTCCACCGGCGTCTTCGTACGCCGACTGGCCCGCGCCCCCCGCGAGGAGCGCCCCGCCACCGAGTGGACCACCACCGGCACCGCCCTGGTCACCGGCGGCACCGGTGCACTCGGCCGGCACGTCGCCCGCCTCCTCGCCACGGCCGGGGCCGACCACCTGCTGCTGGTCAGCAGGCGCGGCCCGGACGCCGAGGGCACCGGCGAACTCGCCGCCGAACTGCGGGAGCTGGGCGCCGAGGTCACCTTCGCCGCCTGCGACGTCGCCGACCACGACGCCGTCGCCGCGCTCCTCGCGGCCGTCCCCGCCGAGCACCCGCTGACCACGGTCGTCCACGCAGCCGGCGTACTCGACGACGGCGTCCTGGACGCCCAGACGCCGGCCCGTCTCGCCGGCGTGCTGCGCCCCAAGGCGCACGCGGCGCACGTCCTGCACGAGCTGACCCGCGACCTGGACCTGTCGGCCTTCGTCCTCTTCTCCTCC
Source organism: Streptomyces cellostaticus (assembly GCF_023630175.1). Lineage (GTDB taxonomy): Bacteria > Actinomycetota > Actinomycetes > Streptomycetales > Streptomycetaceae > Streptomyces > Streptomyces cellostaticus_A. Next base: position 21,295 of record NZ_JALLIN010000066.1, on the reverse strand, counting down.
GTCGCCGCCGTCTTCGGCGCCGCCGGACAGGCCAACTACGCCGCCGCCAACGCCCACCTCGACGCCCTCGCCGAGCAGCGCCGCGCCGACGGGCTGCCCGCCACCGTCCTCGCCTGGGGCGCCTGGGCCGACGGCGGCATGGCCACCGACGACCTCGTCGCCGAACGCCTCCGGCAGTCCGGCCTGCCCGCCCTCGCGCCCACGACGGCCCTGTCCGCGCTGCGCACGGCACTCACCCTCGACGAGACCGCCTCCGTCGTCGCCGACATCGACTGGCAGCGGCTGGCCCCCGGCCTCACCGCCGTACGCCCCTGCCCCCTGATCGGCGACCTCCCCGAGGCCGTCGAGGCCCTTGCCCAGGCCCAGGGTTCCGCCGCCGGCGAGCCCGGCGGCCCCGCCGACGCCCTCGCCGCGCGTCTCGCGGACGCGACCGCCGACGAACGTGACCGGCTGGTCCTGGACTTCGTCCGCACCCAGGTGGCCGCCGTGCTCGGCCACGCCGGACCGGACTCCGTCGACCCGGCCAGCGCCTTCCGGGACCTCGGCTTCGACTCCCTCACCGCGGTGGAGATCCGTAACCTCCTCACCGCCCGCACCGGCCTGCGGCTGCCCGCGACCCTGATCTTCGACTACCCCAACTCCTTCGCCCTGGCGTCCTTCCTCCAGGACGAACTGCTCGGCTCGCGGGCACCGGACACGGCCCACCGCGCCCCCGCGTCCGCCGGGCCGGCCACCGACGACGACCCGATCGCCATCGTGGCGATGAGCTGCCGTTTCCCCGGCGGCGTGCGCACCCCGGAGGACCTCTGGGAGCTGCTCGTCACCGGCCGCGACGCCATCTCCGGGTTCCCCGCCGACCGCGGCTGGGACCTGGACGGGCTGTACGACCCCGAGTCCGTCGCCGAGAACACCAGTTACGTCCGCGAGGGCGGCTTCCTGGCCGACGCCACCGACTTCGACCCGGCGTTCTTCGGGATCTCGCCGCGTGAGGCGCTGGCGATGGACCCGCAGCAGCGGCTGCTCCTCGAAACGTCCTGGGAGGCCTTCGAGCGGGCCGGCATCGACCCCGCCACCGTGCGGGGCGAGCAGGTCGGCGTCTTCACCGGCACCAACGGCCAGGACTACCTGAACCTCATCCTGGCCGCTCCCGACGGCGTCGAGGGCTTCCTCGGCACCGGCAACGCGGCGAGCGTCGTCTCCGGCCGAGTCTCCTACGTCCTGGGCCTGGAGGGTCCGGCCGTCACCGTCGACACCGCCTGCTCGTCGTCGCTGGTCGCCCTGCACTGGGCCATCCAGGCGCTGCGGCAGGGCGAGTGCACCATGGCGCTGGCCGGCGGTGTGACGGTGATGTCCACCCCCGCCTCCTTCATCGACTTCAGCCGCCAGCGGGGTCTGGCCGACGACGGCCGCATCAAGGCGTTCGCCGCTGCCGCGGACGGTACGGGCTGGGGCGAGGGCGTCGGCATGCTCCTCGTCGAGCGCCTGTCGGACGCCCGCAGGAACGGGCACCCGGTGCTGGCGGTGGTGCGCGGTTCGGCGATCAACCAGGACGGTGCCAGCAACGGCCTGACCGCCCCCAACGGCCCGTCCCAGCAGCGCGTCATCCGCCAGGCCCTCGCCGGTGGCGGCCTCACCACCGCCGACGTCGACGCCGTCGAGGCGCACGGCACCGGCACCACCCTCGGCGACCCCATCGAAGCCCAGGCCCTGCTCGCCACGTACGGCCAGGACCGGCCCGAGGACCGGCCGCTGCTGCTCGGCTCCATCAAGTCGAACCTGGGCCACACCCAGGCCGCCGCCGGCGTGGCCGGGGTGATGAAGATGGTCCTGGCGATGCGGCACGGGGTGCTCCCGCAGACGCTGCACGTGGACGAGCCGACCCCGCACGTCGACTGGACGGCGGGCCGGGTACGCCTGCTGGCCGAGGCACAGGCGTGGCCGGAGACGGGCCGTCCGCGCCGGGCCGGCGTCTCGTCCTTCGGCATCAGCGGGACGAACGCCCACACCATCATCGAGCAGGCCCCGGCCCGGGACGACCTGCCCGAGGACCCGCCTGCCGGCCTCCCGACGCCCCCCGTGGCCACCGGACGCGCCGACGGCCCGCTGCCGTGGCTCGTCTCGGCCAGGAGCCGGGACGCCCTGCGCGACCAGGCCCGCCGGCTCCTCGCCCACGCCACACGTCACCCCGAACTGCGCCCGGTGGACCTGGGCCTGTCCCTGGCGGTCGGCCGCTCGGCGTTCGAACAGCGCGCGGCCGTGGTCGCGGCGGACCGCGAGGGTCTGCTGGCGGGCCTCGCCGCGCTGGCGGACGACGGCACGGCGGCGGGCGTCGTCACCGGCGCGCCGGTCGCCGGGAAGACGGCGTTCCTGTTCACCGGTCAGGGCAGCCAGCGGCCGGGCATGGGCCGGGAGCTGTACGAGGCATTCCCGGCGTTCGCGGACGCGCTGGACGCGGTCTGCGCGCACCTGGACGCCCATCTCGACGTACCGCTGAAGGACGTCCTGTTCGGCGACGACCGGGCCGCACTGGACCGGACGGAGTTCACCCAGCCCGCGCTGTTCGCGGTCGAGGTGGCACTGTTCCGGCTCGTCGAGACCTGGGGCGTGAAGCCGGACTTCCTGGCCGGTCACTCGATCGGGGAGATCGCCGCCGCGCACGTGGCCGGGGTGTTCTCGCTGGAGGACGCGTGCACGCTGGTGGCCGCCCGCGGACGCCTGATGCAGGCGCTGCCCACCGGTGGCGTGATGATCGCCGTCCAGGCCTCGGAGGACGAGGTCCTTGCACTGCTCACCGAGCGGGTCGGCATCGCCGCGCTCAACGGGCCGCAGTCCGTGGTCGTCGCGGGCGACGAGGCCGACGCGGTGGCGATCGCCGAGCACTTCAACGCACAGGGCCGTAGGACCAAGCACCTGAGCGTGAGCCACGCGTTCCACTCGCCGCACATGGACGGGATGCTGGAGGACTTCCGGGCCGTTGCGGAAGGGATCTCGTACGAGGCTCCGCGTGTCGCCGTGGTGTCGAACCTGACCGGTGCGGTCGTCACCGACGAGATGGGCTCGGCGGACTTCTGGGTACGGCACGTCCGCGACGCCGTGCGCTTCCTGGACGGCGTCCGCGCCCTGGAGACCGCCGGGGTCACCACCTACCTCGAACTCGGCCCCGACGGCGTCCTGTCGGCCCTCGCCCAGGACTGCCTGACCGGCGACACCGACACCGCCCCCGTGCTCACGCCCGCGCTGCGCGGCGGCCGGCCCGAGGCCGAGACCGTCACCACCGCCCTCGCCCGGGTCCACGCCCATGGCGTCCCCGTCGACTGGGCGGCGTACTTCGCCGGCACCGGCGCCCGGCGGGTCGACCTGCCCACCTACGCCTTCCAGCGACAGCGCTACTGGCCGGCCGTGTCCTCCCTCCACCTCGGCGACGTCGAGGCGATCGGCCTGGACGACACCGGGCACCCGCTGCTGAGCGCCGGGGTCGCCCTGCCCGAGTCGGACGGCATGGTGTTCGCCGGGCGGCTGGCACTCTCCACGCACCCCTGGCTGGCCGACCACGCCATCCTCGGCAGCGTCCTGCTCCCCGGCACCGCCTTCGTGGAGCTGGCCACCCGCGCCGCTGACCAGCTCGGCTGCGACCACCTCGAGGAGCTGACGCTGGAGGCCCCGCTGGTCCTGCCCGAGCACGGGGGCGTCCAGCTCCGCGTGTGGGTGGGCGCGGCCGAGGAGGACGGGCGCCGCCCGCTCGCCCTGCACTCGCGGGCCGAGGGGCTGGCGGCCGAGGAGCCGTGGACGCGGCACGCCAGCGGTGTGCTCGCCGTGGGCGGGCGCACCCCGGCCGCGTCCGGCCCGGCGGACTGGCCCCCGGCCGGCGCCACCGAGGTGGACCTGGACGGGCGGTACGACCAGCTCGCCGACATCGGGTTCGCCTACGGGCCCGCCTTCCGGGGCCTGCGCACGGCATGGCAGCGGGACGGCGAGGTCTACGCCGAGGTCAGGCTGCCGGAGGGCGCCGAGGACGAGGCCGGCCGGTTCGGCCTGCACCCGGCGCTGCTGGACGCGGCCCTGCACGCCATCGGCCTGGGCGGCATCGGCGCCGACGACGGCCGGGGCAGGCTGCCCTTCGCCTGGTCGGGCGTGTCGCTGCACGCCGGCGGTGCCGCCGCGCTGCGCGTCCGCCTCTCGCCGGCCGGCGCCGAAGGGGTCCGGCTGGAGATCGCCGACGCCTCGGGCGCCCCGGTCGCGACCGTCGAGTCGCTGGGGCTGCGCCCCGTGACGGCCGACCAGCTCCGCGCGGCCGGTACGACCTACCACGAGTCGGTGTTCCGCCAGCAGTGGACGGAGCTGCCCGGCACCGACGCGCACGCGACCGCCCCCGAGGTCCGGTACGCGCTCATCACCGGAACCACCGGCCCCGCGGGCGACGGCTCCGAGCGCCACCCCGGCGCCGACCGGTACCCCGACCTGGCCGCGCTCGCCGCCGCCGTCGACGCCGGGACGGCCGTACCGGACGAGGTGCTCGTCGAGCGTGCGCCGCTGTCCGGCGCCCTCACCGCGCCGGCCGTGCACGCCGCCGCCCACGACGCGCTGGCGCTCGCCCGGGCCTGGCTGGCCGACGAGCGGTTCGCCGCCTCCCGTCTGGTGTTCGTCACCCGCGGGGTGGTCGCGGCCGGCCCGGACGACGACGTCACCGACCTCCCCGCCGCCACGGCGTGGGGCCTGCTGCGGTCCGCGCAGACGGAGAACCCCGGCAGGATCGCGCTCGTCGACACCGACGGACACGACCTGTCCGACCGCGCCCTGCGGGCCGCCCTCGCCTCGGACGAGGAGCGGTTCGCGCTGCGCGCCGGCTCCGTGCGCGTCCCCCGCCTCGCCCGGGTCGAGACCCGGCGGGACGAGCCCGGCCGAGCCCCCGCGTTCGGACCCGGCGGAACGGTTCTGATCACCGGCGCCACCGGTGCGCTGGGCCGGCTCACCGCCCGGCACCTCGTCGCCGAGCACGGCGTGGACCGGCTGCTCCTCGTCGGCCGTCGCGGTGCCGACGCGCCGGGCGCCGCCGAACTCACCGCCGAACTCGCCGGGGCGGGCGCCCACGCGACCTGGGCCGCGTGCGACGTGGCCGACCGGGACGCGCTGGCCGCGCTGCTCGCGGACGTGCCCGCCGAGCACCCGCTGAGCGCCGTCGTCCACACCGCGGGCGTCCTCGACGACGGGGTCATCACCTCGCTGACCCCCGAGCGGCTGTCCACGGTCCTGCGCCCCAAGGTCGACGCGGCCTGGCACCTGCACGAGCTGACCCGCGACCTCGACCTGTCGGCCTTCGTGGTCTTCTCCTCCACCTCCGGCCTCTTCGGCGGCCCCGGACAGGGCAACTACGCCGCCGCCAACTCCTTCCTGGACGCCCTCGCCCAGCACCGCCGCGCCCACGGCCTCCCGGCCACCGCGATGGCCTGGGGCCTGTGGTCCGTCGCCGACGGCATGGCCGGCGCGCTCGACGCGGCCGACGTCAACCGGATGCGCCGGGCCGGACTGCCGCCGCTGACGGCCGCCGACGGACTGGGCCTGTTCGACACGGCCGTCTCCCTCGACGACGCGGCCGTGGCCCTCATGCGGGTCGACACCGAGGCCCTGCGCGCCCAGGCCGCGGCGGGCACCGTCGCGCCCCTGCTGCGCGGGCTCGTCCGCGCGGTGACCCGGCGGACCGTCGACGCCGCCGGGGCCGGCTCCGGTGAGACCGAGCTGCGCCGCCGACTGGCGGGCCTGTCCGCCGCCGAACAGGACCGTGTCCTGCTGGACCTGGTGCGCACCCAGGTCGCCGCGGTGCTGGGCCACGCGGGCCCGGCGGCCGTCGAGTCCGGCCGGGCGTTCAAGGAGCTGGGCTTCGACTCGCTCACCGCCGTGGAGCTCCGCAACCGCCTGAACGCCGCGACCGCCCTGCGCCTGCCCGCCACCCTGATCTTCGACTACCCGGACCCGACCGTCCTCGCCCGTCACCTGCGCGCCGAACTCCTCGGAGACGACTCCGACGCCAGCGCGGCCCGGGCGACCGGCGGCCCCGTCACCGCCGCGGCCGACGACGAGCCCATCGCGATCGTCGCCATGAGCTGTCGCTACCCCGGTGAGGTACGCAGCCCCGAGGACCTGTGGCAGATGCTCACCGCCGGGGCGGACGGCATCACCCGGCTCCCCGAGAACCGCGGCTGGGACACCGAGGGGCTGTACGACCCCGACCCGGAGAGCCAGGGCACGTCCTACGCCCGGGACGGCGGCTTCCTGCACGACGCCGCCGAGTTCGACGCGTCCTTCTTCGGGATCTCACCGCGCGAGGCGCTGGCGATGGACCCGCAGCAGCGCCTGCTGCTGGAGACGACCTGGGAGGCCTTCGAGCGCGCCGGGATCGACCCGGCGACCGTGCGGGGCAGCCGTACCGGCGTCTTCGCGGGCGTCATGTACCACGACTACGGCGCACGCCTGCACGCCGTGCCCGACGGGGTCGAGGGCTACCTCGGCACCGGCAGCTCCAGCAGCATCGTGTCGGGCCGCGTCGCCTACACCTTCGGCCTGGAGGGCCTGGCGGTGACCGTCGACACCGCCTGCTCGTCGTCGCTGGTGGCCCTGCACCTCGCGGCGCAGGCGCTGCGCAACGGCGAGTGCGACATGGCCCTCGCGGGCGGTGTCACCGTCATGTTCACCCCCGGCACCTTCATCGAGTTCAGCCGCCAGCGGGGCCTGGCCGCCGACGGCCGCTGCAAGTCCTTCGCCGCCTCGGCGGACGGCACGGGCTGGGGCGAGGGCGCCGGCATGCTCCTGCTGGAGCGGCTGTCGGACGCCCGCCGCAACGGCCACCAGGTCCTGGCGGTCGTGCGCGGCTCGGCCGTCAACCAGGACGGCGCCAGCAACGGCCTGACCGCCCCCAACGGCCCCTCCCAGCAGCGCGTCATCCGCGCCGCGCTCGCCGACGCCGGGGTCACCGCCGCACAGGTCGACGCCGTCGAGGCGCACGGCACCGGCACCACCCTCGGCGACCCCATCGAGGCCCAGGCCCTCCTCGCCACCTACGGCCGGGAGCACACCGGCGACCAGCCGCTGCTGCTCGGCTCGGTGAAGTCCAACCTCGGCCACACCCAGGCCGCCTCGGGCGTCGCCGGCGTCATCAAGATGGTCATGGCCATGCGCCACGGGCTGCTCCCAAGGACCCTGCACGTCGACGAGCCCACCCCGCACGTCGACTGGTCGGCGGGCGCCGTGTCCCTCCTCACCGAGGCCGTGGAGTGGCCCGAGACCGGCCGCCCGCGCCGCGCCGGCGTCTCCTCGTTCGGCATCAGCGGCACCAACGCGCACGCCATCATCGAGCAGGCCCCCGAGCCGGACCCCGCACCGGCCTCGCCGGAACCCGACGCCAACGCCGGGCGGGTACCCGTCCCGCTGCTGGTCTCGGCCCGCGGCGAGGACGCGCTGCGCGCCCAGGCCCGCCGCCTCCACGCCCACGTCCACGCCGACCCCGGGCTGCGCACCGTCGACCTGGGACTGTCCCTGGCGACCACCCGCTCGGCACTGGAACAGCGGGCCGCGCTGCTCGCCGGGGACCGCGCCGAACTGCTGCGCGGCCTGAACGCCCTGGCGCGCGGCGAGGACTCGCCGGGACTCGTCCGCGGCACCGCCCGCGAGGGCCGCACGGCCTTCCTCTTCACCGGCCAGGGCAGCCAGCGGCCGGGCATGGGACGCGAGCTCCACGGGACGTACCCCGCCTTCGCGCGGGCGCTGGACGAGGTCTGCGCCGAACTGGACCGGCACCTCGACACACCGCTGAAGGACGTCCTGTTCGGCGACGACCGGGCCGCGCTGGACCGGACGGAGTTCACCCAGCCCGCGCTGTTCGCGGTCGAGGTGGCACTGTTCCGGCTCGTCGAGTCGTGGGGCCTGACGCCGGACTTCCTCGCCGGCCACTCGATCGGCGAGATCGCCGCCGCGCACGTGGCGGGCGTGCTCTCCCTCCAGGACGCCGGCGAACTGGTCGCCGCCCGCGGGCGCCTGATGCAGGCGCTGCCGACCGGTGGCGTGATGATCGCGGTGCAGGCGTCGGAGGACGAGGTCCTCCCGCTGCTCACCGAACGGGTCGGCGTCGCCGCGATCAACGGGCCGCAGTCCGTGGTCGTCGCGGGCGACGAGGCCGACGCGGTGGCGATCGCCGAGCACTTCGAGGTCCAGGGCCGCAAGACCAAGCGCCTCAGCGTGAGCCACGCGTTCCACTCGCCGCACATGGACGGCATCCTCGCCGACTTCCGCAAGGTCGCCGAGGGGCTGGTCTACGGGACGCCCCGCATCCCCGTCGTCTCCAACCTGACCGGCGCGCTCGTCACCGACGACATGGCGTCCGCCGACTTCTGGGTACGCCACGTCCGCGAGGCGGTCCGCTTCCTCGACGGCGTCCGCACCCTCGAAGCCGAGGGCGTCACCACCTACCTCGAACTCGGCCCCGACGGCGTCCTGTCCGCCCTCGCCGAGGAGTGCCTGACCGGCGACACCGACGCGGTCCTCGTGCCCGCGCTGCGCACCGGCCGCCCCGAGGCCGTCACGCTGACGGCCGCCCTCTCCCGCGTCCACGTCCAGGGCGTCCCGGTCGACTGGGACGCGTACTACGCGGGGACCGGCGCCCGGCGGGTCGAGCTGCCCACCTACGCCTTCCAGCGCAAGCGCTACTGGCTCGACGTGGGCGTGTCCACCGAGGACGTGATGGCGGCGGGCCTGGAGACGGACGGCCACCCACTGCTCGGCGCCACCGTCGAACTGCCCGCCTCCGGCGGACTGGTCCTCACCGGACGCCTCGCGCTGTCCACCCACCCCTGGCTCGCCGACCACACGGTCATGGACACCGTCCTGCTGCCCGGCACCGCCTTCGTCGAACTGGCCCTGCGGGCCGGTGAACAGTCCGGCTGCGACACCCTCGACGAGCTGGCCATCGAAGCCCCGCTCACCCTGCCCGACCAGGGCGCGGTCCAGCTCCGGCTCGCCGTCGACGCACCGGACGACTCCGGGCGCCGGACGCTGACCCTGCACTCCCGCCGCGCCGACGCCCCGGCCGACGAGCCCTGGACCCGGCACGCCACCGGTGTGCTCGCCCGGACCGCGCCCACGCGCGCCGCCGACCTGGCCCAGTGGCCGCCGGCCGGGGCCGAGCCCGTCCCCACCGACGGCTTCTACCCGGCGGCGGCAGCGGCCGGGCTCGGCTACGGGCCCGCCTTCCAGGGACTGAGCGCCGTCTGGAGGCGCGGCGACGAACTGTTCGCCGAGGTCACCCTCGACGAGGCCCACGAGGCCGACGCCGCCGCCTACGGGGTGCACCCGGCACTGCTCGACGCCGCCCTGCACGCCCTGGGCCTCGGCACCCCCGGCGCGTCCACCGACGCCCCGGCCGAAGGGGCCCGACTGCCCTTCGCCTGGACCGGTGTACGGCTGCACGCGTCCGGAGCCGCCGGGCTCCGCGTCCGGCTCACCGCCGCCGGGCCCGGCGGCGTCGCCCTGGACGTCGCCGACTCCACCGGCGCGCCGGTGGCCTCCGTCGACTCCCTGGTCCTCCGGCCCGTCACGGCCGAGCAGCTGGGCCGGGACGCAGCGGCCACGCACCACGAGTCGCTGTTCGGCGTCGAGTGGACCACGCAGGCCCTGCCCGCCGGGACCATCCCGGCCGGGGAGCGCTGGGCCGTGCTCGGCGCCGACGCGCCCGACCTCAGGGTCGGGGGCGAACGGCTCGACGCGTACGCGGGCCTCACCGAGCTGCGCGCCGACCTCGCGGCGGGCGCCACGGCACCCGACGTCGTCGTCGTCCCCCTGCCCCCCGGTGCCCCGGGCGCAGACCCGGCCGCGGCCGCCAGGACGGCCGCGCACCAGGCGCTCGCCCTGGTCCAGGAGTGGCTGGCCGAGGAACGCCTCGACGGCGCCCGGCTGGTGGTCCTGACCCGGGGCGCGGTCGCCGCCGCCCCCGGCGAGCGGGTCGCGGACCTGATCCACGCGCCCGTGTGGGGCCTGGTGCGGTCCGCGCAGTCGGAGAACCCCGGCCGGTTCGTCCTGGCGGACACCGACGGCGCCGAGGCGTCCTTCGGGGCCCTGGCCGCCGCGCTCGGCACCGACGAGCCGCAGCTCGCGCTGCGGGCCGGCGAGGCACGCGCCTTCCGGCTGCGCCGTATCGCCAGGGCCGCCGACACGACGGCCGACTCCGAAACGGCCTCCGCCGGAGCCTTCGCCGGGTCGTCGGCGTACGGTGCCGGGGGGACGGTGCTGGTGACCGGTGCGACCGGTACGCTCGGTCGGCTGGTGGCCCGTCATCTGGTGGCCGAGCACGGTGTGCGGCACCTGCTGCTGCTCAGCCGCCGGGGCGACCAGGCGCCGGGCGCGGCCGAACTGGCCCGTGAACTGGCCGAGTCGGGTGCGGGGGTGACCTGGGCGGCGTGTGACGCGGCCGACCGGCAGGCCCTGGCGGCGGTCCTCGCCGCCGTGCCCGGGGACCGTCCGCTCACGGCCGTCGTCCACACCGCCGGCGTCCTCGACGACGGCATCATCGACTCCCTCACCCCCCGGCGCCTGGACACCGTCCTGCGCCCCAAGGTCGACGCGGCATGGAACCTGCACGAGCTGACCGAGGGTCACCCCCTCACCGCGTTCGTGCTCTTCTCCTCCGTCGCCGGCTGCTTCGGCGCCGCCGGCCAGGGCAACTACGCCGCCGCCAACAGCTACCTGGACGCCCTCGCCCAGCACCGGCGCGCCCGCGGACTGCCCGGCCTGTCACTGGCCTGGGGCCTGTGGGCCGCCGCAGACGGCATGGCCGGCGCCTTGGACGACACCGACCTGGCCCGCATGGCCCGTAGCGGGGTGACCGCGCTCGCACCCCACGAGGGCCTCGCGCTGTTCGACACCGCCCACACGCTGGACGACGCCGTCCTCGCACCCATGCGGACCGAACCGGCGGCGCTGCGCGCCCAGGCCGCCGACGGCACCCTGCCGCCGCTGCTGCGCGGCCTGGTGCGCACCCCCGCGCGCCGCGCCGCCGACTCCGGGACGCGCACCGCGAACCGGCACGCCACGGATCCGGCCGGCTCCCTCGCGGAGCGCCTCGCGGGTCTGGCGCCCGCCGAACGCGACCAGGCGCTCATGGAGCTGGTCCGCGGCCAGGTGGCCGCCGTGCTCGGCCACTCCGACGCGGACGACGTCGACGCCGGCCGGGGCTTCCTCGACCTCGGCTTCGACTCGCTGACGGCGGTCGACCTGCGCAACCGGCTCACGGCGCACAGCGGACTGCGGCTCCCCGTCACGCTGATCTTCGACTACCCGACCCCCGCCGCGCTCGCCGCGTACCTCGGCGAGCGGCTCGGCCAGGGCGACCCGTCCCGCCGGCCCGTCCACGCGGAACTCGACAAGCTCGAATCGATCCTCTCGACGGTCGCCCCCGACGACGTCGAACGCGCGGGCATCACCGCCCGGCTGCGAGACCTTCTGGCGAAGTGGAATGAAACGCACAGTGCACAGGACAGCACCGCCCACGAGCGGGAAATCCAGTCCGCGACGGCCGACGAGATCTTCGATCTCCTCGACGACGAACTGGGGCTGTCCTGACCGGCTCCAGGACGCACCGCACCGCGGCTCCCTCCTTCCGAACCACCGGCTCCGCGCGAGCTTTCCGACTCTGACCACGGGGATGGCGTAAATGGTGAACGAGGAGAAGTACCTCGATTACCTCAAGCGGGCGACGACCGACCTCCGCGAGGCACGACGACGGCTGCGCGAGGTGGAGGAGCGGGAGCAGGAGCCGATCGCGGTCGTCGCGATGAGCTGCCGCTACCCCGGCGGCATCGACACCCCCGAACGGCTCTGGGACCTCGTCGCCCGGGGCGGCGACGCCGTCACCCCCTACCCCACGGACCGGGGCTGGGACGACGAGGTCCTCTTCGACCCCGACCCCGAGTCCGGCATCGAGGCGTACGAACGGGTCGGCGGGTTCCTCCACGACGCCGCCGAGTTCGACGCCGCGTTCTTCGGGATCTCGCCCCGCGAGGCCCTGGCCATGGACCCGCAGCAGCGGCTGCTGCTGGAGACCTCGTGGGAGGCCGTCGAACGGGCCGGGATCGACCCGGCGGGCCTCCGCGGCAGCCGTACCGGCGTCTTCGCCGGACTGATGTACCACGACTACGCCGCACGGCTGTTCAGCGTGCCCGAGGAGGTCGAGGGATTCCTCGGCAACGGCAGCTCCGGCAGCATCGCCTCCGGCCGCGTCGCCTACACCCTTGGGCTCGAGGGCCCCGCCGTCACCATCGACACCGCCTGCTCCTCCTCGCTCGTCGCCGTCCACCTGGCCGTCCAGGCACTGCGCAACGGCGAGTGTGCGCTCGCCCTCGCCGGCGGCGTCACCGTCATGTCCACCCCCGGCACCTTCACCGAGTTCAGCCGCCAGCGCGGCCTGGCCGGCGACGGCCGCTGCAAGTCCTTCGCCGCCGCCGCCGACGGTACGGGCTGGGGCGAGGGCGCCGGCATGCTCGTCCTGGAACGGCTCTCCGAGGCCCGCCGCAACGGCCACCCCGTCCTCGCGCTGGTCCGGGGCTCCGCCGTCAACCAGGACGGTGCCAGCAGCGGCCTGACCGCCCCCAACGGCCCCTCCCAGCAGCGCGTCATCCGCCAGGCCCTCGCCGGGGCGCGCCTGTCGGCCACCCAGATCGACGCCGTGGAGGCCCACGGCACCGGCACCACCCTCGGCGACCCCATCGAGGCCCAGGCCCTCCTCGCCACCTACGGCCAGGACCGCCCCGACGGCCGGCCGCTGTGGCTCGGCTCCATCAAGTCGAACCTGGGCCACACCCAGGCCGCCGCCGGTGTCGCCGGCATCATCAAGATGGTCATGGCGATGCGCCACGGCGTCCTCCCGCGGACCCTGCACGTCGACGCACCGACCCCGGACGTCGACTGGAGCGAAGGCGCCGTCTCCCTGCTCACCGAGCCGGTGCCCTGGCCCGAGACCGGCGCGCCCCGCAGAGCGGGCGTGTCCTCGTTCGGCATCAGCGGCACCAACGCCCACACCATCCTCGAACAGGCCCCCGACGCCGACGAGCCCGCGGAAACCGCTGCCGCCGCCACCGCGCCCCGCGTACCGCCGCTCTGGGTCCTCTCCGCCAGGACCCCGGCCACCCTCCGCGGCCAGGCGCGCAAGCTCCGCGCGCACCTGGCCGCCCACCCCGGCCACCGCGCCGGCGACACGGCCCTCTCCCTCGCCACCGGGCGCACCGCCTTCGACCACCGCGCGGTCCTGACGGCCCCCGACCAGGCGGGTCTCACCGCCGCGCTGGACGCCCTCGCCGCGCTCGACCCCGAAGGCACGGCCGCCCCCGCCGCCCCGGGCGTCACCCTCGGCCGCCCGGTCGCCGGCAAACTGGCGTTCCTGTTCACCGGTCAGGGCAGCCAGCGCCTCGGCATGGGACGCGAGCTGTACGAGGCGTATCCGGTGTTCGCGGAGGCGCTGGACGCGGTGTGTGCGCGGCTTGATCTGCCGCTGAAGGATGTGCTGTTCGGCGACGACCGAGCCGCGCTGGATCGGACGGAGTTCGCGCAGCCGGCGTTGTTCGCGGTGGAGGTGGCTCTGTTCCGGCTGCTGGAGTCGTGGGGCGTGAGGCCCGACTTCGTGGCCGGTCATTCGGTCGGTGAGATCGCCGCTGCGCATGTGGCGGGTGTGTTCTCGCTGGAGGACGCGTGCACGCTGGTTGCGGCGCGTGGGCGTCTGATGCAGGCGCTGCCGTCCGGTGGCGTGATGATCGCGGTGGAGGCGTCGGAGGACGAGGTCCTGCCGCTCCTGACGGACCGGGTGAGCATCGCGGCGATCAACGGTCCGCAGTCGGTCGTGGTCGCGGGTGACGAGTCCGACGCGGTGGTCATTGCCGAGCACTTCAACGCACAGGGTCGTAAGACCAAGCGGCTGGCCGTCAGCCACGCGTTCCACTCGCCGCACATGGACGGGATGCTGGAGGACTTCCGTACGGTCGCGGAGTCGATCGCGTACGCGTCCCCGCGCATCCCTCTCGTCTCCCACCTCACCGGCGCCCTGGCCACCGACGAGATCGCCTCGGCCGGGTTCTGGGTACGCCACGTCCGCGACGCCGTCCGCTTCCTCGACGGCATCCGCACCCTCGCCGACCGCAACGTCGCGCACTACATCGAACTCGGTCCGGACGGCGTCCTGTCCGCGCTGGCCCAGGCCTGCCCCACCGGCGACACCGCCGCCCTCGTGCCCCTCCTCCGCCGGGGCCGCCCCGAGACCGAGACCCTCACCGGCGCACTGGCCCGGCTCCACGTCCGCGGGGTGAGCGTCGACTGGGCCGCCTACTACGCGGGCACCGGCGCCCGGCGCGTCGACCTGCCCACGTACGCCTTCCAGCGCGAAACGTACTGGCTCGACGCGGGCCGGCCCCTCGGCGACGTGTCGGCGGCCGGACTCGGCAGCGCGGGACACCCGCTGCTCGGCGCCACCGTGGCGCTCGCCGGCACGGACGGCTTCCTCTGCACCGGCCGCCTCTCCCTCGACACTCACCCGTGGCTCGCCGACCACGCCGTCATGGGGTCCGTGGTCCTGCCCGGTACCGCGTTCGTCGAACTGGCCGTACGCGCCGGGGACCAGGTCGGCTGCGACCACCTCGACGAACTGACGCTCCACGCCCCGCTCGTCCTGCCCGAGCACGGTGGCGTCCAGGTCCAGCTCTGGGTCGGCGCCCCGGACGCCACTGGCCGCCGCTCCCTCACCGTGCACTCCCGCCCCGAACCCGTCACGGACGAGGCCGGGCCCGGCGCCGGAGACGCGGCACCGTGGACCAGGCACGCCGACGGCGTCCTCGCCACCGGCACCCCGGGCCCGTCCTTCGCCCCCGACGTCTGGCCCCCGGCCGACGCCACCCCCCTGCCCGTGGAAGACCTGTACGCCGGTCTCGCCGAGGCCGGCCTCGCGTACGGGCCCGCCTTCCGGGGCGTCCGCGCGGCCTGGCGCGGCCGGGACGCCGCCTACGCGGAGATCGAGCTGGACACCGAACAGAGCGCCGACGCCGCCCTGTTCGCCCTGCACCCCGCGCTGCTCGACGCGGCGCTGCACACCATCGGCCTGGCCGGACTGGTCGAGGGCACCGGCCGGGGAAGGCTGCCGTTCTCCTGGACGGGCGTCACCCTGCACGCCGTGGGTGCCACCGTGCTCCGCGTACGGCTGACGCAGGCCGGACCCGACGCCGTGTCCGTCGCGCTGGCCGACGGCGCCGGACAGCCCGTCGCCGACATCGCCTCGCTCGCCCTGCGCACGGTCTCCCCGGCCGAGCCGGGCCCCGCCGCGAACGGCCTCCACGACGCCCTGTTCCGCGTGGACTGGACCCCGCTCACGCTCCCCGACGCGCCCGCGCCCGCGCACGCCCGGCGCTGGGCGGTGCTCGGCGCGCCGCCGACCGCCACGGACACCCAGGACGAGGAGGTGGCCCCCGGGTCCCTCGCGCCCGGCCGGTACGTCACCCACCACACGGACCTGGCCGAGCTGACCGAGGCCCTCGACGCGGGCACCCCCGCGCCGGACGCCGTCCTCGTCCCGCACCCGCGACCGTCCGCGCTCACCCCCGGGGCGGTCCACGAGGCCGCACACCGGGCGCTCGGCCTCCTGCGGCGCTGGACGGCCGACGACCGGCTCGCCGACACCCGGCTCGTCCTGCTCACGCACGGCGCCGTCGCCGCCACCACCGGCGACCGGGTGCCCGACCCGGTGCACGCGGCGGTCTGGGGCCTGGTGCGCTCCGCACAGGCCGAACACCCGGGCCGCTTCGTCCTCGTGGACGCCGACCCCACCGGTCCCGTCGACCCCGCGACGCTGGACGCCCTGCTCGCGACCGACGAGCCGCTACTCGCCCTGCGCGACGGCACGGCGCGCGCACCCCGACTCGCCAGGGTCCCCGCCGGAGCCTTCGCCGGGTCGTCGGCGTACGGTGCCGGGGGGACGGTGCTGGTGACCGGTGCGACCGGTACGCTCGGTCGGCTGGTGGCCCGTCATCTGGTGGCCGAGCACGGTGTGCGGCACCTGCTGCTGCTCAGCCGCCGGGGCGACCAGGCGCCGGGCGCGGCCGAACTGGCCCGTGAACTGGCCGAGTCGGGTGCGGGGGTGACCTGGGCGGCGTGTGACGCGGCCGACCGGCAGGCCCTGGCGGCGGTCCTCGCCGCCGTGCCCGGGGACCGTCCGCTCACGGCCGTCGTCCACACCGCCGGCGTCCTCGACGACGGCATCATCGACTCCCTCACGCCCGAACGCCTCTCGGCCGTCCTGCGCCCCAAGGCCGACGCGGCCCTCAACCTCCACGAACTGACCCGCGGTCTCGACCTGGCCGACTTCGTCCTCTTCTCCTCCGCCGCCGGCGTCTTCGGCGCTCCCGGCCAGGCCAACTACGCCGCCGCCAACAGCTTCCTCGACGCCCTCGCCCAGCACCGGCGCGCCCACGGACTGCCCGGCCGGTCGCTCGCCTGGGGCCTGTGGGAGGACACCGACGGCATGGCCGGCGCCCTGGACCGGGCCGACCTCGACCGGATGAAGCGCGGCGGCGTCCACGGCCTCACCGCCGACGAGGGCCTCGCGCTCCTCGACCTCGCCCACGCCCTGGACACGGCCGAGGACCACCCCGCGACCCCGGCTCCCGGAATGGGCCTGCTCGTCCCCATGCGGCTCACCCTCCCCGCCGCCACCCCCGGGACGGACGTACCCCCGCTGCTGCGCGGGCTGGTCCGCGCACCCGCCCGCCGTGCCGCCGCCGCGCGCGGCACCACGGACCTCTCCGCCCTGGAACAGCGGCTCGGCGGCCTCGACGCGCCCGAGCGGGAGCGGCTGCTCCTCGACCTGGTCCGCACCCACGTCGCCGACGTACTCGGCCATGGTTCCCCCGGCGCCATCGACCCCGAACACGCCTTCACCGACCTGGGCTTCGACTCCCTCACGGCGGTAGAACTGCGCAACCGCCTCGGTGCCGCCACCGGCCGGCGCCTGCCCGCCACCCTGGTCTTCGACCACCCGACCACGCTCGCCCTCGCCCGGCACCTGACCGCCGAACTCGGCGGCACCGGGAACACCCCCGCCGCCACCGGACCCGCGCCCGCCGCCGTCGACGACCCGATCGCGATCGTGGCCATGAGCTGCCGCTTCCCCGGCGGCGTCACCAGCCCCGAGGAACTGTGGCGGCTCCTGGAGCGCGGCGGCGACGCCATCTCCGGCTTCCCCACCGACCGCGGCTGGGACGTCGAGGGCCTCTACCACCCCGACCCGGACCACCCCGGCACCTCGTACACCCGCCACGGCGGCTTCCTCCACGACGCCGCCGCCTTCGACCCGACGTTCTTCGGCATCTCCCCCCGCGAGGCCGTCGGCACCGACCCCCAGCAGCGGCTCCTCCTGGAGACCACCTGGGAGGCCTTCGAACGGGCCGGTATCGACCCGGCGACCGTGCGCGGCAGCCGGACCGGCGTCTTCGCCGGCGTGATGTACCACGACTACGCCGCCCTGCTGGAAGGCTCGGCCGGGGGAGCGGAAGGCTCCCTCGGCTCGGGCAGCACCGGCAGCATCGCCTCGGGCCGGGTCTCCTACACCTTCGGGCTCGAAGGCCCCGCCGTCACCATCGACACCGCCTGCTCGTCGTCCCTGGTCGCCCTGCACATGGCGATCCAGGCGCTGCGCACCGGCGAGTGCGACATGGCGCTGGCCGGAGGCGTCACCGTCATGGCCACCCCCGGCACCTTCGTCGGCTTCAGCCGCCAGCGCGGACTGTCCGCCGACGGCCGCTGCCGGGCCTTCGCGGCGGCCGCGGACGGTACGGGGTGGGGCGAGGGCGTCGGCATGCTGCTCGTGGAGCGGCTGTCGGACGCGCGTGCCAACGGGCACCCGGTGCTTGCGGTCGTGCGGGGCTCGGCGATCAACCAGGACGGTGCGAGCAACGGGCTCACGGCCCCCAACGGTCCCTCGCAGCAGCGTGTGATCCGTGCCGCGCTCGCGAGTGCCGGTCTGTCGGCGGCCGACGTGGACGCGGTCGAGGCGCACGGTACGGGTACGACGCTGGGTGACCCGATCGAGGCGCAGGCGCTCCTCGCCACCTACGGCCAGGGGCGTACGGACGACCGTCCGCTGCTCCTCGGCTCCATCAAGTCGAACCTGGGCCACACCCAGGCCGCCGCCGGTGTCGCCGGCGTCATCAAGATGGTCCTGGCCATGCGCCACGGGATGCTCCCGCCGACCCTGCACGCCGAACGGCCGACCCAGCACGTCGACTGGTCCGAAGGCGCGGTCACCCTGCTCACCGAGCCGGTGCCGTGGCCGGAGACCGGTCGCCCGCGCCGGGCGGGCGTGTCGTCGTTCGGCATCAGCGGGACCAACGCCCACACCATCATCGAACAGGCCCCGCAGGAGACCGCCCCGGACGACACCGCGGGCACCGCCGGGACCGTTCCGGGCGCACCCGCCCCCAACGTCCCGCTGCCCCTGCTGCCCTTGCGGATCTCGGGCCGCAGCGCCGACGCCCTCTCCGCCCAGGCCCGCGCCCTGCGCGCCCACCTGGCGGCCCACCCCGACACGCCCCTCGCGGACGCGGCCCATTCGCTCGCCACGGGACGGGCGCTGTTCGACCACCGCGCCGTCGTCCTCGCGACGGACGCCGCCACCGCGGTCACCGCCCTCGACGCCCTCGCCGACGACCGGGCGGCTACCACCCCCGGACCGGTCCGGGGCACGGCGGCCAAGGGCACCCGCACGGCGTTCCTGTTCACGGGGCAGGGCAGTCAGCGGCTGGGTATGGGCCGGGAGTTGTACGAGGCCTTCCCGGTGTTCGCGGAGGCGCTGGACGCGGTGTGCGCCCACCTGGACCTTCCCCTGCTGGACGTGTTGTTCGGCACGGACGGCGAGGTGCTGGATCGTACGGAGTTCGCGCAGCCGGCGTTGTTCGCGGTGGAGGTGGCTCTGTTCCGGCTGCTGGAGTCGTGGGGCGTGACGCCGGACTTCGTGGCGGGGCATTCGGTCGGTGAGATCGCGGCCGCGCATGTGGCGGGTGTGTTCTCGCTGGAGGACGCGTGCACGCTGGTTGCGGCGCGTGGGCGTCTGATGCAGGCGCTGCCGTCCGGTGGCGTGATGGTCGCGGTGCAGGCGTCGGAGGACGAGGTCCTGCCGCTGCTCACCGAGCGGGTCAGCATTGCGGCGATCAACGGGCCGCAGTCGGTCGTGGTCGCGGGCGACGAGGCCGACGCGGTGGTCGTTGCCGAGCACTTCAACGCACAGGGTCGTAAGACCAAGCGGCTGGCCGTCAGTCACGCGTTCCACTCGCCGCACATGGACGGGATGCTGGAGGACTTCCGTACGGTCGCGGAGTCGATCGCGTACGAGGCTCCGCGTATCGCGGTCGTGTCGAACCTGACCGGCGCCCTGGTGACGGACGAGATGGGGTCGGCGGACTTCTGGGTGCGGCACGTCCGCGAGGCCGTCCGCTTCCTGGACGGCGTGCGCTTCCTGGATGCCGCAGGGGTCACCACGTACCTCGAACTCGGCCCGGACGGCGTCCTGTCGGCCCTGGCTCAGGACTGCCTGCCCGGTGAGGCGGACGCGGCGGTCTTCGCGCCCGCCCTCCGAGCCGGCCGGCCCGAGGCCGAGACCCTGAACACCGCCCTCGCCCAGGCCCACGTCCACGGCATGCCCGTCGACTGGAACGCCTACTTCGCCGGCACGGGTGCCCGGCGCGTCGACCTGCCGACGTACGCCTTCCAGCGCGAGCGCTACTGGCCCGAGACGGGCACCCCGCTGCCCGGCGACGCCCACGGGCTCGGGCTGGCCACGGCGGGGCATCCGCTGCTGGGCGCGGCCGTCGCGCTCGCGGACTCCGACGAGCGCGTGTTCACCGGCCGGCTCTCGCTGCGGACACACCCCTGGCTGGCCGACCACGCCGTCCTGGGCTCGGTCCTGCTCCCCGGCACGGCACTCGTCGAACTGGCCCTGCACGCGGGCGAACACGCCGGCAGCCCGGCCCTGGACGAGCTGACCCTCCAGGCACCGCTGATCCTCCCGGAGACGGGCACGGTCCAGGTCCAGGTCGTGGTCGGCTCTCCCGACGGCTCCGGCCGCCGCCCTGTGGCCGTCCACTCGCGCCCCGACGCCGAGGACGGATCGTGGGTCCGCCACGCCGACGGACTCCTCTCGGACGACCTCCGGGACGCGGGCGCCGACCTCGGTGCGTGGCCCCCCGCCGACGCGGCCCCGGTGCCGGTGGAGAACGTGTACGACCTCCTCGACGCGTCCGGCCTCGCCTACGGGCCCCTGTTCCAGGGGCTGCGGGCGGCCTGGCGGCGCGACGGCGAGCTGTTCGCCGAGCTCGCCCTGCCCGACGGGGCCCGGACCGACGCCGGTTCCTTCGGACTGCACCCCGCCCTGCTCGACTCGGCGCTGCACGCCCTGGCCCTCGGCGATCTGCTGACGGGCCCCGAGGAAGACGCGGCCGACGGTGGCGCGCGCCTCCCGTTCGCCTGGAGCGGTGTACGGCTGCACGCGGCCGGTGCCTCGGCGGTACGGGTCCGGCTCGCTGCCGCCGGCCCCGGCACGGTGTCCCTGGAACTGGCGGACGCGGCCGGCGACCCCGTCGCCTCGGTGGACGCGCTGACCCTGCGGGAGGTTTCGGCCGAGCAGATCGGCGCCGCGCGCGGTGGTCACCAGGAGTCCCTGTACCGGATCGACTGGACCGAACTCCCGGCCGGCCGTGCGGCGGAGCCGACGGCAACCGTGCCGGCGGTGCTCGGCACGGAGGTGCCGGGGCTGGAAGCCGTCCCGTACGCCGACCTCACGGCCCTCGCCGACGCGGGTGCCGACGTGCCGGAGCTGGTGTTCGTCGGCTCCGGCCCGAGCACGGGGACCGGGGCGGCCGGTGGCGCGCTGCCGCACGCCGTGCACGAGCGCGCTTCCGCCGCGCTCGCCCTCGTACGAGCCTGGCTCGCCGACGAAAGGTTCGCTGACGCCCGGCTGGTGTTCGTGACGCACGGGGCGATGACGACCGGTCCCTCCGAGCCCGTCCGCGATCTCGCGGGTGCGGCGGTGTGGGGCCTGGTCCGGTCCGCCGGCACGGAGCACCCCGGCCGATTCGGCCTGGTCGACCTCGACGCCGACACGGACGCCGACGGGCAGGGCCTGCCCGGGCAGGCGGCGGCGGCCCTGGCGGCGGGTGAGCCGGAGGTGGCGGTCCGGGGCGGTGTGGTGTTGGTGCCGAGGCTGGTGCGGGCGGCTGTCGCGGGCTTCGAT
>NZ_JALLIN010000065.1 GCF_023630175.1 Streptomyces cellostaticus | reverse complement strand
TGTGGGTGACGACCAGGACGCTCAGCAGCGATCGCTCCACGTGATCGTGGCACCCTTCGCCGCGACCTCCTCCAGCACCTTCCTGAGCTCGTCGGCCGCCTTGCCCTGTGCGGTCTCTGGCACCTTGGGCCCGCCGGGCGCGGATTCGGTGGGGGGACGAACAGGTGGTCGGCGCCGTCCGCGCTGTGGCTGGTTCGGTGGCACTCCCCGCGGGCGGGGTCGGCTTCGTGGGCGAAGTGACAGACCCTCGTCACATAGGACCACTGAGAGCGCCTCGAGCAACCCCGGATCGGGCTCTGCCGATCATCTGTGTGTACGGCGTCCGACTCCACGCCCTCAGCCAATTCCGGGGGTCGCCGTGTGCCCGCACACCGGCGGGGCTGCGCTCGCCCGAAGGCTCGGTGTGACTACCGGTGTGACCGCGACGCGGTCACACTCTGTCTTCGCTGGGACGGGCAAGCGCATCGTCTTGCGGCGATCAGATCTGGTTGAGTCCGCCATCGACGAACAGCTCGGATCCGGTGACGAAGCTGCTCTCATTGCTGGCGAGGAATAGTGCGGCGGCTGCGGCCTCGTCCGGGTGCCCCATCCGGCCCAGCGGTATCTGGCTGGCGAAGGCGTCCCTCATCTTCGCGGCCTGGTCGGCGTCCACGGCCAGGCCGGTGATGCCCGGGGTAACGATCGGGCCGGGCACCAGGGTGTTCACTCGGATCGCGCGGCCGCTGAGTTCGTTGGCCCAGGTGCGGGAGAAGGAGCGGACCGCGGCCTTGGACGCGGCGTACACGCCGAAGGCGGCGCCACCTGAGGTGGCAGCGGTCGATCCGGTCAGGATCACCGAGGCGCCGTCGTTGAGCAGCGGAATTGCCTTCTGAACGGTGAAGAGCATGCCTCGCACGTTGATGTTGAAGGTGGCGTCGAAGTGCTCCTCGGTGACCTGCTCAAGCGCGGCGAACTCACCGCCGCCCGCGTTGGCGAACAGTACGTCGATGGACCGGCCCCGCTCGGCGACAGCCGCGTAGAGGCGGTCGATGTCCGCGAGGTTCGCGACGTCGCCCCGGACGGCGGTGGCTTCCCCACCGATCTCGGCCAGCGCGGCGTCGAGAGCCTCCTGCCGACGGCCGGTGATGAACACGTGCGCGCCCTCACGCGCGAATCGCTTGGCTGTGGCCAGTCCGATTCCGCTGTTGCCTCCGGTGACGACTGCCGTCTTCCCGTCAAGCTGTCCCATGATCGCTTATCCCTGTCCGGTGCAAACGCCAAAAGCCGTGCACCATGTGTCGCCGCAGTGTTACAGCCCGTAGCGGACCGCCTCGGGCCACTTATGGACTGTACGGTAAAGAACCACGTTATGGACCGCTCGGGCAAAAACGTGACTGCATCCACATCGCCGAGCGGCGACGAGCCGGCCGACGCCGGTCCGCCCGTCGGGACGCCAGGGCGCCGGGGGGAGCCGTGCGCCACACGCCCCGCCACCACCTAGCCTGCCGCCCCTGCGTGCCGCATGCAGCCGGGCGCTCACGATCTGGACCGATGAGTCAAGAAGGACGTATGCTGTGGAACATGGGACGACCGCGTAATTTCGACGAGAACCAGGTTCTGGAGTCTGCGCGCAAGCAGTTCTGGAACAAGGGGTACGCGGCTACGTCACTGCAGGACCTGACGGACGCCACCGGACTGGGCAAGGGGAGCCTGTACGGGGCCTTCGGCGACAAGCGGCAGCTGTTCCTGCACGTGCTGGACGGCTACCGCGACGAACAGCTCAACGGCGTCCGGGCGGTCCTGACCGGGCCCGGTACGGCCTTCGAACGCCTGACCCTGCTCTTCGAGGGCGTGGCCAAGGGATTCACGGAGGACCCGCAGCGGCGCGGCTGCCTTCTGGTCAACAGCACGTCCGAGCTGCACAGCAATGATCCGGACGTCGCCTCCCGGGCCCGGAGCAGCTACCAAGCGGTCGAAGATCTTCTGATCGCCTGCGTGAAGGAAGCCCAGGACGAGGGGACGATCGAACCGGGGGCGGACGCTCAGGAGGTCGGGCGGCTGCTCCTTGCCGTCATGCAGGGCATCGAGTTTCTCGCGAAGACCGGCATGGACGGCTCAGCTCTGCTGCAGATAAGCCAGGCCGCCCTCCAGCAGCTCTCCCGGCACTGACCATCCTGCGGGCCAGCACCCTTCACGGGTGACGTGCCGACCGACGGGGACCCAGGGGGGCCGCTTGGGTCGGCTGCGAGCACGCACATCACCTGCCCTCCGAGCACCCCCACGAATGGCCCGGCTCCCGCCCCAGCGCGGTTGACGGTCCGCCCCTTTCGCCAGGCCCTTGAGCAGGCACTCCGGCCGGGCGGCTTCGCCATCGACTGCGGAGCAACGCGGGCCCAGGCTACCCAAGTCCGCGCGGGACCTCACTCGCGCCTCACTTCCGCACGCCGACGGCGATTCGCCAACTGGTGCATTGGTCCACTGAATTCGCAATGCACCTGAAGAAGACACCAGTTCTTGACTGTACGGTCCATAAGGTCTACATTTGACCTATGCTCCGCGGATTCGCTATTGCAAGTAGATATCGGGTCGGCGGCAGACGGGCACAGACTGTTCCGCTGCACGGCACAGAGAAGCCGGGCGGAACGCGCGAGGGGTCTCGCGTGCCCCACCGCAAACGCCTGCACCCGCCCAACGAAAAGTGATCACCATGACCACCGCTGCCCAGCCGCCCTTCCCCTACAGCCTCCACAACGTGACGATTTCCGTCAGTGACCTCGACGCGTCGATCCAGTGGTGGAACCGGGTGTTCGGCCTCACCCTGCTGGCGAAGTCCCGCTTCGACGCCATCGGAGCGGACGTCGCCTTCCTGGAGGGCCCCGGGTTCCGGCTCGAGCTCCTTCAGCCCGCGGACGGTGTGCGGATCCCCGAACTGACGGCAGAGCCCCCCGCCCACATCCGCCCGATCGGCAACAAGGCCCTGGTCTTCCGCGTCGAGGACCTCGCCGGCGTGACCCGCACCTTCCGTGACCTGGGCGTGACGACCGTCTGGGAGCAGATGGACCTCGGCGACGGCAGCATCTCGACCGCGATCCGCGACAATGACGGAAACCTCATCAACGTCTTCCAGCAGGGCGCAAGCCCGATCGACTGACACGGCGAACCGATCGCCCAGGCTACCGAGCCAGTTTCAGGCGCTCCGGACATGGTTGCCCGGGACATCTTTGAACCGTCCCTCCCGGGCGGCCAATTCACAGCGCCACTGGCCGGCGGTGTCCTGGGGTAACGGCAGCGCCGCCGTTGACCCAGGACTGGGGGAAGGCACTAACTACGCGCGAACTCAAGCAGGTCTCTGTTGAAGATCTCGGCGTACTTGGGCACCATCGCAAGGCCATGAGGTGCGCCCTCGTAGACCTTGTACTGCGCGCCCTTGACGATCTTGGATGACTTGTGACCCGCGGAGACGATGGGCACGATCTGGTCGTCGTCGCCGTGCACGATCAGTGTCGGCACATCGACCTTCTTCAGGTCCTCGGTCGTGTCCGTCTCGGAGAACGCCTTGATGCAGTCGTAGGCGCCCTTGATCCCGACGGTCATGCTCCACAGCCAGAACTCGTCACGCGTTCCCTGGGAGACGGTCGAGCCCTCACGGTTGGCACCGTAGAACGGGGCACTGAGGTCCTTGTAGTACTGCGAGCGGTCCGTGAGCACACCCTGGCGGATCTCGTCGAACACCTCGATCGGCAGGCCCTCGGGGTTGGCTTCCGTCTTCAGCATCAGGGGAGGGATGGCGCCGAGCAGGACCAGTTTGGCGACCCGTCCCGTACCGTGCCGGCCGATGTAGCGGGTGACCTCGCCGCCGCCGGTGGAGTGCCCGACCAGAATGACGTCGTGCAGGTCTTCTGCTTCGATGACCGCCGCCAAGTCGTCGGCGTAGGTGTCGAGGTTGTTGCCGTCCCAGGGCTGACCGGAGCGGCCGCCGCCGCGTCGGTCGTGGGCGATGGCGCGGAAGCCGTTGTCCACCATGAGCTTCATCTGGGGGTCCCAGGCGTCCGCGGTGAGCGGCCAGCCATGGGAGAAAACGACGGGCTGGCCCGAGCCCCAGTCCTTGTAGAAGATCTGCGTGCCGTCCTCGGCGGTGGCGAAGGGCATGGTTGCGCTCCTCTCGAAATCCGCTCACGGGCCCCTCACGTCACGCCCTCGGGGATGCGGCGGAAGCGGCACCGCATCTGGTCAACATAACTGCGGGGCGCCGATTCACGCGTCTTCAGTCACCGCTCTGGTGCGAGTGGGTGGACCGATGCCTGACAGGCGGGGAAGTGGCCCGTATCGTACGGTGGTGCTTAGACGCTGCGGGCACTTCCATGGTCAAGCGAAGTCACGGGTTACGCCACCCGAGTGAAGTCCCGGGCACGACGGCCCAGTCGCCCTGAACATCACCACTGATGGTGGGCGCTAGCCGGATAATCACGCGTCGTTCTACTCGTTGTATGGCACGCGGAGGACAGAGCATGGGATCCGACGTTGGCGTGCTGGTCGTCGGTGCTGGTCCAGCGGGGTTGCTGCTCGCAGGTGACCTGGCCGAGACCGGAGTGCGCTGCACCGTCGTGGAGCGACGGGAAGGGGAATCCCAGCTGACCCGCGCATTCGCCGTTCACGCCCGAACGATGGAGCAACTGGACGCCCGGGGCCTTGCCGACGACCTGCTGATGACCGGCCTGCGCAACCCGATCCTGCAATTCCTGCGGATCGATCTCTCGCACCTGCCTACGCGATACCCTCACGTACTCGTGACGCCCCAGTACAACACCGAGCGTCTGCTCCTGGCCCGCGCCCTGGAACACGGCGTCAACATCATGCGAGCGCATGAAGTGAACGGCGTCCAGCAAGACCCCACCGGTGTCGACGTCACCGTCAAGACACCAGCTGGCACTGAACAGAGCCTGCGCGCGGACTACGTCGTCGGCGCGGACGGACGGAACAGCTGCGTACGAGGGTCCCTCGGCCTGCCATTCCCCGGCCGCTCCGCCGTTCGCTCCATGATGCTCGCAGACGTCCGCATGGCCGACCCGCCGAAGAAGCCGCCCACCGTGGCGGCAATCGGAGACGCCTTCGCCATCGTCGTCCCGTTCGGCGACGGCTGGTTCAGGGTCATGGCCTGGAATCGCCACCACCCCATGCCCGACAACGCATCGGTCGACCTGGAGGAAATCAAAGACGTCGCACGCCAGGCGCTCGGCAGCGACTTCGGCATGCACGACCCCCGCTGGCTCTCCCGATTCCACAGTGACGAACGCCAGTCCCCCCGCTACCGGGTAGGCCGGGTGTTCCTCGTCGGCGACGCCGCCCACGTCCACTCCCCCGCCGGCGGCATGGGTCTCAACACCAGCATCCAGGACTCCGCGAACCTGAGCTGGAAACTCGCGGCCGTTCAGCGCGGCCGCGCACCAGACACTCTGCTCGACAGCTACCAGAACGAACGCCACCCGGTGGGACACCGGGTCCTGCGGATGAGCGGCGTACTGCTCCGCGGTGTCCTCACCACACCACGGGCACTGTGCGGCCTCCGTGACCTCTCAGCGCGTACGGTGCTGCAAACCCCGCCAGTGGCCCGACGACTGGCCAAGGCGATCTCGGGAATCGACATCTCCTACACCGCACCGGCCGGCGCACACCCCCTCGTCGGCAAGCGGGCACCTGACATCCCCCTCACCGACGGACGCAGACTCTACGAAGCCCTCCGCAAGCGACGGTTCGTCCTCGTCACACCGTCCGACACCGACCGCCTCCCCTCACTCATCACAGAGTGGACCGACGAGGTCGAGATCGTGTCCCCGAAGGGCGCCACCAAGAAATGCGTACTGGTCAGGCCAGACGCCTACATCGCATGGGCCATCTCAGACGAGTCACCAGAACATCGCATCACCGCGGCCCGCCGAGCACTGACCGAATGGTGCGACACACAGGGCGCCGGCCCCGCCGCCTCCTCACCGCGTTAGGATCCGTCTTCACACGGGTCTCGTTTTGAGCAGGAACGACGCAAAGGAGACCGCCGCTTCGCAGGAAGGGCGGTCTTCCTGTCACGCTGGCCGCATAGGCCGCTCTCGCCCCAGCAGTCGGCAACCTCGACCTCCACGCCCGCCAGTACAACACCGCCACCGGCCGCTTCACCCGACCCGACCCCGCCACCCGAGACCAGGCGACGCCCTACGTCTCGCCGTACGCCTACGCCGACAACACCCCGACCCTCTATACCGACCCCAGCGGTCTGACCCCCGCCGACCCCGACGACGAGCACGTACACAGCCTCGGCCAAGTCCTCGGAATCTTCGGCAACGCCTTCGTCGACGTCTTCAAGTCTCCGTTCGTGTTCATGGGGGACGTACACGACGCCTTCACCGGCGAGAACGGCGGCGCCGGCGGCTTCGTCGACAAGTACCTCCCCATCCGCCCCGCCTACCGCCTCTACCGCGCCGAGAGCATGCTGCGCGATCAGGGCTGCGACGCCTTGGCCGACCTGTACGGGGACGCGGCAGAGGAACTCACCCAACAGATTGCCGTCACCGGGGTCGGGGGGCTCACCGGCTGGCGCCGGGACGTCTACGAGTCCGAGACTTCCGTCCTGCGATCGGAAGGAGCGGTTCCGAAACGTGGTGTGCTCGATCAATCCGCCAAGACGTTCGATGAGGCCGAAGGGCGCATAGCCGAGCTTCTCCTGTCCGAGGGGAAGAACGTAACGGCGGTCGTAGAGTCGGTCATTGACGGTGTGAGAACTCCGGATGCCGAGGTGAACGGAGTCAGAACGGAGTTCAAGAGTCTGGAACCGGGTGCCTCTCCGAACACCGCCAAAAACGCACTGAACAAGGCAAAGGGGCAGGCGCGGCACGCCATCATCGATGTGCGTGGAACTGGACTGAGCGAAGACTGGGCCCGCGATGGACTGGGCACGTTCTTGCGCAATAGTCCGCCCGGCCGGATGGAATACATCCGGATCGTAGGAGACGGCTACGACATCACCTACCCCTAGGAGCAGAATCGATGACCGCATATCACGAGATCTTTATGCATCCCGGTCACCCCGAGGAGACGCTCCTGGCGGACCTGGCCGAGGCCTGCGGTGTGAGGTTGCGCCTCATTGGCCGTGAGGGAGTGGACTACGCCGCAAGCGTAGGGGACGCAGCACTCGAGCTCGAGCTGGATCACGACTACGAAGAGGACAAGGGCGTCCCGTTCGAGCGCTACCGCGCGGTGCTGACCGTTCGGGACTTCGCCGGCGACAAAGATCGGGAACGGTTGGTGGCCGAACGTCTCTTCCATCGCCTAGCAGCTCTCCAGCGGTACTGGCTCGTCCTGGTCCACGACCTCCAACGAGTCATCGACCGCAGTGCCCCGCCGGGAGGGGATCTGTACCCGCCGGTCTAAGAACTCCTAACGGAATGCGGGTGTCACTCCTGTGTGCCGTTGGGGTGATGAGAGAACGTGATCCGCAACCGCAGCCGGCTGACGATGTGTTGTCCAGAACTGGACAGGGCCCAGCCGGCTCCAGGTCGGCGGGAGTCCAAGCACCCGGGGTGTCGCCGTCTGATCAGCCGTTGGACGGACGGGGTGCGAGATGCCGCGCGACGACTGCACGTATCCCGTCGACGTTCGCTCCGTCGCGCAGTCCGCGCTTCGGCAGCAGGGCCATTCCGCCCACCGTTTCGTCCCCGCCGGCTGCTGTACCGCGCCACCGTCCGATAGCCGAAAGCCCCGCGTTCACACCGCCGGATGACCCGCGGCGAGAACACGAGGGATGCCCCCGCAGCCGGCCCTCGGGTTTGCCCATGACCGCGAAGGTTCCCCTGAAAGAGACCGCTCTCAACGCCGAGCGCATCACCCGCATCAGCGAAGTCCACGGCGTATGCCCCGAGTTCGACGCCGAGGGCTTCGAGGTGTCGGTGATGGCGGACCTTCCCCGGCTGGAGCTGAGCGCCCGGATCGCCCGGACCAGCCAGGGCCTGCACGACCACCTGCCGGTCGGCGGCACCGACGCGCTCGACGTCCTGCTGCGCTCGCTGCCCCCGACGCCCGCGGCCGCCGGGGTGACCAACGACTTCGGGCTGCACATCTACCGCCCGCACTCCGACCACGTCTCCCGGTACCTGCGCACCGCCGAGCAACTGGACCGGTCGCTCGCCGCGCTGGCCCGCATGACGGGGTACTTCTCCGCCGAGCTCCCGGTGCGGCACTTTCTCGCCGACTTCCCCGACGAGACGATGAAGGCCGTCGACGCGTGGAGCCGCGACGAGGACTTCCGTGTACGGCGGCTGGCGAGCGAGGCCACCCGGCCCCTGCTGCCCTGGGCACCACGGATCGCGCTCCCCGCCGGCGCGGGCCTCCCCGTCCTCGAGACCCTCTACGACGACCCGCACCTCTACGTCCGCACCTCCGTGGCCAACCACCTTGGAGACATCGCCGCCACCCAGCCCGAGCTCGTGCTGGACACGCTCCACCGGTGGAAGGCATCGGGCCGGGTCACCGGCGAGCAGTTCGCCTTCCTCGCCCGCAACGCCCTGTTGAACCGGCTGACGGAGGGTTGGCCGCCCGCCTACGCCCTCCTCGGCTACCCCCACGACGCCCCCATCGCCCTCACCCCGCTCATCCTGCAACGCACCGAACTCCGCGACGGCGACACCCAGGACTCCTCCGCCGCTCTCACCGCCACCGCGACCACCCCCGTCCACGTGATGCTCGTGATCGCCACCACGGGGCCGAGCGGCCGGCCACGGGAAAAGGGTGGCCTTCGTGCGCCGCGCCACTGCCGAGCCGGGCCAGGAACTACGGCTCGCCAAGGCGCACCCGCTGCGCTCGACCGCACGCTGGAAGGTCTCCCCCGGCTCCTACTCCCTCGCCCTTCAGGTCAACGGCCGCCGCTTCCCCGCGGTCGCCTTCACCGTCCTCGACTCCTGACCGCGCGCCCGCCCTTCCAGCCCCGACCACCCGCCCAGGCCGCCGCCGTACGCCGCGGCCCTGGTTCGTGCTGCCCGCAACCCCCCGAAGGAGTGATCCGACCTGATCGAACGAGTTTGAACGGCGACATCCCAGAGCTCGCACGGCTCAACCCCGGCACGAGAACTCACGTTCACAGAATGCCCTCAGAGCAGGCCGTGACGGGACCAGATCCACCGCGTTTTTTAGAGCATCAGTGCCACACCGACGCCCAGACGGAGGACTCCATGCATCCCACTCTCACTTCCTTGCAGCAGCCTCCCGGAATCGAACGGCGGCCCGGCTGGCCCATGCACAGCGTTGACGGCACGCCCAGCTCAGAACGCCCGGATACGGGGTGGGCGGCATGAGTGAGCCCACCGATGCATCAGGCGACAGCGTTCCGGGACCGCGCACCACCACCGCGCCGTCCCCCGCCCCCTCCTCCGCTTCCACCCCCTCGGCAGCAGCCACCGCGCCCGAGGCGCAGATGCGGTACGTCGACCTGACCGGAAGCCGCGAGGCGGCCGGCCGCTCAATCCGGATGCGCGACATGGCCCGCCGCCTGCCGCAGCTGGTCCGCCGCTCGCTGGCCCTGGCCTGGCGCGTCGACCGGCGCGCGACCGTCGGCCTCCTGCTGTGCCAGCTGATCACCGGCGTGATGCAGGCCCTGGGACTGGTCGCCATCGCCGGCACCTTGACCGCCCTGCTGCGCGACGGCGACGTCTACCACCGCCTCCTTCAGGCATGGCCCTCCGTCGCCCTGCTCGCCGGGGCCGCCGGCGTACGCGCACTCCTCGGCATCACCGTCAACTGGCTCTCCTCCCGGCTGGGCCCGCTGATGTCCCGCGAGGCCGAGCAGATGCTGCTCACCGGCTGCGCCGAGGTCGAGCTGTGCGCCTACGACGACCCCGACTTCAACCGCGACCGCGAAGCCGCAGACAGGGGCGCCCAGGTCACCGGCGACCTGATCAACGAGGGCCAGGACCTGATCGCCTCGGCCGCCGCCTTCCTCGCCGGAGCGATCGTCCTTGCCGGCGTGCACTGGGTCCTCCTCCCCCTCCTCGTCGCCGCCAGCCTCCCGCAGGCCCTCGCCCAAGTCAGCGCCGCCCGCGTCCGCTACCTGGCCAACCTCCGCAGCAACGGCGACAACCGGATGCTGTCGGTCCTGCGCTGGCACATCTACACCAAGGACGCCGCCGACCAGATCCGCGCCGGCACCATGGCCTCCTTCCTCTCCGATCGCTACCGCAGCACCGTCGCCCGGATCAACCGCGAAGACCGGGCCGCGGCCGACCAGGGCGCCCGCATGTCGCTGTTCGGCGCGATGTGCGGAGGGCTGGGGTCGGCCGTGGTGTGGGCGGCGGTCGTATGGCTGCTCGCGACCGGCCGGATCACCGTAGGGCACGCCGGCACGGCCGTCTTCGCCTTGCAGACGGTCGGCATGTCGGTCCGCGGTCTGGTGGCCGTCGGCGCCCGCGCGGTGCGAACCGGACTGTACATGGACGACTGGACCGGGTTCCTCGACAAGGCCGGCGGCTTCCGCATGCGCCGGGGCCCGCACCACCCCGCGCCGCCGGAGACGATCGAGGTCAAGGCGGTCACCCACCGCTACGCCGGCAAGGACCGCGACGCCCTTTCCGGCGTTTCCCTCACCCTGCGCCGCGGCGAGGTCACCGCGCTGGTCGGCTTCAACGGCTCAGGGAAGTCGACGCTGTCGAAGCTGGTCAGCGGCCTCTACCTCCCAACGGACGGTCAAGTGCTCTGGGACGGCGTCCCCACCGACGATGCCGACCCGCAGGCCCTGTGGCGGCAGGTCGCCCTCGTACCGCAGGACTACGCGCACTGGCCGCTGACCGTGCGCGAGAACGTCACCCAGGGCCAGCCCACCGCGGGCGGCGACGCGGCGGTCCGCGAGGCGTGCGAGGCGGCCGACGCCGACGAGGTCGTCGACAAGCTCGGCGCCGGCCTGGACACCCTCCTGGCCCGCGAGTGGCTCAACGGGGAAGAACTCAGCGGCGGTCAGTGGCAGCGCATCGCCCTGGCCAGGGCATTCTTCCGCCCGGCCGGTCTGCTGGTCCTCGACGAGCCGACAGCCAACCTCGACCCCCGCGCCGAGTACAGGATCTTCCAGCGGCTGCGGACCCTCGCCCGGGACCGGACGGTGCTGCTGGTGACCCACCGCATCACCAACGTCGCCATCGCCGACCGCATCGTCGTCCTCGACGAAGGCAAGATCGTCCAGGAGGGCACCTACGCCCAGCTCTCCCAACAGCCCGGCCTGTTCCAGCAGTTGCTGTCCTATCAGATCACGTCCGAGTCGGACGGCGACAAGCACGAGACCCCCGCGTGAGCCGGCCCGGCGCCACCTCCGCCCGCCCCGCCGAAACGCCCGCCACCGCTGCGGACACCTCTGCTCCTCTTCTGCCGTCCCGAGGTGATGACGTGCCGCTCAGCCGCTCCCACATCCGCAAGGCCGCCGAGGCGTACCTGGCCCGGCATCCGCACGAACGGAACCCCCTCGCCGAACTGCTGTCCCTCCTGGAGGGCGACGACCACCCGACCGACCGCGCGACGCTCCCGGCCACATCACGTGCAGCGCGGCCGTCATCGACCGTGAACAGCGCGTGCTGCACATCGGTCACCGAGGCACGGGGCTGCTCCTCAACCCGGGCGGCCACATCGAGAGGGACCGAACGCTGCTGGCGGCGGCCCTGCGGGAAGTGTGCGGGGAGGTACCCGGCCTCCGCCTTGAGGATCTGAAGCCCTACGCCGTGGAGACCGCCACCAGCATCGACGGCCTCAGCGTTCCGATCCAGGTCTTCGCCGGCCAGTGGCGCGGCAGCCCCGACCGGCTCGCGCTGCACGAGGGTGTGCTGCTGCGATGGTTCGCGCCCGACGAACCGGACCGGCTGCGCCTGAGCCCCGCCACCCGGGACCTGATTCGCCGGCACGCGGCCGAGAATCCCCCGGACGAGAAAGCCGGCCGCGGCTCCTCCCGTGTGGGACGGGGGCAGCCGGGTGGTGCTGAACGGCGTCGGGGTCCACCTCCACCTCGAAGACGACGACGGCCGTGTGCTGCTCGGTCTGCGTCACCCCGAGTCGAAGTACGCGGGCGACACCTGACACTACCTGGCCGTTCATTAGGCAAGTCACTTGTCGGAACCAAGGTTGTCGGTTGCTCCGGACTCTCGAAGAGAGCTCCGGATTCCTTGTGTTACGGGGCAATCTCTCCGACGGCTTCGTTCCTCAACAGGTACCGCCCGTCGAGCGGAGCGGTCCGGCCAGCTTGGCGGTTGGTTGTGCGCCGGGAGTCGTGATCCCCCGGGCACGTTCCGCCGGCTTCTTGTTGTGCGATGCCGCTGGGACGGAGATGCTGACACGTCACGTGCTGGGCAGCGCGGTAGCGATGGGGGATTGCATGGCTTCTGTTCGGGGGAACGACGTCCTTGAGCCATCACAGGTACGGATCTGCTCGGCCACTGGCGAAGTGGTCGGCGCTGGGTTCCTCATCGCCGCCGATGTCGTGTGCACCTGCGCGCATGTCGTAGCCAGAGCCCTCGGAATACCGGATGGGGCGGAGTCGGCCCCCAACAAGCCGGTGGACCTCGACTTTCCACTGTTAGGCGGTCGCCCCTCAGCTCGAGCGACCGTGGTGTGCTGGCGGCGTGGCGGGGCGGATGTCGCACTGCTGCGGCTCGACGCGGCCGTTGAGGGGGCCCGTCCGGTTCCGCTCGTCGACGGGACCGACGTGTGGGGGCACACGTTCCGGGCGCTCGGCTATCCGGCCGGCGCCGACGGGGGCGTGTGGGCCTCGGGCACGTTGCGGGCCGGGCAGGGCTCGGGCTGGGTGCAGATGGAGGCGCACGAGCCGGGGCCTCGGATCGTAGGAGGGTTCAGCGGGTCGCCGGTCTGGGACGACCTGCAAGATGGCGTGGTCGGGATGACGGTCGCCGCTCACCGGGGCGAGCGCACCGCGTATCTACTGCCGTCAGGTGAGCTGATCGACGAGGAGACGCTGAGGCCGCGCTGTCCGTTCCAGGGACTCGCGGCGTTCACCGAGGACGCGGCGGAGTTCTTCCATGGCCGTGACAGTGACACCGCCCGCGTGTACACGGCCGTACGCAGACGGCCGGTGACACTGCTGGCGGGGCCCTCGGGATGCGGGAAGTCGTCCCTCGTACGGGCAGGGGTACTGCCCCGGCTGCGGGCCGAGGGCCTGAGCGTGTCCGAGCTGCGTCCCGTACCTGGCGTGCGGGCCTCTGTGGTGTTGGCGCGGGCGCTGACGAGGGTCCTGGAGCCAGCTCTCGGCGAGGTTGAACGGCTCACCAGAGCGGAGGAGCTGGCCGGGTTGTTGGAGGCTGGCGACGATGTCCCGGCTGAGTTGCGTGGCAGGGTCCTCGCCCGTGGAAAGGGCGCCGGGCACGTCCTCTTCGTCGACCAGCTCGAGGAGTACGCGGCCGCCGAACCAGCCGCTGCACGTGGCCTGTTCGAGTTGCTCGCCGCCTTGGCCGGCAAGGTCGGCACGACGACGTTGCGGGTTGTCGCCACCACGCGGCCCGACTCCCTTGATGTGCTGGTGACGGCCGGCACGTCCGACCTCGTCAGCGATGCCGTGCAGTTCCTGGCGCCGTTGGCCGGTGGCGACCTGAAGCAGGCTGTGACCGCGCCTGTCGACGCCGTGCCGGGGCTGTGGTTCGAGCCGGGGCTGCCCGAGCGGATCGTCACGGACGCTGGCGACGAGCCCGGACGTATGCCGCTGGTCCAGTTCGCCCTGACCGAGCTGTGGAACCGCCGTACCCGCTCGATGCTTACCCACGCTGCCTATGACGAGATGGGCGGCGTAGCGGGCGCCCTCGTCGGATACGCGGACGATGCCCTTGCCGAGCTGTCGAGAGCCCAACAAGACTGTGCTCGAAGGCTGTTCGTGCAGTTGGCTCGCCCCGGTGACGGTGACGCCTTCTCCCGACGGCCTACCCGCATCGCCGATCTCGCACCGGAACTCGTCGATCTGTCCTGGGAACTGGCCCCCGGCAGGCTCGTCGTCCTCTCCCATGAACCGGGAAGTGGGGAGAACGAGGAGATCGTAGACCTGGTGCACGAGGCACTGACCCGACTCTGGCCGCGTCTGAGGCAATGGCTGGCCGACTCCCGAGACTTCCGCCTCTGGCAGGAACAGCTACGGGCTGACCTGCGCCGCTGGCAGGCACAGCACGGCGAGTCCTCTCGGCTGCTGAGCGGCACCGACCTGGAAGAGGCCAACCGCAGGCTGACCGAGCACGCCCGGGACATCTCCGCCGACGAGCGCCGCTACATCCGACTCAGCCGGCGCCATTCTCGACGGGGTACCCGCGTCCGGCAGGCCTTAGTCGGGACGCTGGCCGTGCTCACGGTGCTCGCCTTTGTCCTGGCGCTGACCACCTTCCAGAGCCTTAGGCGCACCGAGCAGCAGTTGCGTACGCAGGCCGCAGGCCTGCTGGCCCAAGCGGCCGAAGACCGTCCGCTCAGCGACGCCAGCACTGCACTGCAACTCGCTCTGGCCGGGTGGAAGACCAAACAAACGGACAAGACCCGCCAGGCGCTGCTGAACCAGTACGTTCGCGGGCAGTACCTCGTGGGCAGCTACCCGTCGCTGTGGCAGGGTCGGTTCCTCGGCATGGATGCCACACCGGACGGGCGCACCCTCTTCGTACGGTCGAAGACGTCCGGTGCCCGGCTGACGATCACGGTGATCACGGGAGCCCTCGACGGCAAGCCTCGGACCCAGACGTTGAGCGGTGTCCCCGAAGGGGACCTGCTGACGGCGGCAAGTCCGGACGGCCGCTTCTTCGCCGCGATATCCGAACCCGGGTCCGGCGTGCGGCTGTGGCATCTGAGTGATCCGAAGCATCCCGTCGTTCTGGATCACACCAATCGCGAACTCGCGGAGAAGGTCGGTGGGCACCTGGACTTCAGCAGCGACGGAGAGCGACTGCTGCTGACCGCGAACGACAACTCCCAGCAGTGCTTCAGAACCCCCCAGAAGTGCACTCCCGCCTTCGCGGAGGCATGGCACGTGCCCTCGGGCACCCCCATCCGGACCGCCAAAAAACTTCTGCCCAGCGAAGGACTGTCCCAGGCAGCTTTCACCTCGGACCCCGACACCGTTGCGATTGTCAGACGAATCGCCACTCAACGAGATAAGCGCATCTGGCGCATCGAGCTCAAGACCCTCGCAACCGGCCGGGTGAACGACCAGTTCACCCCGTCTGACGGCTATGACGACGTGGAGCTCCGGGCTGGTGGTGAACTCCTGCTCACAAGTGACGCCGGTGACTCCACGTCCGCCCCCCATGACTTGCCCGCGTACACCCACACGCTTGGCCATACGATCGGCCAGTTGACCAGAATCCCCGCAGTGGATAACGACGCGGATACCACCGGCACCTACGGTCTGCGGACCTGGATCGATGAGCCCGAGGACGGCGGCTACAGCGAAATAGGCCTGACCGACCTGCGCTCCGGGCAGAGCTACCGCACCCGTATCCCGATCGCGGGTGGCAAGCCCTACACGCTCGCGGCGGCGCCGCGACCCGGAGGCGAGCTCACCGTCCTGGTACCCGTGGGCACGGCGCTGATGGCGGTGCGGGCCGAAGCAGCGGGCGGTAAGGAGTTCACCGGAGACGGCGATGGCGAAAGCTTCTCCAAGTCACCCGACGGACGCTTCATCGCCCGGGTATCAGACCAGTATCTCGAAGTACTCGACGTCACTCGAAAGAGTCACGAGCAGGTGCCGCTCCCGGGAGGAGACTGGAAGACCTCCTGGACCGCCGACTCGCGGCGGATCGTGGTGTGGCGCGAATCCGGAAGCCTCTGCTGCTCCTTCTCGGTCCCGGACCTGAAAGGCAGCGTGCCGCTCGATGGCACGGAGCTAAAGGCGAAGGAGCTCGACGACGTGGCCCCCCTGGAGGGCAGCGAGATCGCCCTGCTGACCAAGGACGGCTCACTCACCCGTGTTGACGCAGCCGACGGGACCCTGCTCACAGCGCCGTTTCTGGTCCACCCCGGCCCCAACTTCGATGACGATCCGAACAAACTCCTCATCGGGAACCGCAACCAGGTCCTCGCCCGTCCCGGGCATCCGGGACAGGTTGTCGTCGCCACCAGGACGGGAGACCGGAACGGCGAGGTCCTGCTGTGGGACATCCCCAGTCGGCGCCGCCTCGCCGTCCTGACCGGGCCGTCCATCACCGTGCCGTTCACCTCCAACATCCACACCGGGTCGTTCGCCTTCGACGCAGACGGCTCGCACCTCGCCGTGAGCGTCGAGGGTATGCAAGTGCGCATATGGGACGTGGATCGCAAGAGACAGTTGGAGGACATCGCACACGGGGTTTCGGGCCACCTGGTCGGCTTCGGGCCCAGCAGCACTGTCGTCACGCACGACAACTTCGAGAACAGGGTTCAGATCCATGGGCTGACAGGCGAAAGCATCAACGCGCCGCTGACTGTTCCCGTCCAAGGCGGGGATTCGGCGATGAGCTCGGTGCACGGCGACCGCCTGACCATCGACTCCTACTTCGCGAGCCAGACCTTCAGCCTGGACCCCGAAACCCAGTTCCGCACCCTGTGCACCGCCGCAGGCCGCGACTACACCTCAGGCGAACGCAAGCTGCTGCCAGCGGGTACCCCGTCGAACCCGCCCTGCGCCTGAAAGGTCGGGCGACCGCAGCGTGCCTGCCGCGCCCCTCCTTCCTGCGCAGCCCGCCGCCGACACCGTAGAGACTGCGGCGGCCCGGGCGGCGATGGTCGCCCGGCTCGAGGAAAGCGGAGCGCTCGGCCCCGGACCGGTGCGCGAGGCCCTGCTCGCACTGCCGCGCCAGATCCTGATGCCCCAGGCGTACGTGCGGCGCAGCGCCCCCGACGAGACCCCGCCGGCACCGGACAGGTGCCCCGAGCCCTGCGTCCCGTCCTGCGCCGATTGGTGCACATCGACCTGGTCGACGTGAACGCGCGATGCTTCACGCGGCCCGCGCCGTACTCGAACCGGTCCGCGGAACGTGCACGGTCGACGTCTTCACCGGCGCCGCCCACACCTTCGCCCCATTGCTTCTTGAAGGCGTCCACCGTCTGCCGGGCCTGCGGGGGAAACCCGGTCCTGTCGAGAACCCGGTCCTGTCGAGTAAGCGGGCAGCGTTCATCGATGACCTCCGGCCCTGTGCTGTGAGGGCTGGTCTTGTCGGGACACCGGGGCGGGCTGTCGGCCCGTCCGGGTGAGGAGGAACAGCGCCGACGGCGAGGCCGCCGCGGCGATGACCGCGGTGACGCAGAACGTCCGGACGAAGTCGGGGGTTGCCGGCTGCTCTCCGTGGAGCAGGACCAGCAGCGCCAGGCCGATGGAGCCGCCGATGTACTGAGCCGTTGTCACCAGGGCGCTCCCGGTCGCGTTGCTCGCCTGCGGGAGGTCGCGGGTTCCGGTGATGAACATGGCAGTGAACGCCATCCCCTGTCCCAGGCCGCTGAGCAGCAGTCCCGGCAGGATGCCCGGCAGGTAGCCGCCCTCAGCGCCGACGGC
Organism: Streptomyces cellostaticus; assembly: GCF_023630175.1. GTDB lineage: Bacteria > Actinomycetota > Actinomycetes > Streptomycetales > Streptomycetaceae > Streptomyces > Streptomyces cellostaticus_A. Next base: position 10,606 of record NZ_JALLIN010000065.1, on the reverse strand, counting down.
CAGGGCGAGCACCACAAGGCCGGCCGCACCAGTGAGGAACGCCGTGGACAGCAGTCGCCGCAACGGCAGTCGGCTGGCCAGCCGGCCCGCCACCGTGTTCCCCACGGTGATGGCGCCGGCCAGCGGGAGGAAGGCCATGCCCGCGGCGAGCGCGCTGTAGTCCCATACGTCCTGGAGGTAGAGGGTGACGAGGTAGAACTCGGCTCCGAAGCTCGCCATGTACAACCCCGCCACCAGGCAGGCCACTTGAAGAGTCCGCACACGCAGCAGGGCTCGGGGCACCAGCGGCCTGCGCCGCTTCTGGCTGAGTGCGAGGAATGCTCCGGCCAGGATCGTCGCCGCCAGCGCGGCGGCGACGACGGGGAGGGAGGGCTGGGCGCGGGAGAGTTCGGTGAAAGCAAGGACAAGGGCCACGACTGCGGCGGACGCCGAGAGCGTCGCCGCCGTGGCGACGGGAGCCCGGGTCCCGGCGGAGGAGGAACGGACCGCGTTCCCGGCGGCGAGCAGACAGACCGCCACGATGGGGAGGTTGATCCAGAAGATCCACTGCCAGGATGCCACTGCCAGGATGCCTCCGCCGGCCGTGACACCGAGGGCGAGTCCGACCGCCCCCGTGGTACCCCACACGCTCACGGCCCGGTCGCGCTCCGGACCCGCGGGGTAGGCGGAGCTGAGCAGGCCCAGCGTCGCGGGCACCAGTAGGGCAGCCGCCACCCCTTGACCGACCCGCGCGGCGATCAGCACCGAGGCGGAGGACGAGAGGGCGGCTCCGATCGAGGAGGGGGCGAAGAGCAGCTGGGCGGTGAGGTACACCCGGCCGGCGCCGAAGACGTCCGCCAGCTGCCCGCCCAGCAGCAGGAACCCGGCGAAGAAGATCGCGTACGCGCTCACGATCCTCTGCAGCGCGACCGCGGAGAAATGGAGGCTTGTCCCGATGTCGGGCAGCGCGACGTAGATGATCGAGAAGTCGAGCGCCACCAGCAGCTGCGCCCCGGCCAATGCCGTCAGTAAGCGGGCACCCGGCGTCGGAAGGGAGGAAACGGGCACGGTCGGCCAGCCTCCATAGGTCAACTGGTCAGCCCAGGGCGGTGAGCGCCGCGATGAACACGTCCCAGAACCGTTCGGTGTCCAGTCGCGTCGCCACCTGGGCGTTGGGGGTCCTGCCTGTGGCACCGTAGAGGTCGATCACGGTCGCGCCGTGGGTGAACTCCCCGTGCAGTTCGATCGAGACGGGCGCTTCGACGCATTCCACGAGGCTCGCATCGAGCACACGGGCGATGGCGACGGGGTCGAGGAGCGGCGCGTCGGGCAGATCCCAGATCTGGTCGTAGGTGCTGGAGCGGAATTCGAGGAGGGCTGCCGACGCCTTGCTGATGTGCGTGCCCACGTCGGTGATCCGCTGCGGCACGTCCCGGGTGACCGGTGCCTGGTGCGTGACGTTGAGGCCGCAGTGAGCGCGCCGGTCAGCGCGTAGACGTCGTCGGCGGGGACGATGGCGGCGGCTGAGTAGTCGCCGAGCAGCAGCGGCAGGTTCCCGGAGTCGCTGGCGATGATGCGGTGTCCGCAGATGACGGCCTGCGCGACGGAGAGCGAGAAGGGCTCCCCGTGCGCGCCCCGGTCGATGGTCGGATGGACGATAGCGGGATCGAACCGGCCGTAGTTCCAGTTGCTCGGGATCTCCACATGGCCGGTGTCCTTGAGGAAGACTGCGAACTCGTCATTGGCCACCGGGTATTTGGCGATGTTGAAGGCTGGGATCTGGAGCGTGTGGCGGGGGCATTCCCTCTCCACCCAGGACCGCTGCACGCCGAACTGTGTGGCGTCGGCGTGCAGTGCGTCGACCTCGCTGTCCGGCGTTCCGAGGAGTGCCCGGCCCCGCTATACGGTCTGCACGGCCGCAACCTGCCATTTGGCGAAGCCGGTCTTGTGTAGTTCCAACACGACGTCGTGTGCACCGTTGACGGTGGTGGGTAGCAAGCACAGACGCTCGAAGAATTCGATACCGGCGTTGGAGAGCAAAGCGGCCGTGTCGGACGGGAAGAAGTAGCTGCCTCCATAGCAGGTGACGGGGGCACCGTACGCGTCTGGGTGGGTGCGTAATTGCTGGGCTGCTGAGTCCGCGACGCCGGGCGCGGCCAGGGCGGAGGCGGCTTCGACGTCGTCCTGCTTAAGGGCAGTGAGGAAGCGGTGGACGGTCGGTCGTTCCGTGGTCCCGTTCGGCGAGGTTGGGTTGACCTTCCGTCCGTTCCAGCGAAGGTCGACTTGGTAGTCGAGGCTAGGAAATGCTGCCGGGTCGTCGTCCTGCTGGGTTGACCATCGGGCGGTTACGGCACCGTTTTGGTAGCGCAGCATTTGGACGCTTGCGTTCTCCCCACTCTTGACGCCACGCAGATGCAGGTTGCGGAGGTCGACGGAGCCCAGCAGGGCCGGGCCTCTGGTGTAGAAGGCGATGACGTCGGGCCACGGCACGCCGCCCGCGTCGCATGTGATGACGGCTGCGGCATCCTGCTGCCGGTCGCCGTCCAGGTCACCCAAAGCGAGCAGGTTCCGTTGCGACGTGGGCCGATCGATCCAGCCGAGTTGCACCCTGCCGTGGGTGCTGGGGATGCCGGGAAGCCGGCCATGGACCAGTCGGCCGGCGGGGTGCCCGCAGGCGGCCGGGACGGGAGCTGTGAGCAGGCTCTGGGCGGTGATCGGTGATCCGGCCAAACCGCCGGCCTCGCCTTTTGAGGGGCGGCCGCTCGTGGTCGTTCCACCAGCCTGGCGCTGGGGAGCCGTGTGCTCGGAGGAGCAACCTGCGGCCAGGGTGCTCACGAGCACCGCGGACAGCAGTGCGGTCATCGCACGCGAGGGGGTCACGACGTGTCTCCTAGCTCATGGTCCCCTGCTCCGGCGCCCAGCGTAAAGCGGTGGGCGCGGCCGGGATTGTGACGCGCTTGTGATCGATTTCCACTCGAGCGACACCGACCGTGGTGGTTGCCGGATTGCCGCCCTGGTCGAGGGTGTAGGCCATGTCGCCAGAGATCGTGGCTAGTTGACCGTGCGGTCCGCGCTGGGCGGATACGACGTGCTGGGCGACGGCGCTGATCCGCCCATGTGGGGACAGCTCGAAGAGGGTGGAGGGCAGCTTCACAGGACTGTGGACCGCGGCGTCCCGGGCAGGGGTGCGGCAGACGGGCCCGGTGTCGAAGCCCACCACATCCAGTGTGCCGTTGGCGCTGTAGACCAGGTCGCGTAGACGCCACAAGGTGCGGATGCCGCCCGGCAGCGGTCGGCGGAGCGGCGCCTGGTCTTTCTTGGCGACCGTATAGAGGACCGAGGGCGGGCCGATGCCGCAGACGTCGGTGTGGTCGCCGCGTTCAGCTGCCAATCGCTCGCCCTGCGCGGCGGCGGCGTACGCGCTGTAGGCCGACATCGACGTGGTGGCCGGCAGCTGGGTGAAGGGTCGGGCCAGGCCGTCGATTCCGGTGCGGTCGATGGTGACGGGCGAGGTGGAGTCCTCGTAATGAGCCAGCAAAAAACCACGGGCGAACGGGACGGGGGTGGCCGCTCCGGTAGTGATGAGCGATTGGCTGACACTGCCTTCGAGGGGGTACCGCGTCAGATGCCCATCACTTCCCGCTCCGACCACTCCCTTGCCGTCGACCACCAGGGCGTCCGGCGCCAAGTCCACTGGCCAGGCCTTGCTCTGCGGCTTCGCCCCGGTCAAGCGGACCTCGACGATCTGGGTGCCGCGGTCGGCGGTCAACACCCAGGCGATCTTCCGGCCGTCCGCCGACCAGGTCAGCGCCGACAATCGCGGCGCCGTCTCGCTCTGCGGCGGAGGAGGACCGATACGTCGTGCTCGGCCGGTGTCCGCAGACCACAGATACACCCCGGAGCCGGCCACGACCGCAAGAGTGTCGTGGGAGGCGGAGGAGCCGGAGCCGCCCGATGCCCCGCCGGCGAACCGACACCCCGCTGCCAGGAGCACTAGGACGACGGTCAGCACCGCCCTTACGGTCGGGTACCGGGCGGGCGCTGCGGCCACAGCGTAGCGACGAGCGCGAAGGGCAGCCGGGCCCCCGATGAGAGCTAATGGCCGCCCGGCCGTCTCGGACAGTCGCGTGACCGCGCCGGACTGCTCCGCGATCACGTGGCAGACCCGCCGAGGGCCTCCCGCACTGCGTTCCGCGTGGCGGGGTCGGCAGCCTCGGCGAGCGTCTCCCATGCCTGAAGCGTGCGCAGCCCAGTGGAGCGGCCCACGGAGGCTGCGACGACGGCGGAGTCCGTCCCGGCGAGGTCCGCGACAACAGGCAGCGGCTCGGCCTGCCACGGCGCGTAGGGGTCCAGGTCGGGCAGATGCGCGATCGCCGTGACGCGGCCGGCCAGCTCGACGATAGGCAGCAGGTGCACGGACTCGTCTCCGGATACAGTGGTGAAGCGCAGGACGAGAACGCGTGGCGGCCGCGCAGGACCGGTGGAGGTGGCCTCCACCTCGTAGCCGGCGCCGCCGGGCAGTGCGCTGACAGCCAGGGCCAGTTCGTCGTCCGGGAGGAAGATCTGCCGGTCGGCGCCGCTGGCGGCTTGGGCGGCGGTCGGACGTGCCAGGTGCGGCAGGGTGAGAGCGGTGCCGCGGGTACTCGTGCGGGGGCGCCCCAACAGCCGCAGCTTCCAGGGCAGAGCTGGTACCCCGGCCAGCGAGGCACAGCCGAAGGCGTCAAAGCGGGTCACCGCGTGCAGGGCGGGGCTCAGACGGAGGTGCAGCGTGGCTTGGTCGAGAGCGTCGGAGCGCTCAGGGTCGCAGTTGACCGACAGTTCGATGCGATAGGTGCCCTCACCTTCCTCGACGGCGACAGCAACCAGATCGAGATCCTCGGTGTCGATCTCCTGGTCGGGCGCCTCCGGGGCGAAGCCGGCTGCATCGAGGCGTTCCAGCGCCGCGGCCAGACGCGTCTGAGCGCGCTCGCGCGCTCGCTGCTGTGCTCGCCCCTCTTCGTGATCGACGGCGCCGAGGAGGACGTCAGCCAGCTCGGCGGTGGAGCGGCGGCGCGCAGCGCCCTGGTCGTCCTGTCCGTCAGCCATCCGCCTCAACCTTTCCGCGCTGTCCTGGCCAGCCTGTGCGCAGCGTTGACAGAGCGCGGCGCAGTCTTTGCCGGCAGCGGTTCTCGAACCGGGTCTGCTCTGCGACCGGAAGGTCGGCGTATGCCTCGCGGCGGTAGTCAGCGTACGCCTGATAAAGCCGAGCGAAGTCGTGCCGCTCGCTGCTTCGCAGCAGGGTCTCGACAAGGAAGCGCTCGTCGGCGGTGAGGCCGAGGGCCGCCATGTCACGTCGCAGGTCCGCCCATTGGACCTCCTCCGGCAAGAGCAGCTCCTCCACGGCGCCCGCCACGGGCAGCACGCTGGGGTCGTGAGGGTCGGAAGAGGGTGCCTCCTTGTGCGTCTGAGTGAGGAGCCGCCGGATTGCCCCAGAGGCCGCGGCCATGATGGTCGCGTTGATGTCCCGCACCGCCCCCGCGGACCACTGGCTCCATAGCCACTCGCGTTCGCACTGGATGTCTTCCAGTATCAGGGCCAGCACGTCGTCACCGTCGTAGGGGCTGCGGTTACGCAGCTGGCGGTCCCCACGCTTTCGGATGCGCTCTGCGCGCTCAAGGACCAACTCGGCCAGTTCGAGCTGGCGTTGATCCCCCTCATCGGCCATGTGTCAACTCTTCCACACATCGCGGCCACCTCGTGTACGTTCTGTCCAAAACGGCCAGGAGCAGGGCGGCAGGCGGCTGTAGGCCAGGTGATCGAAAGGTCCGACCGAGGTGATGATGCGGATGCGGCTCTGGCGCAAGACTGGCCGGAAGGCTCCTGCTCCGCCCCGCAGCGCCGGGCCGGCCGCATCTGCTGCGGCCGCCTTAGGCGTGCTCAGTGAATGGGCGCGCGAGGACCGTGCCAGCCGTTCGGGGTCCGCCATGGCCGCAGCGGTGCGCGCGGAGGCGCTGGCCGGGGGCGAGAGGAGTAACGCGGAGCGCTTTCGACGACTGGTAGGTGCAGACTGCGTCTGGTGGCGGGCGTGCGCCGAAGCAGCGGCGCAGCGTCCGGGATGGCTCCTCTCCGCCCTGCGCTGGCTGGAGGAGGGTGAGACGCGGTCGGCGGCACCGGACACGGCCGATGACGACCTGCGGTACGCCGCCGAGCTGCTCACCGAGAACGCGGGCGGTCTGGAACTGTCCTCCCACCGACAGCGCGAGGACGCGGCTGCCGTGCTGGATCGCACGCGGGCGGCCAGCGCGGGCAGCGCTCATCTGCGGTCGGCAGCCCGGGCGATGGCTGCGACTGCGCTCGCGGTCTCCGAGCGAGCCGACCTCATGCCCGACGACGACCTTGCGAGCCTTTTGGGCGAGGCGGCGGAGCACTGGAAAGGGGCGCATGTGTGGCCCCAGCCGACCCCGGACAGTGCCCTCGCTCTTCCCGCCCCGCCCCCGGCCACCCCGGACCGGCTGCGACGCCCCTGGGAACTGCTGCGGGGCACGGGGGCGGAGTCCCGGCAGGTGTGCGCGGCGGCCGCACAGATGTGCCTCCCCGGCTCCGCGGTGGGCCGCAGCGAGCGCATCGACATCCTGGTCGCTGTTCCGGCGGGCACCCCCGAACCATCGGGACAACAGCGCTGGCAGGGCATGGTGGGCTCGCTGACCGTCACCGTGCTGCCCCAAGGGCCGCCCGGACTGTACCCGGACCTCGCGCGCATGGGCTTCTTCCTCGGCGACGAGCAGTTCAGCGCCTCGCTGCGCAGCGCCTGGTGGTACGCCACCGGCGGCGAGGCGGCGCGGACGGCCGAGCAATGCGTCCTGTGGTGTGTCCACCTGCCCGAGCAAGCCCACCTGCGCGTCGACGGCCCTTCCTTCGGCGCCGCCCTCGCCCTGGTCCTGGCCGAGCTGCTCGGCCCTCCCGGGCCGTGGTATCGCAGGCTGCCACCTCCGCTGACGTCCTACCTGCGGCTGCGCCCGCGCACCGCGGTGACCGGCTCCGTCGACGCAGAGGGGGGAATCGGCCGGATCGGCCACCTCGAAGTCAAGCTTGCGGCGGCCGGCGAGGTCAAAGTCCGCGTGGTCGCGCCCCAGGCCAACCGCCGCGCCGAACTCGCCGCCGCCGACGACGACGTCCGCTGGGTCAGCACCGTCCACGAGGCGCGGCGGCACGTGCGTGAGCTGGACCGACACCGCAGGAACATCACCGCCATCGTGCTGGCACTGGTCCTGATCGGCTCGGGAATCTACGCCGGACTGCAGCACTTCGCCGATGAGCAGGCCCTGCGCACCCGGCGCGCCGCGGTCGCCGACCGGCTGATCGATGCCGCACGACAGAAACTCACCACCACCCCAGACCTGGCCACCCGTCTCATCCTGGAAGCAGACGCACAGCACAGCACGCCCGCCGTGCAGGAGGCCCTGCTGGGCGACCTTGCTGCCAACGGCCAGCTCGCACACGTGCTGCGCGGCCACTCCAACGTGGTGACAGCCGCCGCCATCACCGCGGTCCACGGCACCACGTACGGGGTGACCGGAGACTTCAACGGCGACTTGCGGGTGTGGAACCTGGCCACCGGTGCCTCTGCCTCCGTCGTGAGCAGAGGGCACCGGCACGTGACCGGTCTGCTGGTCAACCCGCTGCTTCCCGATCACCTGATCTCGGCGGGCTCGGAGGGAGAGATCACCTTCTGGACCCTCACCGCAGCCGGCCACCTGGTCCTCAGCGGCGGCTGCTGCCAGGGAAGTCTCAACGCCTCGACGGTTCTCGGAGAGGCAGTGAGCCCCGACGGCGCGACGCTCGCCGTGATCCAGGAGAACGGCACCTTGACCCTCGTCCGCACGGCCACCGGACAGGTCATCAGCACTACCAAGCCGCTCGCCCAGCTCGGTGACGCACCGACGGCGGCCGCCCGAGAAGCGGAAACCCTCACCGCCGTGACCTTCGGCACGAACGCGCACACCGTGTATCTCGGCACCAGCAGCGACACGACGTTCTCCGATGAGCAGGGCCCCGGTCACGTCTACCGGATTGCCGTCCCTGCCCACGGAAGTCCCACAACGAGCGCGCTGGCCACCGGGCAGCACGGAGGCATCTCCGCCCTGCGACTACTTAAGAACACGCTGAGCGACGACGAACAGTTGCTCATCGGGACCGCACAGGGACTGCAGGCCTACGACATCACCGCCCGAAAAGACGCGACCGACTTCCCCGTTGCAGGCGTCGACAGCACAGTCGAGGACATCGGAGTCGGCCCTCAACACGTCGCGGTGAGCACCGTGTCCGGGTCCTACGTCCTCGACGCGCTCAACCTGACCCCGAAGGGCGGCGTCCGGGCAGGCGTCCGGGCCATCGCCCTCGATCCGCGGGAGACTTATCTCCTGACCGCCACCGCCTCCGGCGAGCTGTACGAGTGGAACCAGCAAAACCGCCCGCTGGCCGAGGGCTTGGAGCCCACGGAGGTGGCCTGGAGCCTGGCCTACGCGCCCGACCGAAGCCTGCTCGTCATGGCCGCCGGGGGATCACTGCGACGCTACCCGGATCCCCGACGCCTTCGGGACGACGGCGTCAGCGGGTCGTCCACCTATCAGACCATCACGTATCCGCAGGCGTTGCGGCCGCAGTCCCTGGTCGTCGCCCGACACGGCGGTCATACCTATGCCGCGATCGGCGACTGGAGCAACAGAACCCAAAGCGTGCTGATCGTGGATGTCGACTCCGGTAAGACGGTGGCGACACCCGCCCTGGACCGGGCCACCCGGCAATGCGAAGGCGTACGCGGAATAGCTTTCACCCCAGACGGCTCGCGCTTCGTCGTGGGCTGCTGGAACGACAGCACCCTGTCGATGTGGAGCACCGGCACCTGGCAGCGACTGCGCTCCACGAAGCTCGCCGACCAGCACATCCAAACCCTCGGCGTCTCGCCGGACGGCACCACGATCGTCGCGGGCACCGCACCGACCCACCCGGACTCCGAGGGAGACCCCGCCTCAGTGTGGTTCCTCTCGGCCGCCACCCTGGCGCCCAAAGCACCACCGGCGGTCGCTCACCCCGGAGGCGTGACCGCGCTGGCCTTCAACGACGGCCGCGCGTACACCGGCGGGTTCGACGGGCACCTGCGCGCATGGAAGTTAAACGGAAAGCCGGTCCGGGACAGGACCATCGCGGCAAAGGTGTTCGCCGTGACCGTCACCAAAGACCCGGACCTGCTGGCCACCTCCACCACCAACGGGATCGGCTTCTACGACGCCGCCACCCTCGAGCGGACCGGGCCGTCGATCCCGCTGACGGACCCCAAGGCATTCCTGTCCGCCCTGGCGGTCAGCCCGGATACCCGGCTCCTCACCGCTACGGCCGGAGCAAACCAGGACCCTCCGGTGACGTCCATGCAGCAATTCCGGCTCGGCCGCGACCAATGGACCGACGAGGCCTGCGCCATCAGCGGCGGCGACCTGAGTGACGCCGAGTGGGCGCGGTACGGAGACGTGGGACTCGACAGGCAGCCCCTGTGCACCGGCCACGACCGTGCCTCGTCCCCGCCCCGGCCGTCGCCTCCTCCGACCGAATCCGGCGTGACGGGAACCGGAAAGGCGGCTCTGGTCCCGGCCTCGGGGCCGACCCGACCGCAGCATCACGCTGACTGCCGGGACTTCGGCGCGGCAGCGCACCAGACCTGCCACACCTTCGACGGCGGCCGCTACGCCTGGGTCAGCACGCGTTCCGGTGGCCGGCAGACACTGGCTCTGTACCGCTCGGAGAGAACGAACTGGCGAGCGGTGCTGCATACGCCCTCGGACACCCGACCGGAACGGGTGCAGATCTGGGCCGCCACCACGGCGCCGAGAGAGAAGGCCGTCGCCGTACTCGTGCACTACCAAGGCAACCACGACTCCACCGCCCTGTCCGTCGTGGAGGACGGAAGAGTGCGCTACAGCATCACGGGCTCTGCCACGGTGGTCCGACCCGAACGCGGGGCGCTGCACCTGTGGAACCCCGGCTACATCTCCACGGACGCCTTGTGCTGTCCGACGGGCGAGGTCTCCACGCTGATCGGCAGGGCGAGCGACGGCTCGTGGATGACACGCGATCAGCAAGCCGTGCCTCGCACTCAAGTACCTCCCTCTTCCGCTCCCACGCTGTAAAGGACGCAGGGTTCACCTTGCCGCACCTTTCCTGTGATGCAGCTCACCCCCTCTCCGCCGTCACAGAGGACTCCTGATCCGCTCCACCCCTCCTTGACAGCCCGTCACCGGGCCCTACAGGAGGAGAAAGCCATGACCGGCGTACCCGACATGATCACGACGGCACAGTCCACCGTGGAAGCGGCAGGCGTCTCCGTCGAGCTCACCCCGCCGTGGATGACGGTCTTCGCGGCGCTGCCCCTGATGTTCGCACTGATTAGCAGGGCCCTGCCGCGGGACCAGGGGGCGGACACGCGGCCCGCCGAGACCGAAGAGAACGCGGCGGCCATGCTGCGGCTGACCGGCATCATCGCGGTCTTCACGATCGCCATCTTCGTGGCCACCATCATCCTGCCCCTGCTGTGAAGGCCACCGTTTCGCCGCCCGAGGGTGAAACTCTCGGGCGGCGAAACCGCGGAGCCCCCAAT
>NZ_JALLIN010000064.1 GCF_023630175.1 Streptomyces cellostaticus | reverse complement strand
GCGGGTCTCGATGAGGCCGACCGCCTTCTCGGGCAGCCAGGCGGACGCGGTGCCGCTGTCGTCGGACCCGGAGCCGAACAGGTGCGGGGCGAGCTGGGCCTGGAGGTCGGCGGGGTTGGGCCGGCCGGTGGCCTCCATCTGCATGCAGGACTCGATCAGCGGACGCAGCTCGTCCGGCAGGCCGGTGAGGTCCGGGCCCTCGCGGAGCAGCATGAACACCGTCTCGACCGGGTTCGCGCCGTGGAAGGGCGGGTGGCCGGTGGCGGCGAAGACCAGCATCGAACCCAGCGAGAAGACGTCGCTGGCGCCGGTGACGCTGCGGGAGTCCTTGGCCTGCTCGGGGGACATGTAGGCGGGGGTGCCGACGGCCACGTTCGTCATCGTCAGGCGGGTGTTCGAGACACCGGAGGCGATACCGAAGTCGATCACCCGGGGGCCGTCCTCGACGACGAGGACGTTGGACGGCTTCAGGTCCCGGTGCACCAGGCCCGCGCCGTGGATGGACTGCAGGGCCTCGGCCACGCCCGCCGCCAGCCAGCGCACCGCCTGTGCCGGGAGCGGGCCGCACTCGTTCACTATCTCCTCGAGGGAGGGCGCGGGGACGTAGGCGGTGGCGAGCCAGGGCACGGCGGCACGGGGGTCGGCGTCCACCACGGCCGCCGTGTAGAAGCCGGAGACGGCGCGGGCGGCCTCCACCTCGCGGGTGAAGCGGACGCGGAAGAGCTGGTCCTCGGCCAGCTCGGTGCGGACCGTCTTGATCGCCACGCGCCGGCCGGATGCCGAGCGCGCCAGATAGACCAGCCCCATGCCGCCGGCGCCCAGCCGGCCCAGCACCTCGAACGGCCCGATCCGCCGCGGATCGTGCTGCGTCAGCTGATCCACCACTTGCCTGCCACCTCCCCGTACGAGCCGCGCCACCACATATGTACGCGACCGAAGTGCAGCGTCTCACCACCGCACCGCAATGGCGGCACGCACCCTGATTCTTCCTGGCCGGGCGGCCGGTTGCGAACTCGGTGACGAATCGGGGTGTCTCATGCCGAATAAGGTCATTTCATCGCCGCTTCGCCCTGTTCACCGCTCCAGCAGGGCGAACGACGCCCCCTGATTGTCGGTGACGACGGCCACTCGTCCGTACGACGTCTCGAAGGGCGGCTTCTGCACCCGGCCGCCGAGCCGCCCCACGGCGCCGACGGCGTCGTCGAGGTCGGTGACCCGGAAGTGGGCCAGGAAGTGCGGGGGCATCTCGGCCGCAAAGACCTCGGTGACGTCCGCGCGGCCGAAGTCGGGCTCGTTCCCGGTGCCGAACAGGGCCTCGTGGAAGAGGTCGCCGTAGAAGGTGTTGGCGGCGGCGGTGTCCCGGGTGTACAGCTCGGCCCAGACGAACGTGTTCGGCTCGCGGCGCCGGCCGAAGCCGGCGTGGGTGCCGGGCTGCCACAGGGCGAACACCGCGCCCTCGGGGTCGGTGGCCAGGGCGGCGGTGCCCAGGTCGCCCACCGGGAACGGGGCCATCACCACCTGCCCGCCGGCCTCGACGATCCGCCGGCCGAGGGCCCGGGCGTCGGTGGTGGCGAAGGACACCGTCCACACCGTGGGCATGCGGCCGTCGGTCTTGGGGGCCAGCGAGGCGACGCGGTCGCCGTCCAGCAGGGCCCACACCGAGGAGCCGTAGGACTCCTCGAAGTCCCACCCGAAGAGCGCGCCGTAGAAGCGCTTGCCCGCCTCGACGTCGGGCAGTTCGGCGTCGACCCAGCAGGGGACGCCCTCGGGGTACGCCTCTTCGTTCGCGGATGCCCTGTTTTCGGCCATGCCGTCAAAGTAGCGGGGACGCGCGCGGCCCGCAGACCAGCCACACCATGCCTGTTTCCCCCGTGCACCCCATTTGCAGTCGGCCGAATCGCGCTCCGATCACCCGTCGGTAAGCTGACGACATGACAGGACAAGTGCGTACCGTCGACGGCCGCGTGGCCGGCAGACGTGGGCAGGCGACCCGGCAGAAGCTGCTCGACTGCCTCAGCGAGATGCTCAGCTCCTCCCCCTACCGGGATGTCAAGGTCATCGATGTCGCCCGGAAGGCAGGCACCTCGCCCGCGACCTTCTACCAGTACTTCCCGGACGTCGAGGGGGCCGTCCTGGAGATCGCCGACGGCATGGCGGCCGAGGGCGCCGAGCTGGCGGAACTGCTCGAGGGACGCTCCTGGGCGGGCAAGTCCGGCTGGCAGACCGCACAGGAACTCGTCGACGGGTTCCTGGAGTTCTGGCGGCGCAACGACGCCATCCTGCGGGTGATCGACCTCGGCGCGGCCGAGGGGGACAAACGGTTCTACAAGATCCGCATGAAGATCCTCAACTCGGTGAACGGCTCGCTCGCGGAGTCGATCGGCGAGCTGCAGGCCAAGGGGCGGGTGGACAAGGACGTGAACCCGGCGGCGATCGCCGGCTCGCTGGTCACGATGCTCGCCTCGGTGGCCTCGCACCAGAAGGGCTTCTCCTCCTGGGGCGTCAAGCAGGCCGAACTCAAGCCCAACCTGGCGCTGTTGGTCCACCTGGGCGTGACCGGCAGGAAGCCGAGCAGATAGCGGACGCACCCCGATCCGGATACCAGGTCCTGTCTGGCAGGCGGTGGCCCACCCGAGTGGGCCACCGCCTGTCCCTTTCCCGGGGACGGGCGGCCGGCTCCGCGGCGGGGCTCAGGTGAGCGGGCTCCCGCGCTGGTGCTGCGGCCGGAAGGGTCTGCCGGAAGGCTCGCGGCGTCCGGTGCGGTGCAGCGCAAGGCGGAGCGTCGTCCGCGTACCGGACGTACTCGGGTGATGCGACAACGCGGCGCGGTGCCGTGCCGGGCGCCGCGAGCCGGTGAACCCTTCCGGTCACGGCACTAGCCCCGCGCCGCGGGCAGCGGCCGGTCCCGCACCACGTGCTTCATCACCAGCGTGGAGGTGAGCCGCTGCACCCCGGGCAGGGTCGCCAGCCGCTCGTCGTACAGCCGCTGGAAGGCGGCGAGGTCGACGGTGGCCACCCGGAGCAGGTAGTCGGGCTCGCCGAACAGCCGCTGGGCGTCCAGGACATGGTCCAGCTCGCCGACCGCCCGCTCGAACTCGGCGACGGTGTCGCGGTCCTCCTGCCGCATGGACACGAAGACCAGCGCCTCGAAGTTCAGCCCGAGCGCGCCCGCGTCCACCAGGGCCCGGTAGCCCTGGATGGCGCCGGAGCGCTCCAGCTCGCGCAGCCGCCGGTGGCAGGGCGAGACGCTCAGGCGCACCCGGGCGGCCAGCTCGGTCACGGTCAGCCGCCCGTCCTGCTGCAGTTCGGCAAGGATTTTCCGATCCACGTCATCCATGAGCAAGATTCTCCCTCGGAAACCCCGATCAAGGGCAAACAACAGGAACACTTTCGGGCCATTCACGCCTAATGTCGCCGACATGGAACCGGGCCTGCTCTTCTCCTTCCTCGCCGTCGACCTGCTGCTGGTGTGCGTGCCGGGCGCCGACTGGGCGTACGTGATCGCGACCGCCGTGCGCGGCGGCCGGGTACCGCGCGCGGTGGCGGGCCTGGTCTGCGGGTACGCCCTGCACACGGCTCTGGCGACGGCGGGTCTCGCGGTCCTGGTGGCGGGCTCGCCCCGGTTGCTGACGGCCCTGACGGTGGTGGGCGCGGGCTATCTGCTCCGGCTGGGCTGGGGTGTGCTGCGCCGGCCGGCCGTGCCGGACGCGGACGCCGGAACGCCGGCCGACGGGAGGCTCTTCCTGCGGGGTGCCACGATCAGCGGCCTCAACCCCAAGGGTCTGCTGCTCTACCTGTCCGTGCTCCCCCAGTTCCTCACCCTCACCGGCGACCGGCTGCCCGTGCCCGCGCAGACGGCGGCTCTGGGCCTGCTCCACATGGCGTGCTGCGCGGCCGTCTATCTCACCGTCGGCGCATTCGCCCGCTTCCTGCTGGCCGCCCGCCCGGCGGCGGCCCGCGCGGTCACCCGCACCTCGGGGGCGGCGATGCTCGGCGTGGGCGCGCTGCTGCTGGTGGAGCGGCTGGCCACGCTCTGAGGCCCGGTTCCCCGGCACGCGTCCCGGCTGCCCGAGGACGCCGGGGCCTCCGGGGCGTCCGGGGCGTCCGGGGCGTCCGGGGCGTCCGGGGCGTCCGGGGCGTCCGGGGCGTCCGGGGCGTCCGGGGCGTCCGGCGGCGGCCATACTCGCCCCATGGCACAGAAGGATCTCCACGACATGCTGCGGTCCCTGCGGGTCTGGGCCCCCGGGGCCACCGAGCTGCGCCCCTTCGACCCGGACACGGCTCCCCCGACGCCGCTGCCCCTCTTCACGAGCTGGTTCGCGGAGGCGGTGGCGGCCGGGCAGCCGGAACCGCACACGATGTCGCTGGCGACGACGGACGAGGAGGGCCGGCCCGACGTACGGATCGTCATGATGCACGGCGCCGACGCGGACGGCTGGTCCTTCGCGAGCCACTCGACGAGCCGCAAGGGCCGGGCCCTGCACGCCCACCCGCACGCCGCCCTCGCCTTCTACTGGCCGGCGCTGGGCCGCCAGGTGCGGGTGCGCGGATCGGTGGCGTCGGCCCCGTCGCACGAGAGCCTGGCGGACCTGCACGCACGCTCGACGGGCGCGCTGGCCGCGGCCCTGACCGGCCGGCAGAGCGAGGAGCTGTCCTCGCTGGAGGAGCTGCGGCAGGTGTCGGAGGCGGCCTGGGCGCGGGCCCGCGAGAACCCGTCCGAGCCCTCCCCCACCTGGACGCTCTACCGGCTGCGCCCGGAGGCGGTGGAGTTCTTCCAGGGCGACCCCGACCGCCGCCACGTACGCCTCGAATACCGCCGCACGGAGTTCGGCTGGAGCAAGAACCTCCTGTGGCCGTGACCCGCCTCGCGGCGCGGCGGGTTCAGTCCCCGAACCGCCACACCGCGAAGTCCGCCACGCCGCGGTACCCGATCCGCCGGTAGAGCCCGTTGCTGGTGGGGTTGGCGAGGTCGGTGAAGAGGAGCACGTGGGCCACTCCGGCCGCCAGGGCGGCGCGGCCCACCTCCGCCGTCACCGCGCCCGCGTAGCCGTGGCCGCGCAGGTGTGCGGGGGTGTACACCGGGGCCACCCGGACCTGGCCCGCGGTCTCCGGGGTCGCGCCGGCCATGGAGACGGGCGTGCCGTCCGGGGTCTCCCAGAGGGTGAGGCCGCCGCGGGCGATGCGGGCGTCGGCCCAGGGGCCCGCGCCCTGGCCCGCGCTCTGCCCCACCGCGTCCTTGAACTCGTCGTACCAGCGCGTCAGCAGGTCCCGGTCCCCCCGGCCGGCCACTCGGGCCCGGCCCGCGGGACGCGGCGGCGGGGCGCTGGGCTCGGCGAGTCGGTAGAGCCGCCTGCGCTGTGTAAGCCGGGCCGTGGTGCCGGTGCGCCGCCGCCAGGAGGCGGCGAGGGCCGCCGCCGTCCCGCGTTCGCCGGAGACACCGGTGAGCGGATGGCCGGCGTCGGCCAGACGGATCGCCAGCGCCTCGGTGCCCTCCGGGCCGAGCTCGGTGAGGTGGAGCGGGAACGGGGGCGTGTGGACGAACGCGGCACGGATGCCGTCGGCCCCGTCCCGCAGCGTGCCGAACAGCGGGGCCCCGTCGCCGTAGAGGTGCGGTCCCCGGCTGCGCAGTGCGTCCAGCACCGTCAGCGGGATCGTGTGCAGGGCCGGACGGGAGCGCAGGAAGCCGCCCGCGCGGACCAGGAACGCGTCCGGGTCGTCACTCAGGTGCCAGTCGTCGGGGGGCATGCGCCCATGATCCGGGTTGGCCGTCCGGCCGGAACAGCGGTTTTCCCCACTCCGGGACGCGCCCCGTGGCGGCTGTCCGGCCACGGCGCGGCGTGAATCACCCGCTTTCCCCACACGCGTGATCAATCCGCAACCAATTCCGGTCTTGACCGAGACCCATCAACCTGGTGGGTGATTACGCTCGCGCTCATGGCCGACTCCCGTCCCTCCTCCGCGCACCCGTCCGCGAGCCCCGCCGAGCGCCCCGTCTACGTCATAGGCGCCGGCCCCGGCGGACTGGCCGCCGCCCACGCGCTGCGGGCCCGTGGGGTGCGGGCCGTGGTGCTGGAGAGGTCCGACCGGGTGGGCGCCTCCTGGCGGCGGCACTACGACCGCCTGCACCTGCACACCACCCGGCGCCTGTCGGCCCTGCCGGGCCTCGCGATACCCCGCGGGTTCGGGCGCTGGGTGGCCCGGGACGACGTGGTCCGGTACCTGGAGAAGTACGCCGAGCACCACGAGCTGGAGATCGTCACCGGTGTCGAGGTGTTCCGCGTCGAGCGCTGCGGTGACGGCGACGGCTGGGTACTGCACGCCTCCGGCGGGCGTGAGCTGACCGGCAGCGCGGTGGTCGTCGCCACCGGCCACAACCACACCGCGCGGGTGCCCGACTGGCCTGGTCTGGACGGCTTCGGCGGGGAGTTCCTGCACGCCGCGCAGTACCGCGACGCACGGCCGTACGCGGGCCGGGACGTGCTGGTCGTCGGCATCGGCAACACCGGTGCCGAGATCGCCGTCGACCTGGTGGAGGGCGGCGCCGCGCGGGTCCGCCTGGCCGTACGCACCGCCCCGCACATCGTGCGCCGCTCGACCGCCGGATGGGCCGCCCAGTACACGGGCGTGCTGGTGCGGCGGCTGCCGGTGCCGCTGGTGGACCGGCTCGCCCGGGCCCTGGCGCGCTTCATCACCCCGGATCTCTCCGCCCACGGGCTGCCGCGGCCCGACGGCGGGCTGTACAGCAGGGTGCGCGAGGGAGCCATCCCGGTGCAGGACGTCGGCATCGTCGACGCCGTGCGCGGCGGGAAGGTGGAGATCGTCGCCGCGGTCGAGGGGTTCGAGGACGGGAAGGTGGTCCTCGCCGACGGCGGGCGCCTCACCCCGGACACGGTGATCGCGGCCACCGGGTACGAGCGGGCGCTGGACGGGCTGGTCGGGCACCTCGGCGTGCTGGACGGACGCGGCAGACCGGTGGTGCACGGCGCCCGCACGCCAAACGGCGCCCCCGGTCTCTACTTCACCGGGTTCACCAATCCGATCAGCGGCATGCTCCGGGAGCTGGCGATCGACGCGGAGCGGATCGCCAGGGCGGTGGCCAGGAGACTCGCGGCGGGCGCCCGGCGCTGACCGCACCGCACGGACTTCCCCGAGGTCGGTTCCGGCCGGCCGGTGCGCCTCAGGATCCGCAGCCGGCCCGCGTCCGGATCTCCGATGCGCGACGGGACGACCTGCGCAGACACGCTCGACCAGCAGCCGCCTGCCGTGCAGTGTCAGCCGGGCACCACGGTGGGACACGAAGACCTCCGTGCGGTGCAGTCCTGGACAGCTCCACCACACCGGAGGTCTTCGCCATGATCAAGCCCGACCGGTGTCGACAACGCTCGTGATCAATACGCCTGGGCCGGCTGGACGAGGGCGGGCACCGGGAGCGCCGGGCGGCGGCGGATGACCAGGGCCATCAGGGCCGCCACCGCGCACAGGGTGCCGGCGGCGTACCAGACCATGTCGTAGGAGCCGAAGACGTCACGGGCGGCACCGCCGAGGTAGGCGACCAGGGCCGCGCCGACCTGGTGCGAGGCGAGCACCCAGCCGAAGACGATGGCGCTGTCCTCCCCGTACTGCTCCCGGCACAGGGCCAGGGTCGGTGGGACCGTGGCCACCCAGTCGAGGCCGTAGAAGACGATGAAGAAGACCATCGAGGGATGCACCGACGGGCCGAGCAGCATCGGCAGGAACAGCAGTGAGACACCGCGCAGGGCGTAGTAGACGGCGAGCAGGCGGCGCGGTTCGAAGCGGTCGGTGAACCAGCCGGAGGCGATCGTGCCGACGACGTCGAACACGCCGATGACCGCCAGCAGCGAGGCCGCCGCCGTGACCGGCATGCCGTGGTCGTGCGCCGCGGGCACGAAGTGCGTCTGGATCAGTCCGTTGGTGGAGGCGCCGCAGATCGCGAAGGTGCCGGCCAGCAGCCAGAACGGGCCCGTGCGGGCGGCGGAGGCGAGCACGCCGAGCGTGCGGCGGGCCGCACCGGTGACCGGGGGCGGCTTCGGTACGAACTCCTCGGCGCCGTAGGGCGCCAGGCCCACGTCGGCCGGGTGGTCGCGCAGCAGGATCCACACGAACGGGACCACGGCCAGGGCGGCGAGGGCCACCGTGACGGCCGCCGGGTGCCAGCCGTGGTTCTCCACCGTCCAGGACAGCACCGGCAGGAAGATGAGCTGGCCGGAGGCGGAGGCCGCGGTGAGGATGCCGCTGACCAGGCCGCGGCGCTCGGTGAACCAGCGGTTGGTGACGGTGGCGGCGAACGCCAGCGCCATCGATCCGCTGCCGAGGCCGACCAGCAGGCCCCAGCACAGCATGAGCTGCCAGGGCGCCGTCATCCAGACGGTCAGGCCGGCGCCCAGGGCGATCACGGTGAGCGCGACGGCCACGACCCGGCGGATGCCGAAGCGGTCCATGAGGGCGGCGGCGAAGGGCGCGGTGAGCCCGTAGAGCGCCAGGTTGACGGAGACGGCGGCGCCGATGGTGCCGCGTGACCAGCCGAACTCCTGGTGCAGCGGGTCGATGAGGAGACCGGGCAGGGAACGGAAGGCGGCCGCGCCGATGATCGTGACGAAGGTGACGGCGGCGACGTACCAGGCGCGGTGCACCCGGCGGCGCCGGGCGGGCGGGGCCTGGAGGGGAGCGGCGGCTTCGGTTGTCTGAGTCACGTCATAGAGCGTCCTCGCCCCGGTGCCGCACAACGAGTGGCCCGAAGGACAGCATTCGCTAGGATCGGGCCATGACCATAGGCCAGGAGTTCCGCCCGCACCGCGTCGTCGTCCTGGCCCTGGACGGCCTGCTCCCCTTCGAGCTGGGCATTCCGCACCGGATCTTCGGCCGTCCCAGGGACGCCGCGGGCCGGCTCCTGTACGAGGTGGTGACGTGCTCGGTCCGGCCACCCGGCCCGGTCGACACGGACGCCGACTTCGCCGTGCACGTCGCGCACGGCCCGGAGGCGCTGGAGACGGCCGACACGGTGATCGTCCCGGCGTCGTACGAACTCGGCCCGCTCTACGACGAGGGCCGGCTGACCGGCGAGCTGGCCGCCGCGCTCGCCCGCATCCGCCCCGGCACCCGCCTCGCCTCCATCTGCACCGGCGTGTACGTCCTCGCCGCCGCCGGACTCCTCGACGGCCGGCCGGCGACCACGCACTGGGCCGACGCCGAGCGGTTCCAGCGGATGTTCCCGAAGATCGACGTCGACGCCGACGTGCTGTTCATCGACGACGGCGACGTGCTGACCTCGGCCGGGGTGGCCGCCGGGATCGACCTGTGCCTGCACATGGTGCGTCGCGACCACGGCACGGCCGTCGCCAACGAGGTGGCCCGCCGCACGGTCGTACCGCCGCACCGCGACGGCGGCCAGGCCCAGTACATCGAGCGCCCCGTGCCCGATCCGCAGCTCGCCACGACCACCGCGGCCCGCGCCTGGGCGCTCGGCCGGCTGCACGAGCCGATCCAGCTCCGCGACATGGCCGCCCGGGAGTCCATGTCGGTGCGGTCCTTCACCCGCCGGTTCCGCGAGGAGGTCGGTGTCAGCCCCGGCCAGTGGCTCACCCGGCAGCGCGTGGAACGCGCCCGGCACCTGCTGGAGTCCAGCGAGCTGTCGGTCGACCGGGTGGCGCGGGACGCCGGTTTCGGCACGGCCCAGTCGATGCGCCAGCACCTGCAGCAGGCGCTCGGGGTGACGCCGACCGCCTACCGGCGGACCTTCCGCACCGGGCCGGCGCGATGACTCGTCCACAGCCTGTGGAGAGAGTGGGCCGCGCGGGCGGCTTCCACGCCGTGCCCTGAAAAGGCGCCGGGACCCGGAGCCCCCGGACGGCGGCGCGCCGCCGCCTCCGGCCCCGCGCCGACGTCCGGTGCGATCCGCGCTCGGCGAGGACCCCGGCCGCCCGCGGGCCTCGCCGCCCCCTCACGGCGAATCGTCGCCCACCAGGGTGTTGATCCGGCGCCGCGCCGTCAACACGGGCAGGGCGAAACGCGGTTCACGCCTGGTTCACGGCGCCCGCGCGCGGAGGCGTCCGGGGCGCACGGGGCACCGGACGCCTACACCGCCTCGAAGGCGAAGTCCTCGTACGCGGCCGGACCGCCCCCGTACGCCGGGGTCGCGCCCTCCCGGGACTGTGAGCAGCGGTCCAGCTCGCACCAGATGCTCTTGCCGGAGCCCTCGGGGTGCCAGCCCCAGCGGTCGGCCAGGCAGTCGACGAGCGCCAGGCCCCGGCCGCCGGTGGCGTCACCGCCGGCGCAGCGCGGGACGGGTGCGCGGGAGCTGGTGTCGGCCACCTCGAGCCGGACGGTGGCCGAGGCGACCGGGGCCGCCGCGCCGGTGGCGTCCGCGGGGCCGGACCCCGGGCCCGCCGCCGCCACCGCCGGCCCGGCGCCGGCGCCCGGCGCCTTCCCCGGCAGGGAGAGCCGCAGCACGGCCGGCCGGCCGGTGTGCACCACGGCGTTCGTCACCAACTCGGAGACCAGCAGGACCAGTGTCTCGGCCAACGGCTCGTCGGCTCCTATACCGAGCCCGGAGAGCCGCGAACGGGCCCACCTTCTGGCCCGCCCCACCTCCGTGGGGTCGGGCCGGATCTCCAGTTGCACTTGAAGCACCTGCACCGCTCACACCATCCGAACCGGCGGACACATGGCCTCGCGCCACACGCGCGCCGCGACACACATCGCGACGCGCTTCACGACGAGGGCCACGATCGTAGCCATTTTCTGCATGGCCAGGACAACGGCCAGAGCCAGGGTCACGGAACGTGATTCCCTTACGAGACAGCATGGTTGACGTACAGTCACCCCAACAAGCGCTTCGGGCATATTCCAGCGCGAAGGAGTACGCGTACGGCATACTGTGCGACGCGCTCGCCGGGCAGTCGAACAGGCGGGAGAACGGACCGAAATCCGGCCCCGCACCGCCCCGCGAGCAGCGGCGCACAACGCCCGGTCCGGGTAGGACCCGGGCGCGCCAACAGATCGGCACGTACTCGCGGCCACTCGCATCCCACACAAGGTACCCGAGGGGACGCGTGACTCCGGGATGTGACGAGTCACGTCAAGGACACCAGCACATATCAACGCTCTGTGATGTCAGCACGCCACGATCCGCAACATCGTGGGCCAAGGACCCGCCCGAACCGGACGCGGACCCGGGCGTGTTGCGCGGCACCCGCTACTCGGCAACGGTGAAGTACCGTGCGAAGGCCGGGACGATCTCCGACTCGCCGATCCCACCGTCGCCGTCGGCGTCGAGGGCGGTCGCGGTCGCCAGGGCGACGTCCTCCGGGACACGCAGCACGCGCAGCACGCGGACGGTGTCGGGGACGGTGGCGCGGCCGTCCGCGTCCGGGTCCGCGACGGCCAGGGCCGCGTGCAGGAAGGGCCGGGCGATCTCGGCGAAGCGCTCGGGGTTGTCGCGCAGGCGCTTGACCGCGCCGGTGACGAACTCCTCACGGGTGATGCGCTGGTCGCCGTCCCGGTCGGCGATGCCGGCCATGCCCTGCCAGAACGCCTCCGCCCCGGCGTAGAGCGCCTGTCCCCGGTCGGAACGGGCGGGTACGGCGAACTCGGCGAGCAGGGCCTTGGCCGCCGCGCTGAAGTCCTCGCGGTCGATGTAGCCGTTGCCGTCCTGGTCGAAGCCGGCGAACCGGGCGGCGATCCTGCGCTCGTACTCGGTGCTGACCATGTCTGTCGGGGCCGCCTTCGTGTCGACGTGGAGGATGATCCGGCTGGGAGCGTACGTCGCGGGCGGCGGACAGGTGGCGGGAAAACGGCGGTTGTGCCAAGACCGGGGGAATTTCGCGACAACCCCGTGGCGGCGGCCGCGTGATGTGCTCGGGCCGGCGGGATCGGGGCCGCCGGGGGGCTCAGGCGGACAGCGGGTCGGCCTCGTCGGTGACGGCGGACTCGACGTCGGGACGGACGTCGAAGAGGCGGCGGACGCCGAGCGCGCCGAGGACCCGGTTGACGTGCGAGCCGTCCTCCGCGCCCCGGTCCGGGAGGATCAGCCGCAGCCGGCCCTGGCAGGAGCGGATCAGCCGTCGGGCGGCGATGAGCACGCCGACGCCGCTGGAGTCGCAGAAGAAGACCTCCGAGAGGTCCAGGACCAGGCTGTGGTGACCCTCGGCGACCACGTCGTGCACCCGCTGGCGCAGCACCGGTGAGGTCATCAGGTCCAGCTCCCCGCCGACCCGGAGCACGGCCCACCCGTCCCGTTCGACGCCGGTCACCTTGAATGTCACGGCCACGCCCCTCCGCTCGCCGGTTCGCGGAACCGCCCGGAAACGGAAGCAGTTCCTACGTTTCTTTCCGCGCGGCTGCCCAGCGGCCGTTCCCTGAAACTTCGACTCGCAAACCGTGCACGATCAATAAGGGTCTTGTTTTAGTCAGTACCGATCCCACTCGATCATACTTAGAAGCCGATTGCGTGAAGGATATGTGAAGAGGGTGCTATCACCTGCGGTGTCTCGGGGGGCGCACATTGACACAAAGGGGCGTGCGTTGTCGGTGGTGCCGACTACATTCGAGAAGACGGTGCAGACACGCTGGACCTGTCGGGCGAGGGCGAGGGGAGGGGCGACATGACGCAGAAGGACGCACCGCCCCGCTGGGACCGCAGGATGCAGCAGCGGCTGGCGCGCGGTGAGGCCGCCGCCCTCGGCGAGCTGTACGACCGCTTCGCTTCCCTCGTGCACAGCCTCGCCCACCGGGTCCTCGGCGACGAGCGCGCCGCCGACGGGGTCACCCGGGAGGTCTTCGCCCACGTCTGGGAGCACCCCGACTCCTACGACCCCAAGCAGGGCCCGATGCGCTCCTGGGTGGCGCAGGTGACCCACCGGCTGGCCGTGCAGCGGCTGCGGGCCACCGAGTCCGCCGCGCTGTCCCCGGGCGGGAGCGGTTCGGCGGAGGAGCT
Source organism: Streptomyces cellostaticus (assembly GCF_023630175.1). Classification (GTDB taxonomy): domain Bacteria; phylum Actinomycetota; class Actinomycetes; order Streptomycetales; family Streptomycetaceae; genus Streptomyces; species Streptomyces cellostaticus_A. The sequence goes on along the minus strand of NZ_JALLIN010000064.1, from coordinate 18,632 downwards.
CCGGAGCGTGGAGGGCAAGGTGCGCCGCGCCTCGGTCGCCGCCCGCGCCGACTACATCGTCCACTCCATGCCCGCCCCGCTGCGCGCCGCGCTCGAACTGGCCTATTTCCAGCGGCGCGACTACCGGCAGGCCGCCGCCGACCTCGGCGTCACCGAGGACGAGGCCCGCCGCCGGCTCCGTCTCGGTCTCCAGTTGCTGTCGACCGCGCACGACGCCGGCACCCCGCGGGGACACGGAGGTGCGGTGTGAACGGCCCCGAGGGCTTCGCGGCGCACGACGGGCGCGACGGCGCCCGCGAGCCCCGCATCCCGCCGCCCCGCGCCTCCGTCGAGGACAGCGGGCTGCCCCTGCCCGATTTCACCGATCCAGGAAAACCCGATCCCGTGCCGCTCGAGTTGTCGCACGACGTCCTGAAGTCACTCCTCGGCGCCTGGGCCCTGGCGGCCTGCTCGGCGGCGGAGACGGCTGCCGTCGAGGAGCACCTCGGCGACTGCGGGGCCTGCGCGGACGAGGCGCGCCGGCTGCGCGAGGCGGTCGGTCTGCTGCAGCGACCGGAGAGCCTCGACCTGGACCCGGCGCTGCGCACCCGCGTCCTGGAGAGCTGCCTGAAGCGCCGCCCGCCGCGCATCCCGGTGCCCGAGTGGGCGGCACCCTACGACGCGGAGACCGCGCGACTGGACGCGCTGCTGCAGGACTTCGGGGACGCCGAGTGGCACGCGCCGGTGCGGCTGCGCTGGTTCGAGGCCGACGAGGCGACGAGCCGCCGTACCACCGTGGCCGGGGTGATCGCCCATCTGCTGTCGGTGGACGGCCTGGTCGCGGTGGCGCTCGGTCTGGACGATCCGCTCACGGAGGCGGCCGGCGGCGAACCGGCCGCGGTGGGACCGGCCGCGCGCACCGACGCGTTCTGGCGCACCTCGCACTTCCCGCCGACGCGGTCCGTGCGGGCGCCCTGGCGGGAGCAGAGTCACCGGCTGCTGCGGACGGTGTCCTTCACGGGCGGCGGCACCGGCGGGCTCATGGTGCCGTACGGCGACTTCGGTCTGCCGCTGCACGACGCGATGCTGGACCGGTCCTTCGAGTGCTGGGTGCACGCGGAGGACATCGCGGAGGCGGTGGACTACCCCTACGAGGCGCCCGCGCCGCGGCATCTGCACCGGATGATCGACCTGGCGGCCCGGATGCTGCCGGTGGCACTGGCCGAGCGGCGGCGGGCGGGGCTGTCCGGGGCGGGCCGGCCGCCGCGCCTGGTCCAGGCCGGGGAGCCCGGGCGCAGCCTGCGGCTGGAGATCGAGGGCGCGGCCGGCGGGGAGTGGCTGATCCCGCTGGACTCGCCGGGCGCACGGGGCTCCGCCGATCTGGAGGTGGCCCATGTCGCCCTGGACGGCGTGGAGTTCTGCCGCCTGGCCGCGGGCCACGTGCCTCCCGAGGAGGCCGCGGCGGGGCAGGTGGGCGACCGCGAGGCGATCCGGGACGTCCTGTTCGCCGCGGCGGGACTGAGCCGGATGTGAGCGTGCGGCCCGCCGGCGTCAGCTCCCGGCCGGAGGCCGGCGGAGCCGTCCCGGGACAGCGCGCCCAGGGCGGCGACGGGCCCCAGGGTCCTTCGTCCGGATCGCGCCGGGCTCGAGGGGTCCGGCCCGATCCGAACCAGGACCTCAGGTGAAGACGACGGTCCGGCGGCCGTTGAGCAGGATCCGGTGCTCCGCGTGCCACTTCACCGCTCGTGCCAGCGCCTGGCACTCCACGTCACGGCCGACGGCGACCAGGCCCTCCGGGGTGACGTCGTGGCCCACCCGCTCGACCTCCTGCTCGATGATCGGGCCCTCGTCGAGGTCGGCGGTGACGTAGTGGGCAGTGGCGCCGATCACCTTGACGCCGCGCGCGTGCGCCTGGTGGTAAGGCTTCGCGCCCTTGAAGCTCGGCAGGAACGAGTGGTGGATGTTGATGATCCGGCCGCTGAGCTGCTTGCACAGGTCGTCGGAGAGGACCTGCATGTAGCGGGCGAGGACGACCAGTTCGACGTGCTCCTCGCGCACGATCTCCAGCAGCCGCGCCTCGCCCTCGGCCTTGGTCTCCTTCGTCACGGGGATGTGGTGGAAAGGGATGTTGTAGGAGCCCACCAGCTCCTCGAAGTCGGTGTGGTTGGAGACCACGGCCGCGATCTCCACCGGCAGCGCCCCGATCCGCGCCCGGAACAGCAGGTCGTTCAGGCAGTGCCCGAACCTGCTGACCATCAGCACGATGCGCATCTTCTCGTCGGCCCGGTTGATCTGCCAGTCCATGTGGAAGGAGTCGCCGATCGCGGTGAAACTCGCCCGCAGCTTCTCCACGGTCACCGGCGCCTCGGCCGAGAAGTGGACGCGCATGAAGAACAGGCCCGTGTCGTGGTCGCCGAACTGCTGGCTGTCCTCGATGTTGCAGCCGGTCATGAACAGGTAGCTCGACACGGCGTGCACGATGCCCTGCTTGTCCGGGCAGGAGAGGGTGAGGACGTACTGGTCGGCCGGGTCGGCGGCGCGGGCGGGCTGCTCGTTCATGCACCACAGGTTCCCACACCGGCCGTCCGCGGCGGGCGGTCGTCCCGCAGGGCGGGACGGGGCGAGGACGCCCCGCGGCACCGCGGGCGGCCTCGGACTCCCTGCCGGCTACGCGGTCCGCGTCATGATGCGCAGGACCTCAAGGCTGCGCGGGGCCGTGTCCGGGTCGTCGCCGTCACTGGCCGCGAGACGCAGGTGCGCGTCCCGTGCCGCCCGCACCGCCTCCGGCCACGCGTGGTGGTCGAGGTACGCGGAGACCTGTGCGTCCGGGCCGACCTGGTGCATGATCCGCAGCACCCGCAGCACGGCCGTGTCGACCAGCGCCGCCTCCTGGGAGTCGCGGAAGATCGTGCCGACGTACTTCTCCGCCGACCAGTTGTCCAGCCAGGTGTCCTCGACCAGCCGGTACACGGCGTCGGTGACGTCGCCGTATCCGTCCACTCCGGCCAGCCAGACGTCCCGCTGGAACACCGGGTCGGAGAGCATGTGCAGCGCGGAGCGCACATTGCTGCGCCAGCGCCACCACGGCATGTCGTTCAGTGGCATGCCGCCCATGGTGGAGGAGCGACGGCCGCGACGGGAAGAGTTCTCCGAACCTTGCACGGTCATCGATCGTACGTTCCTCGCCACACCCGCCACACCGACCCCCCGAATTCACCTTGGTGTCACCTTTCATTGACCGAGGGTCACTCTCGGGTTAGTGGTGTGAGGGAATCGTGCGTGTCCATGACCGGCAGGCGACGCTTCCGCAGCACCTTGTCCCTCTCCCTCACCCGGCCCGTCAGAGCGGCCCTGCTCTCCGCGGGCGCACTGGCCGCGGTCGCGTCGCTCACCGCCGGCTGCGGGGTCGTCCCCGGTGCCACGGGGGGTTCCGGGGACGACCCGATCAAGGTGATGACGTGGGCGCCGCAGAACACGGACGCCACCAACAAGCCGGGCATGCCCGCGATGGCCCGCGCCTACGGCAAGTGGATCAACAGCCGTGGCGGCGTCAACGGCCGCAGGCTCGAGATCCTGACCTGCAACGACCACAACGACAGCGTGGGCGCGGCGAGGTGCGCCCGGCGCGCGGCCGCCGAGGACGTGGTCGCCGTCGTCGGCTCCTACAGCCAGTACGTCGACTCCTACCTCGCCCCGCTGGAGAGCGCGGGCATCCCCTACATCGGCGGCTACGGCATCAGCAACGACGAGTTCACCGGCCACATGTCCTACCCGGTCAACGGGGGCCAGCCCGCCCTGCTGGCCGGTCTCGGCCGGGCGCTGGCCGCGGCCTGCGGCCCGGTCGCCCTGGTGCGCCCGGACAGCATCGCGGGCGACCAGTTGCCCAGCCTGCTGGACGCGGGCCTGAAGGAGGGCGGGCACGCGGCGACCGGCGACCAGCTCGCCGCCGAGAACGCCACCGAGTACGACACCCAGGCCGAGCGGGCGCTGCGGTCCGCGACCGGGGACGTGACGAGGAAGGGCTGTGTGGTGCCCGCGCTCGGGGACCGTACCGGCACCTTCATGGACTCCTTCCGCCGGGCCCGCGACTCCTTCCCGGCGGTGCGCACGGCGACCGTGATGGGCAGCGTCGACCAGAGCGTGATCAACGCGACGGGCGGTGCGTCGAGCCCCTACGAGGGGGCGTTCATCACCGGCTGGTACCCGGTGACGTCCGACCCGCGGTGGGGCCCGATGAAGAAGGTCATCAACGAGGAGGCCTTCGGCGACAACCGCATCGACCCCGCGGACGCCGGGGTGCAGACCACCTGGATCGCCTACACCGTGCTGAGGACGGTGCTGGAGCGGATCGGCGGCGAGGTGAGCGCCGACAGCGTGCGGCACACCCTCGACAAGGGCCTGAAGGTCGACACCGGCGGTCTCACCCCGACCCTGCGCTGGCCCTACGAGGGCAAGCTCGCCGGTCTCGGCCTGCCCCGGCTGGTCAACGCCGACGTGACCCTCCAGGTGGTCCAGGACGGCAAGCTGGTCGAGGCGAGGAGGACCGCGGGCTCGGGATTCGACGGAATCACCGACATGACGAGCACGCTCCAGGAGGCGAACCTCGTCTGACCGGCCCGCGGCCCCGGCCCCCTCAGAGCTGGGTCGGCTGGCGCTGGGTCAGGCCGTACTTCTTCGCGATGGTGTTCCACAGCGCGGCCGCCCTGACCTTCTGGGCGCTCGCGGTGCCGCTCTCCCGGTTGCCGGCCTGGGTCTGGCCGGTGACCCGGGCGTGGCCCTTGTGGCAGCCCTTCTTGCCACCGACCTGGTCGGCCCAGGCCGCGTAGTTGGTGTCGGCGGCGGCCGAGGCCTGCCAGGCCTTGGTGAGGGCGGCGGTCAGCTCGGCGTTGGCCGGCAGCTTGTCGACCGGAAGCTTGCCCAGCCGGGTCACCAGGCCGTTGCGCTGCTTGGCCGCGTCGCGCAGGTCGGTGGCGGCCTGGCCGAGGTTGTTGCACTGCTTGACGTTCGCCACCGCCTGGATCACCGAGGCCCGGCTGCTGCCGCTGTCGGCGAGCAGCTTGTCCAGGGCGATGGCCTGCTGCTCGGCCGGGTCGGTGGACTCGGCCGCCGAGGGAGAGTCCTGGGTGGCCGGGGCGGAGGCGGCGACGGGCTTGTCGTCGCCGCCCTTGTCCCCTCCCCCGCTGCTGAGCAGCGCGCCGGCGCCCACGCCCAGCACCACGATGCCGACGCCGACGGCGGCGATCAGGGGCACCCGCGAGCGGTCCCCGCGCCCGCGGTCGTCGTCCAGGGGCTGCTCGTAGGAGGGCTGGGCCGGGCCGGGGTGGGCGTTCGGATGCTGGACGCGCGGCATCTGCTGCGTGGTCCCGGCCGGTCCGGAACCGCCCGGCCCGCCGCGGAAGAGGTTGTCGAACTCCGCGGGCGGCTGCCGCTCACCGCCGTGCGCCTGGGCGGCGTAGGGCGGGATGTACTGCGTGGCGTCCGCGTCGGAGTGCCCGCCCGGCGCGGGGGGCTGCTGGGCGCGCCCGAGGTACCGGGTCTCCTCACCGGCCGACTCGGGCGGCAGCGAGCCCGGTGTCACCGGCGGTATGTACTGGGTGGCGCCCTCGTCGACGGGAGAGCCCTGGACGGGCGGTATGTACTGGGTCGCGCCCTCGTCCGCGTGCGCCGCGTGGACCGGCGGTATGTACTGGGTCGCACCGTCGGCGGCCGGGGGCGGCGGGGAGCCCTGCGGCGGGTACGCGTCCGGCGCGGCGGGCGGCATGGGGGCCGAGTGGCCGGGCTGTGCCGGGTACTGCCGGTAGGCGTCGGCGCCGTAGTCGGGCTGCGGGGCCGCACCGTAGGGGGACTGCGGGCCGGCCGCGTAGGCGGGACGGCTCCCGTCGTACGGGGCCTGCGTGCCGTCCGGGCCGTGGCCCGGGGCCCGACCGTACGCCTGGGCGTCGTACGACGGGGCCGGTGCGCCCTCGGGGGGCAGCGGGCCGGGGCCGCCGGCGGGCTGCCGCTGGTCCGGGGTGCCCCACTGCTGGGCGGCCGCCGGCGGCCAGCCCTGGTCCTGCTGGTGCTGCGGCTGCTGCCGGTCGGGGCCCCAGGTGCCGCCCCAGGCCTGGCCGCCCGCGGGCGCCGCCGGGGTGGGGGCGGGCGCGCCCCTCATGCCCGGCAGCAGGGGCTCGCCTCCGTCGGAGGGCAGCACGATGCCTTCGTGCGCGGACTGCGCCGAGGGCTCCTCGCCCTGTCCACTCTGCGTCACCGGGACTCCTACGAATGGGGGACCTTCGGAATCGTCGGCTCACGCTACCGGGTCCCCGGAGCCGGGTGCCACGCAGCTCGGGACGTGATCTCCTTCCCTGTGACAGCGGTAACAAGACCGCCCCGCGGCACGCTGTCCACGGCAACGGGCGTACCTGATGCCGCCGTTCGCCGTGCGTTCACCCGGCCGCGGGGGCGGGTTCCTCCGCCCGGCCCCCGCCCGGCCCCCGCCCGGTCCGGTGGATCCGGTCCGGTCCGAGGGGAGGGCCGGTGCGTCAGGCGGCCGGCTGGAGATCGAGGCGGGCTCCGAACTCCCTGACCACCGCCTCGTCCTGGAAGGGCGCCAGGCGCTGCTGCAGGTCCTCCAGGTACTCGGCGCCCCGGTTGGAGCGGAGCGTCTCCAGCAGTTCCACCGCCTTCAGGCCGGTGCCGCAGGCCTGCTCGATCTCGCGCTGCTGCACCTGGGCCGTGGCGAGCAGCACATAGCCGATGGCGCGGCGCCGGGCCCGGGTCTCGGGATGGCCGGCCAGCGACTGCTCGGCGTACCGGGCCGCCGCCTCGGCCTGGCCGAGGTCACGGTGGCAGTGCGCCAGCTCGTCGGCCAGGTAGGCCTCGTCGAAGTGCGTGATCCACGCCGGGTCGTCCCCGGAGGCCGCGTCCGCCCGCTCCATGGAACCGACCGCCCGGCCCTCCGCGGCCTGTGCGGCGCGCAGGTCGCCGAGCAGGGCGTGCCCGCGCGCCTCGGCCGCGTGGAACATCGCCTCCGCCCGCGGGGTCACCCGCCCGCGCGCCCCCTCCTGTGCCGCGCGGGCGAGCTGCGCGATCTCGCGCGGGTTGCCGAGCTGCGCGGCCAGGTGGCTCATGGAGGCGGCGAGGACGTACCCGCCGTAGCCGCGGTCGCCGGCGGCCTGGGCCAGCCGCAGGGACTGGATGTAGTAGCGCTGGGCCAGGCCGGGCTGCCCGGTGTCGACCGCCATGTAGCCGGCCAGCTCGGTGAGCCGGGCCACGGTCGCGAAGAGCTCCCGCCCGACCGCCTCCCGGTACGACCCGGCGAGCAGTCCGGAGACGACGCTGTTGAGGTAGTGCACGACCACGGGGCGCACGTGCCCGCTGCCGTACTGGTGGTCGAGGTCCGTCAGCGCCCGGGTCATGGACCGCACGGCCGCCACGTCGGACAGGCCCACGCGCGGGCCCGCCTGCCGGGACACCTGGGCGTCCGGCACCGAGATCAGCCAGTCGCGGCTGGGCTCGACCAGCGCGGAGGCGGCGACGGAGGAGCCGGACAGGAAGTCCCGCCGGCCCACGTCGCTGCGCCACAGCTCGCAGACCTGCTCGATGGCCCCCAGTACCGTCGGCGAGAACTGGAGACCGACCCCCGAGGCGAGGTTCTTGCCGTTGGCCATGCCGATCTCGTCGATCGTGACCGTACGGCCGAGCTTGCGCCCGAGCGCCTCGGCGATGATCGCCGGGGCCCGGCCCCGCGGCTGCTGGCCGCGCAGCCAGCGGGCCACCGACGTCTTGTCGTACCGCAGGTCGAGCCCGTGCTCGGCGCCGCACATGTTGACCCGCCGGGCCAGCCCGGCGTTGGAACACCCCGCTTCCTGGATGAGTGCCTGCAGCCGTTCGTTCGGCTGCCTCGCCACGAGAGGCCTTGCGGCCATGCGCTACCCCCTGCGAACCCCTGGAGCGTGAAGATCCGGCCGGAGGGTTCCGGCCGGGAGGATCACTGCCCAGCTGACATACCGTCAATGCGTGACATGTGCGGTTTGCCGGGGTAAAGGCAGATGCCACCCCCCTCCCTGGTTACCCGGCTCCCGCCCCGGTTCCTCCCGCGCGCCCCCGACCGTGCACCCGTGCGCCCCGAGCGCGAGAAGGGTGCTCCTCCCCGGCGCGCGCTCCGGCCGTAACCCGAGGTGAGCGCGGGAGTTGAGTGGAGCGTGGAAGAGACGATCGCCGGCGCCCAAGCCGCCCAGATTCCGCAGCAGCGCGGGCAGTCGCTGCTGGAGACAGCCGTGCGCTACACCGAGGAGCGGCACTGGGACGTGTTCCCGGGCACCTGGCTGGAACCCGTCGACGGGGCCCAGCGCTGCTCGTGCGGCGACGCTTCCTGCCCCGCGCCGGGTGCGCACCCCGCGCGCCCCGACTGGGCGGCCGGGGCGACCGGCAGCGCGACCGTCGCGCGTCGGCTGTGGCAGCAGCGGCCGACGGCGTCGATCCTGCTGCCCACGGGGCTCACCTTCGACGCGGTGTCCGTCCCGGAGAGCGCGGGCTTCCTGGCGCTGGCCCGGATGGAGCGGATGGAGCTGACGCTCGGTCCGGTGACGCTGACCCCGGACCGGCGGATGCAGTTCTTCGTGCTGCCGGGGGCGACCGCCAAGGTTCCCGGCCTGGTGCGGAAACTGGGCTGGTCGCCGGCCTCGCTGGACCTGGTGGCACTGGGCGAGGGGAACTACGTCGCCGCTCCGCCGACCCGGTTCGGCTCCCGGGGCGCCGTGCAGTGGGCCTGCCGGCCGACCCCCGCGAACCGGTGGCTTCCGGACGCCGAGGAGCTGATCCCGCCGCTGTCCTACGCGTGCGGCCGGGACCGCTGACGCCCGCACCGCGGGCCCGGTCCCGCATACCCGGGGGACCGGGGGGCGCCGTAGCCTTCCTGCATGACCGAAGCTGCGGTGTGTGTACGGGGGCTCTGGAAGCAATTCGGGCAGCAGGTTGCCGTCGGGGGCATCGATCTCGACCTGCCCGCGGGGAAGTTCATCGGGCTGGTCGGGCCGAACGGCGCCGGGAAGACCACCACGCTGTCCATGGTGACCGGGCTGCTGCGACCCGATCAGGGGACCGTCGAGGTCGTCGGGCACGACGTGTGGCGCGACCCGGTGGCGGTGAAGGCGCGGATCGGGGTACTCCCCGAGGGGCTGCGGCTGTTCGAGCGGCTGTCGGGGCGCGAGCTGCTCGGGTACTCGGGGCGGCTGCGGGGACTGCCCGGCGCCGAGGCCGACGCACGGGCCGCGCAACTGCTGGACGTGCTCGATCTCGCCGGGGCGCAGCACAAGCTCGTCGTCGACTACTCCACCGGCATGCGCAAGAAGATCGGTCTCGCGGCGGCCCTCCTCCACAATCCCGAGGTCCTCTTCCTCGACGAGCCGTTCGAGGGCGTCGACCCGGTGTCCGCGCAGACGATCCGGGGCGTGCTGGAGCGGTACACGGCCTCCGGCGCCACCGTCGTGTTCTCCTCCCACGTCATGGAGCTGGTGGAGTCCCTGTGCGACTGGGTGGCCGTCATGGCGGCGGGCCGCATCCGCGCCACCGGAACGCTGGCCGAGGTGCGCGGGGAACACCCCACGCTACAGGCGGCCTTCCTGGAGCTGGTGGGGGCGCGCGGCCGGGACTCCGCGTCCCGTCTGGACTGGCTGGGCGGTGGGGCGGCCCGATGACGAGCACCACCTCCGTCGTCGTACGGCTGAAGCTGTCACTGCTGCGCAACGGGCTGCGGCAGTCGGCGGGCAGGCGGGCCGCGTTCGCCGCCTCGGCCGTCGTCGCGCTGCTGTTCGCCCTGCTGCAACTGCTGGGTCTGCTCGCGCTGCGCGGGCACGCGCACGCCGAGGCCGTCGCCGTGCCCGGCACCGCCGTGCTGGCCCTGGGCTGGGCCGTGATGCCGCTGTTCTTCCCCGGCGGTGACGAGACCCTGGACCCCACCCGGCTGGTGATGCTGCCGCTGCGGCCGGGCCCCCTGGTGCGAGCCCTGCTGGCCGCGTCACTGGTCGGGATCGGGCCGCTGTTCACACTGCTCGTCCTGGCCGGATGCACGCTGTCGGTGGCGCACGGGACCGCCGGGTACGTCGCCGCGGTGACCGCCGCCGCCCTCGCGCTGCTGACCTGCGTGGCGCTCGCCCGGGCCGTCGCCGCCGCCAACGTACGGCTGCTGACCAGCAGGAAGGGCCGTGATCTGGCCGTACTCAGCGGGCTGGTGATCGCCGTCGGGGCCCAGCTCGTCAACTTCGGCGCACAGCGGCTGGGTTCGGCAGGACTCGGGCCGCTGCGGCCGGTCGCGGACGTATTGTCCTGGGTGCCGCCGTCCTCCGCGGTGGGCGCGGTGCGCTCGGCGAGCGAGGGGGACTACGGCCTCGCGGGGGTCCAACTGCTGATCTCCGCGGCCGCGTTGGCACTGCTGGTCACCGTCTGGGCGCGGAACCTCAACCGGCTGATGACCGCGCCGGACGGGTCCACCCTGCAGGATTCGGACACCGGCGCCGGGGACCGCGCCTCCGCGAGCGGGCTCGGCCGGCTGCTCCCCGGCGGGCGCACGGGCCCGGTCATGGAGCGCACCCTGCGCTACATCTGGCGCGACCCGAAGACCAAGTCGGCCTGGGTGACCTCGCTGGCCATCGGGCTCATCGTGCCGGTCCTCAACGCCGTCCAGGGCACCGGTTCGATCTACTTCGCCTGCTTCGCCGCGGGGATGCTCGGCATCCAGATGTACAACCAGTTCGGCCAGGACACCTCCGCCTTCTGGATGGTGGCCATGACGATCTCCTCACCCCGCGACGCCTACGCCGAACTGCGCGGGCGGGCGCTGGCCCTGCTGGTGATCACCCTGCCGTACGCCGCGCTCGTCACCGTGCTGACCACGGCGCTGCTCGGAGCCTGGGACCGGCTCCCCGAGGTGCTGGGCCTGTCCCTGGCCCTGCTCGGGGCCATGCTGGCGACCGGCGCCTGGACCTCGGCCCGCTTCCCGTACTCCATCCCGCAGGAGGGGCACAAGAACGTGGCGCCCGGACAGGTGGGACTCGCCTGGATCTCGATCTTCGGCGGCATGGTCGCCGCCGCCCTCCTCTGCTCCCCCGTCATCGCGGTGGCGATCTGGCTGAACGTCACCGCGGGCGGGGACGCGTGGAGCTGGGTGCTGCTGCCGCTGGGGGCGGCGTACGGGGCCGGGACCGCCCTCGGCGGCCTGCGGCTGGCCGCGCCGCGCACGGCGGCCCGGCTGCCGGAGATCCTCGCGGCGGTGAGCAAGGGGTGACGCGGGGGTCAGCCCGCCACGAGGCGCTCCAGGAAGGGTTCGACGGCCGCCCGCCAGGCCACCGGCTGGTCGTAGTGGACGAGGTGGCCGGCATCGGTGACCTCCGCGTACTCGCCGTGCGGCAGCACCCGCACCATCTCCTGCGCCTCGGCCCGCCCCAGCTCCCCGTCCAGGCCGCGCACCACGAGGGTGGGGCAGCACACCTGGGCCAGTTCCTCCCAGTGGGCGTCGTACACCCAGCTCTCCCGGGTGCGGAGCATCTGGTCCGGTTCGAACACGGGGCGCCAGCCGTCGGCGGACTCGTGCATCACCTCGGCGTAGAACTCGCCGCGCGAGGGATTGGGCCGCTCCACCCAGGGATCGTCCTCGCCGAACCACTTGCGGACGTCGGCGAGGGTGGCGAAGGGGACGGGCCAGGAGCGGAACCACTCGGCCCACTCCCGCTGCGAGGCCGCGCCGAGCGCGGAGGCCCGCATGTCGCAGACGACCAGGCCGCGCACCAGGTCCGGGCGCCGGGCGGCGAGCTGCCAGGCGGTCAGGGCGCCCATGGCGTGGCCGATCAGGACGGCGGGACCGAGACCGAGCTGTTCCAGGGCCGCCTCGGCGTCGTCGACGTAGGCCTCCCGGCCGTACGCGGCCTGCGGGTGCTTGTCGCTGCGGCCGTGGCCGCGCTGGTCGAGGGCGACCGCGCGGTGCCGCTCGGCGAGCCAGCGGGCGGTGGCCGCCCAGTGCGAGGCGCGGCCCATCAAGCCGTGCAGTAACAGCACGCCCGGGGCGCCGGTCTCCGCCCCCGGTTTCGGGGGGTCGGCATACTCCCAGGCGGCCAGGCGTGCCCCGCCCGTTCCCATCACGTCGATACGCCGTGCCATCGGCCTGGTACCCCCCAGCTCCGCCTGCCTCGTACCGGTGTACTGCCGTTCTCTTCGTCCGTCGTTCCTGCCGCCGCAGACTATCGAATGCCTTTTCGAAAATACTGCCTCTGCCGGTAACACCCCTCATTCGAGTGACACCTCCCGAGGAATGATCGCCGCCGCCGAGGGGATCTTTCTGGCGGGAGGCGGACCACTCGGGGAAAAGCGGTCCGAGGGGAATGACCCTGAGAGCTCGGGGCTCCGGGTCAGCGACAGGGGAGGACGGGCCCCGGTGCCGAGAGGCGCCGGGGCCCTCACATGTCAGCGCTTGGCGACGAACACGTGCGAGGCGACGTCCGCCTCCAGCTCGGCCGCCTCACCACCACTGCCGACGAGCACACCGCCCGCCGACTCCGTCACGCTCACCACCGAACCGGGCTGCACCCCCGCACGGCGCAGGGTGTACATGAGCTGCGCGTCCGTCTGGATCGGCTCCCCGATACGCCGGACCACGACCGTCTTGCCGTCCGCCCCCGCGTCCAGGTCGGCCAGCGACACCATGCCCTCGTCCAGGAACGGGTCGGCCCCGTCCTTCTCGCCCAGCTCCTCCAGACCGGGGATCGGATTGCCGTACGGCGACTCGGTGGGGTGCCGCAGCAGCTCGAGCACCCGGCGCTCCACCGCCTCGCTCATCACGTGCTCCCAGCGACAGGCCTCCGCGTGCACCTGCTCCCACTCCAGGCCGATCACGTCGACCAGGAGGCACTCCGCGAGCCGGTGCTTGCGCATCACCCGCGTGGCCAGCCGACGCCCCTCGTCCGTGAGCTCCAGGTGCCGGTCGCTGGCCACGGACACCAGACCGTCCCGCTCCATGCGGGCCACGGTCTGGCTCACCGTCGGCCCGCTCTGGTCCAGCCGCTCCGCGATGCGGGCGCGCATGGGGACGACGCCTTCCTCTTCGAGCTCGAGGATGGTGCGGAGATACATCTCCGTGGTGTCGATCAGTCCGGACATACGTGCCCCTCGATTACCTCTGCCGGAACCTGCCCGGCGCGTGCGCTGGCCCTGACCTCAATTCTGCCGGATACCACCGACAACCGTGCCGCACCAGCCGAACGAACGGCCCCCGCCCGGACCGGCACGGGCCCGCGCGGCACCGGCACCCCCGCGACCTCCGCCGTATTGACACCGCACTGGTCCAGACCGCACGGTGATCCGCGACACAGACGCTGCGAAGGGGCACCGCATGAGCGACGGCACACCCGCCGACCTGTTCTTCGACGCCGCCGTCGGCCTGCTGCGACGGGTCCAGGAGGAGGAGTCCGAGGCGATCACCGCCGCGGCCACCCTGCTCGCCGACACCGCGGCCTCCGGCGGCCGCCTGTTCGCGTTCGGCGCCGGCCACTCCTCGCTGGCCGCCCAGGACGTCGTCTACCGGGCCGGCGGACTCGCGCTCATGAACCTGCTCACCGTCCCCGGAGTCGTCGGCGTCGACGTCACCCCGGCCACGCTCGGCTCCGCCCTGGAACGCGTCGACGGACTCGCGGGCGCCGTCCTGGACACGTCCCCCCTCCGCGCCGGCGACGCCCTCGTGGTCATCTCCCTCTCCGGCCGCAACGCCCTGCCCGTGGAGATGGCCGCGGGCGCCCGCGCCCGCGGCGTGAAGGTCATCGGCGTCACCTCGGTCGCCTACGCCGCGCAGACCACCTCCCGGCACTCCTCCGGCACCTTCCTGAAGGACCACTGCGACATCGTCCTTGACTCCAAGATCACGGTGGGCGACGCGGAACTCACCCTCGACACCATCCCGGCACCCTTCGCCCCGGCCTCGACCGTGGTCACCACCGCCCTGATGCAGGCCGTCGTCGCCACCGCCGCGGCCACCCTCGCCGACCGCGGCGTCGAGCCCCCGCTGCTGCGCTCCGGCAACGTCGACGGCGGCCACGACTGGAACGCCCGCGTCATGACCGAGTACGGAGACCGGATCTTCTACCGGCACTGATCGTCTGCCGGCACTGACACCGGGACCGCCGGCACCGGCCCCACCCCGACCGGCACGGGGCCACCGGCCCCACCCGACCGGCGCGGGGCCACCGGCCTACCGCCCCGCCCCGGGCCCCCGCACCGCGTCGGCGAGATCCAGCGCCGCCCCCATCCGCGCCGCCACGTCCTCCGCGTAGGCCGCGTCCGACCGCTCGAAACGGCTCCGGGCGGCCCCGCGCAGGAAGGTGACCACACCCAGCGTCCGGCCCCGGCTGCGCAGCACCGCGCACAGCCCGTGCACCGCGTCCTGCGGCCACTGCCGGGCCAGCGCCCAGTCCCGCGCCCGCTCGGCCGGCACCGGCCCCGCGTCCGCGCGCACGGTGCCGGCCCGTTCGACGCACCGCAGCGCCGGATGACCCTCCTCGTACCGCAGCGGCAGCCCGGCCGCGCCCGTGACCAGGCTCGGGCCGGGCGCCCCGGCGGGCGACGCCGCGAGCCGCACCAGCCGCACCGGAGCCGAGTCGTCGCCCTCCGCGCGCGGAGCGCCGGCCAGACGGTCGAGCAGCGCGTGGTCGGCGAACCCGGCAAGCGCGAAGTCCAGATGGACGGTGGCCGCCTCCGCCGGGTCCTCGCACTCCGCGGCGGCCCGGGCGGCCCGGTGGAGCTGGTTGGTGCGGAACCGCAGCAGGGACGCGTCCTGTTCGCCCTGCTTGGCCTCGGTGACGTCCTGGAAGAGCCAGCCCACGCCGAGCGGCACCGGCTCCTCCGCGAGCGGTGAGGCCAGCCGCACGAACCCGCTGCGCCAGCAGCGCCGCCGCTCGCCCTCGGACCCGCGCACCGTCACCCACATCTCGGCGGGCGCGGGCGGCGCGCCCTCGGCCAGCACATGGGTGAGGGCGCTCTCCAGCTCCTCCACCCCCTGAGCGAGCAGCTCGCCCAGCGGCCGCCCGAGCGCCGAGGTCCGCCCGATGCCCAGGGCCCGCGCGGCGTGCCCGTTGACGACGGCCGGGCGCAGGTCGGCGTCCACCAGGACCACACCCCAGGACGCGTCCTCGAACAGCGCCTCGCTCAGGGCGATCGACCGCTCCAGGTCGATCTGCGCGTGCACCTCGCTGAAGGCGCAGTACACGCCCGCCGGCTTCCCGTCCGGCCCGCGCACCGCGGCGGACTGGGTCCGCACGAGCACCCGCCCGCCGTCCTTGGTGACCAGCGCGAACTCGTGCACCTGCCGGCCGGGCGCGTGCATGGCCGACATCAGGCGTTCCTGGACCTCCCCGGCGTCGGCGCTGCGCACCGCCCAGCCGGCGAAGCCGTGCCGCCCGACCGCCTCGGCCACCGTCCAGCCCAGGATGCGCTCCGCCTCGCGGTTCCAGTGCGTGACCACACCGTCGGCGTCGAAGGCGCACAGCGCCGCGTCCATGCCGTCCAGCAGCGCGGCGAGCAGGTCGGAGCCGCCTGACTCCTCAGGGCAGTCGGAACCGTCCGGCCCCTGCGGGCCGCCCCGTTCGGGCTCGTCGGGCCCCAGCTCGTCGGTGGTCCCACTCCGCCGGGAAGCACTCACCTCGACCCCCTGGACGCTGCGTCCGCGCACGCACGGCGCTCGGTTCGCTCACTGGCCTTCATTCAACTCGAACGTGACGCAGCCCACATCCTGTTCCCGCAAGATTGCCGCAATCATTGCCCGGCCCGGCCCGTGAGCCGCAGGTCGACCCACTCGTCGTCCTGCCCGTCCAGCACATACCGGTCGACCTCCACGAATCCGCGCCGCGCGGCGAACCGCAGCCCGTCCTCGTTCACCGCCAGCACGCACGTCTCGACGGCCCCGGCCCCCAGCCCGCGCGCGTGCGCCAGGCCGTCCTCGTAGATCGCCGCACCGAGACCTCGCCGACGGAACCCGGGCAGCACCCGCGCGATCACGGTCGCCACCGCCTCGTCCCCGGCCGGCGGCCGGACGGTGGAGCACCCGACCAGTTCCTCGCCGAGATAGGCGTTCACCAGCCGGTACCGCCCGGCCCGCGTCCGCGCCCCCGCGAGGGACATGGCGGCGGGCGGCACCACCAGGTTGTGCACGTACCGCCACTGCTCGAGCATGCCGTCGCCCTGGACGGCTTCCAGATGAAGATCAGTCACGACTGCACCTTTACCATCAATGCCGCTCGCGCTCTGCCCGGATCGCGCCTCCCGCCGGCACCCAAGGCCGCTCCAGCGGGTGACGGGTACGGTTTCGGCGCCTTTCCGCGCCCGTTCCGGGGCTCCTGCGCCGTGGTCCGCGAAAAGCAGTTGAACCCTCTCGGTCCGCTTCCTAGGGTGGCTATCACTTCGGAGAGGAGGTGGTTCGGCAGATGTACGGATACCGGACGGAAGAGGTGGCTGCGGGCTAGCGGCCCGTCACCACGCTCAGTGCGGTGCCGGACCGGCGTGTGCGAGATACACGCAGCCGGCCCGAATCCAACGCAGTCACCCGACCCGCGGGCTGCCGGTACGTCCGGCCGGCTCCTCTCTCGAGGACCTCAGCTCGCGGGTCGTCTGCGTTCCCCGGGCCCGCGCGGGGTCAGGGGCTCAGGCGTTCCAGGGTCCAGGAGCCGTCGGGGCGGCAGGTGTAACGCAGGCGGTCGTGGAGGCGGTTCTCGCGGCCCTGCCAGAACTCGACCGTCTCCGGGGCGATGCGGAAGCCTCCCCAGTGCGGCGGGACCGGGATGTCCTCGTCCTGCCGGTGGCGCGCGTCCAGCTCGGCGTAGGCCGCCTCCAGCTCGGCGCGGGAGGCGATCACGGAGGACTGCGCACTGGCCCAGGCGCCCAGCCGGGAGCCGCGCGGGCGGGTGCGGAAATAGGCGGCGGTCTCCTCCCGGCCGGTGCGGCGGGCGACGCCGGTGACGATGACCTGGCGGGCGATCGGGTGCCAGGGGAAGAGCAGCGAGACGTAGGGGTCGGCGGCGAGTTCGCGGGCCTTGCGGGAGTCGTAGTTGGTGTAGAAGACGAACCCGTCGGTGTCGAAGTGCTTCATCAGGACCGTGCGGGAACTGGGGCGGCCCGCCGCGTCCGCGGTGGAGACGACCATGGCGTTGGGCTCGTAGAGCGAGCCGTGCAGGGCGGCCCGCGCGGCGTCCTCGAACCAGCCGGTGAACTGGTCCATCGGGTGCGCCGGGAGGTCCTTCTCGTCGAGACCCGCGGCCCGGTACTGCTTGCGCATGGCGGCAGGGTCCAGCAGCGGGTCGGGGCTGGGTTCGCGGTCGGTCACGCGGTCATCCTGCCGTATCGAACGCGTGGCACTCAGTGTCGCGTGGGCTCCCCAACTGTGGCACTCGGGGTTATGGTGCTGGTTCCGCCGCGGTTTGGGTGACCACCGGCCGATCGGGGCATCACCGGGGTGACCGCCGCCGACCTACACGAGGAGCCGCCTGATGTCCGATTTCGTACCCGGACTCGAAGGGGTCGTCGCGTTCGAGACGGAGATCGCCGAACCCGACAAGGAAGGCGGTGCCCTGCGGTACCGGGGCGTCGACATCGAGGACCTGGTCGGGCACGTCTCCTTCGGGAACGTGTGGGGCCTGCTGGTCGACGGCGCCTTCAATCCCGGCCTGCCGCCGGCCGAGCCGTTCCCGATCCCGGTGCACTCCGGTGACATCCGGGTGGACGTGCAGTCGGCGCTCGCCATGCTGGCCCCCGTGTGGGGTCTGAGACCGCTGCTGGACATCGACGTGGCGCAGGCCCGCGCGGACCTGGCGCGGGCCGCCGTGATGGCGCTGTCGTACGTGGCGCAGTCGGCGCGCGGGCAGGGGCTGCCGATGGTGCCCCAGCGGGAGATCGACAAGGCCGGTTCGGTGGTCGAGCGGTTCATGATCCGCTGGCGGGGCGAGCCGGACCCGAAGCACGTGGCCGCCGTGGACGCCTACTGGACCTCGGCCGCCGAGCACGGCATGAACGCGTCCACCTTCACCGCCCGGGTCATCGCCTCCACGGGTGCGGACGTCGCGGCCGCGCTGTCCGGTGCGGTCGGTGCGATGTCCGGTCCGCTGCACGGCGGTGCGCCCTCCCGGGTGCTCGGGATGATCGAGGAGATCGAGCGCACCGGGGACGCGGAGGCGTACGTCAAGCGGGCCCTGGACCGCGGCGAGCGGCTGATGGGCTTCGGGCACCGGGTGTACCGGGCCGAGGACCCGCGCGCGCGGGTGCTGCGGCGTACCGCGCGGGAGCTCGGGGCGCCGAGGTTCGAGATCGCCGAGGCGCTGGAGAAGGCCGCGCTGGAGGAGCTGCACAACCGGCGGCCGGACCGCGTGCTGGCGACCAACGTGGAGTTCTGGGCGGCGATCATGCTGGACTTCGCGGAGGTTCCGGCGCACATGTTCACGTCGATGTTCACGTGCGCGCGCACGGCCGGGTGGTCGGCGCACATCCTGGAGCAGAAGCGGACGGGCCGGCTGGTGCGGCCGTCGGCGAGGTACGTGGGGCCGGGGCCGCGCAGCCCGCGGGACGTCGAGGGGTACGCGGACATCGCCCGCTGAGGCGGCCGGGCGCGAGGGGCGGGCGGCCGCACGCCGGTGCGGCCGCCCGCCCCT
>NZ_JALLIN010000063.1 GCF_023630175.1 Streptomyces cellostaticus | reverse complement strand
CGCGACCAGGCTCTGCGCCACCGCTGAACCGACCGGACGCTGACCCGCAGCTCGTGAGCGATGACCGGGTTCTCGTCGCCCTGCCAGAACCGCTCGGCCGCCTCCATCCTCAACTTCTCGCGGAAAGCCCGCCGTTCGTCGGTCAGTCCGCCCCCTTGCGCATACCTCATGCGGTCGGCATACCGCAGGGATCATGAGGCGTCAGCCCCTCCGACACCACGCTTTGAAGGTCAGTAGGCGCCGAGGGCCGCAACTTCCGCCGGGAGGCGATGACGTACACCGGGGCCGATGTGGATCGAGTAGGAGCTGTCCGCCAGCCGGACGTCTACTTCTGCATGCATAGGCATGGGTATGTCCTGTCGCTAGAATTTGACGTGCCGCCCCAAGTGGGGAGTCTTGTCGATGTCACGGAATGAGAGCTTCAGTGGTAGAAATCCAGGTGCCGGGTTCCAAGTCGATCACCGCGCGGGCCCTGTTTCTGAGCGCTTGCGCTGATGGGGTTTCGTACTTGCAGCGCCCGCTTCGGTCGGATGACACGGAGGCGTTCGCGGAGGGACTGGAATCGTTGGGGTACGGCATTGAGCAGGATGCGCAGGAATGGCGCGTGCAGGGGACGTCCGCCGGACCTCATATGAAAGACGCGGTGGTGCAGTGCCGCGACGCTGGGACCGCGGCGCGATTCCTGCCGGCGCTCGCGGCTTGCGGCCATGGGCGTTTTCACTTCGACGCCTCCGACCAGATGCGCCGCCGCCCCGTGCGGCCGGTCGTCAAAGCCCTGGAAGCGCTGGGTGCCGGGATCCGCTACGACGGCGTCGAGGGCCACCTTCCGCTGACCATCGAGGCAGCCGGCCTGCAGGGCGGCGAGATCACCATCGATGCCGGAATCTCCTCCCAGTTCCTGACCGCGCTGCTGATGGCCGGACCGTTGATGGAGCAGGGCCTGGCGGTCGAGGTGCCGCGCATCGTCTCCGCGCCGTACGTCGAGATGACGGTGGAGATGATGCGCCGGTTCGGGGTAGAGGTCGAAACTGGGAGCAGCTGGTACCGCGTGCCTGCGCAGCCGTATCGCGCGCAGCAATACATGGTCGAGCCGGACGCCTCCACAAGCAGCTACTTCTTCGCCGCCGCGGCGTTGACCGGCAATTCGGTTACCGTGTCTGGGCTCGGATCGCGCTCGCTCCAGGGCGATATCGAATTCGTGCGCGTGCTGGAGGAGATGGGGGCTCAGGTAGACGTTGCCGAGGACCAGGTAACAGTCACCGGTACGGGTACGCTCCGCGGCATCGACGTCAACATGCGCAATATCTCCGACACCATGCCGACACTCGCCGCCATTGCACCATTCGCCGAGGGGCCGGTCAGGATCACCGACGTCTACAACACGCGGGTGAAGGAATGCGACCGCTTGGCGGCGTGTGAAGAAAATCTCGGCCGCCTCGGGGTTCCGGTTCGGACGGGACCGGACTGGATCGAAATCCTCCCGGGTACGCCGAAGGAAGCTGTGATTGCCTGCCATCGGGACCACCGCATCGCCATGAGCTTCAGCGTCACCGGACTGCGCAGTAAGGGGATCACGCTGGATGATCCGCAGTGCGTACAAAAGACATTCCCCGGCTTTCACGAGGCCCTGGACCGGGTTCGGGAATCCTGGGCGCTAACGGCCGGTTTCTGAGCCGTAGCCGGTCTCCATCTGTATGGTGACACCCGCCACTGCCTGCACATGCCACCACGTTGCCTTAAGCACTGAGGGCACGTCCTGGGCGGCATCGACGACAAACTGCGGATAGGTGAGGTCGGCCGCGGCGTTTTCGAACGACTCGACGAGCCGTCGCATGCGTTCACCAGGCTCCGCGGCCGTCAAAATATCGTCGCCTTTCGCGCGTGCGCGGATGCGTTCCATGCAGCGTGTAGGGGTGATCGCGAGGCGTACGGACACATCCGGGGGTGGCAGTCGGCTGAGCAACCACCGCAATCCCGGATCGAGGTGCAGACCCTCATCGCGCAGGCGGGCAGCCAGCGTGTGCGCATAATGCTGCACCACGATGTGCATCACCGGCGATCCCACATAGGTGCTGAATTCGCCGGTGCTTTGGCGTACTGCATCGAGTAGGACGGCGAGCGTCATCTCGCGCTGGGTGAACGAGGCGGAAGCGGAGAGGCGGGCGACCTCGAGGAGGTTACGGGACTCCGACCGAAGCACCCTTTCGTAGACGGCCACACCGGTGGCTGCCCGAAGCCGTGCTCGCAGCGCGTCCACGAGCGTGGTCTTTCCGGCACCGTCAGGGCCACAGATCTCGATCAGCACAGGGGATACTCCTTGTTCTGCACGCGGCGCAGTGCTCGGTTCACGGCATTGAGCGCCTCGTTCCAGGACGGGGTGCGGGGATGCTGTCGGTTCTCGTGTCGCCAGTGGGTCACCCGGAGTCCTTCCACGGCGCACCAAGCCGCGATGGCAGCATCCGTGGCTGAGGTGGCGTCGTGCCGCCAGTTGCGGTAGCTGCGAATCAGCTCCTGAGCCTCGGTGGATGCTGCAGGCATCCCGTACTCGACCTCCATGAGGAACAGACAGCGGCCGATATCGGCCAGAGCAGGGCGCATAGCGGCGGTTTCGAAGTCGATGAGCGTGCCGCCGCTGGGTGTGTCCAGGTAGTTTCCGGGACCGGCGTCTCCGTGCGTCGGCACCGCTGGGCAGTCGTCGCGCCGTATGGCCTCGACGATCTCGTCCAGGGTGTCCCGGTCCGCCGCCGTGAGCGCCGTGAGCAGGTGGGATGCTTCTGTCCGCGGGTCCGTGGACCCGTGGACGGGTAACGCTCCGGCTCGCAGTTGGAGTTGGTGCAGCTCGGCAAGGCGGCGTCCGAGCCGGGTGAATGCGGCCCCGGTTGTGGGCGGTCCGCCGGGCAGAAAGCGCAGGACCAGGCAGCGTCTGGCCTCCCAATTTCCGTCGCATATCCGGCCGAGGGCCACCACCTCGGGGCAGGGATAGCCGGCCGTGGTCAGCGCGGCGAGCGAGGCGCCCTCGTGTGGCAGCCGGCCGTCCTGCATGGCCGAGACCTTGCAGACGACGGCCGATCCGTCGACGAGTCGACCTGCATAGGCGGCGTGCGACCGACCGCTCGACAAGCGACGCAGGTGCGTGACGCGAGGGCCGTCAGCCAACGTGAACTCGGCTGCCTGCCGCGATCTGAGGGTCATGGTTGCTGGACCGGTTGTTGTGCGGCGAGGCGGTAGAACAGCTGCGGCAGCATCTCCGGGACTGGGTGGTCGCGGAACATGCGGCGTATTTCCTCCCGCATGGACTCCGCTTGGGCGTCGTTAGCCAGCGCCAGGCGGGCAAGGTGGGTCAGGAACGTGTGGAGTTCCCGGTACCGGTCGTAGGGCATATGCCCGCCGGGTTCCAGGAGGAAGGACACGAGATGTCGCAGACCCTCGTCGAGGATATCGGTGACCTCGGGCGCGGCGTTGGCACTACGGAACCCGGCGTCGGGGGCGAAGGGATTGATGAGAGAGGGCTGGTCGCCGCAGATAACGGCGGCAATGATCTCGCCCACCGCGGGGGCCATGAGAATACCGTTGCGGTATGTGCCCGTTGCGATGGACAGACCGGCCAGCGCCGTCGCTCCAATCAGCGGGTAACCGTCGCTGGTCAGCGGTCGCAGCCCGTAGCGCTGGGAGGCCAACGAGGCAGTTCGGAAGCGAACGTTGATCTCGTGCATGAGGCTGTGCATGAGGCTGTGCACTTCTCCGGGTGTGACCTCAGCCCCGGACCCTGGTGTCGATGACACCCGGTTGGTGGCGCCCAGATATACGGCTCCACCTCCACGCGGCACCACGTGGCTGCCGCATGCGAAGTCGCGGTTAGGGGTGCGGATCACCTGGGGGAAGTCGTCGTCCACCCGGTCCAGGACCAGGCTAACTCCCTTACCGGGAAGCAGCCGCGGGAGAGTGCCAGGCAGATCGCCCAGCTGGTCCAGTAGCGGCTGAGCGCCGACGCCATTGGCCAGAACAACATGTCCAGCGGACAGGAACGAGCCGTCCCGTAGGCGTACGCCGGTGACCCGTCCGTGCTCCACCTCGACCGCCGTGGCATCGGCCGTCACAAGGGAGGCGGTGGGCAGCTTCTCCAAGGCAACCTGGAGGGATTCCATCAACTGCCAGCTGTCCAAGAATCCTTCCTGTGCCAGATGTAGAACGCCCAGAGGCTCGTGCCTGCGGGCCGGCCGCAGGCCGGGAACGTTGCGGTGGTCTACCTGCTCACAGGGCAGGCCCTGGTTGCGCGCAGCCATACGGATCGCAGCGAGGTTATCCAAATCGGCTTCGTTGACCGTGGTCCCCACGACGAAGGTGCCCATCCCCAGCGGGATCGGCACCCCCGACGTCTCAGCTAGTCGGGCGGCGAAGTCCGGGTAGCGGCGGCCAGCCGCGGCCCGGAAGCCAAGCTCCGTCTCATCCATCGGGGAGGCGGCGGTTGCGGTCACTTCGCCGAGCACACCGAGCATGGCGCCAGCGGCGGTCGACGCCGTGCCGGGCGCGGCATAACTGCTACCCACGCAGGTCACCGCGACACCGTGCTCGGCCAGCGTATAGCTGATGGTCTTTCCGATGACACCGCCACCGATGACGATGACGTCCGCAGTCACAGCAACTCCTCAAGACAGAGATCGAGATAACGCAAGGTGGTGTAAGTGAGATAGGCGTCCCATGCCGAAAGACCCGGCTGCCGGGTCTGCGCCTGCCGCAGGAATTCGGCAAGGGTGGGGAAGCGCACGCCGCCCGGGAGCAACTCCGGCAGCAGCGGATGGATTTCGGAAACGTGTCCCGAACGGAGAGCAGTGGCTAGGCCGGTCAGCGTGTTGTGCGCAGCCTGGTATTGCCGGTGGCGGTCCTGCGGGGCAGCGTCAGGGGTCTGACTAGCTGGCCAGCCGAACTCGTACAGCAGGGCCAAGCCCTGCCTGGGCGCGGCGGCTAGCAGTGGGCCGAGGGTGGTAGCGAGGGTCGCCCAGTGGTCGAGCAGGCGGGCATGCGGTGCGGCCACTGCCGTGCCGCTTGCCGCGGTAGCCGAGCGCGGACCGAGCAGGCTGCGCCAGTCCTCGCCAAACAGGACGCGAGCCTCGCGGCTGCACTCCTCGGGGTCGTCTGAGGTGTGCACAAGGTTGAAGATCGGGTTCATTGCATTGAGCTCGCCGCGGAGGGTGCCTGGCGCCGACCGAGTGGGCACGAAGTGGCCTTTGAGGTCGCGGGACACATGGGCTGCGGCAGATCCGTGGTCCGGTGGAAAGTCCCGTGCGGTGAGCAGGACCGCGTCCACCGGGCCAAGGGTGTACAGCACACCGTTGAGGTCCCAGTCCAGCTGGCCGGTGGAGCGGGTGGTCGCGTACAGGGCGGACCGGGCGGCGGGGGTGAGATGCATCCGCCGGATGCAGTGCGCCTCGAATCCCCGGGCCCTCAGGAAGGCCAGTACCGCTGCGGTGAGACCTTGGTGGACCCCGTCCGGCTTCACCATAAGCAGGGCCGAATTCTGATCGTTCACGAGATACGTGCTCCGTTGTCCTCAGTGGTCCGGGCCTCGTTGCCCAGCAGATGCCGGTACCAGTGCGCCGCCATCCGCTCGCGGGTGTCGGTTAGCGGTGCGTAGACGAGCCGCGAACCGGCGAGTGCGGCAGCCAGCCGGGCCTGCACCCCGCCGGCCGGGGTGAGACTGAGGGCCACGTCGGAGTGTGGCCAGTCGGCTAGCAGTTCGATGGACCACCACACCTGCCTCTGCGCGGAGACCGGGAAGACAATCTTGATAAAGGGTGTTTCTAGCGCTTTCAACCGCAGTACAGCAGCACGCAGTTCCGCGGCGGTCGCGGGCGGGGAATGCAGGTGATGGGCGGCGATGATAGCGATGCCATGGTCACGCGCTGTGGTCACAGCACGCGAGCTGTGTTGCAGGTCGTTACCGGCCTCGAACTGAAGATGGGAGGCGGCGGTCTCCTTGAGGTGCGGCAGCACCTTGCGCAGGGCCTCGGAGGGGCCACGTCGGGTTGCCGCGATCAGGTGCGCGGCTGCGGGAAGGGGTCCGCGCGGCACCGTTCCGGCCTCGAGCAGGTCGCAGTCGTGCTCGTACCAGAGGAAGCCAGGGGCGCGTTCAGGCGCGGGCGTTTCACAGACTAGGTGTTCCAGCCGGAAACCGTCAGTGCGCATGATGACCTCCGGGCTGCAAGGCCGATGCCGCGGCCGCCTCGGTCAGGTGCATGACGGCCGTGGCGACGTCCTCCGCCGTGTCGCTGTCGAGCAGCAGTCGGTGGTGCAGCCAAATCCCGTGCTCGCCTGCGTGTCCGGCGACGGGAGTGTCACCCAGGGCACCCCGGTAGGCGGGTACGTGGTGCCAGGGCGGGTATATCACGGCGGCCGGAATGCCCTGGGCGTTGAGGTGTGCAGTGAATGCGATGTTTCCCAGGCCAGCTTCCCGCCAGGTCGCCGGGATTTGCAGCATAAACATGTACCAGTCGTGCCGCGTGACCTCAGGGTGCGGCGGGAGCACCATGCCGGGGTCGATGCACTGCAGCGCCCGCCGCAGCCGACCGGCGGTCTGGTCGCGGATCCGCCACAGTTCCTCGTACTCCGCGACGTGGGCCATTACTGTGGCCGCGGCGAATTCGCTGATGCGTGCGTTGGTGCCGATCAGTTCGAAGGCGTAGGAGCCACTCCCCCTCGGGCGACCGCAGTTTGCGAGTAGTTCCACCCTACGGGCGAGCTGCGGATCAGACTTGATCAGCACGGCCCCGCCGTCGCCGCCCGGCAGCAGCTTGGCGGCCTGGAAGCTGGTGGTGGTGATATCGCCGACCGTCCCCACCCGGTGCGCACCCCAGGAGGCCGTGGTCGCCTGTGCGCTGTCCTCCACCAGGGCGAGACCATGCCGGTCGCAGAAGCTTCTGGCGGCCGGCAGGTTGGCCGGCTGCCCCGCCAAGTGGACGACGACGACGGCCCGGGTCCGTGGCGTGAGCGCCTCGGCGGCCCGGTCAAGATCCAGGCACCAGGTGGTGGGGTCGACATCTACTGGCACCGGCGTGGCACCGACGGTCGACACTGCGGTAGCGCTGGAAACGAAGGTGGTGGCCGGGACGATGACCTCATCGCCCGGCCCGATGTCTAGCGCGCGAAAGGAGATTTCCAGCGCCACGGTCCCGTTGGCGACGGCGACACAGCTGAGCGCCTGGTGCTCGGCGCGCAGCCAGGACTCCAGTTCCTCCGCGGCGCCGTCACCAGACTGCCACCAGTGGCCGCTGGCGAGCAGCTGCTCCAGCCGCTCGCTGAGGCCTTGCGGTGGTCGGGGCCAAGCGGGGAATGGCCGCGTGCGGACAGGGCTCGACGGGGGAAATGCCGCAGTGGTCACGATCGGGTGTCCTCGGGAAGCAGGGCGGTTACGGAAGCGCCGGTGGTCAGCGACCGGGCGAACGCATCGCAGAGCGCAACCGAGGTAACGGCCGACGTGAGGTCGGCGAGGCGTCGGGCGGGGTCGGTCCTGGGCGTCGAGAAGGCGAGGTCAAGCTGGCGCCGGTACTCGACCGGCTCGCGAGACTGCTGGTCGAGGACGATGCGCCAGCGGGGGTCGTTATCCGTGGTGACCCGGATGGCTGGCGACGGCACCGTACGCCGATCCGGGCTGAAGCCGAAGAGGGTGCGCAACTCGGCTACGCCGCGGGTGCCGGTGACCCGTATGAGCACCTCGTCGCGTACATCATGTGCGTGCCATGACACTTCTAGGCTCAGCGCACCGCCACCGCTGAACCGAGCGAGTCCGTGCACGGTGTCGACGACAGGTGCGGCTGAGGCCGGCGCGCTGCTGCCATACCAGCCCTCGTCGGCGGCGCCGGGTTCGTACTCGGCCGATGTCGCCGTGGCAAGCACGGTGGCTTGGCCGGACCAGCCGGTCAGTCGTAGGGCCAGGTCAACGAGGTGGGAGCCGAGGTCCCACAGCACACCCGCCGACAGTGCACCTTGCGTGCCCGGTGTTCCGCTACGTCGCCGCCACCGGGCGGACACTTGCTGCGGCTTACCGATCTCTCCCGAGGCCAGCAGCTCATGGAAGACCCCTACGTCATCGCGGAAGCGGTTGGTGTAGCAGGGGAAGACCTCCCGCCGGTGGCGGCGGGCGGCCCCGGCGATACGCTGTGCGCCCTCGATAGTGTCCGCGAGAGGCTTCTCGCACACTACATGCGCGCCAGCCTCCAGCAGAACAACGGCGAGATCCGCATGGGATGAGGGCGGTGTGCAGATGACGGCCGCCTCGGCGCCGGCCGCGCTCGGCGGCCCGTCGTGGACTCGCAGCCCAAACTCCTTGGCAGCGCGGCTAGCAGTGGCCGGGTCGGTGTCGTACAGCACAATCTCCGGACGGCAAGGGTGCGTCGTCAGGTACGGCAGATGAACCCGCCGGGCGATCTCGCCGCACCCCGCGACTAGGACGCGGAAGCCTGGGCGCAGGATCACGGGACCTCCTTGCGTACGCGTTCCCGGACGCAGCGGTCCTCGCTCCACCCCGCGAAGGGGCGCAGCGCCGCACCCAGGTGCTCAGGGCGGGCCACGACCAGGTCGGGGCCAGCCGCCCGGAGATCCGCAGGACGTCCGGCACCCCATAGACATGCCACCGTGGTGGCACCGGCAGCCTGGCCGGCGGCGATGTCAATGACCGAATCGCCTACGAGCACCGAGTTCGCGGCAGTTGCACCGAGCCGTTCGCACAGCCAGTGGACACCGTCGGGGGCAGGTTTGGGACGGGGTGGATCGGATGGTGTGACCAGCTCTCCGTAAAGCGGGGTCAGCCCGACCAGCGAGAGCACATGTTCGGCGCGCGGTCGGTCCTTTCCGGTGATGATCCCCACAGCTGCCGAGTCCATAGCCAGGTCGGTCAACACCTGCCGCATGCCGGGAAAGACCCGTACTCGATGAGCTCGGGCACGGGAGCGTGTCCGGAAGTCCTCGACCATTCCGTCAGGCATACCGATGGCGGCAACGATCTCCTCGAAGGGACGGCCAGCCATGGCGAGGAAGCGTTCGACGGGCGCCGCGCCCGGGCCGCCGAAGTGAGCGTACGACTCTATGAACGCCTCCACCGCGACAGGCTCGGAGTCGATGATGGTGCCGTCCAGGTCGAACAGGAAAGCCCTAGTCATGTTGCCACCCACCAGCGGCCAGAGCGCCGAGCAGCGTTGATTGCTCGGGGCGCGCCGGGACACGCATCGTTAGTCCGCGATCGGCCGCGCCGGACGTCAGCGCCTCGCGCAACGCGTCACGACACAACAAGCCGCCGGTCAGCACTAGCCAGGGTACGGCCAGGATCCGCGTAAGGTCGGCGAGGAAGTCCAGTAGCCTTTCGCCCGCAGGCCACGCGGCAAGTCCCTGCTCCCGCAGCACCCGCTCGTCTGGCAGGGAGGCCAGCGCCGTCTGCAGGCAGCCTGTGCGGTCACAGGAGCATCGTGTGTGGCTGACGCCGTCCGGGGGCAGCGCTCGAAGGTGCCCGATCGTGCGGGCGTCGTGCGGGAGGGGCGCACGCACCCGTCCGTCGAGCAGGAGTCCACCGCCGATGCCTGTACCCAGGGTTAGTAGCAGAACGTCCGAGAGCCCTCGGCCGACGCCCAGTGCTGTCTCACCGCGAAGCGCGGCCACGCCGTCGTCTGTGACTTCCAATCGGACGTCCCTTCCTATTCCCAACGCTGATGCCAGGTGGGCGCCCACCCACCGGGGGCGGTTTGGCCAGTCGGTCACGCGGCCGTCCTTCGCCACTGCGCCGGGGAACGCGACACCAACCGTGTCCACGGGTTCGCCGAGCACGGTGGCCTGGGCAATGGCCGAGCGCAGGCCTCGCACCTCTTCCGGGGCGTGCTCGCCTGTCACTCCCGTCGCGATCACCTGGAGAGCATCGCCATCCCAGCGGCCCACCGACCAAGTTGTGCCGCCGATGTCCACGCCGAGTGTGCGCAGCTCCACCGGCCACCGCGCCGGTCGGTTAGACACGGGGAACAGCCGAGGCACCCTGGGCGGCAGATTTCCGCTCGCGAGCGAAGAGTCGTTCGGGAAAGGATTTCTCCCACCGGCCGACTTTGCCATCGACAGCCCCGTACTCCTCCAGAAAACCGAGGTCTTCCACACCGAGGGCGGCAAGTTGCTCTTCCGGTACGGCTTCCGGATAGAGGAAGCGTGTGTAGAACATCGCGTAGTAGACGCTCTCTGCAGTGCCAGTGCTGCGTGCGTGCGTCATGACCCGCTTCCACTGGTCGGTGGCGGTGAGGCGCGCGCAACTCAGCGCAACGTCGAGAAATTTCGAGATCTGCAGGTCGACGCCGGCCGCCATGTAGTAGCGGGCCGTTGCTTCCTTCCGCAAATGGAGGCAGAGATCGACGAACTGGTCTGCCGGGGACAGGGCAAACGAAGCGGAGTCACACAGTGTGGCCGGAATCCGGCGGCCGAGTACCTCTGCGGTGGTCAGGTTGCCCCGTGCGTGTTTCTGAAACAGGTCCAGGCACAGGTCGATAGAGAACACGTCCACGGCCGGATCGAGCGAGGGCTTGATGAACGGCAGCTCGTTGTTGACGTGGAGCCGCCAGAAGGCCTGAGTCTTACGGGTGAACGGTTCGACCGCCGTGCCGTCCTCCGATAGGCGGCCCTGCTCGTAGCCGCACGCTGACAGCGCTCGCCCGATGTGGCGGGCGTCCTCGCGCTCTACGAGGATGTCGAGGTCGTACATGCGGCGCATCCCCGGGTCCGGGTACAGAGATTCGGTGATGACCGGCCCCTTGCGCACGGCATAAGGGAGGCCGGCGGAGTTCAGGGCGGTGAACACCTTGCCGAACTCCCGCGCCAACTCCTCGTTGCGGCGCCTATTGGCATAGTAGACCGATTCGAAGAGCCATCGATATGGGACGAGCGGGACTCCATCCGTTGAGTGGTGGAGGCGGTGCACAGCCATATTTCTGCCGATCAGGGGCAGTACCTTGTGCCGACTAGCCTGGTCGATGAACAGGCCCCAATCGAAGCTGTCACGGTGTTCTTGGAGTAGTACTCGGCAGTCAGCGATGTCATCCGCCGATACCTGTGTATGCGCCAGTGTCAGCAGGAGGACAAGTTCGGGCCGTCCTGCCCATCGGTACCTCTCATGGGACCTCATCTTGTTCCCTTCAGGCTTAGAGGGTGTCCACGGCGTGGCGGCCGGGACCACAGCGGCAGTGCTGCGAGTCGGGGTCAGTGGCAGTGGCCAGCGGCTCAAGACCAGCCACTTCAGGCCGACATCCAGGTAAGTGCTCTGGCCCATGCTGTTGATCCGAACGCGACATGGACGTGGTCCTGGTGGAATTTGCATGAGGACATGGCCGGCGGTGCGCTGCCGCCGAGTTCCCGCGCAAACCTCTCACTTCACGGCCTGATCGCACTGGCTGGCTCCGCAGCAGTCGCGTGCCAAGTTCGAAGAACGGATCGTCCGTCACTTGGACGCATGAACAGGCTGTACGGCTGCTCGCTCCCGGCGCTCGACTCGCTGCGGAGAAAGCGACCCCCGACCACGATCGACGTCGGGGTCTGCGCCTCTCGACCCGTGCACAGCAACTACGGGGTACCAGACCACGCGTACGAGCACCACCGCGCCCGCCGGGACTAGCACCGCACAGGGGCACGCCCCTCTTACCTCGGCCAGTAAGTGGAGGAAGGTCTCGTGGTAGTCCGTCGGTCTCGCCATGTACCTCGCAAATGTGAGCAGGTGCCAAGTCAACGGGCGCTTGCTCACAACCAAACAGCTCCAACGTGGCAGCGCGCAGTAACGTGAGTGCCGCCTGCTGGGCTTCGGTGGCCAGCCGGAGGCCGATGGCGCCGCCCGGCAGGGTAAGCAGACTGCCTGCGTCCGGGCTGATCGACGTTCCCTGCACGTCGAGAGGCTGCCAGTGGCCGACCCCAGTGACTGCGGCACCAAGGATCTTCAGGAGCTCCGCGACCTGGTTGCAGGTCGCCCCTAGCAGCGACCTGCGTAGAGTAACGAGTAGTGAGTGCGTCTCGGCGTGGTAGGACACAGGCGGCGCACGCTTGGCAAGTCGGTTCACCGGCACATCCGTGACGGGCTCTGCAGCCTCCTTGCCGGGGGGCAGGTCTCCACGCACCCCGACCTCGCTTGTCACGGACGTAATCAGCCACTGGCTGGCCGTGATCCCGAGGAGGCTTCGGAAAGGTGCAGACTTTGCGCCGTGCCGGCCCGGGTAGACCCGCTCCTGGCGCGTTGCCCAGGCCACGGTGGTCGAGCCGCAGCCCTGGGCGAGAGCGTTAGGGATCTGGAACAACATGGCGGCAGCCCAGGCCCAGCCGACGCACGCGATTCTCTCAACTGCGCCACGCCGTCGACATCCACATCGCACCTCGACCGCCTTCCGCCGGAAGCAGGCATCGGTGTCTAACCCGGAGTGCTGGGCAACAGCCTTAGTTGCTGAGGTTGCGGCGGTGAGAAGACCAGAAGTTGTCGACGTCATTCACGTTCCCTCTTCAGCGTCGACTGGTGCAGTAAATGAGTGCCTTGACCGCCGCCACGACCGAGAAGGCACTTACTGTTCTTCGCCGACTCCAGTTCCTCTCCGACCGCCAGCATGGAGTCCCTTCACGTCGACGTGGAGAGTCTCCTCCTTGCCGCCTTGGACGAGAGCCAGACGCCAGATGCTGGCATGGTCGACAGCGGGGTTTCAAGATCACTAGGGGGCCCACTTGCTATGTCATGCGTCACACTTCCATCAGGTGTCGCTTGATGCTTAGACTCGCTGCCGCCTCACGGTCTGCGTCCAAATGGCGGACCACGTAGACGACTTGACGGTGTGTGAGTAACTTGGAGGCGATCTGAACCACATTGGCCAAGCGGCCGCGCGACGCCCGGAGTCGAATGCCGCCCCCTGAGTGTCCGCCTTCGGTCTCCTGTCTCGGGATCGGCGTAAATGTCTGCACACCGAGATACGAGAGGGGGCCTTTTTTGTGTTTGCGTGGTCACCTGGTAGGCGGGAAGGAAACGAACAGGGCGCGCTCGATCCGCGCAGTACGGCCGGCTGTGAGCCAGTCGTGATTTACCCGATAGCTGAATGGGTGCTCGGCGACGATAGTGTCGTCGTTGCGTCCCTCGGCTGAGCCTCTACGCGAAACACGGTCAACAACCCCTTGGTCATGCGGTAGTGGGGCACCGCCGGAGGAGACGGAGGAGACGGCATAGTGCTCAACAAGCCGGAGCGATCGGAGTGGGACGAGAAGTTCAGTACGATCCTTCGTCAGGTTCTGCCGGATTTTTCCCCAGATGTATTGATCGACCCTGATCAAGAGCTCAGGAACCTAGGGCTGGACTCGATGAAGACGGTGGAGCTTCTCCTCGGGCTGGAATCCGCATATGGCGCGATACTCTTCGATGACGAGCTGGACCCACGTGTCTTCTCAACTCCGCGCAGCCTCTGGACCTTCGTCACGGAGCGGCTCGATCACGATGGGACAGGCTGATGACTCGTGTCGACTATGAGTCGGCTCTGACTGGGGTCCTCGAGGTGGCACGCACACATGCCGAACACGTGGACCGGGAAGCCATGTTTCCTGTGAAGAGCGTGGCCGCGCTCCGCACCTCAGGACTTATGGGTATGTTCGTCCCAAGGGAGTATGGGGGCCTGGGCGACGACCTGCACGCCTACATACACATAGCGAGTCGGCTCGCAGCGGCATGCCTGTCGACCGCCGCTGTCTGGACTATGCACGCGTTCCAGGTGGACGGCCTGACACGGTTCTCCGGGGAGAGGCTTCGAGAGAGAGTCTTGCCTGCCATCGCTAAGGGCGACATCTATATCGCCTCGGTCACCACAGAGGCGGTTAAGGGGGCCGACCTCTTTCGAGCCGAGGCGCCGCTCCTATCGGACGATGATGAGGCCAGCTTCGAGCGGAGTGCTCCGGTAGTCACCGGAGGCCGACACGCTGACGCTTTTCTGATCACTCTTCGGGCCACGCCCGAAGCACAGCCCCACGAAGTGAGTCTTGTATATGCAGAGCGCAATGAGCTGCGGATCAGCGAGCAAGGCGAATGGGATCCGCTGGGCATGCGGGGAACCGAGAGCGTGGGTCTAAAGATCTCCGGCTCGGTGCCAGCCGACCAAGTGGTTGGGCAACCGGGACGGTTCGAGGACATCGCGCGAGAGAGCATGATTCCCTTGGCTCACGTGGGGTGGTCCGCGTGCTGGCTGGGGGCTGCCCGCGGGGCCTTCTCTGATCTGCTGCGATGGCTTCGGTCCCCCACCCGGCGCGGCGGCCCCGACATTCATTCGGATCTGGTGCGGGAGCGGATAGGGCGTATCAGGGTGGAACTCGACCTGGTGAGCGCCTACCTCACGCGCTTGTGCGACGAGCTCACGGCGGCTCGCGCGGAAGGTCGGTCGTGGTCCGACATTCATACCCGCATTCGGGTGAACACGCTCAAGCTCAGCGCGTCCGAGCTGACATTCAAAGCGGCGGACAGCATGGTACAGCTGGCCGGAATGGGTGGCGGCTATAGCAAGCTCGCGCCGATCAAGTTGGAGCGTCACTTCCGGGACCTGCGGTCTGCCCGACTCAACCACTCCAACGACCGTATGTGGCCGGCCACGGGTGCTCTCGCTTTGCTGGACCCGAAGGTCACCCTGCTCTAGTGCGCGAGGAAATGAGCATGCACGAGTACCTGATTCCGCTGGACCAGCGGGTGCCTCCACGACTTGCTGGAGAGCTGTCGAAGCGGGTCTTCTTCGTGTCCGAGGACATCGAGGACTTCGAGCTCGTCGAAGAGACGGAGGGCGACACCAGGGCCGTCTGCGCGGTGCGCGTCACCACACGCGCCCCCTCGGACGCGGCGCAGCTACGGCGCATGCTGCATCAGCTCGTCGCCGACGAGATCCTTCCGCAGCGTTCCGTGAGGCCACATCAGGTCTGGCAGTCGGCCCATCCGGCGACCACGCGAGACAATACGTTCGACCGCATGCTCTCGCAGGGCATGGTGACCCGCTCGGGCGAAGGCCAGTTTGGATTCGGTGAGCCTTTCACCGGCCTGATCTCCCACATCGACGGGCTCTTCCGTGCGGCCGCACAACGCTCATTCGACGCGCTGGAACACCGGTATCCCAGTCTCATTCCTACCGCGGTACTGGCTCGAAGCGGCTATCTGGCCTCCTTCCCACAGTTTCTGATGTTCGCCGCACGCCTCCACGGCGAACTCGATCTCTACAAGGACTTCGTTGAGCAGGTGAGCGGCGGCGACTCTGCCGAGGACACAGCTGCGGCCGTGTCACGGGCCCTGGCCGACCACAGCACCCACTCGGGATACACGCTGTCTCCCGCCGTCTGCTACCACGTCTACGAGCAGCACGCCGGAAGACGCCTGGACGCAGACCTGGTCTCGGTCACGGCGCGTGGGAACTGCTTCCGTCATGAATCTCGGTACCACCGATCCCTGGAGCGGCTGTGGGAGTTCACCATGCGCGAGGTGGTCTTCCTCGGGAGCGCCGACCGGGTGGCGGAGGCCAGAAACGCATTCATGCACGAAGTGTTCGCCATCGTCGATGAACTCGGCCTCGCGGGGCATGCGGAGTCCGCCAGCGACCCCTTCTTCTGCAACGTCAAGGCGGCCGAAAAGATCTGGACCCAGCGCCTCATGCAGCTGAAGTACGAGTTGATTCTCCCGACCGCCGGCGGCCGTTACGTGGCCGCCGTTTCCTTTAACGCGCACGGGAGCTCGCTGGGCGAGGCGTTTTCCATCAGGACACCGGACGGCGGGACGGCCCACACCGGCTGCGTCGCCTTCGGGCTCGAACGCTTCGCGTACGCCTTCGTGTGCCAGCACGGCCTCGACCCGGCTGAATGGCCGGATGCGGTCGCCCGCGCAGTGCGGAATCCCGAGGTAGCGGAGGGGAGCGAATGACCCGCGAGAGTGTCCTGAGGGAAGCTAGGTCCCTCGTCGTCGAGGCATGGCACAGGACGCTTGAGGAGTATCCGGCCGACGATCGGGAGAACTTTTTCGACGCAGGTGGTAACTCCGTTCTGCTCGTCCGGCTGCAACGCGAGCTCACGGCATCGCTGGGCGTCAAGATCCCATTGAAGGACATCCACCGGTCGCCCAGTGTGGAGGGACTGGTGATGAGCCTCTCGGAGCTGGCGGAGTCCCCCTGGGCGCCGAAGTCCGCGCGGGTCGACCTGTATTGCCTACCCTACGCGGGCTGTTCGGCGCGCATGTTCGATAGCTGGCGCGACATGCTTCCGCAATCGATCCGACTGCGACCGCTGGAGCTGCCCGGCCGCGGCTCCCGCGGCGCGGAGCAGGCCATCGACGACCTGCCCTCCCTGCTGCGTGATCTGTCGGCCTCACTGGGTAACCGCGACGGCGAGTTCGCGTTGTTCGGGCACTGCTTCGGAGCCCTGATCGCCCACGAACTCATCAGATTCCGGCGGTCGCAGGGACTGTCTCAGCCGCGGCATCTCATCGTCTCCGCCTCCCGAGCTCCGCATCTGGCCACTCCTGAGGAACAGACGCACGACCTCCCGTTCGATGAACTGAGGGAACGTCTGCGCGAGCAGGGGGTCACGCCGGCCGAACTGCTGGAGAATGACGAACTCATGGAGCTGTACGTGCCTGTGCTCCGTGCGGATTACAAAATCTACGACCTCTATCACTTCGTCGACGACGGTCCGTTGGAGTGTCCCGTCCTCGCCCTGTACGGGGAGGACGACGAGGAGGCCGACCGAGCGGGCATGGAACCGTGGCGTGGCTGTTCCACAGGGCCGTTCACCATCGAGCCGGTGCCAGGCGACCACTTTTTCGTGCAGACCGAGCCAGAGGGCGTGGTGGAGGAGATATGCCGGCAGCTCGGAGTGTCCCGTTGATCGTTGAAGCTGACACCAAGGCGCCCAGACGCTCCATTGTTACGCTGGAGTTCGGCAATGAGGTGCCTCCGAGGAGCTTCGCGGGCCTGATACCCGCACATCGTGCTGAGGACCGGCTGGTCATCGATCCGCTCGCCTTTCCTGGCATGGGCCGCAGGGTCGTCCGGATCGCCGAGCAAGCGCAGTTCTGGGCCGATCGCATCAACCGGACGGTGGCAAGACCTCAGGCCGTGCTCGCCTACTGCTCGGCCGCCTCGCTGGCGGAGCACATCGTGGCAGCCCTGAAGAGATCAGACGTCCGCCTGATCCTGTTCGATCCGGAATACCCGGACCGTCAGGCACCCATGAGCCTGTTCAGGGAACTCGCGGACTCCTCCGGTGGCACCGGGGCGACCGAGCAGATCCCCGACCTGACGGGTCTGCCCGCCGACGAGTTGCTTCGGCAAGCCGGGGCGTTCCTCGTCGAGCTCCTCGAACGAAATGCTCCAGACCTCGACCGCACCATCGCTGAGGAGCTGACCACGGGGCAGCGCGCCTGGCTGAGCTTTGTCCTGGCCACCAGCCCTGCGCCCATCGGCGTGTGCCGCCCGGACCACGTCTTCCTCAGTGACTCCAGCACATGGCGGGCCAGCCGTGACGCGGCGGTGCATCACATCGGAGGTCCGCCCACCGAGCTCTTCAGATCCCCGAGTGTGACGACCGAACTGTCCGAGATCCTGGGCGCCGGAGCGACATGCAACTGACGCAGACCACTCCCGCACGGTGCCCCTACTCGCACGATGCCGCCACGCGCCCCGACCCCTGCGCGGACTATCTCCCGTGGCGGACCGATGCTCCGGTGCGCAAGGACGAACTGCTCGGCGTTTGGGTGGTGACGGGCTTCCCGGAGGTGTCACGGCTGCTGATGAGCCCTATGCTGTCGTCGGCCTGGCCGGCCGAGGGCATGACGGAACTCCACCTGGGCGGCCCGGAGCGAGAGGGCAGGAGCCGTACGTCGGACATCGTGCGGCGCTGGTTTATGTTCAGGGACGGCGCGGGGCACGCCACTCTCAGGAAGCTGATGGCGCCGTTGTTCGTGCCGGAACGGGTCTCTGGGATGCGCCCCCGCGTCGAGGCGATGGTGGCCGAACTGCTGTCCGCGCACCGTGCGGACAGTGTGCTGGACGTGATGGCCAACCTCGCCGTGCCGCTGTCCAGCCGGGTCATCTGCCACGTTCTGGGCCTCCCGGAGGCGGTGGCCCCGCGACTGCACGGATGGGCCCAGGACATCGCCGCTCTGCTCATCGCCGACTACCAGCCCGAGGTCGTCGTGCGCGGTGACCGGGCGCTGCAGGAGATCCAGGACGTGATCGAGCAGGTACTCGACCTCGGCGACGTCCCGGAGACCAGCGGCCTCGGGATTCTGCGGCACGCCGTTCGCGACGGGCTGATCGACCAGGCCGATATACCGGCCACCGCGAGTCTGCTGGTCTATGCGGGATACGAGACCACATCCACCTTCATCGGCAAGGCGGTGCGAGCCCTGTTCCACTCGGGAACGTGGCACGCGCTGACCTCTCGAGCTCCGTCGTCGATGGTGGAGGAACTGCTCAGATTCGACACCTCGGTGCAGCAGGTCGCCCGGATCGCCACAGCACCGGTCACGGTGGCCCGACACCGCATCGAGACCGGCGACCTGGTGCTGCTAATGCTCGGCGCCGCCAACAGGGATCCCTCCGTGTTCGCCGAGCCCGACACCGTGTCCGGTGACCGGAGCATCCGCAGACATCTGGCCTTTGGGCAGGGCCCTCACTACTGCCTGGGTGCCGGGCTGGCCCGTCTGGAGGCGGAGGTCGTGCTCACCACGTTGACGGCACGCTTCACCACCGTCCACCTCGCGGAGCCACCGGCCATCCGCTCACACCACGGAGTGACCGTGCTGGAAAGCCTCAAGATCCGGGTGGAGTCGTGCTGACGCCGGACGAGACCATCCACGGGGCGTTCGCCCAGCAGGCTCGGCACAGGCCAGCCGAGGCGGCACTGATCCAGGGCGGGACGGTGCTGACCTATGCCGAGCTAGCCCGGGCGGCGGACGACTACGCGGTCGAGCTCGCAGCGTTTGGCGTCCGCCGGGGCGACCTCGTGCCGGTCATGCTGCCACGCTCACCGGAGCTGGTGGCGATGCTGCTGGCGCTGCTGAAACTGGGTGCGGCCTATTCCGTTCTGGACCCGCGATGGCCGCAGGAGCGTAGGGACGAGGTCGTCCGTCGGCTCGGTCCGCCGGTCCTGGTGACGCACGCCCGGCCTGTCCTGGCGGCGATCAACAGCGGCCGTCACACGGAAGGCGCCATGATCGGCGGGAAAGCGCCCGCGACGGTCTTCTTCACCTCGGGCACGACCGGCACGCCGAAGGGGGTGGTGTCTCCGCACCGAGCCACCACTAGACTGTTCACCGCCGGGAGCTTTGCCGACTTCGGGCCGGGCTGCATCACCTCCGTCGCCGCCGCGATGGCGTGGGACGCGTTCTCGCTCGAGCTGTGGGGCCCGCTGGTCAGCGGAGGCACGGCGGTCCTTGCCGGTGGCGACTACTTCCTCCCGGACACGCTGTCCCGGATGATCCGCGACCACGGCGTGAACACGACCTGGCTTACCGTCTCGCTCTTCAACCTGTTCGTGGACGAGCGGCCCGAATGCTTCCGGGGGCTGTCACAACTAATCATCGGCGGGGAGCGGCTCTCGCCCGCTCACGTCCGGCGATTCCTGACCGCGCATCCCACCATCACGCTGCTCAACGGGTACGGCCCCGTGGAGAGCTGCGTCTTCGCCACGACGCACCGGGTGACGCTCGCCGACACCGAACGCAACAAGGGCATCCCGCTGGGCCGGCCGGTACCCCGCACGCAGGTCGTGGTGCTGCGGGACCAGGTGGCGACGGCTCCTGGCAGGCCGGGCGAGATCTGGATCGGCGGTGACGGCCTGGCCGCCGAGTACCTCGCCGACCCAGAGGAGACCGGGAAACAGTTCGTGACCGTTTCGACGGTGGCCGGCAAGACCCGTCTGTACCGTACGGGAGACCTCGGCTTCCTTGACGACGACGGGATCCTCCACTACCTGGGCCGTGCGGACCGGCAGGTCAAGATCCGGGGCCACCGGGTTGAACCGGCCGAGGTCGAGAGCGCCTGCGAGGCACTGCCGGAGGTCGAGCGGGCCGTTGTCGCCCCCGTCGAGGGAGCTGGCCTCTCAGCCACACGCCTCGCGCTGTTCTACACCCCGGCACCGGGGCGGCAGCCGGGGGCGCCGTCGATGACGGACCGTCTGCGAGAGGTGCTTCCCGCCTACTGCGTACCGGACCTGATCGAAGAGGTGACGGCGTTCCCGCTGACGGCGCAGGGCAAGACCGACCACCGCGCGCTCCTGGCCGGGCTCGGCCGGCCCGAGGAGGCGCCCGGTACGGATGTGGACTCTCTCTTCAAGGAGATCCTCAAGTTCGGTGACGGGCAGCTCGACCGGTGGTCGCCCGACGCGTCCTGGGCCGCGCTCGGGGGCACCTCACTGGACGCCATGCGTCTGTGCGCCCGAATCCAGGCGCAGCTCGGCGTGCACGTGTCCGTGTCCGCGTTCATGAGGGATCCGAGCCTCAACGGGCTACGCCGGCTGTTGGGAGAGGCCATGGCGCTGCCCGCCGGCGACGCCTCCTCGGCGTCTGCTGCATCCGATGCGGAGACGGTCCCGCTCCGGGGTATGTCGGCCCACTTCTGCATGACGTACGAGATGGATCCGCAGGACACCTCCGCACTGTGCCGAAGGGCCTGGCGGATCGAGGGCCCGGTCGATCTGGTGGCACTCGAACAGGCCCTGGGGGACCTGCACGAGCGGCACGAGGCACTGCGCGCCTCGTATGTTCTGGGGGACGGCCTGGAAGCACGCACTGCTCCCAGGCGAGACCACACGGTGCTGATCGACCTAGGGCGACGGGACGACGACGCATCCGCGGAGTCCGCCCTGCGGGAGGCCCTGCTGAGGCCGCTCCGAATCCAGGCGGGTGAGGTCTGGCGCTGCGTGATGGTCGCAGCGGCGAAGGGCAGCACCCTACTGGGGCTGGCCGTGCACCACGTCGCCTTCGACGGCTGGTCCGAGACCCTGCTCCTGTCCGAGCTGACGGCAGCGTACCGACGCCGGCTCGGCGGGGCTCGTGAGACCTTCGACGGGCCCGCCCCCACCCTGGCGGAACTCGCCGTGGAGCAGGCCGCAGTTCGCAGCCATCCGGACTACGAACGACAGCTGGGTCACTGGAAGGCAACGCTGCTCGGCGCGCCGGACCTGGACCTGCCGAGACCCCGGTCGACGGACGGCGACGAGCCGGTGGGCGTGTTCCGCTTCGTCCTCGACGGCAGTGCCGTCGAGGACCTGACCCGGATCGCGTGGCAATGCGACGGCACGTTGTTCTCGACCCTTTTGACGGGATACCACGCCACCCTGCGCGAAGTGCTGGGTCAGGACGACTTCTGTATCGGCGTCCCGGTCGCACGCCGGGGCGGCGCGCAGGCGATCCGCGCCGTGGCATGCCTGGTGGACATGCTGTGCGTACGCCTCCCGCCCGCGGATGCGCGAGGTTCACTGCTAGACCGCGTACACCAGACCCATCCGGTGATCGAGGCGGCCATGGCAAGCCAGGACGTCGCGTTCGACGAGGTGGTGGCTGCCCTGGCTACTCCTCGGACGGCCCGCAACCCCCTCTATCAGACCGTGTTCGCCTACCAGAACAACGCCGCTGGGGAGTTGCAGCTCGACGGGTGCATCGTTCGTCCGCTGCCACAGCCACCTGCCCTGCCACCCGCGGAGCTGGTCTGCGAGGCGTGGCCACAGCCCGATGGCGGACTGCAAGTGGATGTGGCCTTCCGTACAACGCTGGTGCGGCGCGACGTGGCGCAACGCATCACCGACGTATATGAGGCCCTGCTGACCAAGAAAGACACCGATGACATCTCCTGCTGAGCCTTTCACGCCCGCCCGCCACGTACTGGAGCGGCTGGCACTCCGTACGCCCGACATCGTGGCCATCGAGACGGCCACCGAAGAAGTCACCTACGCCCAGCTCTGGGAGAGGTCGGGTTCTGTCGCGGCCTGGCTGCGGAATCTGCCGGAGTTCCGGGAAGGCGGGCTCGTCGGGGTGCTCCACCCGCGTGGTGTGGCGGGCATCGTCGTTCAGCTGGGTATCTGGCGCGCCGGCTGCGCATACCTGCCTTTGGACCCCCGCCTTCCCCAGGGGCGTCTCGAAGCGATCCTGACGGACGCTCGTCCCCTCGCCGTCCTGGCACCTGCAGGCGAGGGCACGGCCCTGGCCGGGGTGCTGCCCGTACGTCATCCCGAGGAAGCCGACACTGCGACGACGGACCCGAACGCCGTGTCGGCCACCTGCGCATACGTGATCTACACGTCAGGATCCACCGGCACTCCCAAGGGGGTGGCGGTCGGCCACGCGAGCCTGGCCAATCTGGTCGACTGGCATCGGCGAACCTACGGCACCGGGCCGGGCACACGGGTCGCAGCGTTCGCCGGCCTGGCCTTCGACGCTACGGTATGGGAAGTGTGGTCCACGCTGTTGAGTGGAGCGACGCTTGTCCTGCCCGAGGATCGCACCACCGTGGATGTGTCGACCATCCGGGACTTCCTGACCAGGCGCCGCATCGATCACTGCTTCCTCAGCACCCCTCTGGCGGAACAGTTCTTTGCTCTGCCAGACCCGCCCGCCACATTGCAGATCCTGACTACAGGTGGAGACCGCCTGCGGGTCCACCCGCCCGCCGGCTTCCCCCCGGCGGTGTACAACCACTACGGACCGACTGAGGCGACCGTCGTCACCACGGCCAGCGACGATCTCAGGAAAGGTGACCGCGCCTTCCTCCCGGACATCGGCCGCCCGATCTCCGGTGCGGCTGTCCGCCTGGTCGACGCGTCCGGTGCGACAGTCACCGAGCCGGGTGAGGCCGGCGAACTGTGGATCGGCGGCATGGTCCTGGCCCTCGGTTACTGGCAGGACGAAGAACTCACCCGAGAACGGTTCCGGCGTACCGAGGACGGTGCTCTCTGGTACCGCTCGGGGGACATCTGCCGCTGGAACCGGCACGGACAGCTCGAGTACGTCGAACGCCAGGACACCCAGGTGAACCTGCGTGGGCACCGCATCGAACTCGCCGAAATCGAACAGGTGCTGCTGGGCGTCGCCGGTGTGAAGCAGGCGGTGGTTGTAGTACGCGACGACCCATACGGCGGGGCACTGGTGGCGTTCGTGTCCGGCGTACGGGACACAGAGCCGCTGCGCAGCGAACTCACTCGGTCGCTGCCGACGTACATGGTTCCGGGGACGTTTCAGCTCATGGACGAGCTGCCGCTCAACAGCAGCGGCAAGATCGACCGAGCGTTCCTGGCCCGGACGGCGGGAGACCACGAGCCCCCGGCCAAAGCCGATGTAGAGCCTTTGGGCGATCCGTCGAGCACGCTTGCCGTCGTGGCCGGCATCTGGAACGAATTCCTCGGCCGGACGCCGGCGCCCGACGACGACTTCTTCCAGACCGGCGGCCATTCACTGCTGGCCGCGCGAGTCACAGGCCGGGTCCGGGAGGCGTTCGGGATCGACATCGCCCTGCAAGAGATCTTCGGGCATCCGGTTCTTGTCGACTACGCACGCCGCGTCGACAAGCTGCGCACAGGAGGGCACTGACGATGCGCACGATCTGGCACGTGTTCGAAGAGCGGCGTTCTCGTGAGCCGACCGCGCTCGCGGCCGTCGGTGACCGCGCGTATAGCTACCAGGACATTGGTGAGCGGGCCGAGCTACTGGCGGAACGCATCGCGGGCAGCACGCCGTCGGGCTCTCTTGTGGCACTGGAGGCCGACGACGCCGTAAGCGCGGCGGTCGGCTTCCTGGCCGCGGCCCGATGCGCTTGCACCGTCCTGCCCCTCAACGGGCAGAGCCCGGCGGCGCACCGGAACCGGATTCTCGCCGACGCCCGCCCGTCGCTACACCTGCTGGCCACCAGCGCAGGCGAATTCGCCGTCGCGGAGACCGGCCTCGACACCGACGTCCCGGCGCGTGAAGCAGACCTCGCCGATGTCGCGTACGTCATCTACACCTCCGGATCCACAGGCCGCCCCAAAGGCGTAGTCGTGTCTCACGAAGCCCTTGTCGCCCGCCTGTCGGGGCTGGCGACGACACCAGGGATGAAACCCGGTGAGGGCATCCTGGCGATGACCGCGCTGTCGTTCGACATCTCGCTCGCTGAGATCCTGCTTCCGTTTGTGGCCGGCGGGTACCTGATCGACGCTCCGCGGGAGGCCCGCTGGGACCCTGACGTCTTCGCCGCGGTGGTGGAGGAGAGGGAGCCTGACCTCATCCAGGCCACTCCGAGCTTCTGGCGCATGGTCCTGGCGGGAGGCTGGGCTGGCGCGCCGAAGAGCCGTATCTGGTGCGGGGGAGAGGCACTGACGCCGGAGCTGGCGCGCCGACTCGTCGAGCACTGCCTGGAGTTGTGGAATCTCTACGGTCCGACCGAGGCAACCATCTGGGCGTCGGCCGCGCGGATCCACTCCTCCGAGTCGGTGACACTCGGGGCCGCACTCCCGGACTCGGGGCTCTACCTGGACGGACCCCGTGCGCCAGACGGTTCCCAGGAAGGAGAGATCCTGCTGTACGGAGCCGGACTCGCGCTCGGCTACTTCGGACAGCCCGAGCTGACTCGGGACCGTTTCACCCTGCACCACACGCCGCAGGGACGCCAGCTCGTGTACCGCACCGGTGACCGGGCACACCAGCGTCCCGACGGCTCCCTGCTTTTTCTGGGGCGCACCGACGACCAGGTGAAGCTTCGCGGACACCGCATAGAGCTGGGTGAGATCGAGGCGGTCCTCGAAGAGCACCCCCATGTCTCAGCCGCAGTCGTCCTGTTGCGCGATGCCGAGCGTCCGGAACGGAGCTACCTCGAGGCATTCGTCGCCGCTGGGGCCGCCGCCGACAAAGCCGACATTCGGCGATGGGTGAGAGAGCGGCTGCCCGCCGTGCAGTGCCCGACGCAGATCTCCATCCAACCTTCGTTGCCGCGTACCAGCGCGGGCAAGGTGGACCGGGTCCGATTGACCGAAGCCCCCCCACAGCAAGGCGCTGAACATGAGTGATTATGCGATCGAACTTGAAAACCTGTCGCGCACTTTCCGAGTTGGCCCTGGCAGGACGAAACAGGCCGTCGACGGTCTCTCGCTGTCCATTGAGCGCGGAGAAATGTTCGGCCTGCTGGGCCCGAACGGCGCCGGTAAAACGAGCACGGTCAAGATCCTCATGACGGTGCTCCTGCCGACCTCGGGCCACGCGCGCATCCTGGGTGACGACGTGGTGGAACAGGTCGAGCGGGTCCGCCGCCGGACCGGGGTGATTCTGGGGGGCGATGCAGGCTTGTACGCGCGCCTGTCCGCGCGGGACAACCTCCTGCTCTTTGCCGATCTGTACGGCATCCCTTACCGCGA
Source organism: Streptomyces cellostaticus (assembly GCF_023630175.1). Taxonomy (GTDB): domain Bacteria; phylum Actinomycetota; class Actinomycetes; order Streptomycetales; family Streptomycetaceae; genus Streptomyces; species Streptomyces cellostaticus_A. Next base: position 8,005 of record NZ_JALLIN010000063.1, on the reverse strand, counting down.
ACAGAAGCGACGCATAGGCGAGTTGCTGGAGATGGTTGGTCTGCTCAAGAGCGAGCGGGCCCGTGTCGAGACGTTCTCCCGCGGGATGAAGCAACGGCTGCACATCGCCCGAGGTCTGCTGCACGATCCCGAGGTCGTCATCCTGGACGAACCCAGCAACGGAATCGACCCGGTGGGCGCGCGTGAGCTCCGGGAACTGGTACGGGGAACCGTGCGGGACGGACGCACGGTCCTGATGACCACGCACTACATGTTCGAGGCCGACGAGCTGTGCGACCGTGTGGCCGTGATGCGGGACGGAAAGAAGATCGCCGAGGGCACGCCGGAGTCGTTGAAGAAGCAGACGGACGGGCAGGTCGTCCTCTCCCTGGACATCATCGGCGTCGGCGAGCCGGACCTCGACCGGCTTCGGGCTCTGCCCGGAGTGCACTCCGTGAGCGTGGCGGAGGTGGACGGTAGCCAGCGATTGGATCTGCACTGCGACCAGCAGACCGATGCCACGGCGGCGGTCCTGGAGGAACTGCGTCACCTGACCGTGCTCCGGGTGTCGAAGCGTGAGCCGACCCTTGAGGATGCCTACGTCTCTCTGGTCTCGGGTGGTGACGCGACATGGACGTCCTGATCCGTCGTGTCGTGAGCACGGCGCTGGTCCTCTCGCGAGGGTGGCTGTTGGAGCTGCGCCAGCTGATGCGCTCCCGGCTCTACCTGGTCACAGCTGTGATCCTGCCTCTGGTGTTCGCCTCGCTCGCGCACTACATGTTCGCCGGTTCGCAGCGGACGGAGGGGCCACTCGTGATCGCGCTGAGCGCAGGTCTGATGGGTATGTGGTCAACGACGCTGATGGGGTCCGGCAGTGCCATCAACCGGCTTCGCTTCATGCAGGTTCTGGAGCCTCTCGTGGCCTGCCCCACTCCCACGTTTCTGTTCTCCCTGCCCTTCGCGCTCGCCACGGCGTCAATGGGTCTCTACTCGCTGGGCGCCACGCTGGCATGGAGTGCGCTGTTCTTCGGTATGCCCCTGGAGCTGGCGAGTCCGGTGCTCTTCGTGGTCGCCGTGGTGGTCACCGTCGTCTCCCTGTCGATGCTGGGGCTACTGTTGGCGTCCGCGTTCATCCTCTATCCCACGGCGCAGGCGCTGGCTAACTTCTTCGAGTATCCGATCTGGATGCTGAGCGGTGTTCTGGTACCGGTGAGTTCGCTGCCGTCATCGGTGCGGTACGCCGCCGATCTGCTCGCCCCCTCGTGGGGCGTAAAGGCGATCATGCGCTCCGCAACCGGGGAGAGCGGCACCTTCTCGGCGGTATTGATTTGTTCGCTCCTTTCCGTTCTCTACGCAGCGATCACGCTCATCCTACTGAGGAGGTTCGAGTGGCTGGCACGTTCCAGCGGAACACTGGCGCTGCAGTGACGCTTCGACTGTTCTTCATGGCCGGCTGGCGTTCGCACATGGCGCTGTTCCGCTGGATGCGGCCATCGGCGTTCTTTCCAACCGTCATTGGTGTACCCACCGTGCAATTGGTCTGGTTCGTCTACCTCGGCAACTATGTCGGCACACATCCGGTCGCCTACTACGCCGTGGGCAACGCCCTGCACGCCTCCGCCATCGCGGGCCTGTTCGCTCCGGCCATGTCCATTCAGGGAGAGCGGTTCAGTGGAACACTGACCGCGGTGCTCGCCACTCCCGCCCGACGGAGCGTCATGTTCCTGGGCCGGGTCGTCCCTGCGGTTCTGATCGGTTTTCTCACCTCTGTCGTCATGTTCGCCCTGGCCGCGGTGGTGGGGGATGTGGAACTGCCTTGGTCCCGCTTGCCACAGCTGGCCGGTGTCATCCTCGTGACAGCTACCTCCTGTAGTGCTTTCGGTCTGCTAATCGGCGCCATTGGCCTGCGAACGCGTGAGGCGATACTCATGGCAAACCTGGCCTCCTATTTCATGCTGCTGGTTTGCGGCATCAACGTATCGCTCGAAAGCCTGCCGGACTGGCTCGCAGCGGTCGGTCGCCTCATGCCGATGACTCACGGAATCCAGGCGGCTCGAGACGTGCTCGCGGGAACCACGGGGACCGGAGTGCTGCTGCTCCTCGAGCTTCTCAAGACGGCGGTGTTCCTGGGTATCGCGCTCATAATGCTGAGGTGCCTGGAGCAGAGCAGCCGTCGTCATGCCGTTCTCGATGAGATGTGAGTGTGCCTATCATGCCGATCCTGGCAGTTGCACCTTTGACGTTCGGCCAGCTGTCGCTGTGGCGATCGATCCAGGAATTGACCGCCGAAAGGCTCAGCGTGGCCAACCTCCAGCGCAGTTGGGCTCTGCCCGAGGGCTGCTCATCGGCCGATCTGGAATCGGCAATGTCGCTCCTAGTCAAGCGTCATGAGGCGCTCCGCACGCGGTTCCGCCGGTCGGGACCGCGCGGCATCGAGCAGGAGGTCTGGGCGGCTGAGCCCGTACGACTGAAGATCGTGGAGGCTGGCGACGATGCGGAACGCACCGCGGCCAAAGTGGCCCGAGGGCTCACCGAGCAGCCCTTCGACCTGGCGGCCGAGTTCCTTTGGCGCGCGGTGGCCGTCGGACGGAACGGCGAGCCGCTCTACCTTTGCCTGAGCATTCATCACATGGCTGCCGATCGCGTGTCGCTCGGGCTGCTGTACGACGACCTGTGCACGCTTCTTGCCGGCGGTTCGTTCGACGGCGCGGCCGCCACGCCCCGAGCCGTGGCCGAGACACAGGCATCCGAGGCATGGGCCCCGCGCAGAGCAGCCGCCGTCGAGCACTGGCGAAAGGCCCTGGAAGCGGCACCGCCCCCCCTCCCGCCAGCAGGACCTAACGCGGCTATGTTCTCTGGCAGCTTCCGCTCCACGACGGCCCTCGACGCCACCCGGACCTGCGCAGACCGACTCGGTGTCTCGATGCACAGTGTCCTGCTCGCCGTTCTGTGCGACACGCTTGCCGAGCAAACGGGTGAGAACCAGCTACTGATCGGGATGATGGCGGGCAACCGGAACGACGCCGCATCCCGGACCCTGGTGGCGTCCCAAAACCAGCTGGTGCCCTACCTGGTCAAGCGGGACACACATGACCCCTTCGATACGTTCACTCGCCAGGTTCACTGGGAGACGCTGCTCGCCTATCGGCACGGTTCTTTCGATGTCGACGACGTGGAGCCGCTCGCGAAGAGATACGGGCGTTACGGCAACGGGGACGGATTCGACTACATCTTCAACTTCGCTCAGGGCCCCACGGTCCCCGACGGGACCACACGCGGCGAAGGGGAGATCCAGGTGCGGTCCGCCGGGCGCGACATCGGATACCCGCTGTACTTTCAGGCTGGCAAATCCGCAGACGCGCTGTGGTGCCAACTGAGCCTGCGTAAGGAGACGGAGGAGACAGGCTTCGAGAGCGAAGTTCGATACCTGCAGGAGACCAGGGCGTTCCTCGACGCTTTCCTGCTCAAACTGAGGGGACAGGCAAGTGGTCAGCCCGTTTGAGAATGAATCCGGGCTCTACTCGGTACTCGTCAACCAGCAGGGCGATCACTCACTGTGGCCGGCCGGACTCACGATCCCGGCGGGCTGGACATGCGTACAAGCCGAGGACACCCGTGACGCCTGTATTCGGTACCTCGAGGCGGGTGGAACCGAATCGGGCGGTCCTGCCGTACCCCCAGAATGGCGGAGTACGGCGTCGGCTCACCCGCAGGATTGGCTGAGCGAGCCGTCGACAGCGGTGCGCCGCCAGCAAGGGGAAGAGGTCTTCGAGGAGACACAGCTTGAGCTACTCCGCCGCATCTTCGCCGACCTGCTCGGCTTGGCCGAGGTGGGGGCCGACGACGACTTCTTCGCACTCGGTGGCCAGTCCCTGCTGGCGGCCCGGCTGATCAGCCGTGTCCGGTCGGAGTTCGGTGTAGACGTCGCGCTCCGCGACTTCTTCCGTTCCCCCACGGTCACCGGCCTGCTGACCCGCATCGCCTCCCCAGAGGGAACGAGTTTCAGTTTCACCGTCCCGCGGCTCAGACCGGTCGTGCACGGTGATGCGGCACCGCTGTCCTTCGCCCAGCAGCGCATGTGGCTGCTAGACCGACTGGCAGGGCCGAGCTCCACCTACAACGTCACGGAGGCGTTCCGGCTGCACGGCAGGCTGGACGTCGAAGCGCTTCGGAAGGCCCTCGGCGACGTGGTGGCGCGCCACGACACGCTCCGAACGATCTACGAGTCGCGCGATGGTGACGTCTTCCAGCGTGTGCTTTCGCGGGCGGCACCGGTGCTGCAGGTCGCGACCTGCAGCGCAGAGGAAGTGCCCCGGCGCGTGGCACAGGTGGCCGGTTCCGTGTTCCAGCTGAACACGGAACTGCCGCTACGTGCCCTGCTCCTTCACCTTTCCACGGGACAGTTCGTCTTCGTGTTGACCATTCACCACATTGCCTGTGATGGCTGGTCGATGCGCCCTCTGATGGCCGATCTCGGCTTCGCCTATGCGGAGCGCTCGGCGGGTCGTCGTCCGGACTGGGAGCCGCTTCCAGTGCGGTACGCCGACTACGCGGTGTGGCAGCGCGAGCTGCTCGGCCGTACCGATGAACCACACAGTGTCTTGGCTACCCAACTCGCCTTCTGGCGCCGGATCATGGAGGACGCTCCCGAAAACCTACCGCTCCCTTTCGACCGGAAGCGTCCAGCAGTTCTGGACTACGCAGGCTCGACCGTGCCGTTCTCCATCGACGCGGCGCTGCACGCTCGCCTCCTCCGGGTCGCACGAGACCACGACGCGACGCTCTTCATGGTGCTGCACGCCGGGCTCGCGGCGCTCCTGACCCGCATCGGTTCCGGAACCGATCTGCCCATCGGCTCTGCCGTGGCCGGCCGCAACGCTCCGGAACTTGACGACCTGGTCGGGTTCTTCGTCAACACGATTGTGCTCCGCACGGACACCTCCGGAGACCCTTCATTCCGCTCGTTGCTGCTCCGTGTCAGGGAACTCGACCTAGCGGCGTTCGGGCACCAGGACGTTCCCTTCCAGACACTCGTGGAGCATCTAAGGCCCGCTCGAGAGAACGCCCGCCATCCCCTGTTCCAGGTGTTTCTGCTCCTGCAGAACAACGTGCAGGGGGAGTTGCGTCTCGGTGACGTGACGGTCGCGCCCGAGCCGGTGCCTTCGAGCACGGCGAAGTTCGACCTCTCCGTGTACATCACGGAGGAAAGATTTCAGGATGGGCAACCGGGCGGTCTGTCAGGCTCCGTTGAGTACGCAGCCGCTCTGTTCGACCGGCCCACCGTCGAGGGCCTCGTCGACGCACTGGTGCATCTTCTCGAGTCTGCGGCCAAGGAACCCGACCGGCCCGTCAGCGAACTGAGGGTGATGTCGGCAGCCGAGCAGCAGCGCATGCTGCAGGCGTGGAGCGGCGACGACAGGCCCCTGCCGACCATGACCCTACCCGAGGCATTCGAGGCACAGGCGGCGCGCACCCCGGAGCACACCGCCGTGATCTGCGGCGAAACACACAAGTCCTACGCAGAGTTCCGCGCCGACGTTCGCCGGCTGGCGCGAGCGTTGCAAGCACACGGCATCGGCCCCGGCGGACTGGTCGCCGTCGCGCTGCCCCGCTGCTGCAGACTGGTGACGGCGCTGCACGCCGTCCAGCTGGCGGGCGCGGCTTACCTCCCCCTCGATCCGAGTGATCCGCCCGCTCGGACGGATGTGGTCCTCGCGGATGCCGATCCGGATTTCGTCCTGACACCCGAGCTCTACGCCTCACTGATGGAAGAGCCCTCGGCTGACACCGTTGCACCGTTGTCCGCCGCACCCACCCCGGACAACCTGGCCTATGTCCTCTACACTTCTGGCTCTACCGGCCGCCCCAAGGGGGTGAAGATCACCCACGCGGCAATCCTGAACCGTCTACTGTGGATGCAACGGCGGTTCCCCCTCGACCCGACGGACCGAGTGCTGCAGAAGACTCCGTGCAGCTTCGACGTGTCGGTCTGGGAGTTCTTCTGGCCCTTGTCAGTTGGCGCGACACTTGTGGTGGCACGGCCCGAAGGGCATAGGGACCCCGCTTACCTGACCTGGCTCATAGAGCAGGAGAAGGTGACCACCTTGCATTTCGTGCCGTCCATGCTCGACGTTTTCCTGCGGTCTGCGCAGTCCGAGCGCTGTCGCTCATTGCGCAGAGTGATGTGCAGTGGAGAAGCACTGCCCGCAGGGCTGGCGCGGCGCTTCTTCCAGTTGTTGGACGCCGAGTTGCACAACTTGTACGGCCCCACCGAGGCGTCGGTGGACGTGACCCATTGGCAGTGCCATCCCGAGGACGACGCCGACACCGTGCCCATCGGAAGGCCCCTAACCAACACCCAGGTGTACGTCCTGGACGAGACGCTGCGCCCGGTGCTGCCCGGAGCGGTGGGCGAGTTGTACCTTGCGGGAGTGCAGTTGGCGCAGGGTTACCTGAACCGCACTGTGCTCACCGCAGAGCGCTTCGTGGCCAACCCCTTCGGAGCTCCCGGCACGCGCATGTACCGCACGGGCGACCTCGCCCGCTCGACGGCGAACGGCGTGATCGACTATGTCGGGCGGGTCGACGACCAGGTTAAGATCCGCGGCGTCAGGATCGAACCTGGCGAGATCGAGTCCGTTCTGGCCGAGCAGGGCGACGTCGGCCGGGCCGCGGTGGTTGTCCGCGAAGACCGTCCGGGTGACCAGCGGCTTGTCGCCTACGTGGTGCCTATCCCTGGCGCCCGGCTGGATCTCGCGACGTTGCGGCGGCGAATGGCCGAGCTTCTGCCCGGCGCGCTCGTCCCTTCCGCGTTCGTGCTCCTGCCGCATCTTCCGCTCACCTCCAGCGGCAAGCTGGACCGCCGTCTTCTTCCCGCGCCGGTCCAAGCCGACCCGGACGTCGAACGGCGCCTGCCGGGCTCTCGTACGGAGGCGGTTCTCGCGAAGCTTTTCGCCAATGCGCTGGGGCTGCCCCAGGTGGGAGTGGACGAGAGCTTCTTTGAGCTGGGCGGCCACTCCCTCCTGGCGGTTGGCCTTGTTGAGCGTGTCCTGGCCGAGTTCGGGCAGGAGCTCAGCGTCGGCTCGCTGTACCGCACACCGACCGTTGCCGGACTGGCAGCATTCATCGAACAGGACGGACGGTCCGGGGACAGCGGTTCTCTTGCCGCGGGCTTCTCCCTCGGCCTGGACGTACTGCTCCCGCTTCGGACTGCTGGGAGCAAGCCGCCCTTGTTCTGCATCCATCCGGCCGCCGGCATCGGTTGGAGCTACGCGGGTCTGCTGCCCCACCTGGAAGGAGTTCCACTGTACGCACTCCAGTCGCCTGCGCTGGCCGACGCGGACGCTCACCCCGAGAGCGTCGAGAGCCTCGCGAGGGACTACATCGGGCAAATCAGAGCCGTCCAGCAGCAGGGACCGTACCGTCTCCTCGGCTGGTCGTTCGGTGCGAGTGTGGCTTACGAGATCGCGGTGCAACTCCAGGCGGCGGAAGAGGAGGTCGGTCTGCTCGCCGTGCTGGACGGCTACCCGGCAGCCCCTGCGGACGCAGTGAGCAGAATCAGACCGTCGGCCGACAGTCCGGAGGTACTGCACTCTTTGCTGGCATCCTTGGGCATCACAGCAGAGTCACCAGGAGCCGCTTCCTCTATGACGGCCAACGACTTTCTCATGCTCGCTGGGCACGAGGGTAGTCCCCTCCAAGGGATGCCCGACGAGACACTCCTCATCATGGCCCGCGTCTTCGCCGCGCACACGACGCTCACCGGAACTCTCTCCGGCGGCATCCACGCCGGGAACCTGCTCCTGTTCGCCGCGACGCAGGGCAAAGACGACACCTCACCCGCCCCCGAGTCCTGGCAGAGGTACGTCACCGGGCAGATCGAGGTTCACCAGGTCCCCTGCGCACACGGTGCCATGCTGCGTGGTCCCGCCTTGGAACAGATAGCCGTCGTGCTAAACGAGCGCCTGTAGCCACTTGAGCCCACCATCTTGAGACAAGGAGTCTTTTTCCAACCTGCGTCTGTGGC
>NZ_JALLIN010000062.1 GCF_023630175.1 Streptomyces cellostaticus | reverse complement strand
AATTGTTGGGAAAACCCCCGCATCGAAAGATGCGGGGGTTTTCTGCGTTCACGGTCCCTTAGGGTCTGCATATGCGCTACGACCTCGTCATCTTCGACAACGACGGCGTTCTCGTCGACAGTGAGCCGATCTCCAACCGGATCCTGGCGGCCCATCTGACGGAACTGGGGCACCCGACGACGTACGAGGACTCCATCCGCGACTACATGGGGTCCGCGATGCACCGCATCCACGACCTGCTCCTGGAGCGGACCGGGCAACGGCTCCCGGACGACTTCGACGACGTGTTCCACGCCCGTGTGTTCGCCGCGTTCGAGCGGGAGTTGCAGCCCGTCGCCGGCGTCGGCGAAGTGCTGGAGAAGCTGACCGCGGACGGCGTGCCGTACTGCGTGGCGTCGTCCGGGAGCCACGAGCGGATCAGGGTGGGGCACCGGACCACCGGCCTCGACCGATGGTTCACGGACGACCGGATCTTCAGCTCCCAGGACGTCGGGAGGGGCAAGCCGGCACCCGACCTCTTCCTGTACGCGGCCGAGCGGATGGGCGCCGCACCCGGGCGCTGCCTGGTCGTGGAGGACTCCCCGTTGGGCGTTCGAGCGGCCGTGGCGGCAGGGATGGACGTGTACGGGTTCACCGCGATGACCCCGGCGACGAGGCTCACCGGAGCCGATCGACTCTTCACCACCATGGGGGAGTTGGCCGACCTGCTGATATGACCGCCGGCACCGGCCGGTGACTGACTTTTGTCATACGGACCTCCGGACGATCGTTCCTACCGCCGGACCGAGCCCGCCGCGAAGCTGGGGGCATGACGAAGACCACGGGGAACCGGAACCGGACCGAGCACCCTGGCCGCGGGCGGAACCCGGGCAGGCCGCGGACCTTCGAGCCGCTGCTGCTGGACGTGGCGCTGCCGGTCGGCGCGTACTACCTCCTCAGGGAGGCCCTCGGGACGAGCACCGTCGAGGCGCTCGCCTGGAGCAGCGTGGTGCCGGCGGCGCGGACCGTGTGGGGCGTGGTCAAGGAGCGCACGACCAACGCGCTCGCCCTTCTCACCCTGGCGGTGAACGCCGTCGGCCTCGTCGCCGGTCTCGTGTCCGGCGACCCGCGGCTGATGCTCGCCAAGGACGGTGCGATCAGCAGCACCCTGGCGATCGGGATCCTGGTCTCCGTGGCACTCGGCAGACCGGCCATGACCGCGGGGATGAAACCCTTCCTCATCAAGGGCGACGCCCGCCGTGAAGCGGCCTGGGAACGGCTCGCCTCGGGCACGGCAGCCGGCTCGGACGCCTTCCGGCGCAAGGAGCGGGCCTTCTCGCTGGTGTGGGGTACCGCCCTGCTGGTCGAATGCGTCGCCCGGGTCGTCGGTGCCTGCACCCTCCCGGTCGACACCATGGTCTGGCTCGGCACGGTCGTCATCGCGGTGGTGCTGACGGCGGCCTTCGTGGTCGGCGGCGGCCTGGCGGCCGAGCCGATGGCGCGACTGCTCACCACCGAGGCGGAGGCGGACAGGGCCCGCGTCCGGCCCGAAGCGGCCGTCGCCGCCTGACCGGCCGGACGCGCGAAGCTGAAGGAAATTCACCTTTGGCTGTATCTACCCACAGGTAGCCGGGGGCCCTACGCTCGCCGCCATGACTGATGTGCTGCGGCGCGGCAGGGCTTCGCTGGCGTTCGGCTTCTTCGCGCAGGGCGTCGCGTTCGCGCTGCTGGTGACGCGCATCCCGGCCATCCAGGACCGCTACGGCATCTCCGACGCGCTGCTGCCGCTCTTCCTGGCGGGCGTCCCCGTCCTCGCCGGAGTCGGCAGTGTGACGACCGAGCGACTGGTCGGGCGGGTCCGGCCCAGCCGGCTGCTGCGCTGGTCGCAGCCGGTGGTGCTGCTGGCCCTGGTCGGCGTCGGAGCCGGCGACGGGTTGGCCGGACTAGGCGTGGCCCTCGCGGTGTTCGGGCTCGCGGTGGGGGCGCTGGACGCCTCGATGAACATGCTGGGGGTGAGCCTGCAGCGGGCGTACGGGCGCAGCATCATGCTGAGCTTCCACGCGGCCTACAGCCTGGGCGGGATCGTCGGCGCCTCACTGGCCTGGGCCGGGGCGCACTGGCACCTCGCGCTGTGGGTGTCGTACCTGCCGGTGGCGGCCGTGCTGCTGCCGGTGGCGCTGCTGGGCAGCCGCTGGTACGTCGACGGCGTCGCGGAGCCCGCGGCCGGCCCGGCGGCCGGGCGGGGCGGGGGCCCGGTCTTCAAGCTGCTGCTGCCGCTGTGCCTGGTGATGACGTTCGCCTACATCGGCGACTCGACCGTGTCCAACTGGAGCGCGAAGTACCTGAAGGACGTGCTGGGCGGCTCGGAGCAACTGGCGACCGTGCCGTACAACGTGTACATGGTGACCACGCTGGCCGGGCGGTCCATCGGGGACTTCGGGGTGCGGCGGTTCGGCGCGGCCGCGGTGGTGCGGCTCGGGGCGCTGGTGGCGGCGGCCGGGTTCGCGGTGGTGGCCGTGGCGCCGGACGCGTGGCTGGGGATGCTCGGGTTCACCCTGCTGGGGCTCGGGCTGTGCGTACTCGTGCCGCAGACCTTCGCCGCGGCCGGCCGGCTGTTCCCCGAGGCCTCGGACGCGGCGATCGCGCGGCTCAACATCTTCAACTACGTGGGCTTCCTCGTGGGTTCGCCGCTGGTGGGTGCGCTCGGGGACGCCTGGAGCTACCGCGGGGCCATGCTCGTGCCCATGGTGTTGGTGCTGGTGACGCTCGTGTACGCCAGGTCGTTCGCGGCTCAACCGGACCGATACGGTGGCGGGCATGAGCGGCCGCGCACAGCTGATGTGGGACGAGGCAGTAACGGGCTATGACTTCGGCCCGGACCATCCGATGGACCCGGTCCGGCTGGAGCTGACCCGGAAGCTGGTGGGTGCCTTCGGGCTCGACCGGGAGCTGCGGGTCGTCGCGGCGAAACCCGCCGGCGAGTCGACGCTGCGGCTGGTGCACCGCCCCGACTACATCGACGCCGTGAGGGCCGCGTCCGCCGATCCGCGCTCGGCCCGCGGGGCGTACGGACTCGGCACGGAGGACGATCCCGCGTTCACCGGGATGCACGAGGTGTCCGCGCTGATCGCGGGGCAGTCGGTGGGGGCGGCGGAGGCGGTGTGGCGCGGGGACGCGCTGCACGCGGTGAACTTCGCCGGCGGGCTGCACCACGCGATGCCGGGCGGCGCCTCGGGGTTCTGCATCTACAACGACGCGGCGCTGGCCATCGCACGGCTGCTGGAGCTGGGTGTCGAGCGGGTCGCCTACGTCGACGTCGACGTCCACCACGGGGACGGGGTGCAGGCCGCGTTCTGGGAGGATCCGCGGGTGCTGACGGTCTCGCTGCACGAGCACCCCCGCACACTGTTCCCGCAGACCGGGTGGCCGGAGGAGACCGGCGCGGGCGCGGGCGCGGGGACGGCCGTGAACGTGGCCCTGCCGGCCGGGACCGGGGACGCGGGATGGGTGCGGGCGTTCCACGCGGTGGTGCCCGAACTGCTCGCCGGGTTCCGGCCGCAGGTGCTGGTCTCGCAGCACGGCGCCGACACGCACTTCGAGGATCCGCTGGCGCATCTGGCGGTGTCGCTGGACGCGCAGCGGGCGGTTCAGGCGGCGTGCCACGAGCTGGCGCACGAGTACGCGGACGGCAGGTGGGTCGCGCTGGGGGGCGGCGGCTACGCGGTCGTCGAGGTGGTGCCGCGGTCGTGGACGCATCTGGTGGGGATCGCGGCCGGGCGGGAGATCGATCCGGCGGCGATGATTCCCGAGGGCTGGCGGCAGGAGGTGTTCGCGCGGACCCGGCAGCTCGCGCCGCAGCGGATGACCGACGGGCGGTGGCCGGTGCCGTTCACCCCCTGGGAATCGGGGTACGACCCCGCCGACCGACTGGACCAGGCGGTCCTCGCCACCCGTCGCTCGGTGTTCCCGCTGCGCGGGCTGCTGCCCTGAGAGCGCGAGCACCCACTGGGCCAACCGTGCGGTGTTCCCCCGTTCCGCCCGTACGCCGCCTCCCGGTACGCCACCATCGCAACCGTGGTGACCGCCGACGGCCTTCGTGCGCATCTGCTGGCCGCTCGGCTGGCCGGTGAGATCGGGACCTCCCGCGAGGGCAGTCTGCGCCGGTACCGGCTGTTCGCGGCCCGGGATCCGCGGGTGCTGATCGGAATCGACCCCGAGGCGCCCTGGGGGCAGCGGGAGTTGCTCGCCCTGATGGCGCGGAGGTGCGGGGTTTCGGCCGATCCCCGGTACACCTCCGGCCCGGACGTGATCGATCCGGAACGGACGCTGGCCGCGCTGGACGCGTTCGCGGAGCGGATCGCGAGTGCGGCCCGGCGGCGCGCGCCCGTGCTGTTCGGCACCGGGCATCCGCATCGGCTGCTCGGGTTCTACGGCGGCTTGGCGGACGCCCTGTCGGCGGCGGGATGTGAGGTGCTCACCCCCGCGCAGGGTCGCTGTGTCGACATATTGACCCGGTTCGGTCTACGCACGCACCGCCTGGACTACGTCCGCGGTGTTGCCCTGGTGCGGGAACCGGGTGGCGGGCGCCCCGGTGGTGAGCCGGGTGCGCACTGCCACTCACCGCTCCCGGTTCGGGTCGCCCTGGCCGGCGCGGCCGAGGCCGGCGGACCGCTGCCTGAGCTGGTGGTCGGCGACCACGGCTGGGTCTGCGGTGCTGGTCAGCTCGGTTTCGAGGCGATCGGCCTGGCCGACGCCGACGATCCGGCGCCGTTCGTGGGGGAGGCCGAGGGGGTGGTGTCGGTCGCCGTTCCGGTTGACGACGGCATGCCGTCTGGTCACTATCTGCCGCTGGCCCGCTACGTGCTCAATCGAGCGTGTCTGTCACAGTAGGCCGCCGATGGGTGCACCTCTTCCCCACTCGCATCACCCGCCCCTACATTGGGGAGTGAGCACGCAACGACGAAGAGTCACCGGAAGGGGAAGCCGGTGGCCGTCGAGTGCGGAAGGTTCAGGTGTGTCATGGCTGCAGCTGGCGAGAGGCCTCTGAACGAGGTTCAGTTCCTTACCGTGGCGGAGGTCGCCTCGGTGATGCGAGTGTCGAAGATGACCGTGTACCGGTTGGTGCACAGCGGTCATCTGCCCGCGATCCGGGTGGGGCGGTCCTTCCGCGTCCCGGAGCAAGCGGTACACGAGTACCTCCGCGAGAGTTATGTGGGGGTGGAAACGGTCTGACGGTTGCCCGGGGAGACCCCGGGCAACCCCTCGATTACAAGCTCGGCGCTCGACCGGGTAGGCTGACCCCTCGTAGGTCGTGTGGGCCCATGGCGCCCAAACAACCGAGTGATGAGAAGTGAGCGAGGGTAGTCGTGGGCTCTGTTATCAAGAAGCGGCGCAAGCGGATGGCCAAGAAGAAGCACCGCAAGCTGCTCAAGCGCACGCGCGTTCAGCGCCGCAACAAGAAGTAAGCGGCGTCGCGAGAGCGTGTCCTGTGGCCCCCCGCCTGTGAAAGGCGGGGGGCCACGGTCGTGTCCGGACGCCCCGGACCCGGTCGGGGCCCGCGTTCCGGCCGCCCCGACCGGTGTTCCGGCGGTGCCGGCATATTCCGACTGGGGAAATTCGGTCACTTCACGCATCGGGTGGTCATCACAGCGCAACATCGACCCGCTAAGTTTGCCGACACGGGGAACGCGGCAGGGACCAGGTCCCGTACGAGGTCGGGAAGGAAGGCGCTGATCTTGGGAAAGGTCGTGCTCGTCACCGGAGTGGCCCGGCAACTGGGCGGCCGGTTCGTGCGGCGGATCCAGCGTGACCCGGAGGTGGACCGGGTGATCGCCGTGGACGCGGTGCCCCCGGCGCACCATCTGGGTGGGGCCGACTTCGTCCAGGCCGACATCCGCCTGCCCGGCATCGCCCGGGTGCTCGCCGAGACGGGCGCCGACACGGTCGTCCACCTGGACGTGACCGGCACCGCGCTGGGCGGCGGCAGCCGGACCACGGTCAAGGAGACCAACGTCATCGGCACCATGCAACTGCTCGGCGCCTGCCAGAAGTCGCCCGCCGTGCGGCGGCTGGTGGTGAAGTCCAGCACCAACGTCTACGGCTCCGCGTCGCGCGACCCCGCCGTGTTCACCGAGACGACCCCGGCCAAGTCGCTGCCCAGCGGCGGGTTCGCCAAGGACACGGTGGAGGTCGAGGGGTACGTCCGCGGGTTCGCGCGCCGGCGGCCGGACGTCGCCGTGTGCGTGCTGCGCTTCGCCAACATCCTCGGGCCGGCCGCCGACACCCCGCTCGCCGAGTACTTCGCGCTGCCGGTGCTGCCGACCGTGTTCGGCTACGACCCGCGGCTGCAGTTCGTGCACGAGGACGACGTCATCGAGGTGCTGCGGCTGGCCTCCCACGAGCCCCGCCGGGCCACGCTGAACAGTGGCACCTTCAATATCGCCGGCGACGGCGTGCTGCTGCTCTCGCAGTGCTCGCGGCGGCTCGGGCGGCCCACCGTCCCGCTGCCGCTGCCCGCCGTCACCTGGGCCGGGTCGCTGGTGCGTACGCTGGGGATGACGGACTTCTCGCCGGAACAGATCCGGCTGCTCACCCACGGCCGGGTGGTGGCCACGGACCAGATGCGCGAGACGCTGGGCTTCGAGCCCAAGTACACGACGGCGGAGACGTTCGCGGACTTCGCGAGCGGCCAGGGCCCCGGCCTGCTGCCGCCGGAGGCCCTCGCGGGGGCCGTGGACCGGGTCGCCGCGCTCGCCGCGAAGGGCAGCGGGCACCTCCCGACGCAGAGCGCCAACTGAGGAGCGCAGCAACGATGGCGGACGCCAAGGTCATTCCGTTCGACGACGACCGGTCCCGCGGGAGCGCCGCCCAGCGGCCGTCGCGGCGCCGTGGCGCGGGGAACCGGCGCGGGACGGCCGGGGAGGCCGGGCCCGTTCGCGAGGTCCAGCCCCTGCCCACCAGGGCGGCCGTGCCGGCTGATGTCCCGGCGGCCGGGAAGGGGGGCCCGCCCGCCGAGCCGCACGGCGACGGCGGCCTCGAGCGACGCGTCGCGAGCGGCCTGTCGTTCCTGCGCCGCCGGCTCACCGGGGACTACGAGGTCGACGACTTCGGCTACGACGAGGAACTGACCGACCAGGTCCTGATGTCGCTGCTGCGGCCGGTGTACGAGAAGTACTTCCGGGTCGAGGTGAAGGGCGTCGAGAACATCCCGGTCGAGGGCGGCGCGCTGATCGTCGCCAACCACTCCGGGACGCTGCCGCTGGACGGCCTGATGATGCAGGTCGCCGTGCACGACCACCACCCGGCCGACCGGCATCTGCGGCTCCTCGCGGCCGACCTGGTGTTCGTGCTGCCGGTGGTCAACGAACTCGCCCGCAAGCTGGGCCACACCCTCGCCTGCGCGGAGGACGCCGAACGGCTCCTCGCGCAGGGCGAACTGGTCGGTGTCATGCCGGAGGGCTTCAAGGGCATCGGCAAGCCGTTCAGCGAGCGTTACAAGCTCCAGCGGTTCGGCCGGGGCGGATTCGTCTCCACGGCGCTGCGGCAAGGGGTGCCGATCATCCCGTGCTCGGTCGTGGGCGCGGAGGAGATCTACCCGATGCTCGGCAACGCCAAGACCCTGGCGCGGCTGCTGGGTTTCCCGTACTTCCCGCTGACGCCGACCTTCCCGTGGCTCGGGCCGCTCGGGGCGATCCCGCTGCCCACCAAGTGGACCATCCAGTTCGGCGAGCCGATCCCCACGG
The DNA here is from genome assembly GCF_023630175.1 of Streptomyces cellostaticus. Lineage (GTDB taxonomy): Bacteria > Actinomycetota > Actinomycetes > Streptomycetales > Streptomycetaceae > Streptomyces > Streptomyces cellostaticus_A. The sequence goes on along the minus strand of NZ_JALLIN010000062.1, from coordinate 27,871 downwards.
ACGGCTATCCGCCGGAGGCGGCGGACGACCCGATGCTGATGTTCAACCTGACCGACCAGGTCCGGGAACAGATCCAGCACACGCTGTACAAGCTGCTGGTGCAGCGGCGGTCGGTGTTCTTCTGACAGCCGTTCCGCCGGCCGTCCGGAGGTACGACAGCGGCGGGGGCGCTCCTGCTCGGATAGGAGCGCCCCCGCCGCTGTCGTACCGCGCTAGCCCGCGCCCTGGTTGTCGATGCCCAGGCCGGGCAGCAGGCCCGGAAGGAGCGGCGGGAGGGTGACGTCCGGCGTGCTCGTCGGGGACTTGCTGGCGGTCGGGGAACCACCGTCGCCGTCGGCCTTCGGCGGCTCGAGCAGGCCGCCCGTGCTGCCTCCGATCAGGCTTTCGTCGCTGTCGCGGGTGGCCGAGCCGGATGGGCTGCCGGAGCCGGTGTGCCGCTCCGCGGAGGGCGTGACGTCGGTGCTGGGCGCGGCCGGACGGTGGCTGCCGGAGGCGCTGGTGGAGGCCTCGCCGGGAGCCTGCCGCTTGCTGTCGCTCGTCGCCGCGGGCGGCTGCGGCAGCAGGGACTGCAGCGGGGCGACCTCTTCGTCTATGGCGTCGAAGACCGACGACACCTCCTGCTTCACGTCGCCGAGCTGCACGGGCAGCCGGTCGCTCAGCGCGCTCCAGGCGTCCCGGTGGGACTGCGAGAAGCTGGAGAGCGCCTGGATGGGCCCGAGGGAGTCGGGATCGCGCTCGTAGGCCTCGTGCAGCAGGCGGTGGCCCTCGGTGACGTCGTGCCGCATCCCGGACAGGGTGCGGCGGATCTCGCCGATGGACTCGTGGTCGAGCTGCCGGCCGCCGCGGGCGCGCTCCATCAGCCGGCGGGCCTCGCTCAGCCGGGTGGAGGCCTGGTCGAGGTACGTCTGGCCGCGCTGGTCCTCGCCGTCGCTCAGGTAGTTGAGCCTGAAGTCCTCGATGCCCCGCTTGAGGCCGTACAGCGAGTCACCGGGCAGCGCGTCGGAACTCGCGGCGGCGACTCCGCCGAAGGCCCCGGCGGCCACGCCGACGCTCAGCCCGCCGGCCGCGAGCCCCTTGGTCAGTCTGGAACGCGGCCTGAGCTTGCCCAGCGGGCTCGCCCGGTGCGCGCCGCGCCCACGGGAGCGCTGCTCGGGTACTGCCGTGTCCGCCGCCCCGCCCTCCTGGAGCATGGCCTCCATCGCGGCCACCAGCCGGGCGCGCTGGACGACCTTGACCTCGGGGTCGAGCTGCGGCCTGGGCAGCGCGCCGAGCTCGTCCGCCAGGGCCAGGAGCTCGCCCCGCTCGAACTGTTCCTCGGTGGTCGGCGGGGATCCCGCCCTCGCTGCGGACTGCTCGGCCGCCGTGTCCCGGTCGGACTGCTCCTCCAGGGCCTGGGCGAAGGCGTTCGCCCGCCGGTGCGCCGATACGTTCGCGATCACTGGCGGCACCTCCTCTCGTCATCACGGTCGACTCCCCAGGGGGTCCTGAGGGTTGCACGCCCCCGGCCTCTTCCACACGATCGAGCGATGGGGTCGGCCAGTACGTGACCACAGGGAGCCTGTATCCCGCACAACGAGCGGTCCGGCACTTGGGTTACGGACGGCGGATGATCAGGTCGGAAAGTCAACGAACCGTCACAAAGAGTGAGTTGATGGTAGCGGAACGTGTCCGGAGTCAGCGGGCGTCGTCCGGCAGGAGCCGGGCGAGCGTCCGTACGGCGCGGTACTGGAGGGTCTTGATGGCGCCTTCGTTCTTGCCCATCACCCGGGCCGTCTCGGCGACCGAGAGGCCCTGCAGGAAGCGCAGGGTCACGCACTCCTGCTGCTGGGGGTTGAGCCGGCGCACGGCCTCCAGCAGAGCGGCGTTGGAGAGTGATTCCAGGACGGAGTCCTCCGGGGAGCGCTCGACCTCGTTGGCGTCGAGCATCTCGCCGGTGGTGACCTCCAGCCGGAACCGGCTGGACTTGAAGTGGTCCGCCACCAGGTTCCGGGCGATCGTGACCAGCCAGGCGCCGAAGTCGCGGCCCTGCCAGGTGAAGGTGCCGATCCTGCGGAGCGCCCGCAGAAAGGTCTCGCTCGTCAGGTCCTCGGCGGTCGCCTTGCCGCCCACCCGGTAGTAGATGTACCGGTACACCGTGTCGCTGTACTGGTCGTAGAGGCGGCCGAAGGCCTCGGCCTCGCCGGCCTGGGCGCGCTCCACGAGGTCCATCATCCGGGCACTGTCGCTGTCCGCGGCGGGACGGCGGGTGGTGGCCTCGCCGGCGGCACGGCCACGTCTGCCGACCGTGGCGCTGCCCTCGGCCAGTGCGTAGCACGGGCCCAGGGGGGCGGCGGTGGCGAAGGCGGGGACGGCGTACGCGGTGGGGACGGCGCCGCGCAGCGTCTCTTTGACCGCCGCGACCGTCGCGCGCAGCGTAGCCAGGCCCGAGGCGTCAACCCCGACGTGTGGGTACACGGGACTCCCAGAGGCAGAGCTTGCATCACGTGCAGTGCGGAACCGTTCACCCGTCGTGGCGACGGAGGGGTACCGGATTGCGTCTGAGGAGAATAACGCTTCGTGCAGGGGCTGCTACACCGAGTTGCTCAAATCACCGGTTGCGTCGCTTCTGTTACCGATTGGCGGCCTATCGAGCGTCACAACGCGATCGGTTGCTGATCGGAAAAGGGCATGTTTCGGCGAAGTGCGGGGCGTGTCGGGGCCGGGGCGGCATAATCCGGGGTTCTCCCCGTCCGTCAGGCGTGTCGCCGTCGGTGACCGCTACCGCCGCCGGCGGCTCAGGGCGATGGCCGCCGCGGTGCCGCCCGCCACCGCGCCGACGCCCGCGGCCGCCGGGATGCCGACCTTCGCGGCCTTGCGGCCGGTGCGGTAGTCCCGCAGCCGCCAGTCCTGCTCGCGGGCGTGCCTGCGCAGCTTGGCGTCCGGGTTGATGGCGTACGGGTGCCCGACGAGCGACAGCATCGGGATGTCGTTGTGGCTGTCGCTGTAGGCGGCGCAGCGGTGCAGGTCCAGGCCCTCCGCCGCCGCCAGGGCCCGTACCGCCTCCGCCTTGGCGGGCCCGTGCAGGGGTTCGCCCACCAGCGCGCCGGTGTAGACGCCGCCGACCGACTCCGCCACCGTGCCCAGGGCGCCGGTCAGACCGAGGCGGCGGGCGATGACCTGGGCGATCTCCACGGGGGCGGCGGTGACCAGCCACACCTTCTGCCCCGCGTCCAGGTGCGCCTGGGCCAGGGCCCGGGTGCCCGGCCAGATGCGGTCGGCCATGTACTCGTCGTAGATCTCCTCGCCGATGGTCTCCAGCTCGGCGACCCGGTGGCCCTTGACGATGGAGAGCGCCGAGTCGCGCGCCTCCTGCATGTGCTCGGGGTCCTCGACGCCGGCCAGCCGGAACCAGGCCTGCTGCCAGGCGAACCTGGCGAGGTCGCGCGTCTCGAAGAACTTCCGCTTGTACAGCCCGCGCCCGAAGTGGAACAGCGCGGCGCCCTGCATCACGGTGTTGTCGAGGTCGAAGAAGGCGGCGGCCCGGTCGTCGCCGAGGACCGGGAAGTCCGGTTCCCGCTCGGCGGCGAGCGGAACCTCCTGCGAGGACTTGCGGGCGGCCTCCGCCGAGGCCTCGCCTGCCAACACGCTCCGCGCCGTGGCGGAGCGCCTACGGGGAGTGAGCCATCCGAGAGCGGCCATGGCGTGAGCATAGCCACTCCGTCCGGAGGTTCCGGAGCCGCGAGGTTCGAAGGGTGTGAACTCTCCACGACGGCGTCGTCAAAGAGGCGGGAGAATGGCCTGCATGAGTCCCCTCTTCCGGCGCAAGGCCGCCCCCTCGGAACGGTCGGTCACGCTCATCCGCAAGCCCGGCTGCCATCTGTGCGACGACGCGCAGGCCGTGATCGAGAAGGTCTGCGGGGAGCTGGGCGTCCCCTGGGAGCAGAAGGACATCACCCGGGACCGGCAGTTGCACGACCAGTACTGGGAGCAGATCCCGGTGGTCCTCGTCGACGGCAGCCAGCACACCTTCTGGCGGGTGGACGAGGCCCGGCTGCGCAGGGAGCTGACCGGCGGCCGGGCCGGAAACTGACCGGCCAGTACAACGAACGCCCGGAGGTCGCTTAGGATCGTTGGAGTTCTTGTTCCCGGGGGTGGGATTCACGAGGAGTGTCGACGTTTTGCCCCCACGAATGACATGCGTGACCCCGGTCACGTTGGCCGGGCAAAACGGACACCATCTTTGTGCACGCGTTCACAAAGGCATAGCCTGCTGTGGACGGGGCGGTCCGGGGACGTATGGCCGCCTGCAGCCCCGCTCTACCCGCAGGAGCACCGTGGCAACTGGCCGAACTCACCGACCGGCGACCCGCAGCCGAGGGATTCCCGAGGCCACCGTCGCCCGGCTTCCGCTGTACCTCCGTGCGCTGACCGCACTGTCGGAGCGCTCGGTCCCCACGGTCTCCTCCGAGGAGCTGGCCGCGGCGGCGGGGGTCAACTCCGCGAAGCTGCGCAAGGACTTCTCGTACCTGGGGTCCTACGGAACGCGTGGTGTCGGCTACGACGTGGAGTATCTCGTCTACCAGATCTCCCGTGAACTGGGCCTGACCCAGGACTGGCCGGTTGTGATCGTCGGTATCGGCAACCTCGGCGCCGCCCTCGCCAACTACGGCGGGTTCGCCTCGCGCGGGTTCCGGGTGGCCGCGCTGATCGACGCCGACCCGGCGATGGCCGGGAAGCCGGTCGCCGGCATCCCGGTGCAGCACTCCGACGAGCTCGAGAAGATCATCAAGGACAACGGCGTCTCGATCGGCGTGATCGCGACCCCCGCCGGCGCCGCCCAGCCGGTCTGCGACCGGCTCGTGGCCGCCGGTGTCACCTCGATCCTCAACTTCGCGCCGACCGTGCTGACCGTCCCGGACGGGGTCGACGTGCGCAAGGTCGACCTCTCCATCGAGCTGCAGATCCTCGCCTTCCACGAGCAGCGCAAGGCCGGCGAGGAGACCGCCGCCGGCGACGGCGCGCTGCCCGCGGCCACCACCCGGAACGCCGCCGGCGACCAGGGACCGGACGGGGACGTGCCCGCCGTGATGCCCGCATGAGTCTCCTCGTCGTCGGGCTGAGCCACCGCAGTGCCCCGGTCAGCGTGCTGGAGCGGGCCGCGCTGAGCGCGGAAGCCCAGGTCAAGCTGGTCCAGGACACGGTCGCCGCCGAACCGGCCACCGAGGCCGCGGTACTCGGCACCTGCAACCGCATCGAGCTGTACGCCGACGTGGACAAGTTCCACGCCGGTGTGGCCGAGCTGTCCACGCTGCTCGCCCAGCACAGCGGTGTCGGCCTCGAGGAGCTGACCCCGTACCTGTACGTGCACTACGAGGACCGGGCCGTCCACCACCTGTTCTCGGTGGCCTGCGGCCTCGACTCGATGGTCGTCGGCGAGGGGCAGGTCCTCGGCCAGATCAAGGACTCCCTGGCCCGCGCCCAGGAGCTGCACACCGCCGGCCGGCTGCTGAACGACCTGTTCCAGCAGGCCCTGCGGGTCGGCAAGCGCGCCCACTCCGAGACCGGCATCGACCGGGCCGGCCAGTCGCTGGTCACCTTCGGCCTGGAGCAGCTCGCCGCGGGCGGCGCCGTCGAGGAATGGGCCGCGGGACGCACGGCGCTGGTCATCGGCGCCGGGTCGATGTCCTCGCTGGCCGCCGCGACGCTCGCCCGCGCCGGGGTCGGGCAGATCGTCGTCGCCAACCGCACCTTCGAACGCGCCGAGCGCCTCGCCCGGATACTCACCGAGGGCGACGACACCGCCGCGTCCGCGCGCGCGGTACGGATGGACGCCGTACCGGGCGAGCTGACACGTGCCGACGTCGTCGTCTCCTGCACCGGGGCGACGGGTCTGGTGCTGACGGCGGACTCGGTCGCGCAGGCGGTGGAGGGCCGGGTCGAGGACGACGCCGTCGACCCCGTGGCCGGCGCCGTCGCCGCGGCGCGGACCGCGCCGGCGGCCGCCACGGGTACGGCCGGTGCCGCCGCCGAGGAGAACTGCCCGCTGGACCTGGCCGCCGTGCAGGGCTCGACGGGCTTCTCCGTGCACGGCGAGGCCGCCGTGGCCGGCCTGGACGCGGCCACCCTCGAGCAGCACGGGGCCTGGGTCGCGGGCGGCACCGCGGACCGCCGGGACACCACCCGGCGCAGCCCCGAGGCCGACGCCGAGCTGATCACCGCGCTCGCCGCGACCGCCGCCACCGCCGGCCGCATCCCCGAGCTGCGGGGGCCCGAACCGGTCGCCGTGATCCCGCGCCCGGCGCCGGCCCTGTTCCTCCTCGACCTCGCCATGCCCCGTGACATCGACGCGGCCGTGCACCGGCTGGCCGGGGTGCGGCTGGTGGACATCGAGTCCCTCGCCGAGGCCTCCGCCGACGCTCCGATGGCGGCCGACGTGGACCAGGTCCGGCGTATCGTCTCCGACGAGGTCGCGGCCTTCGGCGCGGCACAGCGGGCGGCGCACATCACGCCGACCGTGGTCGCGCTGCGCACCATGGCCGCCGACGTCGTCGCCGGGGAGATCGCACGGCTCGACGGCCGCCTGCCCGGACTGGACGAGCGCCAGCGCGGCGAGATCCGGCAGGCCGTGCACCGGGTCGTCGACAAACTGCTGCACGCGCCGACCGTACGGGTGAAGCAGCTCGCGGCCGAGCCCGGCGGCGCCGGGTACGCGGACGCGCTGCGCACCCTGTTCGACCTCGACCCCGAGACGGTGGCCGCCGTCTCCCGGGCCGGGGACAGCACAGACAAGAAGGACCGACCGGCATGACACAGAAGGCTTTGAGACTGGGGACGAGGCGGAGCAGGCTCGCCATGGCCCAGTCCGGGCAGGTGGCGGACGCCGTCCGCCGGGTGACCGGGCGTCCCGTCGAGCTGGTCGAGATCACCACGCACGGCGACGTCTCCCGCGCGCACCTCACGCAGATCGGCGGCACCGGCGTGTTCGTCACGGCACTGCGCGACGCGCTGGCCGGCGGCGAGGTGGACTTCGCGGTTCATTCGCTCAAGGACCTGCCGACCGCGCAGCCCGAGGAACTGGTCCTGGCCGCCGTCCCGGCGCGCGAGGACCCGCGCGACGTGATCGTCGCCCGGGACGCGCTGAAGTTCACGGACCTGCCGCGGGGCGCTCGCATCGGCACCGGGGCGCCGCGCCGCATGGCGCAGCTCAACGCGTACGCCCGCGCCCACGGACTGGACATGGAGACGGTCCCGATACGCGGCAACGTCGACACCCGGATCGGATTCGTGCGGGACGGTGAGCTGGACGCGGTCGTCCTGGCCGCCGCCGGACTGAACCGCATCGGCCGGATCGACGAGGTGACCGACTTCCTGTCGGTCGACACGGTTCTGCCCGCCCCCGGCCAGGGGGCCCTGGCGATCGAGTGCGCCGCGGACGCCGCGGACCTCGTCGCGGCGCTCGGCGAACTCGACGACCCGTTCACCCGGGCCGCCGTGACCGCCGAACGGTCACTGCTCGCCGCCCTGGAGGCCGGTTGCAGCGCACCTGTGGGCGCGTTGGCCGACCTCCTGGCCGACGGGCAGATTGTCAAGGAAATGCGCCTGCGCGGCGTCGTCGGCACGACCGACGGCACCCGCACGGTGCAGCTGTCCACCACCGGTCCCGTGCCCCGAACGCACGACCAGGCGATGGCACTCGGGCGCGAACTCGCCACCGAGATGCTCGACCAGGGCGCGGCCGGTCTGATGGGGGAGCGAGCACATTGAGCCCCACCACCCTTCCCACCGGCCTCGAACACGGGCACGTCACCTTCCTGGGTGCCGGACCCGGGGATCCGGGGCTGCTGACTCTGCGCGCCGTTGAGGCGCTGTCGACCGCGGATGTCCTGATCGCCGAGCACGAGGTGCTCGACGTGATCCGGACGCACGCCCGGCAGGGCGTGTCCGTCGTGCCGATGGACACGGACTCCTCGATGGCACCGCCGGGCACGGGCGCGCCACAGCTCACGGTCGTCGACGGTGCGTCAACAACCGCTGCGGTCCCGACTCCTGCCCGGGATGCCGCTCATCTTGTCATGGAGGCCACCCGGGGCGGCAGGCGGGTCGTCCGCGCGGTGTCCGGGGACCCGGGACTGGATACGTACGCGGCCGAGGAAATGCTCGCCTGCGCCGCCGCCGGTGTGCCCTTCGAGGTGGTACCGGGTGTGGCGGCCGCCGTCGGCGTGCCCGCGTACGCCGGTGTGCCGCTGCGCGACCCGCACGGCGCGGACGTCCGGTTCGTGGACGCCCGTACCGCCTCCGACCGCTGCTGGACCGAGGTGGGGGCCTCCGACGGCACGGTGGTGGTCTCCACGACGCTGGACTCGGTGGCCGCCGCGGCCGGCGAGCTGGTGTCCGCGGGCCGCAAGCCGGACACCCCGCTGACCGTCACCGTCGCCGGTACGACGACCCGGCAGCGCACCTGGACCGCGACGCTCGGCACCATCGCGCAGACGCTGAAGCAGGCGAAGGTCCTGCCGTCCCCGGACGGCGGCCGGGCCGTGATAGCCGTGGTCGGCGAGCGAAGCGCAGCCGCCCAGCGCGACCAGTTGTCGTGGTTCGAGTCCAAGCCGCTGTTCGGCTGGAAGGTGCTCGTGCCGCGCACGAAGGAGCAGGCGGCGTCGCTCTCCGACCAGTTGCGGTCCTACGGCGCGGTGCCGCACGAGGTCCCGACGATCGCGGTGGAGCCCCCGCGCACCCCGCAGCAGATGGAACGCGCGGTCAAGGGCCTGGTCACCGGCCGGTACGAGTGGATCGCCTTCACGTCCGTCAACGCGGTCAAGGCGGTGCGCGAGAAGTTCGAGGAGTACGGCCTCGACGCCCGTGCCTTCGCGGGCATCAAGGTCGCCGCGGTGGGCGAGCAGACGGCGAAGGCGCTGATCGCGTTCGGCGTGAAGCCGGACCTGGTGCCGAGCGGTGAGCAGTCCGCGGCCGGCCTCCTGGAGGACTGGCCCCCGTACGACCCGGTCTTCGACCCGATCGACCGTGTCTTCCTGCCCCGGGCCGACATCGCCACCGAGACCCTGGTGGCCGGTCTGATCGAACTGGGCTGGGAGGTCGACGACGTCACGGCCTACCGGACCGTGCGGGCCTCGCCGCCCCCGGCGGAGACCCGCGAGGCCATCAAGGGCGGTGGCTTCGACGCGGTGCTGTTCACGTCGTCCTCGACCGTCCGGAACCTGGTGGGTATCGCCGGCAAGCCGCACAACGTCACGGTGATCGCCTGCATCGGCCCGGCGACGGCCAAGACGGCCGAGGAACACGGGCTGCGCGTCGACGTGATGGCCCCCGAGCCCTCGGTCCACCGGCTGGCCGAGGCCCTGGCGGACTTTGGCATGAAGCGCCGGGCGGCCGCCCTGGAGTCCGGCGACCCGGTGACGCGGCCGAGCGAGCGGCGTCCGGGGGCGCGGAGGCGTCGCTCGACGACGTGACCTCGCCCGGACGTGCCCAGGGGCGTCTCCTCTCTCGGAGGAGGCGCCCCGAGCCTCTTTCAGGGGGTGCCCCTGAGCCCGTTCCGTCCGCCGCTGACCCTCGGCCGCGGGACCGCCCCGGCGGTGCACGCGCTGTCCGGGTTCCGCCCCGGCCGCTGCCGTGACCGCCGCTGCCGTGACCGCCGCTCCGGGCCGACGGGGGCCGCGGGCCCTTGGCCCGCCGCCCGAGCCGAGCGGGCCGCCGCGAGCACCCTCGCACCGCCCGTGTTCCGCGCGTTGCGGGCATGCCATGATCGGGCGCATGAGCGAGCACGCCGGACACGCGGGGATCGTCTACTGGCGGCGGAGTCCGTGGAACGGGGCGCGGTGCGTGCCCGTGGTGCTGAGTCTGCTGCCGGGTGAGCTGCGTGCCCAGGACCGGGACGGCAAGGTCGTCCTCCGGGGCGACCCCCGGGAGGTCGAGGGCCGGCTGACCCGGCTCGGGACCCTGCTGCTCGACGTCGGCGGCAGGCGGTACGCCCTGGTCGGGCGCGCGGGTGCCATGTCGCCCGCACCGAGTGCCGGTCAGCAGGCGGCCGTGAGCGCGTTCCAGCGGCCGTCGGCCCCGTCCGGGGGCGCGCTGGACCACATCCTGAACGGCGGCGCGGCGGCCCGGATGCGCGCCTGGCACAGCCGGCTCGGCGGAGCCGGGGCCCGCCTGCGCTGAGCGGCGCCGCGCGCGGTCCAGGCGTTGCGGCGCCGGCCGCATCCGGCGGTGGCCCAGCGGCGGAATCCCGTGGTGGGCCCCGTTCCGCGGTCTTCCCCCGAGGCGGGACGGGGCGCCCGCGCCGCAGCCGCCGCCCAGGAGCCGCCCTTCCGGCAACAGGCGGGCCGGCGCCGTGACTTGAGCGATTGTCTCCCTGCTAAGGTGCGCCGATGGCATCGGTCAGACAGTTCCAGGTCACCTTCGACTGCGCGGAGCCGCGGCGTGTCGCCCGTTTCTGGTGCGAGGCGCTCGGCTACGTCGTACCGCCACCACCGGAGGGGTTCGTCACCTGGGCCGACTTCGACCGCTCGCTGCCGCCCGAGGAGCGGGGCGCGTGGTCCGTGTGCGTCGATCCCTCGGGCGTGGGGCCCCGGCTGTACTTCCAGCGTGTTCCCGAGGGCAAGGTCGCCAAGAACCGGCTGCATCTCGACGTGCGGGTCGGCACCGGGCTCGTGGGGGAGGAGCGGCTGGCCGCCCTGGAGGCCGAGTGCGCGCGACTGATCCCACTCGGCGCGGTACGGGTGCGACTGCTGCTCGCCGACGAGGACAACGAGTCGTGCCTCGTGATGCAGGACGTCGAGGGCAACGAGTTCTGCCTCGACTGAGCGTCCGGGCCGCGGCCCGGACCGGGGCGGGCTCCGACGGCCCGTCGGCAAAGGTGCTCATGGGGCGGGCGTAGCGTAGAAGCCATGACGAAGTACGGATCGTTTCCCGGTACACGTCCCCGGCGGCTGCGGACCTCGCCCGTGATGCGGCGCATGGTCGCCGAGACGCGGCTGCACCCCGCCGACTTCATCCTGCCGGCCTTCGTCCGTGAGGGCGTCGCCGAGCCGGTGCCGATCTCGGCCATGCCCGGGGTCGTCCAGCACACCCGGGACAGCCTGAGGAAGGCCGCGCTGGAGGCCGTGGAGGCCGGCGTCTCCGGGATCATGCTGTTCGGTGTGCCGGAGGAGGGCAAGAAGGACGGCCGGGGCACCGTCGGCACCGACCCGGACGGCATCCTCCAGGTCGCGTTGCGCGACGTACGGGCCGAGGTCGGCGACGACCTGCTCGTCATGTCCGACCTGTGCCTGGACGAGTTCACCGACCACGGCCACTGCGGGGTCCTCGACGCCGAGGGGCGGGTCGACAACGACGCCACGCTCGAGCGGTACGCCGAGATGGCCCAGGTGCAGGCCGACGCGGGTGCCCACGTCGTCGGGCCCAGCGGGATGATGGACGGGCAGATCGGTGTCGTCCGGGACGCGCTCGACCAGATCGGCCGGGAGGACGTGGCCATCCTCGCCTACACCGTCAAGTACTCCTCCGCCTTCTACGGCCCCTTCCGGGAGGCCGTCGGCTCCTCGCTCCAGGGCGACCGCAAGACGTACCAGCAGGACCCCGCCAACTGGCGCGAGTCCCTGCGGGAGCTGGAGCTGGACCTCGCCGAGGGCGCCGACATGGTCATGGTCAAGCCGGCCGGTCCGTACCTCGACATCCTCGCCCGGGTCGCCGACGCCGTGGACGTGCCGGTCGCCGCCTACCAGATCTCCGGTGAGTACTCGATGATCGAGGCCGCCGCGGAGAAGGGCTGGGTCGACCGGGACCGCGCCATCATCGAGGCACTGACCGGCATCAAGCGGGCCGGTGCGCGGAACATCCTCACCTACTGGGCGACCGAGGTGGCGCGGACGCTGCGCTGACGGACACGGTTGGAGATCGTTCCGGTACCGAAACGATGGCGGCGCGGCTGCGGTGTGCTGTCGTTTCGGCAACGGAACGAGTTCGGTTCCGCAAACATCCGGTGATGGTCCTGCGGACACTCCGTGATCACGGGTGTTTCTGTCCTGAAAACGATGTTTGAAGCCCTCCCGTCACACATCTCCGCAGGGTGTGACGCGCTCCTGCCAACCCTCTAATCTCTGCGCCTGGCCTGATCCATTCCGGGATGGGCTGAACGTCGATCCCTGGGGGGATGTCATGAGCTGGTTCCTCGCCGCACTCAAGAAGTACGCCGTCTTCAGCGGGCGCGCGCGCCGCAAGGAGTTCTGGCTGTTCTCGCTGTTCGCGTACCTGATCTACATGGTGCTGGGTGGCATCGGTGCCGCGACCAAGACTCCGGCCCTGCTCGCCGTCGCCGGCATCGTCGTCCTCGCGTTCCTGCTGCCGGCCTGGGGCGTCACGGTGCGCCGCCTGCACGACACGGGCCGCTCCGGCTGGTGGATCCTCTTCGGCGTCATCCCGCTCGTCGGCCCCATCACCCTGCTGGTCTTCTACTGCCTGGAAGGCGAGGCCGGCACCAACAAGTACGGCCCGAACCCGAAGGAAGCCCCGGCGCTCGTCTGACGCCCCGCCCGCGGCACCCGTGCCGCGCCTTCGGCGCACGCCGTCCCGAGGCCGCCCGGCCAGCGTTGTCCGGGCGGCCTCGGGCATGTGCGGGCGGTGCTCACCGGCGCGCGGCGTCGCGGCTCAGTCCCACCAGAAGGTCCAGCTCGGCTCGTCGACCAGGCTCTTGGCGTAGGCGCGCAGGCCGCCCGGGTCGCCCTGGGTGATGTTGTCCGGGCAGAAGGCGAAGTGCTCCGCCGCCACGGCCTCCGCCTCGGCCAGGGTGCCCGGCGGGGCGGCCACGGACAGCACCAGGACGTCGAAGCCGAGGGCCACGACCCGTATGCCGAAGCGGTCCTCCCACGAGCGCAGGGCCGCGCACAGGCGCGCCACGTCGTTCTCGTGGTTGAGCGGGCCGGTCCAGCCGATGGCGGCCGGGATGTCGGCGGACCGCCGGGACGGCACCAGCGCCAGACGCGTGTCCCTGAGCCATGTCCCCTCGGCCAGCGAGTCGGCCACCTGCGCGGCCCTCGTGCCCGGGTCGGCGGTCAGTACGCCGGCCGGGGCGAGGCCCGGCCACGCGGCCCCGAACGGCTCCAGCAGCCCGGCCAGTTCCTCGTCGACCCCGGCCTCCCGCACGGCTTCCGGGCCGTCCTCCGCCCCTTCGCCACCCCAGTACTCCGCGAGGACCTCCTCCGGGTCGTGGTCCCCGGGATAGGACATGTCACCGGGCATCAGCTCCCAGTCCTCCGGTCCGCCCTGGGTGCCGCCCAGCTCCACGAGGACGGGCAGCAGCCCCGCGCGCGCCGCGGGCGCGCCCAGCGCGGCCCAGGTGCCGGGCGCGGCCTGCTTCTCCGCGTGCCACAGCAGGGGCTCGTGCCAGGGGCCGTCGTCCGTCGCGTCGACCAGCCTGCCGGGCGGGAGCCGAAGACCGAGGGAACGCCCGCTGGGGTCGCTCGCCAGAGAGGGCAGCGGGTTGGGAAGAGTCGCCATGACGGTGACTCTAGGAGCGACCACTGACAACGCCGTTGACCAGCAACATCACTTGAGGGACGAGGTGACGGCCGCCCACGTCGCGGGAGAGGGGCACAGCGTGTGTTCGGCGGCGGCGGGCCGCTGCCTGGAGTCACGGATGTGGATCGCCCGGAGAGCGGTGGCCACTTCGAGGCACATGCTCCAGGGCAAGCGGGCCGCGTGGCGCAAGGTCCTGGGGACGCTGGAGAGGACCGTCCACGACGGCGAACGGCTCCTGCACGACAACGGCCTGTCCTCGAAGTGAGGACAGGCCGTCGCGGCGCGGGCGCCGCCGTCAGAGCTTCTCGGGCGTCCTGATGCCCAGCAGGGACATGCCCTGGTGCAGGGTGCGCGCCGTCACGTCGCACAGGAAGAGGCGGTTCTCCACCAGGTGCGGCGTCTCGGCCTTCAGCACCGGGCACTTGTCGTAGAACGACGTGTAGTGCGAGGCGAGCTGGTACAGGTACGCGGCCAGCTTGTGCGGGGCGTACTCCGCGGCCGCCTCGCGCACCGTCTCCGCGAACGCGTCCACGTGCAGACCCAGCGCGCGCTCGGCCTCCGCCAGTTCCAGCTCGGCGTGCGCGACCGGGCGGACCTCGCCCGCCTTGCGCAGGATGGACTGGATACGGGCGTACGCGTACTGCAGGTACACGCTGGTGTCGCCGTTGAGCGAGACCATCTGGTCCAGGTCGAACTTGTAGTCCCGGATCGCCGACGTCGACAGGTCGGCGTACTTCACCGCGCCGATGCCCACCTGGCCGCCACGCTCGGCGATCTCCTGCTCGGAGAGGTCCTGCGCCTTCTCGCGGACCACGGCCGAGGCACGCTCGATCGCCTCGTCCAGCAGGTCGACCAGACGCACCGTCTCGCCCTCACGCGTCTTGAACGGCTTGCCGTCCTTGCCGAGGACCGTGCCGAACGCGAGCTGCTGCGCCTTGACGTCCTCGTTGAGCCAGCCGGCCCGGCGGGCGGTCTCGAAGACCATCCTGAAGTGCAGCGCCTGACGGGCGTCGACGACGTACAGCAGCGTGTTCGCCTTCAGGTTGAACACGCGGTCGCGGATGGCGGACAGGTCGGTCGCCGCGTAGCCGTAGCCGCCGTCCGACTTCTGCACGATCAGCGGGACCGGGTTGCCGTCCGGGCCCTTGACGTCGTCGAAGAAGACGCACAGCGCGCCCTCGGAGCGGACCGCGACGCCGGACTCCTCCAGGAGCCGGCAGGTCTCCGCGAGCATGTCGTTGTAGCCGGACTCGCCGACGATGTCGGGGTCGCGGACCTCCATGTCCAGCTTCTCGAAGACGGAGAAGAAGTAGATCTTCGACTCGTCCACGAACTTCTGCCACATGGCGAGGGTCTTCGGTTCCCCCGCCTGCAGGTCGACCACCCGGCGCCGGGCCCGCGTCTTGAACTCCTCGTCGGAGTCGAACAGCCTGCGCGCGGCCTTGTAGAGGCGGTCGAGGTTCGACATCGCCTCCTCACCGGTGACCTGGGCGTCCTTGTGGTCCAGCTCGTGCGGGTGCTCGTCCAGGTACTGGATGAGCATGCCGAACTGGGTGCCCCAGTCGCCGATGTGGTGGCGCCGGACCACGTTCTCACCGGCGAACTCCAGGAGCTGGACGACCGAGTCGCCGATCACCGCCGAGCGCAGATGGCCGACGTGCATCTCCTTCGCCACGTTCGGCTGGGCGTAGTCGATCACCGTCGTGCCGGGGTTCGCGGCCTGCGGCACGCCGAGGCGGCCGGTGTCGTCCGCGTACCGCGCGGCCAGGTTCGCGGTGATCGCCCGGTCGGAGACCGTGATGTTCAGGAAGCCGGGTCCGGAGACCTCGATGTCCTTGATCACGTCGCCCGACTCGACCCCGGCGACGACCTGGGTCGCCAGCTCCCGCGGGTTGGCCTTGGCCCTCTTGGCGAGCGCCAGGATCCCGTTGGCCTGGAAATCCGCCCGGTCGCTTCGTCGCAGCAGCGGGTCCGCGTCGGCGGCCTCCGGCAGGGTGGCCGAGAGGGCGGACGCGAGGCGCTGCTGGACGGAATCGCTGAGGGACGTGACCGAGGCCATAGGAAGGGGTGCCGTTCTCCTCGTGGGGATGGATAGACCCGGCCAGTATCCCATGGGGGGCAAACGGGTTTTCCCGGTCGCGAGGCGGTCTGGGAGAATGAGACGGTCACCCCGTTCAAGAAGCGTTCAGAAAGAAGGACGTGCCGATCGTGGCTCAGAGCACCGAGACCGCCGACTGGGTCTCCCGTTTCGCGGACGACGTCATCGAGGAGTCGGAGCGACGGGCCCCCGGCAAACCGGTGGTCGTCGCGTCCGGTCTGTCTCCCTCCGGCCCGATCCACCTCGGCAACCTGCGCGAGGTCATGACCCCGCACCTGGTCGCCGACGAGATCCGCCGCCGCGGCCGCGAGGTCCGGCACCTCATCTCCTGGGACGACTACGACCGGTACCGCAAGGTCCCGGCCGGGATCGCGGGCGTCGACGAGTCGTGGGCCGAGCACATCGGCAAGCCGCTCACCTCGGTTCCGGCCCCCGAGGGGTCGGCGTACCCGAACTGGGCGGAGCACTTCAAGGCCGCGATGGTCGCCTCGCTGGCCGAACTGGGCGTGGAGTTCGACGGGATCAGCCAGACGGAGCAGTACACCTCCGGTGTCTACCGCGAGCAGGTCCTGCACGCCGTGCGGCACCGCGGTGACATCGACGCGATCCTCGCCCAGTACCGGACCAGGAAGGCCCCCGCCAAGAAGCAGCAGCAGAAGCCGGTGGACGAGGCCGAGCTGGAGGCCGAGGAGGGCTCGGGCGCCGCCGCCGAGGACGACGGCAGCACCGGCGCCGCCGGCTACTTCCCGTACAAGCCGTACTGCGGCAACTGCGAGAAGGACCTGACGACCGTCACCTCCTACGACGACGACAGCACCGAGCTGGCCTACCACTGCACCGCCTGCGGTTTCTCCGAGACGGTCCGGCTGAGCGAGTTCAACCGCGGCAAGCTGGTCTGGAAGGTCGACTGGCCGATGCGCTGGGCCTACGAGGGCGTGGTCTTCGAGCCGAGCGGCGTCGACCACTCGTCCCCGGGCTCCAGCTTCCAGGTGGGCGGCCAGATCGTCGGGATCTTCGGCGGTGCGCAGCCCATCGGCCCGATGTACGCCTTCGTCGGCATCTCCGGCATGGCGAAGATGTCGTCCTCGCGCGGCGGCGTGCCCACCCCGGCCGACGCGCTGCAGATCATGGAGCCGCAGATCCTGCGCTGGCTGTACGCCCGGCGCCGGCCGAACCAGTCCTTCAAGATCGCCTTCGACCAGGAGATCCAGCGGCTCTACGACGAGTGGGACAAGCTGGCCGCCAAGGTGGCCGACGGCTCCGCGCTCCCCGGCGACGTCGCCGCGTACACCCGCGCCGTGGGCACGGCCGCGGCCGAGCTGCCGCGGACCGCCCGTCCGCTGCCGTACCGCACGCTCGCGTCCGTCGCCGACATCACCGCCGGGCACGAGGACCAGGCGCAGCGCATCCTGAGCGAGCTGGACCCCGAGCAGCCGCTGGGCTCGCTGGACGAGGCGCGGCCCCGGTACGACAAGGCCGAGGCGTGGATCAACACCCACGTCCCCGCCGACCAGCGCACCATCGTCCGCGACGAGCCCGACGCCGAGCTGCTGAAGTCCCTCGACGAGGCGTCCCAGCAGTCGGTGCGGCTGCTGCTCGACGGGCTCGCCGAGCACTGGTCGCTGGACGGGCTGACCCACCTCGTCTACGGCGTGCCCAAGGTGCAGGCCGGGTTCGCGGCCGACGCCACCCCCAAGGAACTGCCGCCGGAGATCAAGACGGCCCAGCGGTCGTTCTTCGCCCTGCTGTACCACCTGCTGGTCGGCCGGGACACCGGGCCGCGACTGCCCACGCTGCTGCTCGCGGTGGGCCAGGAGCGGGTGCGGGCCCTGCTCGGCGAGTAGGGAGGCGAACGGACACGGAGAAGAGGGGCCCTCGTCCTGAGGGCCCCTCTTTCACGTGCGCTCTTCCGTGCGCTCTTCCGCGCGTTCCTCCGTGTGTCCTCGCGCGCCTTCCGTGCGTCCTCGCGCGCCTTCCGTGCGTCCTCGTGAAGACCCGGTGCCGCGTCAGCCGGGCATCGCGACGGGGTGGACCCGGGCCGACGCGGCACTAGGCGATGTGGTCCTCCTCCAGCTCCGCCGAGTGGCGCTGCTGGAAGCGTTCCGCCAGGTCCTTCAGGGCGCCGGGGCTCAGCGCGGTGCCGTACGTCGCCTCGATGTTGTCACCCAGCACCCGGGGCGTGGGATAGCTGCCGTCGATCGACCGGCGGAAGACCTGGTAGTACGCCTCCTCGTCCGGCTCCGGAGGGCCGCCCCCCTCGCCGAGCTCGCGGGTGCGGTTGGGGCCCACCGGGATCGGGAAGCTGCCGGTCTCCTCGGGGGAGGGCTGCTGGAAGCGCTCCACCGGCTGCTCGTCGTACCAGCCCTCGTACTCCTCCTCCGGGACGTACTGGGGGTTCGGTACGGGGTTGTAGGCGGGGTCGTAGCCGCCGTGGTAGTCCACCTCGCGCGGAGTGTGGAACCAGGGGCTCTCCTCGTCCACGGGAGAATCGGGGCGCTGCTGCCCGGGAGGTGCCGCCTGCTGCGGGACGGGCGCCGCCACCTCGGCCGGGGGGCCGGCCGGGGCCGCGGCGGTGTCCGGAGCGGTCAGCTGTGGCTGCGGCGCCGGCGGTATGAGCAGCGGTTCGATGCCCGCCGCCGCCAGGCCCGCCGGGGCCGTCTCCGCGAGGGGGACGCCGTAGCGGGCCAGCCGCAGCGGCATCAGGGACTCGACCGGGGCCTTGCGGCGCCAGGCGCGGCCGAAGCGGGAGCGCAGCCGGGCCTGGTACACCAGACGCTCCTGCTCCAGCTTGATCACCTGGTCGTAGGAGCGCAGCTCCCACAGCTTCATACGGCGCCAGAGCAGGAACGTGGGCAGCGGCGACAGCAGCCAGCGGGTGAGGCGGACGCCCTCCATGTGCTTGTCCGCCGTGATGTCCGCGATCCGGCCGATGGCGTGCCGGGCCGCCTCGACGGCGACCACGAACAGGACCGGGATCACCGCGTGCATGCCCGTGCCCAGCGGGTCCGGCCAGGCGGCGGCGCCGTTGAACGCGATCGTCGCCGCCGTCAGCAGCCACGCCGTCTGGCGCAGCAGCGGGAAGGGGATGCGGATCCAGGTCAGCAGCAGGTCCAGGGCGAGCAGGACGCAGATACCCGCGTCGATGCCGATCGGGAACACGTACGAGAAGTTCCCGAAGCCCTTCTTGATGGCCAGCTCACGGACTGCCGCGTAGGAACCGGCGAAGCCGATGCCGGCGATGATCAGCGCGCCGGCCACGACCACGCCGATGAGTATGCGGTGCATCCGAGTCAGCTGCATTGGCGCGGCCACTCGTAATCCCCTCCCATTGCGTGTTGTTGCGCGCAACAGAGTGGCACACGTGTGCGGCGCACGTGACCCGGGTCAGTCCTTCTTCGCGGCCGACTTGGACGGAGAAGCGCTGGATGAGGGTGACTTGGACGCCTGCGTCGAGGGCGACTCCGAGGCCGTGCCGGAACCGGAACCCTCGCCGTTGGCCGCCGAGACGGACGCGACGGCCTCCTTGACGGCCTTCTGCGCGTCCTTCGCCAGGTCGTCCGCGCTCGGGGTCTTGTCGCCCGCGAGACCGGCGCCGTTGTAGTCGAGCGTGACGACGACGTTCTCGACCCGGGCGACCACCGTCTGCTGCTTGAAGGTGCCCTCCTTCTTCTTCAGGTCGTAGCGCACCAGCGTCGCCTCGGCGCCCGTACCGGCGACCGGCTCCGTCTTCGTGCCCTTCGCGCCGGAGACGCTCTTGGCGTCCTCGACCTGCCGGGCCAGGTAGGCGTGCGCCTGCTCGTCGCCCGAGCCCCGGCCGGCATCCGAGTCGAAGCGCAGCAGGGAGACGTTCAGCCAGCGGAACTGCGAGCCCTTGACCCCGTTGTTGTCCAGGCTGCTCCAGGAGCAGGAGGAACGGGTCGCGGTGTCGTCGCTGCTGCCCTCCTTGCCCGACTTGGCCCCCTTGGGCACCAGATCGGTCAGGGTCTTCTTCGGCAGCGCCGAACACGGCTCGGGGAGCTTGTGGTACGCGGCGGGCCGCACGGTCGGCGACGCGCTCGCCGAGGGCGTCGCCGAACCACTGCCGTCGGTCGGCCGCGCACTCGCGCCGCCCTTGTCCGTGGAGTCGCCGGAGTCCGAGGAGCAGGCGGCGGTGATCAGCACCGCGGGAACGGCCGCCGCGCAGACAAGGGCGCGGCGCAGACGCTTGGCTCGCTGGTCATGGGCACGGTCGTTTCGCTGAGCGGCTCGCTGCATGGTTCCTTCACTCGTGACACTCGGTGTTCGTGCGGGTTCCTGCGGGCCCCACCGTACGCGGAGGCGAAGCCGTGCGGTCTCCCTTCACGCGCTTCGCGGGAGGCGCCCCCGAAGCCCGCGGAGGCCGTCATCCGCCCAGCGTGTCCGCCAGTTGGGAGGCCAGATTCTGGGCCCTGTCCTGCAGTTCCTTGCTGTCCGGGACCGTTCCCGTCGCCATCGGCTGCTCCTCGTACTCGATGGTGACGACGACGTTGGACGTGCGGAACACCACAGTCACCGTCCGCTGTTCGGCCGCCGAGCCGGAGGTGTTCAGCTTGTCGTCCAGATACGCCTCGTCACCGAGACCGGGCAGCACCCGGGGCTGCAGCTCGGCCGGCGGGGCGCCGGCGGCGCCGGAGGGGGACTCCGGGGCGGACGGGGAGGCGTCGTCGTCCGTGCTCGCCGTGGGAGCGGGCGTCGTGGGGGAGGCGGAGGCGGGGGCGCTCGGCTCGGGCAGGTCGGCGGCCGCCTGCTGGTCCAGGTACAGCCTCTGCGCCTGGTCGTCGTCGCTGACCGCGTTGTCGTACGACACCACGCGCTCGAAGTCGACCGCCAGCCGGTCGGTGGCGGCGCCGGACGACGCCTTCCAGCGGCAGCCCACCGTGCGGTCGGTGTTGTAGGTGAGCGTCGCCTCGCCCTGGTAGGCCTTCTCCCGCTGGTCCTGGTCGGTGATCTGCCCGATGCCCGGCAGCAGGGTGTCGAGGGCGTCGTGGTCGACCACCCGGCAGGCCTCGGGGAGGCTGCGGTACTTGCCGGGCTGGGCGGCGGGCGTGGTCGTACCGGCGTTGCCCGGATTGGCGTCGTCGGTGGGCCTGTCGTCGCCGGAACCGCTCGTGCAGCCGGCCAGCAGCGCCACCAGGAGGGCGGCGGTACCGGTCACGTACGCCTTCCGCTGCACGGTCGGGCTCCTCTCGACGGTCTCTGCTCGCTCGGGTGGTCCGGGGTGCCCACGGGTTAATCGCTTGCCGCTGCGGGGCGCTCCCTGGAGACAATGTGTACCGCACGCACTGCCGTGAACGACGGTCCCCTGTCCCTTTTCCCAGACCTTGTCGCCGCATTTGCGTTTTGCTTCTTTTGAGTCTTTTGTTGTTGTTTCCGGGGGAATGAGGAACTCATGTCGTACGTGGAGATGCCGGGCGCGCAGGTGCCGATCCGGATGTGGACCGACCCGGCGACGGTGGAGGACGTGGCCATGCGCCAGCTCCAGAACGTCGCCACCCTGCCGTGGATCAAGGGCCTGGCCGTGATGCCGGACGTCCACTACGGCAAGGGTGCGACCGTCGGCTCGGTCATCGCGATGCGGGGCGCGGTCTGCCCGGCCGCGGTGGGCGTGGACATCGGCTGCGGCATGTCGGCGGTCCGGACCTCGCTGACCGCGAACGACCTGCCGGGCGACCTGTCCCGGCTGCGGTCCAAGATCGAGCAGGCGATTCCGGTCGGGCGGGGGATGCACGACGATCCCACCGAACCCGGCCGGTTCCACGGGCTGTCCACGTCGGGCTGGGACGACTTCTGGAAGCGGTTCGGCACGGTCGCCGAGGCGGTGCACTTCCGCGAGGAGCGGGCCGTGAAGCAGATGGGCACCCTGGGCGGCGGAAATCATTTCGTCGAAGTCTGCACCGACACCACCGGCGCCGTCTGGCTGATGCTGCACTCCGGCTCCCGCAACATCGGCAAGGAACTCGCCGAGCACCACATCGGCGTGGCCCAGCGGCTCCCGCACAACCAGGGCCTGGTCGACCGCGACCTTGCCGTCTTCGTCTCGGACACCCCGCAGATGGCGGCCTACCGCAACGACCTGTTCTGGGCGCAGGAGTACGCGAAGTACAACCGCACGCTGATGATGGCGCTCCTGAAGGACGTGGTCCGCAAGGAGTTCAAGAAGGCGAAGCCGGCCTTCGAACCGGAGATCTCCTGCCACCACAACTACGTGGCGGAGGAGCGGTACGAGGGCATGGACCTGCTGGTCACCCGCAAGGGAGCGATCCGGGCCGGCTCGGGCGAGTACGGGATCATCCCGGGCTCGATGGGCACCGGTTCCTACATCGTGAGGGGCCTCGGCAACGACCGGTCCTTCAACTCCGCCTCGCACGGCGCGGGCCGGCGGATGAGCCGCAACGCGGCCAAGCGCCGGTTCTCCACCCAGGACCTGGAGGACCAGACCCGCGGTGTGGAGTGCCGCAAGGACTCCGGCGTGGTCGACGAGATCCCGGGGGCCTACAAGTCGATCGACCAGGTCATCGACCAGCAGCGGGACCTCGTCGAGGTCGTGGCCAAGCTGAAGCAGGTGGTCTGCGTGAAGGGCTGACGCCCGCTCAGGAGCGGGTGCGGGCCAGGGCTCCGCCGCCGGTGGCGACAGCACCGGTCGGGGTGGGGGCGGGGAACGGTGCCGTGTCCTGGTGGCAGGTGGTGCCGGGCGGGGGGAGGGTGCCGTCGATCAGGTAGCGGCTCTCGTACGCGGCGACGCACGCGCTGGGGTTCACCAGCGCGGTGTGGCCGTAGCCGTCCAGGGTGAGCAGCCGGGCGTCGGCCAGTTCGCCGGCCAGGGCCCGCGCGCCCGCGTAGGGGGTGGCGGGGTCGTAGCGGGTGCCGACCAGCAGCAGCGGGGCCGTCGGGTGGTTCCAGGGGCCGCTGTAGCGGTCGGCCGCGACGGCCGGCCAGGACGTGCAGGCGGCGGTGGCCCAGGTCCAGACCCGTCCGGCGTCGCCCGCCCGGGCCGCCGCCCGCTCCTCCAGCCCTGGGTAGGCGCCGGGGTCGCGCGGGTCGGGGCTCTCTGCGCAGAGCACCGCGGCGGCCTGCTCGTCGCCCAGGTACGGATCCGGGTGCGGGACCGGTGGCGCGGCCGGGCGCGGGGCCGGCTCCGGGGTGCGGCCCCGCCAGAGGCGCTGCAGGGCGCGGGCGACGTCGGTCCACCCGGGATCGACGACGTAGAGGCCGTTCACCACCCGCGCGGCGGTACGGCCGTAGGTCCAGTCGCCCACGGGGTGCGTCCGCAGCCGGCGCATCAGCTCGTCGAACTTCGCCCGGGTGGCCCGGGCGCCGCCGGCCGAGAAGGCGCAGCGGGTGGTGCTGGTGCTCCCGCACAGGGTGAGGAACCGCTCCAGCACCGCCGCCGCGGCGCGGTCGGAACCGAGCCGCAGGAACGTCGTGAGCGGGGCGTCGCCGAGGGCGCCGTCCGCGTACGCCCGCGCGTCCACGTTGCTGTCGAGCGTCATGGCGCGGACCTTGCCGGGGAAGAGGTTGGCGTAGGTGGCGCCCAGGAACGTGCCGTAGGAGATGCCGAGGTAGGTCAGCCGCGGCTCGCCCACCGCCTGGCGGAGCAGGTCGAGGTCGCGGGCGGAGTCCGCGGTGGACACATGGCGCAGCAGTTCGGGGTCGCGCCGCGCGCAGCGCCGGGCCAGGTCGCGGTAGGCGGTGAAGGTGTCCGCCCGCTGCCGTGCGCCGACCGGGACGCCGGCGGGTCTGCTCTCCGCCCACGCGGTGGCCTCCTGCCGGGTGGCGAAGCAGTCGACGGCGGTGCTGCTGCCCACGCCGCGCGGGTCCCAGCTCACGATGTCGAACCGCTCGCGCACCTCGCGCGGGAACAGCCCGTAGATCTGCGGCATCTGCACGGTGCCGGGTCCGCCGGGTCCGCCGGGGTTGAAGAACAGGGTGCCGACCCGCCGTCCTGGGCCGGTGGCCCGGTGCCGGACGACGGCGAGTTCGACGGTGCGGCCGCCGGGGTCGGCGTGGTCCAGCGGCACCGTCGCCTCCGCGCAGTCGAACGGCCCGCCGGGGACGCAGGGGCGCCAGTCCAGGCGCGGGACGGGTGCCGTGGGGGCGGGTGGTCCGCCCGCCGCCGCGCGCTCCGTTCCGGTCAGGACCGTCGTACAGGCGACCATCACCGCGACGACCGCGGTCCAGTGCCCGCGCCCCGGTATGACCCCGGCCATGTCCATGGCGTCTCCCTTCGCGGCCGGGCGTCCGGTGCCGCTCACGCGACGGACTCCGCGCGCCCGCGGCCGTCCGGACCACGACATCGCGGGGGACGGGTGTGGGCCAGCCGGCCGCGTCCGAACGGCGGAACCGTGCGGGGAGGAGGGCGGGCGCGGGCTACTTCGCGTGGCGCACGGCGTAGATCATCACGAACGCCACGAAGTGGATGCCGAAGAGGAAGTAGGCGAGGAAGTACCAGACCTGGCGTTCGTTCCTCGTCTCCTCGGCCAGCCGGCGCTTCTCCAGCGGGTCCTCGTCGGGCATCACGACTCCCGGTGCACCTTGGTGTTGGACGCCTGGGCGCGCGGTCGCAGCACCAGGAGGTCGACGTTGAC
This sequence comes from Streptomyces cellostaticus, assembly GCF_023630175.1. Taxonomy (GTDB): domain Bacteria; phylum Actinomycetota; class Actinomycetes; order Streptomycetales; family Streptomycetaceae; genus Streptomyces; species Streptomyces cellostaticus_A. Next base: position 3,661 of record NZ_JALLIN010000062.1, on the reverse strand, counting down.
GTGGCGGGGGCGGGTGACCGTCCAGGCGATGGTCTCCGCCACGTCGTCGGCGGTGAGGGGTTCGGCCACGCCCTCGTAGACCTTCGCCGCCCGGTCGGTGTCGCCGCCGAAGCGGGTCAGGGCGAACTCCTCGGTCTTCACCATGCCGGGCGCGATCTCCACGACGCGGACCGGCTTGCCGACGATCTCCAGGCGGAGGGTCTCGGCGAGGACGTGGGCGCCGTGCTTGGCGGCGACGTAGCCCGCGCCGCCCTCGTACGTGCCGTGGCCGGCGGTGGAGGACACCACGACCACCACGCCGTCGCCGCTCGCCTCCAGCGCGGGCAGCAGCGCCTGGGTGACGTTGAGGGTGCCGATGACGTTCGTCTCGTACATCGTGCGCCAGTCGGCCGGGTCGCCGCTGGCCACCGGGTCGGCGCCGAGGGCGCCGCCGGCGTTGTTGACCAGGACGCCGATCGTGCGGAAGGCGGTGGCGAACTCGTCGACGGCCGCACGGTCGGTGACGTCGAGCTGGTAGGCGGCCGCCGAGTGGCCGGCGGTGTTCAGCTCCTCGGCCAGCGCCTCGATGCGGTCCTTGCGGCGGGCGGTGAGGACGACGCGGTATCCGGCCCGGGCGAGCTGCCGGGCCGTGGCGGCGCCGATGCCGCTGCTCGCACCGGTGACGACGGCGATGCGGGAGGCGGCGGACGGGGCTGCGGTGGCCATGGGCTGCTCCTGGGACTGCGTCGGTTCGGTCCGGTCCAGCCTAGGCGAGCGCTCAGGCGCCGTTCCGGGGCGCCCACATGATGACCGCCGTCCCGGTCAGGCAGATCAGCGCGCCGGCGATGTCCCAGCGGTCGGGGCGGTAGCCGTCGGCGACCACGCCCCACAGGATCGAGCCGGCCACGAAGATCCCGCCGTAGGCGGCGAGGACGCGGCCGAAGTGGGCGTCCGGCTGGAGGGTGGCGGCGAACCCGTAGGCGCCGAGGGCGAGGACCCCGCCGGTGATCCAGAGCGGGCCGCGGTGCTCGCGCACTCCCTGCCAGACGAGCCAGGCACCGCCGATCTCGCAGAGGGCGGCGGCGACGAACAGGGCGGCGGAGCGCAGGACCGGCATGAAGGCAGCCTCGCACGCGGGGACGGCGTCACCTGTTGGAGGGCGCCTGCGGGGGCGTTCGCGTGGCATACATCCGTACGGCGGACACGGACGGGAACGTGAGGTGGGACGGCATGCGGATGAGGTCGTGGGTGCTGGGTGCGTGCGGTGCCCTGGTGGTGGCCGGGGGCGTGGCGGGGCCGGCCGGGGCGGTTCCGGAGCCGGAGGCGGATCTGTCGCTGCACGGGAACGCCGTGATGACCGGGGACCGGGTGGAGGTCTCGCTCTCCCCGCGCAACGACGGGCCGGCCGCGGCGCCGGACGCGAGCGTGCTGCTGCGCTGGTCGGTGCCGCTGGCGCAGACCCAGCAGCTGCCACCCCGGTGCGCGCGCACCGACGAGCGGACGGTGGTGTGCGGGATCGGCGCGCTGGGGGTGGACGAGGTGGGGGAGCGGCTCACGGTGGCGGTGCGGCTGCAGGGGCGGCCGTCCGAGGTGACGCTGGAGGTGGACACCGCCTGGCTCGGCGGCGCGGTCGACCAGGACCGGACGAACGACCGGCTGAGGGTGCTGGTCCTGGACACCGGGGACCCGTACGCCTTCTGACACGGGGATCCGTACGCCTTCTGACACCGGGGGGCCTTGCGGTGCCGGTGGGCGTTCGCCTGCGGGTGTCCGGGTGTCCGGGTGTCCGGGTGTCCGGGTGTGCGGGCCGTGGTCGTACGATCACGGGACCACACGGACGAAGGGGAGTGGGGCATGGCCGGGAAGGGGACCGGGCGGTCCGGGCTGCTGGCGGAGCTGTCCGTGGTGTCCCGGCGGTACATGGCCTCCTACGCGCTGTTCAACCAGGCCGTGGCCGACCGGATCGGACTGCACCCCACCGACCTGCAGTGCCTGAACCTCCTCGCGCTGGAGGAGGCGCCGGTCACCACGGGGCGGGTCGCGGAGCTGACCGGGCTGACCACCGGGTCGGCGACCCGGCTGGTGGACCGCCTGGAGCGGGCGGGCTACGTCGTGCGGCGGCGCGACGAGGTGGACCGGCGGCGGGTGCTGGTGGTGACCGTGCCGGAGCGGATCGCCGAGTTCGGGCGGCTGTGGGACTCGCTGGCCGGCGACTGGTTCTCCCTCTTCGACGAGCTGGACGACACCGAGCTGGCGGTGATCGTGCGGCACATGGAGCGCACGGTGGACTTCGGCTGGGAGCAGATCGCGCGGCTGCGCGAACGGCGCGGCTGAGCCGGCCGGGCGGCACGCGAGGGGCGGGGGAATAGCGGCGGGCCGGGGACCGTTCCAGGGGTGTAGTTGAATAGTCAACAACTTGGAGGGTGGCCATGCAGTTCGGGATCTTCACCGTCGGCGACGTCACGCCGGACCCCACCACGGGGCGGACGCCGACCGAGCGCGACCGGATCAAGGCCATGGTCGCCATCGCGCTCAAGGCCGAGGAGGTCGGGCTCGACGTCTTCGCCACCGGTGAGCACCACAACCCGCCGTTCGTGCCCTCGTCCCCGACGACCATGCTCGGCCACATAGCCGCGCGCACCGAGCGGCTCGTCCTCTCCACCTCCACCACCCTGATCACCACCAACGACCCGGTGAAGATCGCGGAGGACTTCGCGATGCTGCAGCACCTGGCCGACGGGCGCGTGGACCTGATGACGGGGCGCGGCAACACCGGACCGGTGTACCCCTGGTTCGGGAAGGACATCCGCGAGGGCATCGACCTCGCCATCGAGAACTACGCCCTGCTGCACCGGCTGTGGCGCCAGGACGTCGTCGACTGGGAGGGGAGGTTCCGCACCCCGCTGCAGGGGTTCACCTCCACCCCGCGGCCCCTGGACGGCGTGCCTCCGTTCGTCTGGCACGGCTCGATCCGCTCGCCGGAGATCGCCGAGCAGGCCGCGTACTACGGCGACGGCTTCTTCCACAACAACATCTTCTGGCCCGCCGACCACACCAGGCGGATGGTCGAGCTGTACCGGAAGCGGTACGCCCACTACGGGCACGGCACTCCCGAGCAGGCGATCGTCGGGCTCGGCGGCCAGGTGTTCATGCGCCGCAACTCGCAGGACGCGGTACGGGAGTTCCGTCCGTACTTCGACAACGCGCCGGTGTACGGGCACGGCCCGTCGCTGGAGGACTTCACCGAGCAGACCCCGCTGACGGTGGGCTCGCCGCAGCAGGTGATCGAGAAGACGCTGTCCTTCCGCGAGTACGCCGGGGACTACCAGCGCCAGCTCTTCCTGATGGACCACGCGGGACTGCCGCTGAAGACGGTCCTGGAACAGCTCGACCTGCTGGGCGAGGAGGTCGTGCCGGTACTGCGCGAGGAGTTCGCGAAGGGGCGCCCCGCGGACGTGCCGGAGGCGCCCGTCCACCCGGCCCTGCCGACCGCGAAGGAGGCGGCCACCGTATGAACAACGACTCCCTGAGGCTCGTCGTCGTCTCGGCGGGACTCGGCGTCCCCTCCTCCACCCGGCTGCTGGCCGACCGGCTGGCCGCGGCGGTGGACCGGCGCGGGCCGGTGGACGTCCGGGTCGTCGAGGTGGGGGGGCCCGCGGGGGGGGGGGGGGCGGGGGGCCGC
>NZ_JALLIN010000061.1 GCF_023630175.1 Streptomyces cellostaticus | reverse complement strand
TCCGGTGCGGGGGCGTGCGGCGCCGCCCCGCCCGCGGGGCCGGGTCACGGCGTGGCGGGGGCCGCCGGGCCCGTGGAGCCCCGTACGACGAGTTCGACGGGGATGTCCCCGCCGGGCGGTTCACGGTCGTCCAGGACGGCGAGCAGGGCTTCCATGCCGCGCTGCCCGAACAGTTCGGCGTCGAGTCGGACGGTGGTGAGTTCGGGGTCGAGCGCGGTGGCGAGGGCGAGGTCGTCCAGGCCGGTGACGGACACGTCGTCGGGGACGCGCAGGCCGAGCCGGCGCACGGCCTTGCAGGCGCCCGCGGCCAGCTTGTCGTCGTCGCACACCACGGCGGTCGGGCGGGGGCCGGGTGCGGACAGCGCGGCCTCGGCGGCGGTGCGGGCGCCGTCGATGGAGATCGGCGCCGGGGCGGTCCGGACCCGTGCCCCGGGTTCGGCGGCGAGGCGGGCGGCGAGTTCCCGGGCGCGCATCTCGAAGGTCCAGGAGGGCACGTCGGCGGCGAGGTGCAGGAAGTGCCGGTGGCCGAGGGCGAGCAGGTGTTCGGTGACCTGTCGTACGCCGTCGGCGATGTCGAGGTTGACGGTGGCGGCGCCCAGGCTGCCGTCCGGGTCGCTGTCGAGCATGACGAGGGGGAGCTGGTCGCCGCGGATGGCGGTGAGGGCGTCGGCGGCCATGGAGGAGGCGATGACGCCGTCCAGCGCGGACTGGGCGGAGGCGAAGGGGTCGCGGGCGGGGCCGATGCCCTCGGGGGACGGGTAGAGCACGACGCCGAAGCCGTGCCGGCCGGCGACGCGTGCGGCGCCGGTGTAGACACCGGCGAAGAACTCGGTGGTGAGCGCGGGGACGACGAGCAGGACGGTGCGGGTGCGGCCGAGGCGCAGGTTGCGGGCGGCGAGGTTCGGCCGGTAGCCGAGGTCGCGGGCGGCCTCCCGGACGCGGTCGGCGGTGGCCTCGGAGACCCGGCCGCGCCATTTGTCGCCGAGCACGAGGGAGACGGCCGCCTGGGAGACCCCGGCCGCCTGTGCGACGTCCCGGCTGGTCGGGCGGGTGCTGCTGCGTGCCACCGCGGGGCTGCTCCTGTTCTGGCGGTCGCTCGCCGCCGGGCTCCGCGGCCCGGCGGCTCACATCCGGTCGTCTGGACGGGTGAACAGCGCACATGGTACGTATGGCGAGCGGGGTTATACGTAACACTTGGAGGCGGGACATGGCCGCGGGATACCTGGAGATCCTCAGGGCGAGACACGCGGCCCGGCTGCTGACCGGCACCCTGGTGGGCCGGCTGCCCAACGCGACCGCCGCGATCGCGCTGGTCCTGTTCGTCCGCGCCGAGGGCGGCTCGTACGGCCTGGCGGGCGTCCTCGCCGCCGTGTACGGCGTCGCCAACGCCGTCGGCCAGCCCGTGCTGGGCCGCCTGGTGGACCTGTACGGGCAGCCGCGGGTCCAGCTTCCCGCGGCGGTCCTGTCGGCGCTGGCGATGGCCGTCTTCGCGTGCTCCGGCACCGACCCGCTGCCGCTCGCCTGCGCCGCCGTGGCCGCCGCCGGCCTGTTCACCCCGCCGCTGGAGGGCGGCCTGCGGGCCCTGTGGCCCGCGGTGCTGCGCCGCGAGGAGCAGGTGCACACCGCGTACGCCATGGACGCCGTCGCCCAGGAAGTCATGTTCACCGTGGGCCCGTTGCTGGTGACGCTGTGCGTGTCGCTGGGGTCGGAGCGGGCGGCGCTGCTGGTGCTCAACGCCGTCGGGGTCCTCGGCGCGCTCTCGGTGGTCCTCTCGCCGCCCTCGCGCGCGTGGCGCTCGGCGCCCCGCGCGGCGCACTGGCTGGGTGCGCTGCGCTCGCCCGGCCTGCTGGTGCTGCTGGGCGCCTTCCTGTTCGTGGGCGTCGCGCTCGGCTCCATCACCGTGGCGTCGGTGCCGTACGCCGACGCGCACGGCGGGGACGCGGTCTACGGCTGGCTGATGGCCGCGCTCGGCCTCGGGGCGCTCATCGGCGGCACCCTGTACGGCGCGCGTGCCTGGAGCGGCGCGCCCGAGCGGCGACTGCGGGTCCTGGTGGCCCTTCTGGCGGTCTGTTACCTGCCGCTGATGCTGATGCCGGGCGCCGTCGCCATGGTGCTGCTGAGCCTGGTCTCCGGGGTGTTCCTCGCCCCCTGCATCGCCTGCGCGTTCATCATCGTCGACCGGCACGCGCCGAGCGGCACCGTCACCGAGGCGTTCTCCTGGCTCGTGACGACGTTCACCGTGGGCGCCTCGCTGGGAACCGGCCTGGCCGGCCCGGTGGTCCAGGCCGGTGGCCCGCTGTGGGGATACGCCGTCCCCGGCGCCGCGGGAGCGGTGTCCCTGCTGGTCCTGCTCGCCACCGGGCGGGTCCTCGCAGCTCCCGCGCGGAGCGGGGTTGTTGCGGCTTCATCGGAAAATGATCCAAATCGTGCTGCCGAACCCCGTTTCAGCTCGGGGGATCGGGCGTAATGTTCAGTCATGGACCGCCGCATTTTCGGGCTGGAGAACGAGTACGGCGTCACATGTACGTTCAGGGGACAGCGCCGCCTGTCTCCTGACGAGGTGGCGCGGTACCTCTTCCGCCGTGTCGTGTCATGGGGCCGCAGCAGCAATGTCTTTCTGCGAAACGGCGCCCGGCTCTATCTGGACGTGGGGTCGCATCCGGAATACGCCACACCCGAATGTGACAACGTGACCGAACTGGTCACCCACGACAAGGCCGGCGAGCGCATTCTCGAAGGACTCCTGGTGGACGCGGAACGACGCCTGCACGAGGAGGGAATCGCGGGCGACGTCTACCTCTTCAAGAACAACACCGACTCGGCGGGCAACTCCTACGGCTGCCACGAGAACTATCTGGTGGCCCGGCACGGGGAGTTCTCCCGGCTCGCGGACATCCTCATCCCGTTCCTGGTGACCAGGCAGCTGCTGTGCGGCGCGGGCAAGGTCCTGCAGACCCCGCGCGGCGCGGTGTACTGCGTCAGCCAGCGCGCCGAGCACATCTGGGAGGGCGTCTCCTCGGCGACGACCCGCTCCCGGCCCATCATCAACACCCGCGACGAACCGCACGCGGACGCCGAGCGCTACCGGCGGCTGCACGTCATCGTCGGCGACTCGAACATGTCCGAGACGACCATGCTGCTCAAGGTCGGCGCGACCGACCTGGTGCTGCGCATGATCGAGGCGGGCACCGTGATGCGCGACCTCACCCTGGAGAACCCGATCCGGGCGATCCGGGAGGTCAGCCACGACATCACCGGCCGGCGCAAGGTGCGCCTGGCGAGCGGCCGGGAGGCCTCCGCGCTGGAGGTGCAGCGCGAGTACTTCGACAAGGCCGTCGACTTCTGCGACCGCCGGGGCATCCGCACCGGCACGGTCGCGCAGGTCCTGGAGCTGTGGGGGCGCACCCTCGACGCCATCGAGACCGAGGAACTGGACCGCATCGGCACCGAGATCGACTGGGTCATGAAGTACAAGCTCATCGAGCGGTACCGGGCCAAGCACAACATGACCATGTCGCATCCGCGGGTCGCCCAGATAGACCTCGCGTACCACGACATCCACCGTCGCCGGGGCCTTTACTACCTGCTGGAGAAAAAGGGTCAAGCCGCCCGGATCTGCAACGATTTGAAGATCTTCGAGGGCAAGTCGGTACCCCCGCAGACCACTCGGGCCCGGCTGCGGGGCGACTTCATCCGCCGGGCACAGGAACAGCGCCGGGACTTCACGGTCGACTGGGTGCACCTCAAGCTCAACGACCAGGCACAGCGCACCGTGTTGTGCAAGGACCCGTTCCGCTCGGTGGACGACCGTGTGGAGAAGCTCATCGCCGGAATGTGACAGACCACGCGAGTCAAGTGTTTCCGCACCGAAATGCCGGAACACAACACGGGCGCCGTACGTTCACCGTACGGCGCCCGTCCCGCGTCGTAGAGTTGCGCGCACGCCATTCCGCAAGATCGACCGACCGATTACGAGGCCCTTCCCGTGCGCCGACGCTCACTCCTCCTCGCCGCCGTACCCGCAGGACTGGTCACGCTCGCCGGATGCGGCGACGACGAGTCCGAGTCCAGCAAGGCCGGCGCGTCGCCGACACCGTCGGGCTCGGCGTCCTCCGTACCTCCGCCCAAGGTCGTGGACGGGCCGCTGCCGGCGATCACGGCGGGCACCGGGTTCGGCGAGAAGCCGACCGTCGCCAAGGGGCCGGGCGACCCGTCGAAGGACCTCGCGGTCAAGACGGTCATCGCGGGCGGCGGCCGCACGGTCGCGGAGAACGACTTCATCGAGGCGAACTACCTGGGCCAGATCTGGAGCACCGCGAAGGTCTTCGACAACTCCTACGACCGCCACCGCCCGCTGGTGATGCAGCTCGCCCAGGGCAGCCTCATCGACGGCTGGCGGTACGCCCTGCAGGGCAAGAAGACCGGCAGCCGCGTGCTCATCGCTGTCCCGCCCACCTGGGGCTACGGCACCTCGGGCAACGCGCAGGCGGGCATCAAGGGCACCGACACCCTGGTCTTCGTCATCGACCTGATCGACTCCTTCAACTCCAAGAGCTCCTCCCACGGCAAGCCGGTCCCGCAGGACGACCCGGCGCTGCCGACGGTCGGCACCAACACCGACGGCAAGGCGCCCGAGATCAAGCCGGCCAAGGAGAGCACCCCGCCGAAGAAGCCGGCCTCCGTCTACGTCCTGGAGGGCGACGGTCCCGAGGTCGAGGCGAACCAGGCGGTGCTGTGCCAGTTCAAGGGCGTGTCCTGGGGCACCGACGAACCGTTCCAGCAGACGTACGACTCCGGGCGGCTCAGCCAGTTCTCGCTGGAGCAGATGCAGCAGGTCGTCAAGGGGCTGTCGCAGGGGCTGACCGGCAAGAAGGTGGGCAGCAGGGTCCTGGTCGTCGTACCGCCGGACCTGGGCTACGGCGACACCCCGCCGAGCGGCAGCGGCATCAAGAAGGGCGCCACGCTGGTGTTCTCGGTGGACATTCTCGCGGCGATGTGACCGGCTCCGCCGCGGCGCCGTGGCGGGCGGTGGACCAGCGGGGATGACAGACTGTCCGTGTTTCGTGTCGTACACAAGCAGGAGCTTTTGACGTGAGCATCGAGAAGCCCGAGATCGACTTCCCGGGCGGCGAGCCGCCGGCGGACCTCGAGATCAAGGACATCTGGGAAGGGTCCGGCGAGGTCGCCGAAGCGGGCGACGTCGTCAAGGTCCACTACGTGGGCGTCGCCTTCTCCTCCGGCGAGGAGTTCGACGCCTCCTGGAACCGCAACGCCCCGCTGGACTTCCAGCTCGGCGTCGGCCAGGTCATCCAGGGCTGGGACAAGGGCGTCCAGGGGATGAAGGTGGGCGGCCGCCGCCAGCTCACCATCCCCGCGCACCTCGCGTACGGGGACCGCGGCGCCGGCGGCGGCCGGATCGCCCCGGGCGAGACGCTGATCTTCGTCTGCGATCTCATGGGCGTCGCCAAGCGCTGACCGAACCTGGTCGAAGGAGGGCCCGTGCCGTTCGCACGGGCCCTTCTCGCGTGACCGCCGCTGATCAGGACGGCCTCGCTTCCCCGCTCCGGCTTTTGCCCCGACACCCCGGGGCGGTACGGTCATCGGTCGGAAGCACCATAGGGAAGGCGAAGGGCGTCGATGGCCATTGCCAAGGCCGAGCGGCTGATGAACCTCGCGTTGTGCCTGCTCGGCACACGCCGGCCGCTCAGCAAGCGCGAGCTGCGCGACTCCGTCGAGGCGTACGTCGAGGCCGCCAGACCGGAGCGGGGCGCGGTGGGCAGCGACGACTCCTTCAACCGCATGTTCGAACGCGACAAGGACGACCTGCGCGAGCTGGGCCTGGTCATCGAGACCGTGGAGAACCTCGACGGCGAGGTCGGTTACCTCGCCCGCCGGGACAGCAACCGGCTGCCCGCCATCACCCTGGACGCCGAGGAGGCCGCCGCCCTGGGCCTGGCGGCCAAGGTCTGGCAGCAGGCCCGGCTGGCCGGCGCGGCCAGCGGAGCCCTGCAGAAGCTGCGCGCCGCCGGGCTCCCGGAGGACGTCGACCCCTACGAGGCGCACGGCGCCCTGGAGCCGCGCATCCCGGTGCACGAGGCCGCCTTCGAACCGCTGATGCTGGCCTGCCGCGACCGCCGCCCCGTGGTCTTCGACTACCGCAAGGCCTCCGCCGCCCACCCCGAGCCCCGGCACGTCGAGCCCTGGGCGCTGGAGTGCTGGCGCGGCCACTGGTACCTGGCGGGCTACGACCGTGACCGGGGCGCCGAACGCGTCTTCCGGCTCTCCCGGATCACCGGCCGGGTGCGCTCCCGCGGCACGGGTTTCACCGCGCCCGTGCCCGACGTGGTCACCGTGCGCGAGACCGTCGCGGGCTGGGCCGGCGAGATCGCCGACCGCTCGGCGCTGATCCGGCTGCGTTCCGGCTCCGGTTACCCCCTTCGGGCGAAGGCCACCGCGGTCCGGGAACTCGGGGACGGCTGGGACGAGTTGGAGATTCCGTACGGGCACGGACTGGACGCCTGGCTGGTGGAGTTCGGGCCGGACGCGGTGGTCGTGGAACCGGCCGAGCTGCGCGCGGACGTGGTGGACCGGCTGCGTGCCGTGGCCAAGGGCTGAGGGGGAGCGGAGCACAACCATGGCAGGCAAACCGGTCAGGCCCGTGAACGCCATCGACCAGACCCGGCGGATGCTCTCCCTGGTCACCTACCTCAGGGAGCGCCCCGGCGCCCGGATCGCGGACGTGGCGCGCGCTTTCGGCATCACCGAGGACGAACTGGTCTCCGACCTCGATCTGCTGCCCATGTGCGGCACCAGCTTCCGCGGCGGTGACCTGCTGGACATCGACACCGACGGCGAGCGCATCTGGTGGCACAACCCGGCCGCGCTCGGCGAGGAGGCGGCCGAGCCGCTCCGGCTCGCCGCCGACGAGGCCACGGCCCTGCTGGTGGCCGCCCGCGCGGTGTCCACCCTGCCGGGCCTCAGAGAGGGCGACCGGCAGGCGCTGCTGCGGGCCACGGCCAAGGTGGAGACCGCGGCCGGGGAAGCGGCCGGCGCCAGCGCGCGGCTGTCGGTGACCTTCGAGTCCGAGGGCGGGGTCTTCGCCGACGTCGACCGCGCGATCTCCGAGCGCCGCCGGCTGTGGATCCGCTACTACTCACCGGCGCGCGACGAGATCACCGAGCGGGAGATCGACCCCATCCGCCTGGTCAGCGTCGGCCACACCTATGTGGAGGCCTGGTGCCGCCGCTCCGAGGCGCGCCGCACCTTCCGGCTGGACCGGGTCGCCGAGATCAGGATCCTGGACGAGCCGTCCGCGCCGCCCGAGATGGAGCTGCGGGACCTGTCCGAGGCCCTGGTGCAGCCGGCCGCCGAGGACCCTGAGGTGGTCGTCGAGGTCGGTCCCGGCGGCCGCTGGGTGGCCGAGTACTACCCGCACGACAGCGCCGATGAGCTTTCCGACGGCGGGCTGCGTATCACTCTGCGCACCCCCGATCCGGCCTCGCTGCGGCGGCTGGCCCTGCGCCTCGGCCGCGACGGCCGGATCGTCTCGCCGCCCGAGCTGGCCGACAGCGCCCGCCGGGCGGCCCGCGAGGCGCTGGCGGCGTACGACACGGACACCCCGCCGGTACGCGGTGGTGCCGACGACCGGCGTGACGACAGGCAGGAGCGAGAGCGTTGAGCGAGTCTGCGATGTCCGGTGCGGGCCGAGCCACGAGGGACCCGGCGGAGGCCGGCGCGCCGATGACGGTGGCGTCCGCCTTCGCGGGGATGAGAAGAGCGGTCCCGGTGCTGTTCCGGGCCGGCTGCCCGGACTGCCGGGGCCGCTTCGAACTCGGCGCGGGCGCCCTGCGCCTCGCCATAGGCGCCACGAGCCGGACCACGTTCTACTCCTTCACCTGCCCCGACTGCGGTGCCTCGGTGCGCAAGCCCGCGGGGGAGCGGATCGTCGAGCTGCTCACCGGCGGCGGCGTCCGCACCCTGCGGCTGCACTCCACGATGTAGGACCGTCTAAGGTCGACGTCATGTTCTGGCCGATGTTCGCGGTAGCCGTGGGTTTTCCGACACTCGCCGTGCTGGGGGTGCTCGCGGTACGGGTCTTCCTCGAGGCCCGGCGTCTGGGCCGCCAGGTCGCCGACTCCGCGCGCCGCATCAACCGGGCCGCGGAGGACCTGGAGCGGGCGGCGGCGAGCGCGGCCCGCGCCGCGGACACGCTGTGACGGCCACGACTCCGAGAGTCTGGTAAGGGAAGCGGTTTGGGGCACTTCGCCCTGTCATGCTGGATGGCGAGGCAGGTACGCTGCTGATCGCGGTGCGAAGAACGAGGCGCGTGCCGCGGACCGGGAGTAGGCACGGGGATTGCCTCACGTTCACCCCGGAGCGTTACGATCGCTGGCAGCACGATCGCTCGGACATCCGTCCGACTGGTCGGACAGCATCCACCCAGTCGCCTCGGTGAGAAGGTAATGACTTATGTTCGGACGGCTCGGAGCCCCCGAGATCATTCTCATCCTCGTCGTCATCGTCCTGCTGTTCGGCGCGAAGAAGCTTCCGGACATGGCGCGCTCGCTCGGCAAGTCCGCGCGCATCCTCAAGAGTGAGGCCAAGGCGATGAAGGAGGAGGGCGGCACCTCGGCCCCGGCGCCCGGCTCCAACGAGCAGCCCGCGTCCCAGCGCACCATCCAGGCGTCCCCCGGCGACGTGACCAGCTCCCGGCCGGTCAACGAGCCGTCGGACACCACCCAGCGCTGACGCAGGGCCGGCCCAGTCCGGCCCGCCGCACGAGATGAGGACGTGGGTTGCTCAAGCCTGCCCGCAAGAAGGAGAGAGATCCCGAGGGGCGGATGCCGCTCGCGGATCATCTTCGTGAGCTCCGCAACCGGCTCGCGAAGGCCATGCTGGCCATCGTCGTCGTGACGATCGTCGCCGCCTTCTTCTACAACGACATCATCAACTTCCTGACCAAGCCGATCCTCGACTCGGTGGGCTGTCAGGAGAGCTTCGAGCAGCTGGCGAAGTCCTCGGCCGATCACCAGTGCGCGGAGATCACCATCAACGGGCTTCTCGCCCCGTTCACGCTGGCACTGCAGGTCTCGCTGATGGCGGGCGTCGTCCTCGCCTCGCCGGTCTGGCTCTACCAGCTCTGGGCCTTCGTCGCGCCCGGCCTGCACCGGCACGAGAAGAAGTACGCCTACGCGTTCGTCTTCACCGGCGCCCCGCTGTTCTTCGCCGGCGCCTTCTTCGCCTACAAGGTGCTGCCCACCACCGCCAAGGTGCTGATCGACTTCACCCCGAACGGCGCCATCAGGAACCTCCTGCCGCTGGACGACCTGCTCCAGCTCGTCACCCGCATGGTGATCGTCTTCGGCCTCTCCTTCGAGCTGCCCCTGCTGCTGGTCATGCTCAACCTCACCGGAGTGCTGAGCGGCGGCCGGATGCTCGGCTGGTGGCGCGCGATGATCCTCGGCATCACGGTCTTCGCGGCCGTCGCGACGCCGAGCACCGACCCGCTCTCCATGCTGGCTCTCGCCGGACCGATCTGGGTGCTGTACTTCGGCGCCGTCGGGTTCTCCCTGCTCAACGACAAGCGCAGGCGCCGACGCGAGGCCGCCGGACCCGCCGACGACGAGGCCTCCGAGCTGGACCTGACCCCCGAGGACGTCGGCGAGGTCCAGCCCGTCCCGGCCGCGCGCGCGGTGCCCGACCGGACGACCACGGAGCGGATCAACGGCTTCGACGACGTGACCTGAGCCCTCCGCCCCGCCGCCGGTGCCCCCGTCCCCGAGGACGGGGGCACTCGCCGTTCCCGCCCGTCGGGGACGGGGGCCACTCGTCGCCGGTCGCCGCCGCGAGATCCACTGCCGCTCAGCGCACGATCGGGATAATGATCGTCCTGTTGTCAGCGGGGCCCGGTACGCTCGAAAGCACGATGACAGAGGACCTCTCACCGGCCGAGCGGTACGCGGCCGCCCGCCTGCGGGCAGCCGAGCAGGCCACCGCGCTCGCGTCCTTCCGCGAGATGTACGACTTCGGCCTCGACCCCTTCCAGATCGAGGCCTGCCAGGCGCTCGAGGCGGGGAAGGGCGTGCTGGTGGCCGCCCCCACCGGCTCGGGCAAGACGATCGTGGGCGAGTTCGCCGTCCACCTCGCCCTGCTGCAGGGCAAGAAGTGCTTCTACACCACCCCCATCAAGGCGCTGTCCAACCAGAAGTACGCCGACCTGTGCCGCCGCTACGGCGCGGCCAGGGTCGGCCTGCTCACCGGCGACAACAGCGTGAACTCCGACGCCCCGGTGGTCGTGATGACCACCGAGGTGCTGCGGAACATGCTGTACGCCGGCTCGCAGACCCTCCTCGGCCTGGGCCACGTGGTCATGGACGAGGTGCACTACCTCTCCGACCGCTTCCGTGGCGCCGTCTGGGAGGAAGTGATCATCCACCTGCCCGAGTCGGTGACCCTGGTGTCGCTCTCGGCGACCGTGTCCAACGCCGAGGAGTTCGGTGACTGGCTGGACACGGTCCGCGGCGACACCGAGGTGATCGTCTCCGAGCACCGGCCCGTGCCGCTGTTCCAGCACGTGCTCGCCGGACGCCGGATGTACGACCTGTTCGAGGAGGGGGAGGGCCACAAGAGGGCCGTCAACCCCGACCTCGCCCGGCTCGCCCGCATGGAGGCGAGCCGGCCCTCGTACCAGGACCGGCGGCGCGGGCGCGTGATGCGCGAGGCCGACCGGGAGCGGGAGCGCAGACAGCGCTCCCGGGTGTGGACGCCGGGCCGGCCCGAGGTCATCGAGCGGCTCGACGCCGAGGGCCTGCTGCCCGCCATCACCTTCATCTTCAGCCGGGCCGCGTGCGAGGCCGCCGTCCAGCAGTGCCTGTACGCGGGCCTCAGGCTGAACGACGACGAGGCCCGCGCACAGGTGCGGGCCCTCGTCGAGGAGCGCACCGCCGCCATCCCTCCGGAGGACCTGCACGTCCTCGGGTACTACGAGTGGCTGGAGGGCCTGGAGCGCGGCATCGCCGCCCACCACGCGGGCATGCTGCCGACCTTCAAGGAGGTCGTGGAGGAGCTGTTCGTCCGCGGACTGGTCAAGGCCGTGTTCGCGACCGAGACGCTCGCGCTCGGCATCAACATGCCCGCCCGTTCGGTGGTGCTGGAGAAGCTGGTCAAGTGGAACGGCGAGCAGCACGCCGACATCACGCCCGGCGAGTACACGCAGCTCACCGGACGGGCCGGCCGCCGGGGCATCGACGTCGAGGGCCACGCGGTCGTGCTGTGGCAGCGCGGCATGAGCCCGGAGCACCTGGCCGGCCTCGCCGGCACGCGCACCTACCCGCTGCGCTCCAGCTTCAAGCCGTCGTACAACATGGCGGTCAACCTGGTCGAGCAGTTCGGCCGGCACCGCTCCCGTGAGCTGCTGGAGACCTCCTTCGCGCAGTTCCAGGCCGACAAGTCGGTCGTCGGGATCTCCCGGCAGGTGCAGCGCAACGAGGAGGGCCTGGACGGCTACAAGGCGTCCATGACCTGCCATCTGGGCGACTTCGAGGAGTACGCCCGGCTGCGCCGCGAGCTGAAGGACCGGGAGACCGAACTGGCCCGGCAGGGCGCCGGCCAGCGGCGTGCCGAGGCCGCCGTCGCCCTGGAGAGGCTCAAGCCGGGCGACGTCATCCACGTGCCCACCGGCAAGTACGCGGGCCTCGCCCTGGTGCTGGACCCGGGTCTGCCCGCCGGACGTTCCAACGGCCACCGGGGCTTCGACCACCACGACGGTCCGCGCCCCCTGGTGCTGACGGCCGAACGTCAGGTCAAGCGGCTGGCGTCGATGGACTTCCCGGTGCCGGTCGAACCGCTGGACCGGATGCGGATCCCGAAGTCCTTCAATCCGCGCTCCCCGCAGTCCCGCCGGGACCTCGCCTCGGCGCTGCGCGCCAAGGCCGGGCACGTCCCGCCGGAGCGGGCCCGCAAGAAGCGTTCGCAGGCCGCCGACGACCGGGAGATCACCCGGCTGCGCACGGCGATCCGCGCCCACCCCTGCCACGGCTGCGACGATCGCGAGGACCACGCCCGCTGGGCCGAGCGCTACCACCGCCTGCTGCGCGACACCTCGCAGCTCGAACGCCGGATCGAGGGCCGCACGAACACCATCGCGCGCACCTTCGACCGGATCGTGGCGCTCCTCACCGAACTCGACTACCTGCGCGGGGACGAGGTCACCGAGCACGGCCGGCGCCTGGCCCGGCTCTACGGCGAACTGGACCTGCTGGCGAGCGAATGCCTGCGCGAGGGCGTCTGGGAGGAGCTCGCCCCGGCCGAACTCGCCGCCTGTGTCTCGGCGCTGGTGTACGAGGCCCGGGTCGGTGACGACGCGATGGCGCCCAAGCTGCCCTCGGGCAGGGCGAAGGCCGCCCTCGGGGAGATGGTCCGGATCTGGGGCCGGCTGGACGCCGTCGAGGAGGAGTTCCGGATCAGCCAGACCGAGGGCGTGGGCCAGCGCGAGCCGGACCTCGGCTTCGCCTGGGCCGCCTACATGTGGGCCTCCGGCAAGGGGCTCGACGAGGTGCTGCGCGAGGCGGAGATGCCGGCGGGCGACTTCGTGCGCTGGTGCAAGCAGGTGATCGACGTCCTCGGGCAGATCTCCGCCGCCGCGCCCATCGAGGGCTCGACCGTGGCGAAGGCCGCGCGCAAGGCCGTGGACCAGCTCCTGCGGGGTGTGGTGGCCTACTCGTCGGTGGGCTGAGCCCGAGCGGGGCGCGCCCGGCCCCGGCCGGCCGCGCCCCGCGCTGCCTGCCGCCCCCGTTCACCCGTCACGGTGAGCGGGTTTCGCATGCTTGTGCGTCGTAACTGAAGGTGTTCGAACAAGTGCGCAGTGTGCAAATGGAGCTGAGAGTACTCCTGTTGCGCGGGTGGAATCAGGTGCTTGCCGAATATGACACGGCGATGATCCGGTCGGACTAAGCTCGCCCGCGACGCGCCGAGTTGAGCAAATTCGGGCGTCTGCCCCCAAACATGCGGAAGGTCCCGGTAGTTCCGTGAACCTTCCCCGCGCAAGCATCCCCGACACCCAGCCGACTCGTCATCAGAAGGCATCCATGGTGAGTGTTCGAAAGCCCCCCGGTGGCCGTGAACTTCCCTTCGCTCGCGTGTTGTTGCCGCCGGCCATAGTGATGGCAGGGGCGACCGGGGCCGCTGCCGCCCTGGTTCCGGCCTCGGCCCGGATCGCCGTCGTCGGCTGCGGGACCGTGGCCCTGCTGCTGATCCTCGCCCTGGCCGCGGAGATCGTCCGCCGCAGCCGCGTGCTCCGCGAGACCCGGGCCGAGCACGCCCGTCACACCGCGTATCTGGAGCACCGCCTCGCCACCCACGACGCGGAGATCGTCCGGCTCGGCACCCGGGTACTGCCCACCGCGCTGCTCCACCTGCGCGCAGGAGAACCGCTGCGGGAGGTGATGCGCAAGGTCGTCGACAACGACCCCGAGCTGCGCCACCTGCCCGACTCGCAGCGGACGCTGCTGCACACGGCACTGCGCGGCGCCGACCACGAGATCTCGATGCGCGACGCCACCGAGCGCTCCTTCGTCAGCATCGCGCGCCGCGTCCAGGCCATCGTCCACCAGCAGGCCAGCGAACTGCGGGAGATGGAGGAGGACCACGGCCGCAACCCCGAGGTCTTCGACGACCTGCTGCGCATCGACCACGGCACCGCGCTGATCGGCCGCCTCGCCGACTCCATCTCCGTGCTCGGCGGCGGCCGGCCCGGCCGCCAGTGGCCCCTGCCCGTGTCGCTCTACAGTGTTCTGCGCGGCGCGATGTCCCGGATCCTGGAGTACCGGCGCATCGACCTGAACTCCATCGTCAACATCAACATCAAGGGCACCGCCGTGGAGCCCATCATCCACGCCGCCGCCGAGCTGCTCGACAACGCCACCCGCTACTCGCCGCCGTCGACCAAGGTGCACGTCACCGCCGTCGAGGTGCAGACCGGCCTCGCCATCGAGATCGAGGACGCCGGTGTCAGCCTCAGCGAGGAGTCCCGGGCCCGCATCGAGAAGGCGATCACCGACGCCATGGCGGCCGACGACGCCCACAACCTGGGGGACAGCCCGCGCCTGGGCCTCGCCGTCGTCGGCCGGCTCTGCAAGGCGTTCGACATGCAGGTCTCGCTGCGCGCCTCCGCCTACGGCGGCGTCCGCGCGATCCTCGTCGTGCCGCGCGTGATGACGACCACGGAGCCCGGTGTCGGCGCCGCCCACGGCATCGGTGCCACCGCCGTGCCCCTGCCCGAACTCGGCGCCCTGGAGGGCCCCAAGCGCCCGCCCAAGAAGCGGCGGCCCACCAGCCCCCGCATCCCCGCCGGGATCTCCATGGAGGACGACGTCCCCGAGGTCACCGAGTGGACCGCCGGCGGCCTGCCGCAGCGCCGCAGCCGGGTGAAGACACCGCTGAGCCGGCGGATCGCCGAACAGGCCGCCATCGAGCAGGCCGAGCGCGAGGGCAGGCCCACCCTCTGGTCCCAGCCGGCACCCGAACCGGAACCCGGGCCCGAGACCGACCCCGAACTCCAGAAACTGAAGGACCGGCCGCCGGGCATGTGGGTGGACGCCTTCTGGGACGGCCTGAAGAAGGGCATGCCCGAGGGCGCCACCGCGGCCGAGCTGACCGACTTCACCAGGAACCCGACCGCTTACCTGCACCTGATCGACGATTCGGCAGGCCCCATCGAGGCCGACGACGAGGGGAACCCCAAGTGATCCAGCAGCGAGGCAACATCGACTGGATGCTCAAGCAGCTCAACGACGGCGTCCCGGGCATCCAGATGATCGTGGTCCTCTCCGCCGACGGACTGCGCATCGCCCGCCACGGCGGCGACCCCGACACCGCCGACCGGGTGGCCGCGGCCTGCGCGGGGCTGCAGAGCCTGGCCGGCGCCATCACCCAGGAGATCGAGGGCAGCGGTGACATGAAGCTCGTCGTCATCGAGATCGACGGCGGCTACTTCTACCTCATGAACGCCGGCGCCAACGCCTTCCTCGCGGTGCTCGCCGACGTGACCTGCGAGCCGGGCCGGATGAGCGGCATGATGCGCGACCTCGTCGTCCGGATCGGCACCCACCTGACGAGCCCGCCCCGGCGGAACGGGCAGACCGTATGACTCCTCCGCGACGCAAGCGCCGCCGGCCACCGCAACTGCCCTCGCCCCCGCCGCCCCCGCCGCCCGCGCACGCGGCGGACGGTCCCGAGCGGCCCCGCAATCCCGAGCGGCTGTACACCATCGCCGGCTCCGCCGACGGCGCCCGGGCCGAACTCGACCTGGTGACGCTGATCGTGGCGCACCGCGCGCCGACACCTTCCGCCTCCCCCGAGCAGGCGGCGGTGCTCAGGCTCTGCACCGCACCGTTGTCCGTGGCCGAACTCTCGGCCTACCTCAGTCTGCCGTTCAGCGCGACGACCGTCCTGCTCACCGAGCTGATCACGGCCGAACTGGTGCAGGCGCGCGCCCCGATCGTCCGCCAGGCGCTCCCCGACCGTTCACTCCTCGAAGCGGTGATGCATGGACTTCAACGGCTCTGACACCATCCCCGGCCCACGCACCGAGGACCATCTGCCGCAGACGGCCCAGGCCGCGGTGAAGATCGTGATCGTGGGCGGGTTCGGTGTCGGCAAGACCACCATGGTCGGCTCCGTCAGCGACATCAGGCCGCTGACCACCGAGGAGACCATGACCCAGGCCGGCATCGGGGTCGACGACAACTACGGCTCGGACACCAAGACGGCCACGACCGTGGCGATGGACTTCGGCCGCATCGGCATCACCGACAAGCTGGTGCTCTACCTCTTCGGCACCCCCGGCCAGGAGCGCTTCTGGTTCCTGTGGAACGGCCTGTTCGAAGGAGCCCTCGGCGCGGTCGTCCTGGTCGACACCCGGCGCCTGGAAGTGAGCTTCGACGTCATGGGACGGCTCGAGGAACGCGGCGTGCCCTTCGTCGTCGCCGTCAACACCTTCCCGGACGCGCCCCGTTACCCGATCGAGGAACTGCGCACCGCCCTGGACCTGGCCCCGGAGATCCCGATCATCGACTGCGACGTGCGCCGTCGGGCCTCCAGCAAGGACGTGCTGATGACCCTGATGCGCTTCCTGCACTCCCTGGCCCTGTCCGGCGTCCTCCGCTGACCCCTACCCGCCCCGACCCCCACACCATCCGTTCCGGAGCTGCACCGTGACGCCTGAACCCCAGTCCCTGACCGGCACCGACCCCACCCCCGGCGCGCCGCCCGGCTGCCCGGCGCACGGCCTCGGCCCCGGCGAGGCGCACCGCATCCACGGCCCCGACGCCACCGACCTGGGCGACCTCTACGAGCACCTGCGGGAACTGCACGGCGCCGTGGCGCCCGTGCTGCTCCACGACGACGTACCGATGTGGGTGGTCCTCGGCCACGCCGAGAACCTGCAACTGGTGCGCAGCCCCTCCCAGTACACCCGCGACAGCCGGATCTGGTCCCCGCTGCTCCAGCACGGGGTCAAGCCCGACCACCCGCTCATGCCGCACATCGCCTGGCAGCCCATCTGCTCGCACGCCGAGGGCGACGAGCACCAGCGGCTGCGCGCGGCGGTCACCGGCGCCATGGCGCCCATCGACCACCGCGGCCTGCGCCGCCACATCGGCCGCTCCACCCAGGCCCTGGTCAACGACTTCTGCGAGCGCGGCCGGGCCGACCTGGTCTCCCAGTTCGCCGAGCACCTGCCGATGGCCGTGATGTGCGAGATCCTCGGCATGCCCGAGGAGTACGACGACCGGATGGTGCAGGCCGCCCGTGACGCGCTCAAGGGCACCGAGACCGCCATCCAGAGCCACGCCTACGTCATGGAGGCGCTCGGCCGGCTCACCGCCCGCCGCCGGGCCCGCCCCGAGGACGACTTCACCAGCCACCTCATCGCCCACCCGGCGGGACTCACCGACGACGAGGTCCGCGAGCACCTGCGCCTCGTCCTGTTCGCCGCCTACGAGGCCACCGCCAACCTGCTCGCCAACGCGCTGCGCATGGTGCTCACCGAGCCGGGCTTCCGGGCCCAGCTCAACGGCGGCCAGATGACGGTGCCGGAGGCCATCGAGCAGTCGCTGTGGGACGAGCCGCCGTTCAGCACCGTCTTGGGCTACTTCGCCAAGCAGGACACGGAACTGGGCGGGCGGCGCATCCGCCGGGGCGACGGGTTGCTCTTCGCGCCCGCCCCGGGAAACGTCGATCCCAGGGTGCGCCCCGACCTCTCCGCCGGTATGCAGGGCAACCGGTCCCACCTGGCGTTCGGCGGCGGCCCGCACGAGTGCCCCGGACAGGACATCGGCCGGGCCATCGCCGACGTCGGTGTGGACGCGCTGCTGATGCGGCTGCCGGACGTCCAGCTCGACTGCGCCGAGGAGGAGCTGTGCTGGCGCTCGTCGATCGCCTCCCGGCATCTGGTGTCGCTGCCGGTGCGCTTCGAGCCCAAGGCACAGCAGGACGTGAGCCTGCCGCCCGGTCCGTCGACCGTGCCACCGCAGCGCTCCGCCCCGCCCGCCGTCACCCCGCCGCTCACATCGGCCCCCGCCGCCGAACCCCGGCCGCCGGCTCCCGCCCCGGCCTCCGCCCCCGTGCCCGCGCCGCCGCAACCGCCCCGCCGGGAGAACCTGTGGCAGCGGCTGCTGGGCTGGTGGCGCGGGGAGTGAGCGACCGGTCCCGCGGGAGGTGAGCGGGACCGCTACGGCTCCTGCCCGGCCCACCCGGCCGGGCAGGACCAGGCCGACAGGGTCCGCCCGCTGGCGAAGGCGCGCCGGGCCCCGGTGACCGGGTCGGTGAACTCCAGCCTCCGGGCGAGCAGTTGCAGCGGACGCCGGAAGTCCCCCGGCGCTACCGCAGCGGTCACCTCCGGGTACAGCGGGTCGCCGAGGACGGGCACGCCCAGCGCGTTCAGATGCACCCGGAGCTGATGCGTCTGCCCGGTCTCCGGCAGGAGCCGGTACCGGCCCAGACCGTCCCGGTGCCCGGCCAGCTCCACCCGGGTCACCGCGTTCGGCTCGCCCTCGACCTCCCGCGCGGCCTGCACTCCGCGCTCCTTCACGATGCGGCTGCGTACGGTACGGGGCAGGGCGAGCGCGGGATCGTACGGCGCCACCGCCTCGTACTCCTTGTGTACCCGCCGGTCCCGGAACAGCGTCTGGTAGGCGCCGCGTTCCTCGGGCCGCACCGTGAACAGCACCAGACCGGCGGTGAGCCGGTCCAGCCGGTGCGCGGCGGTCAGCGCCGGAACACCCAGCTCGTCGCGGAGCCGGGCCAGCGCGGTCTGGGTGACGTGCGAGCCGCGCGGGGTGGTCGCGAGGAAGTGCGGCTTGTCGGCCACGACGATGTGCTCGTCACGATGCACCACCTCCAGCGGGAAGGGCACCGGAGGCTCGGCCGGCAACTCCCGGTGGAACCACACGAACATGCCCGGCCGGTAGGGCGCTCGCGCGTCGACCGCGCGCCCGTCGGCGCCGACGAAGAGCCCCGCGTCGAACATGGCCTCGACGGTCCCGGGTCCGGCGCCCGTCAGCCGTGCCACGAGGTGTTCCCGAACGGTCGCCCATGTCCCGCCGTGCGGCAGCCGCACCCGTACCGGGTCGACGCCGTGGCGCTGGGGAAGCGGGGCGGGTGGGGGCGGGGTACGGCGTCTCACGAGGCCAAGGGTACGAGCGCGGGGGAGGACCGGTTCACCTCCGGCCGCGGGCCGACCGGGACGAGCCGTCCCGCCCGGCTGCCGGCTCAGGCGGCCGCCGCGTCGCCGCTCTCCTGCTCGGCCTCGACGCGGGCGTTCCACTCCCGCTTGGCGGCCTGCCAGCCGTCCTCGTTGTGGCCGAGACGCCAGTAACCGGAGATCGACAGATCCTCGCGCGGGATCCGCAGTTCGACCCGGAGCATCCGGCGCAGTTCCTTCACGAACGCCGCCTCTCCGTGCACGAAGGCCTGCGGCCGGCCCGTGGGGAACTCCAGCGCCCGGACGGCCTCGAGCAGGGCCTGGCCCACCGGCCGGTTCCCGCGGTGGAGCCAGACGACCTCCACATCGGAGTCGATCTTCTGCTCCTCGTCCGGGCCCGCCACCTCCACGAAGGCGTGCGCGCGGGAACCGGCCGGCAGTGTCTCCAGGGTGCGGGCGATCGCGGGCAGCGCGCTCTCGTCGCCGGCGAGCAGATGCCAGTCGGCGGCCGGGTCGGGGGCGTAGGCGCCACCGGGGCCGATGAGGCGCACGGTCTCACCGGGGCGCGCCCGCACGGCCCAGGGCCCGGCCAGTCCCTCGTCACCGTGGATCACGAAGTCCAGGGTCAGCTCACGGTGCTCGGGGTCCCAGGCGCGCACGGTGTAGGTCCGGGTCACGGGCCACTGCTCACGCGGGAACTCCGCACGGACGCGCTCCAGGTCGAAGGGCTCGGGATAGGTGACGCCCGCGGGGCCGAACAGCAGCTTCACATAGTGGTCGGTGCAGGTGTCCGCGGCGAACCCGGCGAGACCCTCGCCGCCGAGCACCACGCGCTGCATGTGCGGGGTCAGCCGCTCGGTCCGTACCACCTGGGCGGTATGGGGCTTGCGTCCCGGACGCTCTGCCATCACGGCCTCCTGCTGCATCGGTTAGGTTTACCTAAGTTAGCATCACGCGCCCAGGGTCGTCAGCAGTCGGCCGAGGGAGCCTCCCAGCCCCCAGCGCGCCGCCAGCGCGTCCAGGCCCGCCGGGTCGCGCGGGGTGCGCGGCAGGGCGGTGTCGACGTCCGGCAGCGGGACGTCGCCGGCCACCCGCACCACCTTGGGCGCGACGGCGACGTACGGCCGGGCCTCGGTCAGCCGCTTGCGCTGCGACGGCGTGAGCTTCGCCCGGGGGTCGTCGACCGCCGCCATGATGCCCGCCAGGTCGCCGAACTCGGCGAGCAGCTTGGCGGCCGTCTTCTCGCCGATCCCGGGGACGCCCGGCAGGCCGTCGCTCGGGTCGCCGCGCAGCAGCGCCAGATCCGCGTACCCGCGCCCGTCGACCCCATACTTCCCGCGCAGCACCGCCTCGTCGGTGAGCTGCAGCGTGCCGACGCCCTTGAGCGGGTAGAGCACCCGGACCCCGCGCTCGTCGTCGACGAGCTGGTACAGGTCGCGGTCGCCGGTGACGATGTCCACGCAGCCGCCGGCCCGCGCGGTGAACGTGCCGATCACGTCGTCCGCCTCGTACCCGGCGACCCCCACCCGGGCGATGCCGACGGCGTCCAGCACCGCCTCGATGACCGGAACCTGCGGGGAGAGCGTGTCCGGCACCTCCTCCTCGTCCGGCGCGCCCTCGTGCTCGGCGGCGACCCGGTGCGCCTTGTACGTCGGGATCAGGTCCACCCGCCACTGCGGGCGCCAGTCGGCGTCCATGCAGGCGACCAGTCGCTGCGGCCGGTGGTCCCGCACCAGCCGGTCGATGAAGTCCAGCAGTCCGCGCACCGCGTTCACCGGGGTGCCGTCCGGCGCCCGCACGGAGTCCGGCACGCCGAAGTAGGCGCGGAAGTAGAGCGAGGCGGTGTCGAGGAGCATCAGTCGTCCGGTCACGCTCGCATCATGCCGTACGGCACTGACACGGCCCCGTTGTGACGTAAGACACCTAAAAGTTTGACCAATGAGTATCTGGGGAGGCGCCGCTTCTGTCATTCACGGCCGAGACGAGAGGTACGCGTGCAACCAAGGCTTGAGGCCGAGCACCTGTTCAAGGTGTTCGGCAGACGACCGGACCAGGCAGTGGAGAGGTTGCGCGCGAGCGCCGACCGGGAGGAGCTGCGCGCCGACGGCGCCACCGCGGCCGTCATCGACGCCTCCTTCCGGGTCGAGGCAGGCGAGATATTCGTCGTGATGGGTCTGTCGGGCTCCGGCAAGTCGACCCTGCTGCGGATGCTCAACGGTCTGCTCGAGCCGACCGCCGGCCGGGTCCTCTTCGACGGCCGGGACCTGACCGGGCTCGGCGACCGCGAACTGCGCGAACTGCGCTCCAGGAAGATCAGCATGGTCTTCCAGCACTTCGCGCTGTTCCCGCACCGCAGCGTCCGCGACAACGCCGCCTACGGCCTGTCCGTGCAGGGCGTGCCCCGCGCCGAGCGCGAGCGCCGCGCCGACGAGGCGCTCGCCCTGTGCGGTCTGGCCGGCTGGGAGGACTCCTGGCCCGACGAGCTGTCCGGCGGCATGCAGCAGCGCGTCGGCCTCGCCCGCGCCCTGGCCACCGACGCGGACCTGCTGCTGATGGACGAGTCCTTCAGCGCCCTGGACCCGCTGATCCGCCGCGACATGCAGGACCAGTTGCTGGAGCTGCAGAAGACCCTGAAGAAGACCATCGTCTTCATCACCCACGACCTCAACGAGGCCATGCGCCTGGGCGACCGCATCGCCGTCATGCGCGACGGCCGGATCGTCCAGACCGGCACCGCCGAGGACATCCTGCTGCGCCCCGCGGACGACTACGTCGCCTCCTTCACCCAGGACGTCGACCGCTCCCGGGTGCTGACCGCCGCCGCGGTGATGGACACCGACGTCCGCGGCGACGAGGCCGACTGCGGCTGCGAGCCCGGCTCGGGATGCCGGACCGCCACGCCTGACACGCCGTTCCCGGAACTCTGCTCGATCAGCGCCCGGGTGTCGCACCCGGTGGCCGTCCTGGACGAGAGGCGGAAGGTCGTCGGAGTGGTCCCGAGACAGCGGCTGGTCCGCTTCCTCGGCGAGGAGGAGGCGATGACCCGTGCCTAGGATTCGTTTCGGCAGCTGGGTCGAGAACGCCGTCGACTGGTTGCAGTCCCACCTCACATGGGTCTTCGACATCGTCCAGGCCGTGCTGGGCGGCATGTACGACGGTGTCGACGCCGTGCTCGGCGGCGGCGAGCCGCTGCTGGTGATCGGCATCCTCGCCGTGCTCGCCTGGTGGCTGCGCGGCCTGCTCGCCGCGGTGGTCGCCGGCGCGGGGCTCCTGCTCATCGACGCGCTCGGGCTGTGGGCCGACGCGATGGACACGCTGTCGCTCGTGCTCGTGGCCGCCGTCATCACCGTGGTGATCGCGGTCCCGCTCGGTGTCTGGGCCGCCCGCAGCAAGCGGGTCAGCGCCCAGCTCCGGCCGGTGCTCGACGTCATGCAGACGATGCCGGCCTTCGTCTACCTCATTCCCGGCGTCATGTTCTTCGGCGTCGGTACGACGCCCGGCCTGCTGGCCACGATCATCTTCGCCATGCCGCCGGGCGTCCGCATGACCGAGCTCGGCATCCGGCAGGTGGACGGCGAGCTGATCGAAGCGGCCGAGGCCTTCGGCACCGGCCCGCGGGACATCCTCACCCGTGTGCAGCTCCCCCTCGCCGTGCCGACGATCATGGCAGGCGTCAACCAGGTGATCATGCTGGCCCTGTCGATGGTCGTCATCGGCGGTATGGCGGGCGCGGGTGGTCTCGGTGAGCAGGTCTATTCCGCGATCACACAGCTCAAGGTCGGCCTGGCCGCCGAGAGCGGTACCGCCGTGGTCATCCTCGCCATGTACCTGGACCGCATGACCGGAGCGCTCAGCGAGCGTGTCTCCCCGCTGGGGCGCCGGGCCGCGGCCAAGGCCGCCCTCGTCACCGGCCGGGTCAGGCTCGCGCACCACCAGCCCGCCGGCTCGGTCGCCGTCGTCGGGATGGTCGTGCTCGCGCTCGTCGCGGGTGGCCTGAACCTCTTCGGCTCCGACGGGTCCGACGGGTCCGACGGGCGGCCGAGCGCGAACGTGGGCCAGGGCAAGAAGATCAGCATCGGCTACATCCCCTGGGACGAGGGCACGGCCACCACGTACCTGTGGAAGGAACTCCTCGAGGAGCGCGGTTTCCGGACGGACGTCAAGCAGCTCGACCCCGGCCCGCTCTACTCCGGTGTGGCCCGGGGAGACCTCGACTTCCAGACCGACGCCTGGTTGCCGACGACGCACAAGGCGTACTGGGACAAGTACGGTTCGCGGCTCGAGGATCTCGGGTCGTGGTACGGGCCGACGTCGCTGGAGCTGACGGTTCCGTCGTATGTGAAGGGCGTCGACTCCCTGGCCGATCTGAAGGGGCAGGGGAAGAAGTTCGACGGCAAGATCATCGGTATCGAGGCGAGCGCCGGGATGATGGGGACCTTGAACGACAAGGTCCTGAAGGCGTACGGGCTCGACGGTGAGTACAAGGTGGTGTCGTCGAGCACGTCGTCGATGCTGGCGGAGCTGGACCGGTCCATCAAGAAGAAGGAGCCGGTCGTGGTGACGCTGTGGTCGCCGCACTGGGCGTACGGGAAGTACGACCTGAAGAAGCTGAAGGACCCGAAGGGGGCCTGGGGCAAGGGCGAGCAGATCCATACGGTCGCCCGCAAGGGCTTCTCCGCCGATTCCCCGGTCGTCGCGCGGTGGCTGAAGGACTTCAAGCTCAGCGAGAAGCAGCTGACGGGTCTGGAGAACGAGATCCGTGCCGCGGGCGAAGGCCATGAGCAGGCGGGCGTGCGTGCCTGGCTGAAGAAGAATCCGACCCTGCTCGACAAGCTCGCTCCGAACCCCTCGGGTGGCGCCGAGCGGGGGAAGGGCGCGGGAAAGACCGTCGACATGGGCTACTTCCCGTGGGACGAGGCCATCGCTTCCACCTATCTGTGGCAGAACATTCTGGAGGACCGCGGGTACAAGCCGCGGCTCAAGCAGCTCGACCCGGGGCCGTTGTACTCCTCGCTCGCGCAGGGCCAGATGGACGTTCAGCTCGACGCCTGGTTGCCGACGACGCACAAGGCGTACTGGGACAAGTACGGTTCGCGGCTCGAGGATCTCGGGTCGTGGTACGGGCCGACGTCGCTGGAGCTGACGGTTCCGTCGTATGTGAAGGGCGTCGACTCCCTGGCCGATCTGAAGGGGCAGGGGAAGAAGTTCGACGGCAAGATCATCGGTATCGAGGCGAGCGCCGGGATGATGGGGACCTTGAACGACAAGGTCCTGAAGGCGTACGGGCTCGACGGTGAGTACAAGGTGGTGTCGTCGAGCACGTCGTCGATGCTGGCGGAGCTGGACCGGTCCATCAAGAAGAAGGAGCCGGTCGTGGTGACGCTGTGGTCGCCGCACTGGGCGTACGGGAAGTACGACCTGAAGAAGCTGAAGGACCCGATGGGGGCCTGGGGCAAGGGCGAGCAGATCCACATGGTCGGCAAGAAGGACTTCAGCCGGGACTTCCCCGAGTTCTCCAAGTGGCTGAAGGGCTTCAAGCTCAGCGAGAAGCAGCTCGCTTCGCTCGAGGTGGAGATACAGAAGGGCGGCAGCGGGCAGGAGAAGCAGTCGGCCCGGCGGTGGCTGGACGCCCACCCCGGACTCGAAGACGAGTTGGCTCCCGTCGCCTGAGGCTTCTCATCCGCGGAATTCGCCCCTGTCTCGGACATGTCCGAGACAGGGGCGAATTCCGTGTTCCGGTGCGGACTTCTGCCGCCCGGCGCGGGCATGCCCCCATCGGCGCCGTGAAGGCGGCGGGGGTGCCATGGGGGACTCGGCCGGAGCCGGGGGGCCGGGAGACCCGGCCGTTCCGGCCGCCGCCCTGGGGGTGGGTGTCGCACGCACGTTCGCGGACGTGCTCCCGGCGCCCACCCCCAGCGGTTCCCGCGCGTGCCGGCACGGCTTCGTGGCCTCCCCGACGCCCCCAGGACCACCCACGGTAAGGATTCGGCCAACCACGGAGGGTGATCGACGCCGTCCCGGTGGAACATCGGGGGCCGTCCGGGCCTTGGAACAAGGCAGACCCGTCCCGCACCGCGAGCCGCCGCACTGGCGTGAACCGTGGGGGTGCGGGCCCACCGGCGGGTCAGGGATGTGGCAGGCGCGTGAAACGGTTTGCCGAACATGCGTAGGGTGCAGACAACTCTTCAGGGGACCGCCCGGCGACGAGCGTCCGGACGGCGGCACGACGGGTGAAGGAGGGAGCCGGAGCGATGGGCGACCACAAAGAGCAGCAGCCCGTGCGGGTGGGCGCGGCCGTACGGCGGCGGCGTCGCGCGCTGGAGCTCACCCTCGCCGTCGTGGCCGAGCGCACCGGCCTCTCGGTCCCCTTCCTCAGCCAGGTCGAGAACGACAAGGCCCGCCCGAGCCGCGGCTCCCTGGAGAAGCTGGCCGACGCCCTGCGCACCACGGCGGTGGAGCTCCTCGCCGCCGCCGACCCGGCGGCCAGCGTGGACGTCGTACGGGCCGAGCCCGTCACCGAGTCGGACCTCCTGCCGCGCACCCGGTCGCTGGTGCGCGGCCACCATCAGCTGCACGCGTCGGAGTTCACCGGCGACCACGACGCCGGACGCGAGTTCCAGCACCGCAACGACGAGCTGATGTACGTCGCCGACGGCGCAGTGGAGATCGAGGCCGAGGGCCGCGCCTACCGCCTGGGCCGCGGCGACACCCTGTACCTGACCGGCGGGGTCCGCCACCGCTGGCGGGCGACCGTCCCGGACACCCGGGTGATCGTGGTGGCGGTCGCCGAGCACATCGAGGCCGTGCAGGACCGGGCACGCTAGGACCTGTGGTGCGCGTGGTCTCCCTGGTGCCCTCGCTGACCGAGGCGGTGGCCGAAACGCTGCCCGGCGTGCTCGCCGGGGTCACCGACTGGTGCAGTCACCCGCCCGATCCCGGTGCCGTCCGGATCGGCGGCACCAAGAACCCGGCCGTCGACCGGATCCTCGCCCTCGCCCCCGACCTGGTGGTCGCGAACGAGGAGGAGAACCGCGCCGCCGACCTGGACGCCCTGCGCACTGCGGGTCTCGAGGTCCTGGTCACGGAGGTGCGGACGGTGCCGCAGGCGTTCCGCGAACTGGACCGGGTGCTCACGGCGTGCGGCGCCCCGGCGCGGCCCGGCTGGCTGGACGCGGCGGAGGCGGCCTGGGCGGGCCTGCCCGAACCCGCGGCCCGGACTACGGCGGTCGTGCCCATCTGGCGCCGCCCCTGGATGGTGCTGGGCCGGGACACCTTCGCGGGCGACGTGCTCGCCCGCCTCGGCGTGCACCACCTGTACGCCGGGCATCCCGACCGCTACCCCCGGGTGCCGCCGGCGGAGCTGGTGGCGGCGGACCCGGACCTGGTCGTCCTGCCGGACGAGCCCTACCGCTTCACCGCGGGGGACGGTCCCGAGGCCTTTCCCGGCCTGCCCTGCGCACTGGTCAGCGGGCGCCACCTGACCTGGTACGGGCCGTCGCTGGCCGAGGCGCCGCGGGTGCTGGGCGCGGCGCTGCGGGCAGCTCGCCGCTGAGCAGCCCCCGTACCGTCCCCGACGCGGCCGCCAGCCAGGCGGCGGCCAGCAGGCCGTAGAGACCGGTGGCCAGCGCTGTGTACGCCGTGAGCCCGGTGCGCCCGGCGAGGGAGGCGGCGCCGGTGACACAGGTGCTCACCGGGAAGGTGAACGCCCACCAGGTCATCGAGAACCCCATGCCCCGGCGCCGTGCCCGGGCCACGTGCGCCGAGGCGAGCGCCAGCCACAGCAGCGCGAACCCCATGACCGGCACCCCGTACAGCACCGCGAACACGGCGAGGCCGCGGTCGTAGGGAGCTGGTACGACCCCGGGGGCCGCGTCCGCGATCAGGCCGACGGCGGTGGTGGACTGCCCGAGCGGGCCGAGGACCAGGAACAGGCCCGGGGTGAGCGCCGGCGGCAGCGGACCGGAGACGAGCGGCCGGGCGAAGACCAGCGGCAGGATCGCCAGCGTCGCCAGCAGGCTCAGCCCGAACAGCGCGAAGCACCCCAGCAGCAGGGTCTGCCGCGGCTGCCCCGGCGGCAGCAGCGGCACGAGCCGCGGGCCGACCGCGGCGGAGACCATGGGCGCGACGAGCGGCAGCAGCCAGACCGGGCCGGCCTCACGGGGCTCGCCCCGGTGATGCGCGGCCATCAGATACGGCACGGCGACGGCGGCCGCGAGCCCCACCGCCGTTCCGGCGGTGAACAGCACCGCGTCGAGGGCCAGGGCCGGGCCGGTGCCGATCCAGTCCCGGCCGACGGTCGCCGCACCGCCGCCCACCGCAAGCAGGGCCATGGCCAGACACCCGTAGAAGGGGGCCACGGCGGGGTCCAGGAGATGGGCGCGGGCCCGGTCGCGGTGGTGCGTCCAGTGCCGGGCACGCGCGGTCAGCAGGGCCAGCAGCAGGACGAGGGACAGCGCCCACAGCGCGGTGCACACCCCGCGCATTCCCGGTGCCCGAAGGGGGAGCGCGGCGCCGGCCGTGCCGACGGCCGTGGTTCCCATGACGGTGGCGTACCACTCGGGTCCGAGGTGCCGGAGCCGGGCGGCGCGAGCGGTGGGCAGGGGGTGGGCTGCGATGACCATGATCCCACGATCCGGCCGGCGGCCCCGGCCGACCAGGGAGCACGGATCTATCAGGGCATAAGCTGGTCTTATGAGTGAGCGGAACGCGACGGACGACGGCCTGCCCGCCGGCTCGCTGGCGCACCGGGTGCCCGACCTCGGCGCGCTGGAACTGCTGCTGGCCGTGGCGCGGCTGGGCAGCCTCGGCGCCGCGGCACGCGAGGTGGGCATCACCCAGCCGGCCGCCAGCAGCCGTCTGCGCTCGATGGAGCGGCAGCTCGGCGTGGCCCTGGTCGATCGCTCACCCCGCGGTTCCCGGCTCACGGACGCGGGTGCCCTGGTGACGGACTGGGCCCGGCGGGTGGTGGAGGCGGCGGCGGCCTTCGACGCGGGCGCGCGGGCGCTGCGCGACCGGCGGGACTCCCGGCTGCGGGTCGCGGCGAGCATGACCATCGCCGAGTACCTGCTCCCGGGCTGGCTGCTCGCCCTGCACGCCGATCGGCCCGACACCGCGGTGTCGCTGCTCGCGGACAACTCGGCCAAGGTGGCGGAACTCGTCCTGGACGGCGAGGCGGATCTGGGGTTCGTCGAGGGCCTGACGGTCCCCGCGGGCCTGGACTCGGCGGTGATCGCCCGGGACCGTCTGATCGTGGTCACGGCACCCGGCCACCCCTGGGCCCGCCGTCGGCGCCCGCTGACCCCGCCGGAACTGGCGGCCACCCCGCTGATCCTGCGCGAGCGCGGCTCCGGCACCCGGCAGGTGCTGGACACCGCGCTCGGCGGCCTGGCCCGGCCGCTGATCGAGCTGTCCTCCACCACGGCGGTGAAGGCCTCGGCGGTGAGCGGCGCCGGCCCGTCGGTGCTGAGCGAGCTGGCGGTGGGGGAGGAGCTGGCGATGCGCCGCCTGGTGCGCATCCCGGTCGAGGGCGTCGCCCTGCGCCGCGACCTGCGCGCCGTGTGGCCGACGGGACACCGGCCCACCGGACCGGCACGGGAACTGCTGTCACTGACGCGGAGCCGGTGCCGTGACCGGAAGGAGTCGCCGGACGCCGCGGGCCGGTGAACCCCTCCGGTCGCGGCACCGGCCGGGCGGGACCCGCTCACGAACCGGGCAGGACCCGCCACGGCACAGCCGGGCAGGACCCCGGGATCCCGTGCCGGCACCGGGCGCCCGGTGCGCTCAGGGCGTGGCGGCCCGCACCAGCGCCTCCATGACCCGGGTGTCGTCCGCCATCTCCGGATGCCACTGGACCCCGAGCACCCACCCCCGTCCCGGCGGCAGTTCGACCGCCTCCACGGTTCCGTCCGCCGCGTGCGCGCAGGGCACCAGCCCGTGCCCGATCCGTTCCACCGCCTGATGGTGGTACGTCGGTACGGTCACCTCCTCCGGGACGATCCCGGCGTACCGGGTCCCCGCCACGGGCCTCACCGGATGCCCCCCGAAGACGCCGACCAGCTCGGCGTGCCCGTCCAGGTGCTGCACGAGCGTGCCACCGAGGGCGACGTTGAGGAGCTGCATGCCCCGGCAGATCCCCAGCAGCGGCACCCCGGCGGCCAAGGCCGCCTCGATCAGGGCCAGTTCCCAGGCGTCCCGCTCCGGCGCGGGCGGCCCCGTACGGGGGGACCGCTCGGCTCCGTAGCGTGCCGGGTCGACGTCCGGGCCGCCCGCTACGACCAGCCCGTCCAGCCGGGCCACCATCGCCGCGGCCCGCGCGGGCGCGTCCGGCGGCAGCATGGCGGCCAGAGCGCCGGCCCGCTGCACCAGCCGCGGATAGGCGGCCGGCAGCAGCGCGGCCGCCAGCTCCCACACCCCCCACCGCGCACCCGGCTCCAGATACGTGCTCACCCCGATCAGCGGCCGCACCGTCCCACCGCCCTCTCCGAAGCGCAAAGGTCCACATGCGTACCTTTGCAGAGCCCGGTCATGCCAGAAAACCCCGCAGCAGTGCCGCCGTGCCCGCGCAGTGCTCGCGCATCGCCTCCCGCGCACCGTCCGCGTCCCCGGCCAGCACCGCCTCGACCAGCGCGGTGTGCTGGCGCTGCGAGTGCTCGAGGTTGCGCACCAGCAGCGGGATGCAGTCCAGCAGGTCGTTGACGCTCGCCCGCACCGCCGCGTACCGGGCGGCCAGGGACGGGGAACCGCTCAGCTCGGCCAGCGTCAGGTGCAGCAGGGTGTCCCGCCGCCGGTAGTCGGCGAGCGGGGCCTCGTGGGTGCGGCGCAGGGCCTCGCGCAGCCGCCCGGCCCGCTCGGGGGCCAGCCCGTGCGCCGCGCACAGTCCCGCCGCACCCACCTCCAGCACCTCGCGGAAGCGCAGCACGTCCTCGATGTCCACCTCGGCGATCCGCCGCCGCAGCTCGTCCGCACCGCCCGAGTCCGCGCGCGGCAGCACGAACGTTCCGCCGTACCGTCCGCGCCGCGACTCCACGAGGCCCTGGTCCTGCAGCACCTTCAGCACCTCGCGCAGCGTCACCCGGCTGATGCCCAGCCGCCCCGCCAGCTCCCGTTCGGCGGGGAGCCGCTCGCCGCCCGGCACCAGGCCGAGCCGCACCACCTGGAGGATCTGCTCCAGCGCCTCCTCGAAGCCGTTGCCGGCCCGCACCGGCCGCAGCACCGGAGCGAGCCGGTCGTCCGCCGCCCGCGCCGGCTGCGCCGTTGCGTCCGCTTCCCGCGACATCCGGCCGTGCCCCCTTCCCAGGCAATGGTCCTGAGCAATACCTTATGGCTCCCGGTCCGGCCGAAAAAGTGCCGAACAGCCGAAGGAGGATCTCCCGTGGCAGACCGCACACCCCCGCTCAGCGTCGAGGAGCTGCGCGCACTCGTCGCCGGCGGTGAGATCGACACGGTCGTCCTGGCCTTCCCCGACATGCAGGGACGACTGCAGGGCAAGCGGTTCGCCGCCCGCTTCTTCCTCGACGAGGTGCTGCGGCACGGCTCCGAGGGCTGCAACTACCTGCTCGCCGTGGACACCGAGATGAACACGGTCGACGGGTACGCGATGTCCTCCTGGGACCGCGGCTACGGCGACTTCGCCATGCACCCGGACACCGCCACCCTGCGCCGGGTCCCCTGGCACCCCGGCACCGCCCTGCTCGTCGCCGACCTCTCCTGGAACGACGGCGCCCCGGTCGTCGTCGCGCCCCGCCAGGTCCTGCGCCGCCAGTTGCAACGGCTGGCCGAGCTCGGATACACCGCGCAGGTCGGCACCGAGCTGGAGTTCATCGTCTTCAAGGACAGCTACGAGCAGGCCTGGGACGCCGACTACCGGGGCCTCACCCCGGCCAACCAGTACAACATCGACTACTCCATCCTCGGTACCGGTCGCATCGAGCCCCTGCTGCGCCGGCTGCGCAACGACATGGCGGGCGCCGGCCTGACCGTGGAGTCCGCCAAGGGCGAGTGCAACCCGGGCCAGCACGAGATCGCCTTCCGCTACGACGAGGCCCTCGTCACCTGCGACCAGCACGCCCTGTACAAGACCGGCGCCAAGGAGATCGCCGCCCAGGAAGGCGTCTCGATCACCTTCATGGCCAAGTACGACGCGCGCGAGGGCAACTCCTGCCACATCCACCTCTCGCTCGCCGACGCCGACGGCAACAGCGCCATGGCCGGACCCGACGGGATGTCCGGCGTGATGCGGCACTTCCTCGCCGGACAGCTCGCCGCCCTGCGCGACTTCTCCCTCCTCTACGCCCCCAACATCAACTCCTACAAGCGCTTCCAGCCCGGCTCCTTCGCCCCCACCGCCGTCGCCTGGGGCCACGACAACCGCACCTGCGCGCTCCGCGTGGTCGGCCACGGCCGCTCCCTGCGCTTCGAGAACCGCCTCCCCGGCGGCGACGTCAACCCCCACCTCGCCGTCGCCGGACTGGTCGCGGCCGGTCTGCACGGCGTCGAGCAGCGACTCGAACTGCCCGAGCCCTGCCCCGGCAACGCCTACACCGCGGACTACGAGCACGTGCCCACCACCCTGCGCGAGGCCGCCGAACTCTGGGAGAACAGCCCCGTGGCCAAGGCCGCCTTCGGCGACGAGGTCGTGGCCCACTACCGGAACATGGCCCGCGTCGAACTGGCCGCCTTCGACGCCGCGGTCACCGACTGGGAACTGCGCCGCTCCTTCGAACGCCTGTGAAAGGTCCTCACGTGTCCGACCCGCACGAGCTGAAGGTCCTCAACCCCGCCACCGAGGAGGTCGTCGCCACCGTCCCCGCCGCCGGCGCGCCGGACGTGGACGCCGCGGTCGCACGGGCCGCGCGCGTGCAGCCGAAGTGGGCCGCCCTCCCGCCCGCGGACCGGGCCCGGCTGCTGCGCCGCTTCGCCGACACCGTGGACGGCCACATCGAGGAACTGGCCCGGCTGGAGGTCCGCGAGGCCGGGCACACCATCGGCAGTGCCCGCTGGGAGGCAGGCAACGCCCGCGACCTGCTGCTGTACGCGGCCGGCGGCGCCGAACGCCTCCTCGGCAGCCAGATCCCGGTGCCCGGCGGCTGGAACGTCACCTTCCGCGAACCCCTCGGCGTCATCGGGGTGATCGCCCCCTGGAACTTCCCCATGCCCATCGCCGCCTGGGGCTGCTTCCCGGCACTCGCCGCGGGCGACGCCGTCGTCCTCAAGCCCGCCGAGACCACCCCGCTCACCGCCCTCCGCCTCGCCGAACTCGCCCTGGAGGCAGGCCTTCCCGAGCACCTCTTCCAGGTACTGCCCGGTCACGGTCGCACCGCCGGACGCGCACTGGTCGACCACCCGGACATCGCCAAGATCGTGTTCACCGGTTCCACGAGCACCGGCCGAGAGGTCATGGAGCGCTGCGCACGGCTGGTCAAACCGGTCACCCTGGAACTCGGCGGCAAGAGCCCGAACGTCGTGTTCGCCGACGCCGATCTCGAGGCCGCCCTCGACCCCTGCTCGTTCCTGGACAACGCCGGCCAGGACTGCTGCGCCCGCACCCGTGTCCTGGTCCAGGAACCGGTGTACGAGCAGGCCCGGGAATTCCTGGCGGGTGCGCTGGCCTCCGTCGTCGTGGGCGACCCCGCCGACGAGAAGACCGGGATGGGCCCGCTGATCTCCCGCGCGCAACTGGACCGCGTACGGTCGTACGTCCCCGGCGACGCCCCGGCCCTGCGCGGCGCCGCCCCCGACGGCCCCGGCTTCTGGTTCCCGCCGACGGTGCTCACCGGTGAACGGCCCGACTCCCGGGCCGCCCGCGAGGAGATCTTCGGCCCGGTCGCCCTCCTGCTGCCCTTCACCGACGAGGAGGACGCGGTCCGCCTCGCCAACGACACCCCCTACGGTCTGTCCGGGTCCGTCTGGACCCGCGACCTCGGCCGCGCCCTGCGCGTCTCACAGGCCGTCCGCGCGGGCAACCTGTCCGTCAACTCCCATTCCAGCGTGCGCTACTGGACCCCGTTCGGCGGCTTCAAGCAGTCCGGGCTCGGCCGCGAGCTCGGCCCCGACGCCCTGGCCGCCTTCACCGAGACCAAGAACGTCTTCATCAGCACGGAGGGCCCCGCACAGTGAACGCAGAACACGTCTGCCGCCGCCTGGTCGGCCGTACCGCCGTCGTCACCGGAGCCGGCAGCGGCATCGGGCTCGCCGGCGCCCGCCGGCTCGCCTCCGAGGGCGCCCACGTCGTCTGCGGCGACATCGACGAGGAGCGCGGCAAGGCCGCCGCCGAGGAGACCGGCGGGCTCTTCGTGAAGGCCGACGTCACCGACCCCGCGCAGGTCGAGGCCTTGTTCGCCGCGGCCCACGACACCTACGGCAGTGTCGACGTCGCCTTCAACAACGCCGGGATCTCCCCGCCCGACGACGACTCCATCCTGGACACCGGCCTGGAGGCCTGGAAGCGCGTCCAGGAGGTCAAC
Organism: Streptomyces cellostaticus; assembly: GCF_023630175.1. Taxonomy (GTDB): domain Bacteria; phylum Actinomycetota; class Actinomycetes; order Streptomycetales; family Streptomycetaceae; genus Streptomyces; species Streptomyces cellostaticus_A. The sequence goes on along the minus strand of NZ_JALLIN010000061.1, from coordinate 2,898 downwards.
CTCACCTCCGTCTACCTGTGCTGCCGGGCCGCGATCCCGTACATGCGGCGCCAGGGGCGCGGCTCCGTGATCAACACGGCGTCCTTCGTGGCCCGGATGGGAGCCGCCACCTCGCAGATCTCGTACACCGCCTCCAAGGGCGGCGTGCTCGCGATGTCCCGTGAACTGGGGGTGCAGTTCGCCCGGGAGGGGATCCGGGTCAACGCCCTGTGCCCGGGGCCGGTCGACACCCCGCTGCTGCGGGAGCTGTTCGCCAAGGACCCGGAACGGGCCGCGCGCCGCCTGGTGCACATCCCCGTCGGACGGTTCGCCCGGGCCGAGGAGATCGCCGCCGCCGTCGCCTTCCTGGCCAGCGACGACTCCTCCTTCGTCAACGCCACCGACTTCCTGGTGGACGGCGGTATCTCGGGCGCCTACGTCACCCCGCTGTGAGGCGGGCGCCCGGGTCATCCCTGTCGGGGGAGAGGACGCGCGCGGTCCGCGCACGGCGGATGCACGCCTCCTCCTCGCGGGGAACCCGGCGGCCACGCCCCTGACGGCCGTCGGGGCGGTGGCCGGCCCGACGCGCCGCCGGCTCGGTGGCGCCGGACCGGGCCGGCCGGACGCCCCGAGCGCCCGACCGGCCCGGCGCTGGCACGCGGCTCACAGGAAGGTGCGGCCCTCACCGCGGTACGTGGGCGCGGCGGCCGTGACCGTGTCGCCCTCGATCAGGTGCAGGACGTCGAAGCGCTCGCACAGTTCGCCCGCCTTGGCGTGCCGGAACCACACCTTGTCGCCGACCAGCAGGTCGTCGGCGGGCGTGCCGAGCAGCGGGGTCTGCACCTCGCCCGCACCCTCCTGCGGGTCGTAGGCCAGCCCCTCCGGCAGGTACGGCACCGGCAGCCGGTCGGGTCCGGCGGCGCCGGAGGCCGGATAGCCGCCGCCCAGCACGGTGACCACACCCACGCCGGGCCGCCGCACGACGGGCTGTGCGAACAGGGCCGCCGGACGCCCGGTGAACGACGTGTAGTTGTCGAAGAGCCGGGGCACGTACAGCCCCGACCCGGCGGCGATCTCGGTGACCGCGTCCTCGGCTGCGGTGTGCTGCACGCTGCCCGTCCCGCCGCCGTTGACGAACTCCAGGCCGGGCGCCACGGCGCGAACCGCCCGCACCACCGCCGCGCGCCGCTCGGCGAGCTCCCGCCGTGCGGCGGCCTGCATCACCCGGACCGCCCGCGAGCGCAGCGGCCGCCCGGCCACGGCGTCCCCGACTCCGGCGACATGGCCCTCGTACGCCATGATCCCCACCAGCCGGAACCCCGGTCGCCGCGCCACCGCCCTGGCCAGTTCGGCGAGTTGGGCGGGAGAGTGCAGCGGCGAGCGCCGGGCCCCGACCCGCACCCGGCCACCCAGCAGCCGCAGTGAGGTGTCCAACTCCAGGCAGACACGCACCACTTCACGTCCGCCGTCGCGGGCCGCGTCGATCAGGTCGAGCTGGGCCACGTCGTCCGCCATCACGGTGACCGCCCCGGCGAGCTTGGGATCGGCGGCCAGCTCGGCGAAACCCGCCCGGTCGGCGGACGGATAGGCGAGGAGGACGTCGTCGAACCCCGAGCGGGCCAGCCACAGGGACTCGGCGAGGGTGAACGACATGACGCCCCGGAAACCGTCCCTGGCCAGGACCCGCTCCAGCAGGGCCCGGCAGCGCACCGACTTGCTGGCGACCCGTACCGGCTTGCCCCCGGCCCGGCGCAGTAGGTCGTCCGCGTTCGCGTCGAACGCCTCCAGATCCACGATCGCGAGAGGGGCGTCGAGCTGGGCGGTGGCCCGGTCGTAACGGGCCCGGTCGGCGGCGCGCGCAGTCATGACGGAAGCGTGCCAGACAGGATTACCGCAGGGTAGGGGGACGATACGGGCAGATGCCACCGGCTCGTGGACTGGTTCCCGCTCTCTCCCGGACAACCCGTAGAGTGACGCGCACGACGGCGGAACGCTCCCGGCCGCATCGGCTGAACCGGGATGCCGGTCCGGCCGTACGGGTATGCGTGCCCGGACGGAGCTTCGCACCGGGCACGACCGAGGAGCACAGCGGCCCGCTCACGGAAATCGGCCCGGGTACGAGGAAACGGGGGGTGCATGAGCACGGAAGCGCGCCGCGCCCCGGTCCCGCCCCGCCCGGCCACCCCGCCGCCGGGCCACCCCCCGGACACCGTCACGCCGCCCCCGGCCGCCGGAGCGGGTGCGCCGGAGACCGTCCCCGCGGGCGACGGCACGACGGCACCCGGGCCCCGCACCGCCGGTCCGGCATCCGCCCCGCCGGGCCCCCGTCGCCCCGGGACGGCCTCCGCCGCCGTGTCCGCCTCCCCGTCGGACGACGCGGACGACGAGCCCTCGGTCTTCGCCCCGCGCGACCCGCTCGGCGGGGCCCCGGGGGAGGCGCGGCAGGGCGGCCGGCGGCCCGGCGTCACCAGCGCCGCCGACGGCCCCCGCTTCACCGCCTTCCGTTCCTCCACCGCCCCCGGCGGCACCGACCCGTCGGGCCCGCCTCCGCCGCCCGCCTCCGCCCGCTTCCCCGACGCCCCGCCGAACGCGGCGCGCACGGGCGCGACGTCCCGCCGGCCGGGCGCCTCCGCCGAGTCCGCGCCCGAGACGACGACCCGGCTGCGGCCGGTACCACCGGGCTCCGACCGGCGGCGTTCCGGCTCCGCCGCCGCGGGGACGGCGCGGCCGGGCGCCCCAGCCGAGTCCGCGCCGGAGACGACGACCCGGCTGCGCCCCGTACCGTCGGCGCCCGAGCAGCGCCGCTCCGGCTCCGCGTCCGGCTCCGTCCCGGGCCGGGGCGGCTCGGACCCGGTGTCCGGCTCCGCCCGTCGGGCCCCCGCACGGCCGCCCCCCCCCCCCCCCCCCGCCCCCCCCCCG
>NZ_JALLIN010000060.1 GCF_023630175.1 Streptomyces cellostaticus | reverse complement strand
ACGACGACGCGGCCACCGTGCCACCGCCCCGCCGGCCCCGACACCGCCGCACGACCCCCGCACCGGACCGGACGCAGCGGGCTCCGCGGCGACCCGCCCGGTCACGGCACTAGTGCTGCGACCGGAAGGGTTCACCGGCTCGCGGCGCCCGGCACGGCACCTCGCCGCGTCGTCGCCTCACCCGAGTACGTCCAGTACGCGGACGATGCTCCGCCTCGCGATGCACCGCACCGGACGCCGCGAGCCTTCCGGCAAACCATTCCGGTCACAGCACTAGCCGCCCGCCGGCAGCAGCCGGGTCACCGTCTCCTCGAGCCGCGGCAGCACCCGCTGCCCCGCCAGCGCCACCGCGATGCCCGCGACCACACCGGCCCACCCCACCGCGCCCAGCGGGGTGCAGCCGACCGCGTGGCTCACCACCGGGACCTGGATGAGAGCGACCAGGGCCGCCGCCGAACCCAGCGACGTCACCCGCACCAGCGGGCTGCCCCGGCGGTCCAGCAACGTCTGCGCGAGCTGGGTGCCGACCACCCCGCACAGCGCCATCGTGCTCGAACGGCGCGCCGTACCCGGCGTGAGACGGCCGATCAGCCACGCCGTCACCGCCCCCAGGCACGTGGTCAGCGCCCGATGCCGGATCTGGCGGATCAACGGCTCCCCCAGCACACCGCCCGCCGCGTCCTCCGGCGACCGCGGCCCCGACCGCTCCGCGGCGCCCACCCCGGCCTTCGGCGTCACCGCCACCGCCATCGCCGGGAACAGATCCGTGAACAGGTTCACCAGCAGCATCTGCCGCGTCGACAACGGCGCCCGGCCCGAGACCAGCGTGCCCAGCAGACCGAAACCCACCTCCCCCGCGTTGCCGCCGATCAGGATCGCGATCGCGTCGGCCACGCTGTGCCACAGCGCGCGCCCCTCGACGACCGCGTCGATCAGCACCGTCAGATCGTCGTCCGTCAGCACGATGTCCGCGGCGTTGCGCGCCGCCGCCGAACCCCGGGCGTTGATGCCCACACCGATGTCGGCCGCCCGGATCGCCGCCGCGTCGTTCGCACCGTCCCCCACCATCCCCACCACCCGGCCCGCATCCCGCAGAGCCTCCACCACCTGCAGCTTCTGCTCCGGCGCCACCCGCGCCACCACACCCGCGTCCCGCAGCATCCGGGCCCGCCCCGAACGGTCCGCCGCACCCAGCTCGTCCCCCGTCACCACCACCGGCTCCTCCGGCCACCCCAGCTCCCGCGCGATCGCCCGGGCCGTCTGCGGATGGTCCCCGGTCAGCATCACCGGCCGCACCCCGGCCTCGTACAGACCCCGTACCAGCGCCGTCGACGTCTCCCGCGGCACGTCCGAGAACGCCAGCAGCCCCGTGAACCCGAGGTCCCGCAACGGCTCCTCGAGCACCCCGGCCGCCACCTCGCCCTCCGCCAGCCGGCGCTCCGCCACGGCCAGCACCCGCAGCCCGTCCCGGGCCAGCACCTGCGCCCCCCGCCAGGCGTGCGACGGCAGATCCCGGCAGGCGGGCAGCACCGTCTCCGGAGCCCCCTTCACCACCAGCACCCGCGCCCCGTCACCCGACCGCCCGACCGCCGCCGCGTACCCGCGCGCCGCCTCGAACGGCAGCCCCTCCGACTGGGTCCACCCCGGATCGTCCCCGGCCGCGTCCAGGACCGCCTCGTCCGTCGCGTGCACCGGCCGCCCCGAACCCCCGTTCAGCCGCGGACACGCACGCGCCGCCGCCCGCACCGTCTCCGCCGCCCCCGCCTCGTCCACGGCCCGCACCCCGCCCCCGGCGCCCCACACCCGCACCAGCCGCAGCCGGTTCTCCGTCAGCGTGCCCGTCTTGTCGAAACAGACGGTGTCCATCCGCCCCAACGCCTCCAGCGCGCGCGGCGTACGCACCAGCACCCCGTCCCGGCTCAACCGCCGCGCCGCCGCCAACTGCGCCACCGTCGCCACCAGCGGCAACCCCTCCGGCACCGCCGCCACCGCGACCGCGACCCCGCCGCTCACCGCGTCCCGCACCGGCGTCCCCCGCAGCAGCGCCAGCCCCGTCACCGCCGCCCCGCCCCCCAGCGTCCACGGCAGCGCCCGGCGCGTCAGCTCCTGCAGCCTCGCCTGCACGCCACCCGCCGGCGGCGTGCGAGCCGCCAGGTGGACCGCCCGCGCCGCCTCCGTACGGTCACCGGTGTCCACCACCACGGCCCGGCCCGTTCCCGCCACCACCGTCGTCCCCTCGAACACCATGCACCGCCGGTCGGCCACCACCGCGTGCGGCGTCCGGTCCGTCTGCTTCTGCACCGGCAGCGACTCCCCCGTCAGCGCCGACTCGTCGACCTCCAGCCCCTCCTGCCACAACAGCCGCGCATCCGCCGGCACCACGTCGTCCCCGGCCAGCTCGATCACATCACCGGGCCGCAGCCCACCCGCGTCGACCGTGCGCGTACCGCCCGCCGGCGCCTCCGCCTCCGACGGCGCCACCCGCGCCTTCCGCTGCTGATCCGCCAGCAGCCCCGACAACGCCCGCTCCGCACGCATCCGCTGCACCCCGCCCACCAGCGCGTTCAGGTCCAGCGCACCCACCACCAGCAGCGCGTCCACCACCGAACCCAGGATCGCCGAAGCCGCGGACCCCACCGCCAGCACCGGAGTCAGCGGATCATGCAGCTCACCACCGACCGCCCGGCCCAGCCGCACACCCCAGCGCACCGGACCCACCGCCGGATGCCCGGCCACCGCGCCCACCATCCCCCGCACCCCGGCCGTCACCCGGTCCAGCCCGCCCACCTCGGCAGCCGGCCGGCGGCCCAGCCGCTCCCGCGCCTCCTGCGCGTCCAGTTCATGCCAGTGCACCCGCGGACGCGGATGCGGAGCCGGGGCCGCCGCCACCGACAGACCCGCCCGCACCCCCGAGAACAGCGCACCCGCCGCCGCCACATCCACCGGCACGTGCCGCATACCCGGCAGCACCGCCAACCGCCCACGCACACCCCTGGACTCCCCCACCGCCACCAGCAGTCCCGACAGCGCCGCACCCGACCGCGCCAGCGTCTGCGACCGGCCGCCCACCGCACGCGCCGCCGGAACCGCCGTCAGCAACCGCCACACGTCCCGCAGGCCGCCCCTGGCCAGCACATCGGCACCCCACAGCACCGCGCCGTCCCCGTCCACCAGGGCCACCGCCAGATCAGCGGCCCGCAACCCCGCGAGCACCGCTCCGTCCACCACCGGACCCAGCCGGGCGACCGTGATCACGGTCCCCTCGCCACGCACCCCACCCACCACGTCGTCCAGCGGCCGCCGCGCGTCCACCACCACGTCCGCCAGACCCGCGAAATCCTCCAGCACCGGGTCGTCCACCACCACGACCCGCAACCCCGCCCGCCGCGCCGCGTCCAGCACCGGCTCCGTCCACGGATCCGCCGAGCCGTCCGCCGCACGCAGCGCACTCGGATGCAGCACCACCGTCCCCGCCAGTTCCAACTGCCACAGCCGCTCCGGCGCCCGCACCAACGCACCGACCCGCGCCAGCGCACCACCCAGCACGGCGTGGAAGGCCGCCGGACCGTACCGCGCCGCCTTCGGCGAACCGGCCAGCACCGCCTCCGCCGCCTCCGCACCGTCGTGCTTCACCAGCAACGTCGCCAGCGCCCCGAGCACACTCCCCGCGGCCGCGTGAGCCGCGTACTCCTGCGCCGGAGTCGCCCGCAACGGCGGCCGCCCCCACTCCCGGCCCGCCACACTCACCCGCTCCGGAGCACACAACTCGTCGTGCACCGAGTCGAACGCGGCGGCCCGGGCCACCGCCTCAGCGAGCTGACACCCCCGCAGCGCCCCGTCCAGCACCAGCGACGCCGGACTCTGCCCCGCCCCGTGCGCCACCGCGTTCGCGCCCGCCAGCACCAGATCCATGCCCGGCCCACCCAGCCGCCGGCGCAGCACCGCACGCACCCGCGGGTTCTCCCGCAGGAACGTCACCGCCGCCGTCACCGTCCGGGGCGACGGCGGCAGCCGCCACGCGTACGCCGCGAACGCCGCACCCGAACCCACCACATCGGCCGCGAGCGCCGCCGCCGCGACCCGCACCGCCACCGGATCCGCCGGATGCGACAACTCCTCCGGATCACCACCCGGCTCCAGACCATGGCGCGCCGCCACCTCCACCACGTGGTCCAGCACCCGGTCCACCAGCCCCTCCTCCGACGCCGTCACCACCAACCGGGCCAACCCCTCGTCCCAGTAGGCCAGCAACACATCGGGATGCTCCGCCACCACGTCGGCCACCCGACGCCCCAGGCACTCCCTGCCCTGCCGCGCCGCCTCCTCGTGCGCCGGCCGCAACGCCACATGCTGCCGGGCACCCGCGCGCCACCGCCCCGCGCCGCCCGGCAGCGCGTTACCCGCCACCCGGCCCACCCGCACCGCCGCATCCGCCCCGCGCACCCCGGCACGCGCCGTACCCGCCACCACCCCCGCCGCCGCGCCCACCACCGGAACGGCGACCCGCGCAAGCAACCGCGGCGCCGCCGGGACCAGCCGGGCGGCAGCCGACGGAACCGTCAGCAACGAGAACACCACCGACCGCCCTCAGCGCGTCGCGCGGCCCGGCCGCGCCGTCGGCCCCAGACGCCCACCATGCGCCCCATGGCCACCGTGCGGGGCCGCCCCACCGTGCTCGCCCGGCCCACCGTGCCGCTGCCCCGGCCGCTCCCCGCCCGACGCCGTCCGATGCGTCGCCGCCCACGCCAACGCCTCGTCGTCCGGCTCGGCAGGCACCGGCTCGTCCACCACGTCCGCCCGCTCCACCGGCTCACCGTCCTCCACCGGCGCACCCAGCCGCCGCCCCGCATCGGCCTCCCCCGGCCCCGTCCCCCCGGCGCCGGGCCGCGCCTGGGTCAGCCACGCCACCGCCGCGCCCGTCAACGCCACCGGCCACTCCACCACCCCGGCGACCCCCAACACCCCCGCTCCCGTGTACACCGCCAGCCGCCGACTCCTGGGGGACACCGCGCCGACCCTGTTCAGCGTGCCCTGCGCGACCCTGCTCACCATCCCGGCACCGGGCAACCGCCCCAGCACCGAGGCCGCGCCCCGCACCGGAGCGGTGAGAACCGAGGACGACCTCTGCTCCGCCATGACTCCTCCACCTCCGCACAGTCCAGCCGTGCCCCTCCGAGTGCCCCGACGCAGCGGGCCATCCCACAGGTCGGCGGCCGACGCCGCCCACCCCTCCAGGTTCCGGTCCCCCGGCCCGCGCCGCACGCGGAACAGCACCCGGCCGGCCCCCGAACGCACCGCGCCCCGGCCGGAACGGCCGGGGCGCGACAGGGTGGGACGGCGGCCGAGCCGCCGTGGACGGACCTACTCCTCTTCCTCCGCGGAGCTCTCCGCCTCCGTGGCGGCACCGTCCGCCTCCAGAAGACGCGACAGCTGACGGCCCACGATCCGCTTGAACTTGCGCTGCTGCGGCCGCGTACGGTCCAGCACCGCGACCTCCAGGCGCTCCGCTGGGATCTCCCGCTCACTGCCGTTGGTGTCGCGGGACAGCGCCTGCACGGCCAGCTTCAGCGCCTCGGCCAACGACATGCCGTCACGATGACGCTGATCCAGGAAACCGCTGATCTGCTCCGCGTTGCCGCCCACGGCCACCGAGCCGTGCTCGTCCACGATGGAACCGTCGTGCGGCAGCCGGTAGATCTGGTCACCGTCGGGCGTCGCCCCGACCTCGGCCACGACCAGCTCCACCTCGTACGGCTTCTCCGCCGCCGAGGAGAAGATCGTGCCCAGCGTCTGCGCGTACACGTTCGCCAGGCCGCGGGCCGTCACGTCGTCGCGGTCATAGGTGTAGCCGCGAAGATCCGCGTACCGCACACCGCCGATCCGCAGATTCTCGTACTCGTTGTACTTGCCGGCGGCCGCGAAACCGATCCGGTCGTAGATCTCGCTGAACTTGTGCAGCGCACGGGACGGGTTCTCGCCGACGAACACGATGCCGTCGGCGAACTGCATGACCACCAGGCTGCGGCCACGCGCGATGCCCTTGCGGGCGTACTCCGCCCGGTCGGCCATCGCCTGCTGGGGGGAGACATAGAACGGCGTCGACACCGGTTATCCGTCCCTTTCTGTCATGGTCACTGGATCACCTCGAGAAACAGCAGGGCCCACGCTCAGAGCAGAGCGGCCCTCGGGCCGTCCGGCTCCTCCAGCCGCCGCTGGAGCACCGCACGGGACAGCTCCGAGGCCTCCTCCTCGGTGAGCCGGCGGAAACCGTCATCGGTGATCACGGTGATGATCGGATAGATCCGGCGGGCGACATCGGGACCACCGGTCGCCGAGTCGTCGTCGGCCGCGTCGTACAGAGCCTGCACCACCAGCGTCGTGGCCTGCTCCTCCGACAGGTCCTCACGGAACAGCTTCTTCATCGCACCACGCGCGAAGATCGAGCCCGACCCCGTCGCCGCGAAGTTGTGCTCCTCGGAACGGCCGCCCGTCACGTCGTACGAGAAGATCCGCCCCCGCTCCCGGTCCAGGTCGTACCCGGCGAACAGCGGCACCACGGCCAGCCCCTGCATCGCCATGCCGAGGTTGGACCGGATCATCGTCGACAGCCGGTTCGCCTTGCCCTCCAGCGAGAGCTGCGCGCCCTCGACCTTCTCGAAGTGCTCCAGCTCGAGCTGGAACAGCTTCACCATCTCCACGGCGAGACCGGCGGTGCCCGCGATGCCCACGGCCGAGTACTCGTCCGCCGGGAACACCTTCTCGATGTCCCGCTGGGCGATCACGTTGCCCATCGTGGCCCGGCGGTCACCCGCGAGCACGACGCCTCCGGGGAACGTGACGGCGACGATCGTCGTCCCGTGCGGCGCCTCGATCACACCCTGGGTGGGCGGGAGCTGCCGCTTGCCGGGCAGCAGCTCGGGCTGGTGCTCGGAGAGGAAGTCCATGAATGAGGAGGATCCTGGCGTCAGGAAGGCAGCTGGTAGACGCCCGGTGCCACGAGTATTGGCTTCCACGAGTTTCCTTCCAGGTAGGCAACAGCACGACGGCCGACGTCCGGATCTTCTCGCAACTTGCCGAGGGCCGAATTGCAGTTGAAGCACAGTACGCCTCGGACCCTACCCGTCTTGCGGCAGTGATCCACATGTGTGGCCGGAGCATCCAGGCAGATCACACAGAGCCCGCGTTGAGTGGCGACCATCGCGTCGCGCTCGGCCTCGGTGAGGCCGTAGTTCCGCTTCAGCTGGCTCGCTCGCCCCTCGGCCGCACGACACAGCTCGCACCGGGTCGAGAGGCCGTCCGGGGCGGTCGCGTTGCGATGCCACTCGCTCCACGGTTCGGCCTCACCGCACGTCCGGCGGAGTTCGTGACCGTCGGGCACGTCCACCCTGGGACGAACCTTTCGGCCTTTGGCGATCCGACGCTGCTGGTGACAAGCGGCGGCGCACTCCCCGCAGCAGCTCTGCAGCCCGTCACGCATCGCCTTGTTCTGCGCGAACGCCGCCCGCGGCTCGTGCTGCCTGCACCGCGAGCAGCGCTTCGCACCTTCTTCGCTCTCCAACCCTCGACTCCCCCGCCACCTTCGGACAGAAGGGAAAACTGGGCTACTGCCCACCCTTCTGAACGAAGGAGCGAACGAAGTCCTCCGCGTTCTCCTCCAAGACATCGTCGATCTCGTCCAGGACGGAGTCCACGTCGTCGCTCAGCTTCTCGTGCCGCTCCTTGAGGTCCTCGGAGCCCTGCGCGTCCTGCGCCTGCTCCTCGACCTCCTCGGTGGAGCGCGTGGCCTTCTGCTGGCCGCCGCCGGTGTCCTTGGTTGCCATATCCCTCACCCCGCTCTGTTCGCCCGACATGGTCGACGGGTCGGCATTCCTGCCGATCGGTGATGATCAGACCCTACAAGCCGGGTCCGACATCGGCCCCGCAGTTTCGACAACGTACGGGGGCCATCTCGATGATTCCCGGACGGCGGGCTTTCCACCCCGCCCGCCCGGACGGTTCCGGGGACCCCGCGGATCCCGGTCAGCCGCCGGACAGGACCCTGACCAGGTCTTCCGCCGTGCGGCAGCGGTCCAGCAGCTCCTTGACGTGATTTCGCGTTCCGCGAAGCGGTTCGAGGGTTGGAACGCGCTGCAGCGAATCCCGGCCCGGCAGGTCGAAGATGACCGAGTCCCAGCTCGCCGCGGCCACGTCGTCGGCGTACTGCTCGAGGCAGCGGCCGCGGAAGTAGGCGCGGGTGTCCTCCGGCGGCGCCGTGCGCGCCTTGTCGACCTCCGCCTCGTCCAGCAGCCGCTTCATGCGCCCGCGGGCCGCGAGGCGGTTGTAGAGGCCCTTCTCGGCGCGTACGTCGGCGTACTGGAGGTCGAGGAGGTGCAGCTTGGCGGCGTCCCAGTCGAGGCCGTCGCGGCGGCGGTAGCCCTCCATGAGTTCCCGCTTGGCGACCCAGTCGAGCTCGCCGGCGAGGCTCATCGGGTCGTTCTCGAGCCGGTTGAGGGTGTCCTCCCAGCGGGAGAGGACGTCCATCGTCTGGTCGTCCGCGTCGGCGCCGAAGCGTTCCTCGACGTACTTGCGGGACAGTTCGAAGTACTCCATCTGGAGCTGGACCGCGGTGAGCGTGCGGCCGCTGCGCAGGGTGACCAGGCGCTTGAGCCCTGGGTCGTGGGAGACCTGGTGGAGGGTGCGTACCGGCTGGTCGACGGCCAGGTCGACCGCGATGAAACCGTCCTCGATCATGGACAGGACCAGGGAGGTCGTGCCCAGCTTGAGGTAGGTGGAGATCTCGGAGAGGTTGGCGTCGCCGATGATGACGTGCAGGCGGCGGTACTTCTCCGCGTCGGCGTGCGGTTCGTCGCGGGTGTTGATGATGGGCCGCTTCAGCGTGGTCTCCAGGCCGACCTCGACCTCGAAGTAGTCGGCGCGCTGGCTGAGCTGGAAGCCGTGTTCGTGGCCGTCCTGGCCGATGCCGACGCGTCCGGCTCCGGCGAAGACCTGGCGGGAGACGAAGAAGGGCGTGAGGTGGCGCACGATGTCCGAGAACGGGGTCTCCCGCTTCATCAGGTAGTTCTCGTGCGTGCCGTAGGAGGCGCCCTTGTTGTCGGTGTTGTTCTTGTAGAGGTGGATGGTCTGGGCACCGGGGAGCTGTGCGGCTCGTTCGGCGGCCTCGGCCATGATGCGCTCGCCGGCCTTGTCCCAGAGGACGGCGTCGCGGGGGTTGGTGACCTCGGGGGCGCTGTACTCGGGGTGGGCGTGGTCGACGTAGAGGCGCGCGCCGTTGGTGAGGATGACGTTGGCGAGGCCGATGTCCTCGTCGGTGAGCTGACTGGAGTCGGCCGCCTCGCGGGCGAGGTCGAAGCCCCGGGCGTCCCGCAGCGGGTTCTCCTCCTCGAAGTCCCAGCGGGCCCGGCGGGCCCGGTGCATCGCCGCGGCGTAGGCGTTGACGATCTGGGATGAGGTGAGCATGGCATTGGCGTTGGGGTGGCCGGGGACGGAGATCCCGTACTCCGTCTCGATGCCCATTACTCGCCGTACGGTCATGCGGCCCTCCTTGCCCGGCGGCACCCTCGGTCGTGGGTACTGCTCGCGTACCGCCGGCGCTCCGGTGCGTGTGCGGTGCCCGTCCCCGCGCTGTGCGACTCGGCGGCAGGAACGAGCCTAGAACGCCTTTGCGCTGGTGGGGAGATCATTTGCGTCATTGACTGCTCCGGTCGTGGCCTGAAAAGCAGTCGGCTGCGGGTACCCGTGGTGGGCACCCGCAGCCGCCCTGGATCTACAGGTACTGACCGGTGTTCGCCACCGTGTCGATGGAGCGTCCGGTGTCGGCGCCCTGCTTTCCGGTGATGAGGGTGCGGATGTAGACGATCCGTTCGCCCTTCTTTCCGGAGATGCGGGCCCAGTCGTCCGGGTTGGTGGTGTTCGGGAGGTCCTCGTTCTCCTTGAACTCGTCCACACAGGCCTGGAGGATGTGGGAGACGCGGAGGCCCTTCTGGTTCTTGTCCAGGAAGTCCTTGATCGCCATTTTCTTGGCGCGGCCGACGATGTTCTCGATCATGGCGCCGGAATTGAAGTCCTTGAAATAGAGGACTTCCTTGTCGCCGTTGGCGTAGGTGACTTCCAGGAAGCGGTTCTCCTCGGATTCGGCGTACATGTGCTCGACCGCCGTCTGGATCATGCTCTGGACGGTGGTGACCTTGTCGCCCTCGTGCTCGCCGAGGTCGTCCGAGTGGAGCGGGAGGCGCTCGGTGAGGTACTTGCCGAAGATGTCCTTGGCCGCCTCGGCGTCGGGCCGCTCGATCTTGATCTTCACATCGAGACGGCCGGGGCGCAGGATGGCCGGGTCGATCATGTCCTCGCGGTTGGAGGCGCCGATGACGACCACGTTCTGCAGGCCTTCCACGCCGTCGATCTCGGCGAGGAGCTGCGGGACGATGGTGTTCTCGACGTCGGAGCTGACTCCGGAGCCGCGGGTGCGGAAGAGGGATTCCATCTCGTCGAAGAAGACGATGACGGGGGTGCCCTCGCTGGCCTTCTCGCGGGCTCGCTGGAAGACGAGGCGGATCTGCCGCTCGGTCTCGCCGACGTACTTGTTGAGGAGCTCGGGGCCCTTGATGTTGAGGAAGAAGCTCTTGCCGGCGGCCTGTCCGGTGACCTCGGCCACCTTCTTGGCGAGCGAGTTGGCGACGGCCTTGGCGATGAGCGTCTTGCCGCATCCGGGCGGCCCGTAGAGCAGGACGCCCTTGGGCGGGCGCAGCTCGTGCTCCTTGAACAGGTCGGGGTAGAGGTAGGGCAGCTCGACCGCGTCGCGGATCGCCTCGATCTGGTTGCCGAGGCCGCCGATCTGCTCGTAGCCGATGTCGGGCACTTCCTCGAGGACGAGTTCCTCGACCTCACTCTTGGGGACGACCTCGTAGACGTAGCCGGAGCGGGACTCGAGCAGGAGGGCGTCGCCCGGGCGGATGGTGACGCCGAGGAGGGGTTCGGCGAGCCGTACCACTCGTTCCTCGTCGGTGTGCCCGAGGACGAGGGCGCGCTCGCCGTCCTCGAGGATCTCCTTGAGGGTGACGATGTCGCCGACGCTCTCGAACTCCATGGCGTCGACCACGTTGAGCGCCTCGTTGAGCATGACCTCCTGGCCCCGCCTGAGGTCGTCGAGTTCGACGCTCGGGCTCACGTTCACGCGGAGCTTGCGGCCACCGGTGAAGATGTCCGCGGTGCCGTCCTCGTTGGCCTGGAGGAAGACGCCGAAGCCGGCGGGCGGCTGGGCGAGCCGGTCGACCTCTTCCTTGAGGGCCACGATCTGGTCGCGGGCTTCGCGGAGCGTGTTGGCCAGGCGCTCGTTCTGGGCGGAGACGCCGGCCAGGTTGGTCTGCAGCTCGACGATCCTCTCCTCGAGAATCCTCGTGTGCCGCGGAGAGTCGGCGAGCTTGCGTCGCAGGACGGCGATCTCCTGCTCAAGGTAGGCGATCTGCCCGGCGGGGTCGTCGGACCCTCGTCCCGGGCGGATGCCGCGGTTCATGTCGTCGTCGTGGGCTGCCACGGTCCTCACCTCCTCCAAGGGGAGCTGGACGCTTCCAGACCCTACCTGGGTGGGTGTCGATTGAAACCCCTAGATCACAAAGACTGTCAAGGTGTGTCGTCGGTCACCCGGTGCGCTCCCTCTCGCACGGAGGGGATACCCACTCAACGTGATTCGGAAGCCGGTTGTTCCTGGTCGGTGGCGGCCAATACCCGGCGCGTGTGGCTGGAGTTGTCCGTTCCGGGCCGGTCGGCCGGTTCCTGGGCACGTTCCGGGCCCGCGTGCGGTCATCACGCAGAGCGACGGTCCGGTCGGTCGTGGTCATCGTCGGGGCGGCTGGAAGTGTTCGCCCGGTTCCGGGGCTCCCTTTCCCGGTCGGGCGCTCGTACCCGAGGGGGCGCCGAGGGAAACCCGATACCCGTGCCATCGGGAGGGTATGCGGGCGGAGGTAGGGTCGGGGTGTTCAACAGCCGCTGGTGCGGACCTCGCTGGCCGTCGGGCCGGGAGGCCGCCCGGCGATCCGACGGCAGGAGAGGTGACCGTGCAGCAGGAGGCCCCGGACGGCGAGGCGCTGGAGGTCTGGATCGACCAGGCTCTGTGTACCGGCGACGGGATCTGCGCCCAGTACGCGCCCGAGGTGTTCGAGCTGGACATCGACGGGCTGGCCTATGTGAAGGGCGCGGACGACGAGCTGCTGCAGGCCGAGGGCGCCACGGCGCCGGTGCCGCTGCCGCTGCTCGCGGATGTGGTCGACTCGGCGAAGGAGTGTCCCGGTGAGTGCATCCATGTGCGCCGGGTTCTGGACAAGGTCGAGGTCCACGGCCCGGACGCGGAGTGAGGCCCGGCCGGTGACCGGCTGTGGCGTGCGCGCGTGAGTCGCCCTCGGGGCGGGTCGCGCGCGTGCGGCGTTTTCGGGTCAGGCGCGTGCTCGGGCGGGGCGGCCGGGGCGTGTGGCCGGACGGGTCACACGCTGTGGGCCGCGGCGGGCGTGGAGCGGATGAACGCCTTTCCGTTCCAGTGCCAGCTCGTGGGCGTTCTCAGGTCGGGGCAGCAACTGGGTATGTCGGACGAGGAGTAGCCGAGCAGCGTGGCGGTGACCGTGCCCGCGCGGAGGGCGAAGTCGGTGACGGTGCGGCGGTCCTTGGGGTCGACGAGGGTGGCGACCACGCGGGCGGTGCCGCCGGCCGTGCCGCGGGTGAGGACGTAGACCCCGTCGGGCGGTGTGCCCATGGGGGCGTCGCAGTGCACGACCGCGACGGTTTCCGGTGCGCCGTCGCCGTCGAGGTCGCCGGTGACCTTCTTGACCACGATCGCTTTCACGGGCCCGCAGGTGAGCGGGAAGCGCACGCCGCTGGTGCCGGGGGGCGCGGCCGCGGGCGCGGTCCTGACCTCGGTGCGCGCGGTGGGTTGGGCGGCCGTGGCCGATCCGGGCTGCACGGCGGAGGACAGGGCGACGACGCCGGCGATCGCCGCGGCGGTGGCGACCCAGTGGATGGGCCGGGTGTGCGTGTGGGCGAGCTCCGGAACGGCGGATGGCTGCACTAGGAGTGTCTCCCGTGAGGGCTGTGCCGGTGGGGGGGGTGGCCAGCATGGTGCCACACGTCACAGTGCGTGGGAACGGCGGGGTCGGTACGGGATTCTCGCAGGCGAGGAGTTCGCGCGCGCGGGGGTGGGCGACCTGGTGCCGCGTCAACGCGTCGGCGCCGTGGCCGGGTTCCCGGATGTGGTGGGGAACCCGGCCACGGCGCCGTGGCGTTGTGCCGGTCGGGAGGGCCGGTCAGCGGCCGCTGCCGCCGTCGGCGTTGGGGCCGGCGTAGTCCTCGCCGTAGGCGCCCTTGGCGGGACGGCGGCGGCGCATCGGCGGCTCGACGCCGTCGGCGAGCCGGCGGGCGGTGAGGAGGAAGCCGGTGTGGCCGATCATCCGGTGGTCGGGCCGGACGGCGAGGCCCTCGATGTGCCAGTTGCGGATCATGGTCTCCCAGGCGGTCGGCTCGTTGAAGCAGCCGATCTCCCGGATGGACTCCACGGTCCGGGCGAGCTGGGTGGTGGTGGCCACGTAGCAGCACAGGATGCCGCCCGGGACGAGTGCCTTGGAGACGGCCTCCAGGCATTCCCAGGGGGCGAGCATGTCGAGGATGACGCGGTCGACGTCGGTGTCGGACAGGTTGTCCTGGAGGTCGCCGACGGTGAGCTGCCAGGCGGGGTGCGGTCCGCCGAAGTAGCGCTCGACGTTGGCCCGCGCGATGTCGGCGAAGTCCTCGCGGCGCTCGTAGGAGTGCAGCATGCCCTGGTCGCCGATGGCGCGCAGCAGGAAGCTGCTGAGCGAGCCGGAGCCGACGCCGGCCTCGACGACGCGGGCGCCGGGGAAGATGTCGGCGAAGGCGAGGATCTGCCCCGCGTCCTTCGGGTAGACGACGGCTGCCCCGCGGGGCATGGACAGGACGTAGTCGGGGAGCAGGGGGCGCAGCGCGAGGTAGGCGACGTTGCCGGTGGTGCGGACAACGCTGCCTTCGGGAGCGCCGATCAGTTCGTCGTGCGGGAAGGAGCCCTTGTGGGTGTGGAAGTTCTTCCCGGCTTCGAGCGTGAACGTGTAGTGGCGGCCCTTGGGGTCGGTCAGCTGTACCTGGTCCCCGACCTTGAAGGGCCCGCGCCTGCGGGCGGCACCGGTCGGTTCGGACATGTGACCAGCCTACCGGCGTTTGCGGGGGCCGCCGACCACGGGAGGGCGGGCCGTCAGGGGCGGGCCATGGCCTTGACGAAGGCGCGCTCGACGTCGGCGGCGGAGAGGACGCCGTAGATCTCGCCGGTCTCCTCGACGACGAGGTACTCGGTGGCGGGGGTGGCCCGGAGGGTGTCGAGGAGTTCCTCGCCGGCCAGTTCGGCGGAGACCCGCATGCCGTCGGTGAGGTCCTGGGCGAGGCCGCTGACGGCGACCCAGGGGCGGCGGTGCTCGGGCACGCCGACGATGGCGGCCTCGCGGACGAGGGAGAGGGGGTTGCCTTCCGGGTCGACGACGACGAGTGCGCGGGCGCCGGCGGCGTTGGCGCGGCGGAGGGCCTCGGACAGCGGGGTGTCGGTCTCGACCGGGACGGCTCGCCGGGTGAGGGCGCGGGCCTTGAGCTCGGGGAGGTGTTCGCGCAGGCGGGCCATGCGCAGGCTGTTGCCGGCGCCGGTCCAGATGATGGCGGCGAGGATGGCCGCGAGCAGGGCGTCGGTGACGGTGTCCATGCCGCCGGCGTCCTGGTTGCCGCCGCCGAAGGCGCCGGACTGGTTGAGCAGCGGCAGGCCGACGAGGACGGAGATGGCGAGGGCGCGGCCGACCCAGGCGGCGGCGACGGTGCCGCTCATGGGCTTGCCGGTGATCTTCCAGACGACGGCGCGGAGCATGCGGCCGCCGTCGAGGGGCAGGCCGGGCAGCAGGTTGAAGGCGGCGACGATGAGGTTGGAGATCATCAGGCCGGCGAGCAGGACACCCGGCACGCTGTCCGGCCGCACGGGCTTCATGGCCAGGTAGAACAGGGCGGCCAGGACGAGGGAGAGCAGGGGGCCGACGAAGGCGAGGACGAACTCGCGTCCCGGGGTCTCGGCCTCCTTCTCGATCTCGGAGACGCCGCCGAAGAACTGGAGCTGGATGCGGCGGACCGGGAGTTTGAAGCGGATCGCGGCGACCGTGTGGGCCAGTTCGTGGACGAGGACGGAGGCGTAGAAGGCGACGGCGAAGAAGAGGGAGACCAGGTAGCGGGCGGCTCCGAGTTCGGGCAGCACCCGGTCGAGCTGGCCGCCGAAGACCCAGGTGATGAGGGCGGCCACCAGGAACCAGCTCGGTGCCACGTAGACGGGGACGCCGAAGGGGCGGCCCATGAGCAGTCCGCCGCCGGGTTCCCTGCGCCGTGGCTGCGGCGGTTCGCCCTTGGCGATGCCGGAGTGGGCTAGGGAGCGGTGCTCGGCGGGGTGGGTGCCGGGCGCGGGGTTCTCCTCGGCGCCGCCGGGGTGGGTGGGGGTGGTGGGCTCGCCGGTCGGGGTCTGCGCCCCCGGCCGGGTGGGGCCGGTGGGCTCGCCGGTCTCGGGGGGCGGGCCCGGGCTACCGGTCCGGGTGTCCCTCGGGGCCTCCGCGCCGGAGCGCTCGTCCCGGCCGTCCGGGTCGGGGCGGTCGCCCGGGTCGGGCGCTTCGCCGGGGCCGTCGCGCTCCTCGCGGTCGGGGCGCGGGGTGCCGGTGGGCTCGGGGGCGCCGTCGGACTCCGGTCCGAGGTGGTGACCGGTGGGTCCGGTCGCCGGGACCGCAGGGCCCGCCGGGTGCTCGGCCGGCTCGTCGTTGCCGGACCGCGGCCCGCTCCCGCCGCTCACGTCCACGCTGTCCCCTCGTTCGAAGCGTCCTCCGCGCCGTGCGGGCGGAAGGTCTCGGCTCGATGGTATGCGGCCGTGGTGGTCCGTTCCGCCCCGGCACCCCTTGTGTTTGCCCCGCTGTCGCGCGGCCTAACGCGCCTCGCGGCTGGGTCGCTGTCGGTGCCGGGCCGTATGGTCTGGGGTCATGGACAGCAGCATCGAGGACGCGGGGGCCCTGCCGGGTCCCGCCGGGGAGAGGGCCACGGCGGCGGGGCCGGCGGAACCGGTGGCGGCCGCTGCGGCCGCCGGGGAGCCTGTGACGTCCGGGGAGCCCGTTACGGCGGAGGTACCGGGGGCCTCCGGGGACCCGGTGCCGGCGGCCGCCGCGAGTGCGGCGGGGCCGGCGGGGCCGGCGGTGGAGCGGGGGGCCGTCGCCCCGTCCTCGTTGTCGCCGTCCCGGGCCGGCGACTTCATGCAGTGTCCGCTGCTGTACCGGTTCCGGGTGATCGACCGCTTGCCCGAGAAGCCGAGTGAGGCGGCGACGCGGGGGACGCTGGTGCACGCCGTGCTGGAGCGGCTGTTCGACGCGCCCGCCGCCGAGCGGACGGCGCCGCGGGCGAAGGCGCTGGTCCCCGGGCAGTGGGACCGGCTGCGGGAGAGCCGGCCGGAGGTCGGGGAGCTGTTCGCCGAGGATCCGCGGGGCGAGCGGCTGACCCGCTGGCTGGGTGAGGCCGAGCGGCTGGTGGAGCGGTGGTTCACGCTGGAGGACCCGGCCCGGCTGGAGCCCGCCGAGCGGGAGCTGTTCGTGGAGGCCGAGCTGGAGTCGGGGCTGCGGCTGCGCGGGATCATCGACCGTGTCGACGTGGCGCCCACCGGCGAGGTGCGGATCGTGGACTACAAGACCGGGAAGGCACCGCGGCCGGAGTACGCCGAGGGCGCGCTGTTCCAGATGAAGTTCTACGCGCTGGTGGTGTGGCGGCTGAAGGGGGTCGTCCCGCGCCGGTTGCAGCTCGTGTATCTCGGCAGCGGTGACGTGCTGACCTACGACCCGGTTCCGGCCGACCTGGAGCGGGTGGAGCGCAAGCTGCTGGCGCTGTGGGAGGCGATCGGGCGGGCCACGCGGACCGGTGAGTGGCGCCCCAGGCCGACGAAGCTGTGCGGCTGGTGCGACCACCGGTCCGTCTGCCCGGAGTTCGGCGGCACTCCCCCGCCGTATCCCCTTCCGGTGCGGCCCGCCGCGTCCGGCGGGTAGCGGCCGGCTGCCGCCTCCAGGGTGCCGCCGGCGGCGCGCCGGGGGCAGGGCAGAATGGGGGCGGACTAGCGAAGGAGTGTCACGTGGCCATCCGCGTCCTACTGGTCGACGACCAGCCCCTGCTGCGTACGGGTTTCCGGATGATCCTGGAGGCCGAGCAGGACATCGCGGTCGTGGGCGAGGCCGGTGACGGCCTGCAGGCCCTCGATCAGGTCCGGGCGCTGCAGCCCGATGTCGTGCTCATGGACATCCGGATGCCCCGGATGGACGGGGTGGAGGCCACTCGGCAGATCACCGGTCCGGGGCGGGACGGCCCGGCGAAGGTGCTGGTGCTGACCACGTTCGATCTCGACGAGTACGTGGTGGAGGCGCTGCGCGCCGGGGCCAGCGGGTTCCTGCTGAAGGACGCGCCCGCCGACGAGCTGGTGCAGGCGATCCGGGTGGTGGCCGCCGGGGAGGCGCTGCTGGCGCCGAGCATCACGCGCCGCCTGCTGGACAAGTACGCCACGCATCTGCCGTCCGGTGAGGAGTCCGTGCCGGACACCCTGCACACGCTCACCGACCGTGAGGTGGAGGTGCTGAAGCTGGTGGCGCGCGGGCTGTCCAACGCGGAGATCGCCGCGGACCTCTTCGTCAGCGAGACGACGGTGAAGACGCACGTCGGGCATGTGCTGACCAAGCTGGGGCTGCGGGACCGGGTGCAGGCGGCGGTGTACGCGTACGAGAGCGGACTGGTGCGGCCCGGCGCGAGCTGATCGGGACCCTGTGCACGACGCCGAGGGCGTCCCTTCCCGTACGGGGAGGGACGCCCTCGGCGTGTGGGGCGCTCGGGCGTCAGCCGCTCACACCGCGGCCGAGCTCCCAGAGCTGGAGCGACGCGACGGAGTTGAGGGCGTAGGAGACACCCGTGACGTTGTCGCGCGCGGCGACGTACTGCTTGCCCTGCCACAGCGGCAGCACGGGGACGTCCTCGGCGACGGTGTCCTGGATCGTGGTGAGGGTCTTGACCGCGTTGAGGCGGTCGGCCTCGCGCCGGGACTCGGGGATCAGCGTGCGCTGGATGGTGCCGTTGGAGTAGGGCGAGCCGAGGAAGTTGCCCTTGTCGAGGAAGGGCGCGACGAAGTTGTCGGCGTCGGGGAAGTCGGGGAACCAGCCCATGCCGTAGACGTCGTACTCGCCCTTGCGCTCGGCGGGGCGGAAGGTCGCCCAGGGGTGGCCCTGGATGCTGACGTCGAACAGGCCGCTGCCGTTGAGCTGCTTCTGCAGGATCTGGAACTCCTGCTTGGTGGCCGAGCCGTAGTGGTCGGTGGTGTAGTGCAGCGTCAGCTTCACCGGGGTGGTGATGCCGGCCTTCTCGAGCAGGTTCTTGGCCTTGGTGGGGCTGGGGTTGCCGTACTTGTTGAAGAACGAGTTGGAGTGGCCGGTGAGGGTGGCCGGGACCAGCGAGTACAGCGGCTGGGCCTGGGTGCCGTAGACCTTGGAGACCAGTTCGCCGCGGTTGATGAGCTGGGCCATGGCCTGGCGGACGGCCTTGGTCTTCACGGTCGGCGCGTCGGTGTTGAAGGCCAGGTAGCGGATCTCGAGGCCCGGCATGTCGACGAGGTCGACGTTGGCCTGGGAGCCGGAGTCCAGCTTGTCGATCTGGGACGGCGACATGGTGCGCGTCATCAGGTCGATGTCGCCCTTTTCGATGGCCTGGCCCATGGCGTCGGCGTCGTCGAAGGAGCGCATCTCGACCTTGTCGTTGTTCACCGTCACGCTGCCCTTGTAGGAAGGGTTCTTGGTGAAGGTGGCGGTGACGATCGCGTTGTCCTTGACGTCGGACTTGAGCGTGTAGGGGCCGGAGCCGTCGACGTCGAAGCCGTCGCGCAGCTTGTCCTTGGCGTAGTCCTTCGGGTTGACGATGGCCGCGACCGGCGTCGACAGCTTGTACGGGAAGGTGGCGTCGGCCGTCTTGAGGTGGAAGATCACCTCGCGGTCGCCCTGGGTCTCGATCGTGTCGACCGTGTTCAGCAGGGTGGCGACACCGCTGTCCGCGTTGATGCGCAGGGCACGCTCGATGGAGTACTTGACGTCGGCGGCCGTGACCTTGTCGCCGTTGGAGAACGTCAGGCCCTCGCGCAGCTTGCAGGCGTAGCGCTCGTTGCCGCTGTCGGTGAAGGAGCAGCTCTCGGCGGCCTCGGGGACGGGGTTGCCCTCGCCCTTGGGCTGGGTCATCAGGGTCTGCACGGTCTGGCGCAGGATGTTCCAGGTGCCGACGTCGTAGGCGTAGGCGGGGTCGAGGGGCGCCGGGGCGTCGCTGGTGGCCTCGAACCGGTCCGTGGTGCCCACCACGATGGCGTCCCCGCTCTTGCTCCCGCTGTCGGATCCGCCGCACGCGGCGAGAACCGGCGTCAGCAGGCCGGCCACTGCCGGCAGCACCAAAGTCTTGCGCTTCATGCGGGAGTTTCTCCAGAGCTGTTTCTAGTCCGTGTACTCGGCATGCATGGGTGGTGCGGCGAGTCACGGGGGGTTGCTTCGATGTTCTCGCGACGAGATTAGTCCGCGCCCGCACGGGGGTTCACTGGCGCGTGAGTTGAGCGTCCATCACAGAGTGAAACCGGGTGTGGACACACCGAAAACCCGACAGCGGCAGGATTGGTGCAGGATCTCCCCTATCGGGACACAAGGACCCGCCGCCCGGCCCCGGATCGGGGCGTCCTGCATATTCGGGCAACGTTGTCGAGGAGCCGAAGGGTGGGGAACGTCACATGCGCGCGGCGGAGTTGGCGCTTGCCGGAATTCGCCGGACGGTCCGCGTGGAATTCACCCGCTGGTGTACTTCCCCGAAAATTTGTCCAACACGCTCATTGGGCTTGGCGCTGGGCCGGCGGCGGGCCCGGGAGCACTTCGGGTGAACGGGCCGGGGGTGTCGGGAAAGACCGGCACGGGACTTTGTTCGCGGCACCCGCCGGCGCCTTCATGTCATCAGGCCGCGCAGGAACGGCAGGTCGACCTCTTCCAGGGAGGACACGACGGTGCGTCGTTCGGACGGGGCGATGGGGGCGATGGAGGGGACGGCGACCACCTGGCAGCCGGCGGCCTCGGCGGCGGCGACGCCGGTGGCGGTGTCCTCGACGACCGCGCAGCGGGCCGGGTCGACGCCGAGTCCGGCGGCGGCGAGCAGATAGGGGTCGGGATAGGGCTTGGTGCGCGAGACCTCGTCACCGGCGACGGAGAGGCCGAAGTGGTGGGGGCCCAGCACGGTCAGCACGCGGTCGATGATGCGCCGGTGGGAGGCGGAGACCAGGGCGGTGGGGATGCCGTGCTCGTGGAGTTCGGCGAGCAGCCGGGCGGCGCCGGGCATCAGCGGCAGGGCCCGGCCGATGCGGGCCTCGAAGCCGTCGTTGAGCAGCACCGAGAGCTCGGCGAGGGTGATGGCGGCGCCGGTGGCCTCGATGAGGAAGCCGGCGCTGCGGGTCATGGGGCCGCCGACGACGACGTGCCGCCAGGACTCGTCCAGGACGTGGCCGAGGGCGGCGAAGACCTCGACCTCGACGTCCCACCAGAAGCCCTCGGTGTCCACCAGGGTGCCGTCCATGTCGAGGAGGACCGCCTGCAGGGCGGAGCCTTCGGCCGTACGGGTTCCGAGCGCTGGGACGGTGCTGGTCATCCGGGCGCACCTCCTTGGGGACGACCAGGCCGGTTCCCGTGCGGGAACCGGCCTGCGGTGGACCGACCATTGTACGACCCCGGGCGCACGAAGCGCCTCGTTTACCACTCCGGGTCCTGGGTACCCCCTGTACCACCCCCGTGCGGGCCGGGAGGCTCCCCGGTGTGCCCGGACGCGTGGGCCGGCTGAGGCGTCAGCGGGCGTTGAAGTACTTGGCCTCCGGGTGGTGGATCACGATCGCGTCGGTGGACTGCTCGGGGTGGAGCTGGAACTCCTCGGAGAGCTGCACGCCGATCCGCTCGGGCCGCAGCAGCTCGGCGATCTTGGCGCGGTCCTCCAGGTCGGGGCAGGCGCCGTAGCCGAGGGAGAAGCGGGCGCCCCGGTACTTCAGGGCGAACATGTCCTCCATGGCGGCGGGGTCCTCACCGCCGAAGCCGAGTTCGGCGCGCACCCGGGCGTGCCAGTACTCGGCGAGCGCCTCGGCGAGCTGCACGGACAGTCCGTGCAGCTCGAGGTAGTCGCGGTAGGCGTCGGACGCGAAGAGCCGTGCGGTCTGCTCGCCGATCCGGGAGCCGACGGTGACGACCTGGAATCCGACGACGTCGGTCTCGCCGGACTCCTCCGGGCGGAAGAAGTCGGCGAGGCACAGGCGGCGGCCGCGGCGCTGGCGCGGGAAGGTGAAGCGGGTGCGTTCGTTGCCCCGCTCGTCCAGGATGATCAGGTCGTCGTCCTTGGAGACGCACGGGAAGTAGCCGTAGACGACGGCCGCCTCCAGCAGGTTCTGCGTCTGGAGCTGGTCCAGGAGGCCGCGCAGGCGGGGGCGGCCCTCGGTCTCCACCAGTTCCTCGTAGGTCGGGCCGTCACCGGCGCGGGCCTGCTTCAGGCCCCACTGGCCCTTGAACAGCGCGCCCTCGTCCAGCCAGCTCGCGTACTCCTTGAGCTGGATGCCCTTGATGACGCGGGTGTCCCAGAACGGCGGCGCGGGCACCGGGTTGTCGATGGCGACGTCGGAGCGGACGTGACCCTCCTCCGGGCGTTCCTCGACCTCGACGGAGGCGGCGGCGCGGACGCGGCGCTGCCGCAGTTCGGGCAGCCTGGCGCCGGGCACGCCGCGCTTGACGCCGATGAGGGCGTCCATCAGGCGCAGGCCCTCGAAGGCGTCGCGGGCGTAGCGGACCTCGCCGTCGTAGATCTCGTGCAGGTCCTGTTCGACGTAGGCGCGGGTGAGGGCGGCGCCGCCGAGGATGACCGGGAAGCGGGCGCCGAGGCCGCGCTGGTTCAGCTCCTCCAGGTTCTCCTTCATGATCACGGTGGACTTCACCAGGAGGCCGGACATGCCGATGACGTCGGCGCGGTGTTCCTCGGCGGCGTCCAGGATCGCGGAGACGGGCTGCTTGATGCCCAGGTTGACGACGTTGTAGCCGTTGTTGGACAGGATGATGTCGACGAGGTTCTTGCCGATGTCGTGGACGTCGCCGCGCACGGTGGCCAGCACGATGGTGCCCTTGCCCTCGGCGTCCGACTTCTCCATGTGCGGTTCGAGGTGGGCGACGGCCGTCTTCATGACCTCGGCGGACTGCAGGACGAACGGCAACTGCATCTGGCCGGAGCCGAACAGTTCGCCGACGACCTTCATGCCGTCCAGCAGGGTGTCGTTGACGATGTCCAGGGCGGGCCGGTCCTGGAGGGCCTCGTCGAGGTCGGCCTCCAGTCCGTTGCGCTCGCCGTCGATGATGCGCCGCTTGAGCCGTTCCTCCAGGGGCAGCGCGGCCAGTTCCTCCGCCTTGCCGGCCTTCAGGGACTTGGCGGTGGCGCCCTCGAAGAGCTGCATCAGCTTCTGCAGCGGGTCGTACCCCTCGGCGCGGCGGTCGTGGATCAGGTCGAGGGCCGTGCGGACCTCCTCCTCACTGAACCGGGCGATCGGGAGGATCTTGGAGGCGTGCACGATCGCCGAGTCCAGGCCCGCCTTGACGCATTCGTCGAGGAAGACGGAGTTCAGCAGGATGCGGGCGGCCGGGTTCAGGCCGAAGGAGATGTTGGACAGGCCCAGGGTGGTCTGGACGGCCGGGTGGCGGCGCTTGAGCTCGCGGATCGCCTCGATGGTGGCAAGGCCGTCCTTGCGGGACTCCTCCTGACCGGTGCAGATGGTGAAGGTCAGGGTGTCGATGAGGATGTCCTCCTCACGGACGCCCCAGTTCCCGGTCAGGTCGTCGATGAGCCGTTCGGCGATCTCGACCTTCTTCTCGGGGGTGCGGGCCTGGCCCTCCTCGTCGATGGTCAGCGCGATCAGCGCGGCGCCGTGTTCCCGGGCCAGTCCGGTGACCTTGGCGAAGCGGGAGCCCGGTCCGGCGCCGTCCTCGTAGTTCACGGAGTTGATCACGGCGCGGCCGCCGAGCTTCTCCAGGCCCGCCGCGAGGACGTCGACCTCGGTGGAGTCGAGGACGATCGGCAGGGTGGAGGCGGTGGCGAAGCGGCCGGCGAGTTCCTCCATGTCGGCGACGCCGTCGCGGCCGACGTAGTCCACGCACAGGTCGAGCATGTGCGCGCCCTCGCGGATCTGGTCGCGGGCCATCTCCACGCAGTCGTCCCAGCGGCCGTCGAGCATGGCCTCGCGGAACTTCTTGGATCCGTTGGCGTTGGTGCGCTCGCCGATCGCGAGGTAGGAGGTGTCCTGGCGGAACGGGACGCTCTGGTAGAGCGAGGAGGCGCCGGGCTCGGGGCGCGGGTCGCGGGTGCGCGGGGTGAGGCCCGCCACGCGTTCGACGACCTGGCGAAGGTGCTCGGGGGTGGTGCCGCAGCAGCCGCCGACGAGGCAGAGGCCGTACTCGCGGACGAAGGTCTCCTGGGCGTCGGCCAGCTCCGGGGCGCTCAGCGGGTAGTGCGCGCCGTCCTTGCCGAGCACCGGCAGACCCGCGTTGGGCATGCAGGACAGCGGGATGCGGGCGTTGCGGGCGAGGTACCGCAGGTGCTCGCTCATCTCGGCCGGGCCGGTGGCGCAGTTCAGGCCGATCATGTCGATGCCGAGCGGTTCGAGCGCGGTGAGGGCGGCGCCGATCTCGGAGCCGAGCAGCATGGTGCCGGTGGTCTCGACGGTCACGGACACGATCACCGGCAGGTCCAGACCGAGGGCGTCGAGGCCGCGGCGGGCGCCGAGCACGGCGGCCTTGGTCTGCAGCAGGTCCTGGGTGGTCTCCACGAGCAGCGCGTCGGCGCCGCCGCCGACCAGGCCCTCGGCGTTGCGCTGGTAGGCGTCGCGCAACGTGGTGTAGGGGGCGTGGCCGAGGGTGGGCAGCTTGGTGCCCGGGCCCATGGAGCCGAGGACCCAGCGGGGCCGGCCGTCCCGCGCGGTGAACCCGTCGGCGGCCTCGCGGGCGACGCGGGCGCCGGCCTCGGACAGTTCGTGCACGCGCTCGGGGATGTCGTACTCGCCGAGGGCGGAGTGGTTGGCCCCGAAGGTGTTGGTCTCGACGCAGTCGACGCCCACGGCGAAGTACGCCTCGTGGACGGAGCGGACGATGTCGGGGCGGGTGAGGTTGAGAATCTCGTTGCAGCCCTCGAGCTGCTGGAAGTCCTCGAGCGTCGGCTCCTGGGCCTGGAGCATCGTGCCCATCGCTCCGTCGGCGACCACCACACGGGTGGCGAGTGCCTCGCGGAGCGCGGACGCACGGGTCCGGCTGTCGGCGGAAGGGGTCGTTGGCGACGAGGCCATGAAGGGGCTCCCTGGGATGCGACGGCTGTCGGCTATGCGCCTTCCCCGGCGGGAACCGGGGCAGGGCACGGCGTCAGCGTAACCGGGAGTGGGCTTGGATGGGCACCGGCGTCCACGAGGCGGACGCCGGGCGTGCCGGACGGCCGGATCTCCACGGGCGGGCCGCGCCGGATGTAACAGCTGTCGTCCGAACCATTGGCGGCAGGTCGACATGGACCGGTAGTGTTCGACATTGCCGAACAGGGTGTTCTGCGCTGTGCGGCATTGGTCGAAGGGGACGGAGGGCAGGACGGCGATGGCACGGAACATCCAGTCGCTCGAACGGGCGGCGGCGATGCTGCGGCTGCTCGCGGGCGGCGAGCGGCGGCTCGGCCTCTCGGACATCGCCTCGTCGCTGGGCCTCGCC
Source organism: Streptomyces cellostaticus (assembly GCF_023630175.1). GTDB lineage: Bacteria > Actinomycetota > Actinomycetes > Streptomycetales > Streptomycetaceae > Streptomyces > Streptomyces cellostaticus_A. The sequence goes on along the minus strand of NZ_JALLIN010000060.1, from coordinate 13,875 downwards.
AAGGGCACCGCCCACGGCATCCTGCGGACCCTGCAGCAGGAGGGGTTCGTCGAACAGGACGACGTGTCCGGCCGCTATCAGCTCGGCGCCGAACTGCTGCGCCTCGGCACCACCTATCTGGACGTGCACGAGCTGCGGGCACGGGCCCTGGTGTGGACCGACGACCTGGCCCGCTCCAGCGGGGAGAGCGTCTACCTGGGCGTGCTGCACCAGCAGGGCGTCCTGATCGTGCACCACGTCTTCCGGCCTGACGACAGCCGGCAGGTGCTGGAGATAGGGGCCATGCAGCCGCTGCACTCCACGGCGCTGGGCAAGGTGCTCTCCGCCTACGACCCGGTGGCGCACAGCGAGGCCATGGAGGCGGACCGCAAACCCTTCACGGACCGCACGGTGTGCGAGCCGGAGGACTTCGAGCACCTGCTGGACCTCACGCGCGCGCGGGGCTACGCGGCGGACGTGGAGGAGACCTGGGAGGGCGTGGCGTCGATCGCCGCGCCGATCCACGACCGGCGCCGGATGCCGGTGGGCGCGGTCGGTATCGCGGGCGCGGTGGAGCGGCTGGGCCGGGACGGCGAGCTGCGTCCGGAGCTGATCGCCGCGGTGCGCGACTGCGCCCGCGCGGTGTCGCGGGACCTGGGCGCGGGGCGTTTCTGACCGGCGGCGATCCACCGCCGGGCGACGGCCGGACCGGGCCGGACGAAGCGAAGGACGACCGGGACGCGAGGCGGCGTTCCGGTTCTCGCCATACCCTGAAGTGGACATATCGGGCGAGCAGGTACGTCAGTGCAGGAAGAGCGACAACCGGCAGCGATCAATAACGATCCTGTTTTCGACAACAGAACCCTTGACGCACGCGTGACGCCGAAGCAAGACTCCCGTCCATCGGTCGGCATTGTCGAACACCTAACGGCAATACGCGCTAGAGTGTGACAACGCCAAGGGCCGGCATCGCTCTCACCCCCGAGGGCGCCAGAACCCCCGGAGGGACCCGGGGTTCGGTTTCCCTGGACGAAGGACAAAGGAGTCGCGGGTGTCCAGCTCCGACATCTTCATCGGCGAGACCATAGGTACCGCCATACTCATCCTGCTCGGCGGTGGCGTGTGCGCCGCCGTGACGCTGAAGGCCTCCAAGGCCCGTAACGCCGGCTGGCTCGCCATCACCTTCGGGTGGGGCTTCGCCGTACTGACGGCCGTCTACACCTCGGCGCCGCTCTCCGGCGCCCATCTGAACCCGGCCGTGACGCTCGCTCTCGCGATCAAGGACAAGGACTTCAGCAACCTGCCCGTGTACTGGGGCGGTCAGCTTCTCGGCGCCATGATCGGCGCGGCCCTGGTCTGGGCGGCCTACTACGGCCAGTTCCACGCCCACCTCACCGACAAGGAGATCGTCGGCGGTCCGGGGGCGCAGGCCACGACGGTCAAGGCCGTCGAGGCCCAGGAGAAGGGCGCGGGCCCGGTCCTGGGCGTCTTCTCCACCGGTCCGGAGATCCGGAACGCGGTGCAGAACCTCCTCACGGAGATCATCGGCACCGTCGTTCTGGTGCTCGCCGTCCTCACCCAGGGCCTGAACGACCAGGGCAACGGCCTGGGCACCCTGGGCGCCCTGATCACCGCCCTCGTGGTCGTCTCCATCGGCCTCTCCCTCGGCGGACCCACGGGCTACGCCATCAACCCGGCCCGTGACCTCGGCCCCCGCATCGTCCACGCCCTGCTGCCCCTGCCCAACAAGGGCGGTTCCGACTGGAGCTACGCCTGGGTCCCGGTGGTCGGTCCGCTGATCGGCGGCGCGATCGCCGCAGGCATCTACAACGTCGCCTTCGTCTAGGAAGCACCGAGCCTCCGCGCAAGCGCCGTACGTAAAGCCCCATCACCACGGATCTCTCAGGAGCACACAGTGACCGACGCCCACACCGCAGGCCCGTTCATCGCCGCGATCGACCAGGGCACCACCTCCTCGCGCTGCATCGTCTTCGACAAGGACGGCCGGATCGTCTCCGTCGACCAGAAGGAGCACGAGCAGATCTTCCCGAAGCCGGGCTGGGTCGAGCACAACGCCACCGAGATCTGGACCAACGTCCAGGAAGTCGTCGCCGGGGCCGTCCAGAAGGCCGGCATCACCCGCGACGACATCAAGGCCATCGGCATCACCAACCAGCGCGAGACCACCGTGCTGTGGGACAAGAACACCGGTGAGCCCGTCCACAACGCCATCGTCTGGCAGGACACCCGCACCGACGCCCTCTGCCGGGAGCTGGGCCGCAATGTCGGCCAGGACCGCTTCCGCCGCGAGACCGGCCTGCCGCTGGCCTCGTACTTCGCCGGGCCCAAGGCCCGCTGGCTGCTCGACAACGTCGACGGCCTCGCGGAGCGCGCCGCGGCGGGCGACATCCTGTTCGGCACCATGGACAGCTGGGTCATCTGGAACCTGACCGGCGGTGTCAACGGCGGCAAGCACGTCACCGACGTCACCAACGCCTCCCGCACCATGCTCATGAACCTGCACACGATGCGGTGGGACGAGAAGATCGCCGAGTCCATCGGCGTGCCGCTGCAGATCCTGCCCGAGATCCGCTCCTCCGCCGAGGTGTACGGCGAGGTCACCGGCGGCAAGCTGGGCGACCTGCTGGGCGGCATCCCGGTCGCCTCCGCGCTCGGCGACCAGCAGGCGGCCCTGTTCGGGCAGACCTGCTTCTCCGAGGGCGAGACCAAGTCCACCTACGGCACCGGCACCTTCATGGTGATGAACACCGGTGACAAGATCATCAACTCCTACGCCGGTCTGCTGACCACCGTCGGCTACAAGATCGGCGACCAGCCGACGGTCTACGCCCTCGAGGGCTCGATCGCCGTCACGGGCTCCCTGGTGCAGTGGATGCGCGACCAGATGGGCCTGATCTCCACCGCGGCCGAGATCGAGACGCTCGCGCTCTCGGTCGAGGACAACGGCGGCGCCTACTTCGTACCGGCCTTCTCCGGCCTGTTCGCCCCGCACTGGCGCTCCGACGCCCGCGGTGTGATCGCCGGCCTGACCCGGTACGTCACCAAGGCGCACCTCGCCCGCGCGGTCCTGGAGGCCACCGCCTGGCAGACGCGGGAGATCGCCGACGCCATGATCAAGGACTCCGGCGACGAGCTGGTGACCCTGAAGGTCGACGGCGGCATGACCGCCAACAACCTGCTGATGCAGACACTCTCGGACGTCCTGGACGCACCCGTGGTGCGCCCGATGGTCGCCGAGACCACCTGCCTCGGCGCCGCATACGCCGCCGGCCTCGCCGTCGGCTTCTGGTCCAGCACCGACGAACTGCGCGCCAACTGGCGCCGGGCCGCGGAGTGGACCCCCCGGATGGACGCGGAGACCCGCGACCGTGAGTACAAGAGCTGGCTCAAGGCCGTCGACCGGACCATGGGCTGGATCGAGGACGAGAGCTGAGACGGCTCCGACAGCTCTGACGAGGAGTAAGTACCCGAAATGACCAGTCAGTCCACCCTGCAGTCCGTGCCTGCCCTGGGAACGCACCCGGCCTCCGGCTCCAACCCGAGCCGCGCCGAGACCAGGGAGCAACTCGCCAAGGCGTCGTACGACCTTCTTGTGATCGGCGGCGGCATCCTGGGCATCTCCACCGCCTGGCACGCCGCGCAGTCCGGACTCAGGGTGGCGCTGGTCGACGCCGGCGACTTCGCCGGTGCCACCTCCTCCGCCTCCTCCAAGCTGCTCCACGGCGGTCTGCGCTACCTGCAGACCGGCGCGGTGAAGCTGGTGGCGGAGAACCACTTCGAGCGCCGTGCGGTCTCCCGCCAGGTGGCCCCCCACCTGGCGAACCCGCTCACGTTCTACCTCCCCGTGTACAAGGGCGGGCCGCACGGCGCGGCGAAGCTCGGCGCGGGCGTCTTCGCCTACTCCGCGCTCTCCGCGTTCGGCGACGGCGTCGGCCACCTGCTCTCCCCCGCCAAGGCGGCGCAGGACGTGCCCGAGCTGCGCACCGACAACCTCAAGGCCGTGGCCGTCTACGGCGACGACCAGATGAACGACGCCCGCATGGCGCTGATGACGGTCCGCGCGGCCGTCGAGGCGGGCGCGGTGGTGCTCAACCACGCCGAGGTCTCCGGACTGCGCTTCACGAAGGGCCGGGTCACCGGCGCCGAACTCCGGGACCGGATCTCCGGCTCCGAGTTCGGGGTCAACGCCCGCCTGGTGCTGAACGCGACCGGCCCCTGGGTCGACCACCTGCGCCGGATGGAGGACCCGAACGCGGCGCCCTCGATCCGCCTGTCCAAGGGCGCGCACCTGGTGCTGAAGCGCACCGCCCCCTGGAAGGCCGCCCTCGCCACCCCGATCGACAAGTACCGCATCACCTTCGCCCTCCCCTGGGAGGACATGCTGCTGCTCGGCACCACCGACGAGGAGTACGAGGGCGACCCGGCGGACGTGTCCGTCACCGAGAAGGACATAGCCCAGATCCTGGACGAGGCCGCGTTCTCCGTCCGGGACCAGCAGCTCCAGCGCGACCTGATGACCTACGCCTTCGCCGGTCTGCGGGTGCTGCCGGGCGGCCCCGGCGACACCGCCAAGGCCAAGCGCGAGACGGTCGTGACCGAGGGCAGGGGGGGCATGCTGTCCGTCGCGGGCGGCAAGTGGACGACCTTCCGCCACATCGGCCGCACCGTGATGCAGAAGCTGGAGGAGCTGCCGGGCCACCCGCTCGGCGACGACTTCGAGCCGATCTCCTCGCTGCCGAAGAAGCTTCCGCTGCCCGGCGTCGCCAACCCGCGCGCGGTCGCCCACCGCCTGCTGGTGGACCACCCGGCGCCCGGCCCGCGGATGGCCGCCGACACCGCCAAGCACCTGGCCACCCACTACGGCTCCCTGGCCTTCGACATCGCCCGGCTGGCGAACGAGCACCCGGAGCTGGCCCGGCGCGTCCACCCGGACGCCCCGGAGATCTGGGCGCAGGTCGTCTGGGCCCGCGACCACGAGTGGGCCGAGACGGCGGACGACGTGCTGCGCCGCCGCACCACGCTGACGATCCGCGGCCTCGCCACGGACGAGGTCCGCGCCAAGGTCCAGGACCTGCTCGACGGCAGGTAGGCCCGGACGGCGGCCGGCCCCCTTCCCTGACCAGGGCCGGCCGCCGTCGCCGCGCCGGAACCCGCCGCACCGGGTCCGGAAGGGCGGAAGGGGCGGCTCCACGCCGATGGAGCCGCCCCTTTCCGTCGCGCCCCGCCCGTACAGCCGGCCGTCGCGGCCGCAACACGGCGTGCCCCGGGCCCGGTTGGGCACCGCACCGCCCGCGGGCCGGGTGGCCGTCCCGCGGGTGGTGCGGCGGGCGCGGCGGTGCGGTGCCGCGAGGGCGCGCCGGGTGTTCATGCGTGGCGAACGGGGCAGTGATCCGGGCAGCCCCCCGGTCACGGGGGTCGCGGGCGCTCCCGCCGGACGCCGTAAGGTTGGGTGGTCAGGCGAGAGCACGTCGGAAGGAGGCACTGGGTGATCGAGCTGGAGGGGGTTCCCGAGCTGATCGACCCAGTCATGGTGGCCGCGTTCGAGGGCTGGAACGATGCCGGTGACGCCGCCTCCACGGCGGTCGCGCACCTGGAACGCGAGTGGAAGGGCGAGGTGTTCGCGGCGCTGGACGCCGAGGACTACTACGACTTCCAGGTGAACCGCCCCACGGTGTTCATGGACGGCGGGGTGCGCAAGATCACATGGCCGACGACCAGACTGTCGGTGGTGCGGGTCGGCGGGGAGAAGCCGCGCGACCTGGTACTGGTCCGGGGCATCGAACCGTCCATGCGCTGGCGGTCGTTCTGCAACGAACTGCTGGGCTTCGCGCACGAGCTGGGAGTGGAGCTGGTGGTCGTCCTGGGCGCCCTGCTCGGTGACACCCCGCACACCCGTCCGGTGCCGGTCAGCGGGGTCACCTCCGACCCCGACCTGGCCCGCCGCATGGACCTGGAGGAGACCAAGTACGAGGGCCCCACGGGCATCGTCGGGGTCCTGCAGGAGGCCTGCACGCACGCGGGGGTTCCGGCGGTGTCGCTGTGGGCGGCGGTGCCGCACTACGTCTCCCAGCCGCCCAATCCCAAGGCCACCCTGGCCCTGCTCAACCGGCTGGAGGACCTGCTGGACCTGCGCGTCCCGCAGGGCGAGCTGCCCGAGGACGCGCGCGCCTGGCAGGTGGGCGTGGACCAGCTCGCCGCCGAGGACAGCGAGGTCGCCGAGTACGTGCAGACGCTGGAGGAGGCCCGGGACACCGCAGAGCTGCCCGAGGCGTCCGGCGAGGCGATCGCCCGCGAGTTCGAGCGGTACCTGCGGCGCCGGGACGTCGGCCCGGCGGGGGGACACGCCACGGCGGACGGTGGCGAGGGCGGCTCCTTCCGGCGGGACGCGCCCCGTGACACGCCCGGCGGACGCACCCGCCCGCCGAGGCCGGCCAAGCCGGACACGGACACCGCCGGCGGCGAGGGCGACGACGAGGACGGCGCCGAGGGCTGAGAGTCCGAGGGACGGCGAAGGGGCGGTACGCGCGTCGCGTACCGCCCCTTCGCCGTCAGGCCGGGCGCCCGCCCGTACCGGGCGGGCGCGTCACAGGGCCACGCCGAGCAGCGCGTCCACGGCCCGGGAGACCAGGCCGGGGGCGCCGGTGTCGGTGCCGCCCTCCCGGTGCTGCCGCTCGGCCCAGCGGTCGACCGCGGCGAGCGCGGCGGGCGCGTCGAGGTCGTCGGCGAGGGCCGCGCGGATCTCGTCGACGAGTGCGTCGGCGCCGGGGCCGTCGGGCCGGGAGACGGCGGCCCGCCAGCGGCCGAGCCGGTCCTCCGCGTCCCGCAGGACCTGGTCGGTCCACTCCCAGTCGGAGCGGTAGTGGTGGGCGAGCAGGGTCAGCCGGATCGCGGCCGGGTCGACGCCGTCGCGGCGCAGCCCGGACACGAAGACCAGGTTGCCCTTGGACTTCGACATCTTCTCGCCGTGCAGGGCGACCATCCCGGCGTGCACGTACGCCTTGGCCATGGGGAACTCGCCGGTGAGCACCTGGGCGTGCGAGGCGCCCATCTCGTGGTGCGGGAAGGCCAGGTCGGAACCGCCGCCCTGCACGTCGAAGCCCATGCCCAGGTGGTCGAGGGCGATGGCCACGCACTCGATGTGCCAGCCGGGGCGGCCGCGGCCGAGGGTGCCGCCGTCCCAGCTCGGCTCGCCCTCGCGGGCGGCCATCCACAGCATCGGGTCCAGCGGGTTCTTCTTGCCCGGCCGGTCCGGGTCGCCGCCGCGCTCGGCGGACAGCAGCCGCATCGCGGCCGCGTCGAGGTTGGAGACCTGGCCGAAGTGCGGGTCGGACTCGACGGAGAAGTAGACGTCGCCGTCGAGCTCGTAGGCCGCGCCGAGCTCGCGCAGCCGCTCCACGAGCGGGACGATGCCGGGTATGGCCTCGACGGCGCCTATGTAGTGCTGGGGCGGGAGCATCCTGAGGGCGGTCATGTCCTCACGGAAGAGGGTGGTCTCCTTCTCGGCGAGGGCGACCCAGTCGACGCCGTCCCGGTCCGCACGCTGCAGCAGCGGATCGTCGACGTCGGTGACGTTCTGGACGTAGTGGACCTGCCGCTTGGTGTCGAGCCACACGCGCTGGACGAGGTCGAACGCGTTGTAGGTCGCCGCGTGCCCCATGTGGGTCGCGTCGTACGGCGTGATGCCGCAGACGTAGATACGGGCGACGGGACCGGGGTCGAGGGTGACGAGGCCGCCGGTCGCGGTGTCGTGGATCCTCAGGTCGCGGCCCTGACCAGGCAGGGCGGGGACCTCGGAAGCGGGCCAGGCATGCATGTACATGAGCCTAACCGGCCGCGAGCCGCGGGTACGAACGGGACCGGCCCGGACGGCCGGTTGTGCGTTCTTGCGGTTCCCGCGGGGATGTGCCGGCCGCGCTCACACGGGCGGCCAGGGGATCGCCGGCCACTCCCCGCCCGGCTCCGGGTGGAGCCCGGTCGCCAGCAGACCGTCGACCCGCGCGCGCGTGGCGTCGACCTCGGCCGGGGTGATCAGCGCCGCCAGCCGCCCGGCCAGCCCACCGTCCCCGGCGAGGGCTCCCCGCAGCGCGCTCAGCACCTCCACGGCCTCGGCGGTGAGCGGTTCCCCGGCCCAGCCCCACAGCAGGGTGCGCAGCTTGTCCTCGGTGCTGAAGGTGACCCCGTGGTCGATGCCGTAGAGCCGGCCGTCCTCGGTGGGCAGCAGGTGCCCGCCCTTGCGGTCGGCGTTGTTGATCACGGCGTCGAGGACGGCCAGGCGGCGCAGCCGCTCGTCGTCGGCGTGGACGAGCAGCGCGGTACGGCCCTCGCCGACGTCGGCGAGGGCGACCGCCTTCCAGCCCGGCTCCGGTTCCTCGGCGTCCACCAGGGCGAGCAGCTCCGCCTCGGCCGCGTCGATCCAGAGCTGGCACATGCCCTCGCCGTACGGGCCGTCGCGCAGCACGGTGGGCGGGACCAGGCCCCAGCCGGTGGCCTCGGAGACCTCGTAGGCGGCCACCTCGCGGCCGGCCAGGGTGCCGTCGGGGAAGTCCCACAGCGGGCGCTCCCCGGCCACCGGCTTGTACACGCAGGAGGCCTCCCGGCCGTCGAGGGCGACCGTGCAGAACAGCGCCGCGTTGGACGCCTCGCGGATGCGTCCGCGCACGGACAGCTCACCGCGCGCCAGCAGCTCGGCGGCGCCGTCGTCCGCGGCCGTCACGCTCCGCGGCGGTATCCGTTCTGGCGCGGACATACGTGTCCTTCCGGGTCGAGCGGGAGGCTGCACAGCGGGCACGGCGGCCGCCCGGCGTTGACGACGTCCAGGGCGCGCTTGGCGAAGGCCCTGGCCTGCGCGCCGGTCAGCCGGACCCGCAGCATCGGGGGCCCGTTCTCCTCGTCCTGGAGCAGTCGCTCCTCGGCCTCGGCGAGGTCCTCCTCGTTGTCGGCGTCCAGCTCCACCAGGGCCTGCGCCTCCACGATCATGCGCTGTTCCTCGCCGTCCCAGGCCAGGGCCATGGTGCCGACCCGGAACTCCTCCTCGACGGGGGTGTCCAGCGGGCCGGTGTCGGCGACCTCCGTGGGCGCGACGGCGGGGACGGCGGCGCTGCCGCCGCTGCGCCGTACGACCTCGTCCAGCAGCTCGTCCATGCGCTCGGCGAGTGCGGCGACCTGGGTCTTCTCCAGGGCCACGCTGGTCACCCGGGAGCCGGCGATGGCCTGGAGGAAGAACGTACGGCGTCCGGGCAGCCCGACCGTGCCCGCGACGAAGCGGTCCGGTGGGTCGAAGAGGAACACCTGACGGGACACGTCCTGTCTCCATTTGGAATCGGGGATTGCTGGGGTGCGGGCCGTTGCGGGTGCCACGGGGTGGACCGCTTCACCCTACTGCGGGCGACGATCACGGTGCGCCCGCACCACCACCGACCGGTGCGTCGCCCTCGCCGGTGTCCTCGCGCGGGGCGAGCGAGGTGAGGTCCCCGGTGTCGCCGAGGCGGACGAGGAACGGCCTGAGGCGGGTGTAGCGGATCGCGGTGACCGAGCAGGGTTCCACGGAGATCCGCTGGAACAGGTCGAGGTGGAGTCCGAGGGCTTCGGCGACGAGCGACTTGATGACGTCGCCGTGCGAGCACACGAGGTAGACCGCGTCGGCGCCGTGGTCGCGCTCCACGCGCGCGTTCCACTCCCGCACGGCCTCGGCGGCGCGGGTCTGCATCGCCCGCATGGACTCGCCGCCCGGGAAGGCGGCGGCCGACGGGTGGGCCTGGACGACCTCCATCAGCGGCTCGTCCTTCAGCTCGGCGAGTTTGCGTCCGGACCAGTCGCCGTAGTGGCACTCCCCGACGCGTTCGTCGGTGTGGGCGCGCAGTCCGGGCCTGGCGGCGAGCAGCGGCGCCACGGTCTCCTGGCAGCGTTGCAGGGGGCTCGCGACGACCTCGGCGAGCGGCAGGCCCGCGAGCCGGCCGGGCAGCGCGGCGGCCTGTGCGGCGCCGCGCTCGTCCAGGGCGACGCCTGGCGTCCACCCGGCGAGCACACCCGAGGTGTTGGCGGTCGACCGTCCGTGCCTGACGAGGATCAGCGTGGGCATGCGGCCCAGGGTAAGCGCATCAGGACAAGCACCGGTGAACGGTCGAAGGGAGAATGCGCTCCGTGATCGTGGACTGCGCCGTGTACCGGCACGGGCTCCGTACCGAGGGCCCTGAGGACCTTTCCGACGCGCTGGACGAGGCGCGGGCGGCGGGCGGCTTCGTGTGGATCGGGCTGCACGAGCCGTCGGAACGGGAGTTCGACCTGGTCACCCGGGAGTTCGGGCTGCACCCGCTGGCGGTCGAGGACGCCCTCAAGGCCCATCAGCGGCCCAAACTGGAGGTGTACGACGACTCACTCTTCATGGTCCTCAAACCGGTCGTGTACGAGCCGGAGAGCGACACCGTCTCGGCCGGGGAGGTCATGGTGTTCGTCGGCGACGGCTTCGTGGTGACGGTCCGGCACGGCGTGGGGGCGCCGCTGGCGACCGTACGGCGCCGTCTGGAGGAGGACCCGGAGATGCTCGGCAAGGGCCCCACCTCGGTGCTGTACGCGATCTCCGACGCCGTGGTGGACCACTACCTGGAGGTGGCCACGGAGCTGCAGACCGACCTGGAGGAGCTGGAGGCGGAGGTGTTCGAGCCGGTGAGCGGCGGTTCGCGGCACACCGCGTCGCGCATCTACGCGTTCAAGCGGCAGGTCCTGGAGTTCCGCCGGGCGACCGGGCCGCTCGCGGTGCCGCTGACCCGGCTGGCCGGCACCGGACCGCTCGGCGGCGGCGTGCGGTTCGTGGACGACAAGGCGCGGCCCTTCTTCCGGGACGTGAGCGACCACCTCACGCGCGTGAACGAGTCCGTGGAGAGCCTGGACCGGCTGGTGTCGGACATCCTGTCGGCGCACCTGGCGCAGACGAGCGTGCGGCAGAACGACGACATGCGGAAGATCTCCGCCTGGGCGGCGATGGCCGCGGTGCCGACGATGATCGCGGGCGTGTACGGCATGAACTTCGACCACATGCCGGAGCTGCACTGGCTGTGGTCGTATCCGGTGGTGATCGTGGCGATGGCGGTGCTGGAGGTGCTGCTGTACCGGCAGTTCAAGCGGCGCGGCTGGCTGTGAGGGGGCGCCGGGGGCCGGGAGAGCGGCCGCCGGGGGCCCGCGGCGGGCCGTCCGCGAGAAGGACCGCCGGGGGCCGTGACCAACCGGCGTCCGGCGCGTTGTTCCGCGTGACGGCCGTGGCGGGGAAGACCCCCGAGCCCCCACCACGGCCGCAGAACTTCCCGCCGGGCGGGTCCTACCCGAGGCCGGCGCGCTCCAGGGCCTCGCTGCCGGCCCGCAGCGAGGCGATCCGCTCGTCGAGCGTGAAGCCCGCCGGGGCCAGGGAGAGGGTGGTGACGCCGGCGGCGGCGTAGGCCTTCATCCGGTCCGCGACACGGTCCACGGAGCCCAGCAGCGTGGTCTTGTCGATCAGGTCCTGCGGAACCGCGGCCGCCGCGCCCTGCTTGTCGCCGGACAGGTACTTCTCCTGGATCTCGGCGGCCTCCTTCTCGTACCCCATGCGCTGGGCGAGCCGGTTGTAGAAGTTCTGCTTGAAGCTGCCCATGCCGCCGACGTACAGCGCGGTGTAGGGGCGGAAGGTGTCGGCGAGGCGGGAGACGTCCTTGTCGTCGCCGACGGCCAGCGGCAGGGTCGGGCAGATGTCGAACCCGTCGAGGGTCTTGCCGGCCTTCTCCCGTCCGGCGCGCAGGTGCGTGATGGTGGTGTCCTCGAGGTGCTCGGCGGACGGGAAGATCAGCAGGGCGCCGTCGGCGATCTCGCCGGTCTGCTCCAGGTTCTTCGGGCCGATGGCGGCGATGTACAGCGGGATGTGCTCGCGCTGCGGGTGCACGGTCAGCTTGATCGGCTTGCCCGGGCCGCCGGGCAGCGGCAGCGTCCAGTGCTCGCCCTCGAACGACAGGCGCTCGCGGGTCATCGCCCGGCGGACGATCTCCACGTACTCCCGGGTGCGGGAGAGCGGCTTGTCGAACCTGACGCCGTACCAGCCCTCGGAGACCTGCGGTCCGGAGACGCCGAGGCCGAGCCGGAAGCGGCCCTGGGACAGCGAGTCCAGGGTGGCCGCGGTCATCGCGGTCATGGCCGGCTGCCGGGCCGGGATCTGGAAGATCGCCGAACCGACGTCGATACGCTCGGTCTGGGCGGCGACCCAGCTGAGCACGGTGGCCGCGTCCGAGCCGTACGCCTCGGCGGCCCAGCACACGGCGTAGCCCAGCCGCTCGGCCTCCTGCGCGACGGCCAGATTGTCCGCGTCCATCCCGGCACCCCAGTAGCCGAGGTTGATCCCGAGCTGCATGGCCGAATCCCCTTACCCATGAGTAACGTCCGTTGGCTGCGACCTTAGCGAGCCGGGGCGGTCCCCGCACAGCCCCCGTGCGCCGCGCCCCGCCCGCGCCGGTGCCGCCACCGGCCGGTGATCCGGGCGTCCGGCGGGGCGGATCCGGTTGTCCACAGGCAACCCACGGCACCAGTTCCGGCCAGTAATCTCCCGCACATGGAGCAGAGGCATCTCGGCCGTACCGGCCTGCGCGTGTCCCGGATCGGGCTCGGCACTCTCACCTGGGGCCGGGACACCGACGAGCACGACGCCGCGGACATGCTGAAGACCTTCTGGGAGGCCGGCGGCACCCTCGTCGACACCGCGGACGTGTACGGCGACGGTGAGGCGGAGTACCTGCTGGGGCGGCTGATGGACGGCCTGGTGCCCCGCCGGGACCTGGTGATCTCCACCAAGGCGGGCAGCGTCGCCGACCCGGACCGCCGCGTCGACGGCTCCCGCGGCCATCTGCTCGCCGCCCTGGACGCCTCGCTGACCCGCCTCGGCACCGACCACGTCGACCTCTGGCAGATCCACGCCCCCGATCCCGGCACCCCGCTCGAGGAGACCCTCCAGGCCCTCGACGTGGCGGTGAGCAGTGGCCGCGCCCGGTACGTGGGCGTCGCCAACTTCTGCGGCTGGCAGCTCGCGAAGGCGGCCACCTGGCAGCTCGCCGCGCCGGGCCGTACCCGGCTGGCAGGCACCCAGCTCGAGTACTCGCTGCTCCAGCGCGGCGCCGAGCGCGAGGTGCTGCCCGCCGCGCTCGACCTGGGCGTGGGTCTGCTGCCCTCCTCCCCGCTGGGCCGCGGTGTGCTCACCGGCAAGTACCGCCACGCCACTCCGGCGGACTCGCGCGGGGCCTCCGAGCACCTCGCGCCGTTCGTCGAGCCGTACCTCGACGACACCGCCGCGCACATCGTGGACGCCGTCACGACGGCCGCGGACGGGCTCGCGGTCACACCGCTCCAGGTGGCACTCGCCTGGGTCAGGGACCGGCCCGGGGTGGCCGCCCCGATCGTCGGCTCGCGCAACGCGCAGCAGCTCACGGCGGCGCTGTCAGTGGAGGCGCTTAGTCTTCCTGACGAGATCTGCAGGGCGCTGGACGACGTGTCGGCGCCCGTGCACCGCTATCCCGATCACGACTGGAGCACGCTGTGAGCACGGAGCCGGAGACCACGGAGGACACCGGGCCCGAGGCCCCGGAAGCCCCGGAGAGCCCGGACACGGAGCGGACCCCGGAGCAGGGCGCGGCGGCCGGCGACGCGCCGGGGAGCACGGCGGCGGAGCCGGCCGGCGACGCGGGCGGGCCGGAGCTGTCCGAGGCGGAGGCCGAGCTGGCCGCGCAACGGATGGAGCGGGAACGGATCGAGCGGCGCAAGGCCGAGCGGACGGCGCCCGTCGCCAGCGGCACCGCGCTCAGCGGGAAGGCGGCCGAACTGCTCGCCGCGGTCCGGGCGGTGGAGAGCGGCGAGCAGCCGGCCGCCGCG